>JBIKMH010000043.1:0-30051 GCA_044359355.1 Planctomycetota bacterium | reverse complement strand
GGTGTGGGCTTCGCTGGTGGTGTGGGCTTCGCTGGTGGTGGTTGTTCGGGAACCACCCTTCCCGAACGGAACCCGAATCTATCGGTCGCTGCAGACCCGAACAAGACCCGAACCCCGTTTTTGTCCGCATCCCTCAGCCGCCCCCTTTCGAAAGCTGGTCTCAGGCCCTAAGTCCTGACAAAATAGGAACCTCCGGCCGTCCCATTCGCGAGACATTTGACCCAACTCCATCCCCTAGGACTGGAACGCTACCTGCTCCCGATCTCCTTCCGTGAGGTCCCGAGCTATCGCTTTGATCTCGTCGTGGTGGGCAGCGGCGTGGCGGGCGCTTGCGCGGCGCTCGCGGCCGCCACGCGCGGGGCCAATGTGGCTCTGATCGCCAAGGACGAACTGAGCGAGACCAACACCTGGTATGCCCAAGGCGGCGTCGCGGCGGTGCTGAGCCGGGCCGACAGCTTCGCGGCGCACATCACCGACACGCTCAAGGTGGGCTGCGGACTGTCGGAGCCCGAGGCCGTCGAGGCGATCGTACGCGGCGGGCCGGCGGCGATCGATCGCCTGCTGGAACTGGGCGCTCAGTTCGATCGCACGCCCGGCGGGGAGATCGAACTTTCGCGCGAAGGCGGCCACAGCCACGCCCGCATTCTGCACGCCCAGGGCGATGCGACCGGCGAGGAGATCCAGCGCGCGCTCAATCTGGGCCTGCAGCGCCATCCGGACATCACCTGCTTCGCGCAGCGCTTCGTCGTCGACGTGCTCACCGACGCCGACGGCCGGGCAGTCGGCGTGCTCTCGCGTTCGCAGCGCGGCGAATTGGCGGCCTTTTTCGCGCCGCACGTGATCCTCGCTACGGGTGGCGCCGGACAGGTTTACCGCGAGACCACCAACCCCGTGATCGCCACCGGCGACGGCCTCGCCGCCGGATTCCGCGCGGGGGCGATCGCCCGTGACACGGAATTCGTGCAGTTCCACCCGACCTGCCTCTACATCGCCGGTGCGGCGCGCCAGCTGATCAGCGAGATCGTGCGCGGCGCAGGTGGCATCCTGCGCGACCGCCACGGCCTGCGCTTCATGCCCGAGTACCATCCCGATGCGGAACTGGCGCCGCGCGATGTGGTCAGCCGCGCGATCTTCACGCAGATGGTGCGCACCAATGACACCAGCGTGTACCTCGATCTCTCCGAGCTCGACGCCGATCCGCACACGCTCTTCCCAAGCATCAGCAGCATCTGTCGCTTCTTCGGGATCGACATCGCCCGGGATCCGGTTCCGGTGCGGCCGGGCGCGCACTACATGGTGGGTGGGCTCGAGACCGATCTCGACGGCCGCACCAGCGTGCCGGGGTTGTTCGCCGTGGGGGAGTGCGCCTCCAGCGGACTCCACGGCGCCAACCGCATGGGTTCCAACTCGCTGCTCGAGGGGTTGGTGCTAGGTGCCCGCGCGGGCGCAGCCGTGGCGGGTGCGATCGAGCCGCGCGGACGCCCGCTCTCGGCCGTGTGCCGCACGCACGCGCTGCCGCGTCCCCCGCGCAGCGTGCGCGTCAACCTCGAGGACCTGACCTACTCGCTGAAGTCCCTGATGTGGCGTCAGATGGGCATCGAACGGCAGCGCGACGGCCTCGCCGATGCGCTGTCCAAGATCGAATTCTGGTCGCGCGCGGTGCAGGATCTCGGTGCCAGTGAGCCGCGCGCGCTGGAACTCGTCAACATGCTGACCGTGGCGCGGCTGGCAACGCTCGGCGCGCTGGCCCGCGAGGAATCGCGCGGCTGTCACTACCGCACGGATTTCCGCGAGACGCGCGAGCTCTGGCGCGTCCACACGCGCATGGGCGCGCGGGGTGATGTTGAACGATTGGAAGTCTGCGCGCTCGAGCACGCCGCCGTGAAGCCTGCAGAGGTCGCGCTGACATGAAAAAAGGGGCCCAGCCGACGCGTGCGCCGCGCGAACGCGCGCTGGTCGTCGGCCATCGCAAGGATCGTCAGGAGGCCGAGCTGCACGATCTGTCGGAAGCCTGCGGTCTGGTCGAGGCCGCCGATGCCGAGGTGATCGGCGAGGGCCTCCTGCAGTGGCGCGAGACGCCCAGTCCCGCCACGCTGTTCGGCAAGGGCAAGGTCGAGGAGATCCGGCTGGAGATCGAGCGCCTGCAACCCGATCTGGTGGTGGTCGACAACGATCTGACTCCGGCGCAGGCGCGCAATCTGGAGCAGGCCTGGTCGAGGCGCATCGTCGACCGTTCGGAGCTGATCCTCGACATCTTCGCGCGGCGCGCCAAGACCCAGCAGGCGCGCCTGCAGGTCGAGCTGGCGCAGAACGAATACCTGGCTCCGCGCTTGCGACGCATGTGGACGCATCTGGAGCGCATGGAGGGCGCCATCGGCACGCGCGGTCCGGGTGAGACGCAGCTGGAGACCGACAAGCGTCTGATCAAGCGCCGCATCCAGGACCTCAAGCTCGAACTCGACGCGATCGAGGCCCGCAAGCAGCGCGAGGTCCGCACGCGCGGGGATCTGTTCACCATCGGACTCGTCGGCTACACCAACGCGGGCAAGTCGACGCTGCTCAACAAGCTGACCCACAGCCACGAATTCGTCGCCGACATGCTGTTCGCGACGCTGGACACCCGCACGCGCCAGTGGCGGCTTTCGGATGGCCGGACGGTGCTGCTCTCCGACACGGTTGGTTTCCTGGAGCGGCTGCCTCACCATCTGGTCGCGAGCTTTCACGCCACGCTGGAGGAGGCCTTGCACGCCGATCTCTTGCTGCACGTGGTCGATGGCTCGCACCCAAGCGCGAGCCTGCAGATGCTCGCGGTGGAGGAGGTCCTCGGGAGCCTCGGAAAGGATCTCTCCGACGCGATTCTGGTCTTCAACAAGAGCGATGCCGTTCAGGACCCGCTGACGCTGCAGTATCTGCGCCAGGGCCGCACGCAGGAGGCCGTCCACATCTCGGCGCACACGGGCGCGGGGCTTGCGGAACTGGACGCTGCCGTGCGTCGGCGCCTCGATCGGCGCAGCGCGCTCGTCGATCTGTATTTTCCGATTCAGGAAGGCCGCATCGAGGCCGCCGTACGCAGGCTGTGTTCGCCGCTGGAGGAGGACTGGGACGCGGAGCGCTCGCTGCGGCGCCTGCGCGTGCGCCTCACGGAGGGAGCGCTGGGCCATCTGAGGCGCAGTTCCGGTCCAGGGCTGCGCGTCGAGACCGTGGCCCCGGCCAGCGAGCCGCGTCTGGCCTGAGTACTGGTCCATACTGCTCCCCGAGCGGGGACAGAATCGATATTGGGAATGGGATTTTTCGCGCGAGCGTGGGACGGCGGTCCCGTCCTCATCAGTGCCGGGGGGCATTTTCTCCGCGACACTGGAGACACCGATGCAGAAGTTCATCCCGCCGCATTGCCCCTATCCCGCCTGTCCCCAAAGCCCGTTTCTGTACCGACGCCGCGGCTATTACAAGCGCCTGTGCGGGGCTGAGCGCATCCCGCGCTTTCAGTGCCTCACCTGCGGAAGGCGCTTTTCCTCGCAGACCTTCCGCAACGACTACCGCCACCACAAGCCCGACCTCAACCTCGGAATCGTCGATCAGCTGATCTCGAAGGTTTCGCAGCGCCAGATCGCCCGGAATCTCGGCTGCAACCCCAAGACCGTCGCTCGCCGAATCCCGCTCTTCGGTCAGCACTTTCAGAAAGCCCACGAGCGCGTGCTCGCGAAGAGTGAGAAGCTCCTCGGCAGCAACGGGCACTTGGTCTTTGACGAGCTCGAGACCTTCGAGCAGAACCGCATCGAAAAGCCGGTCACCATGGCGGTCCTGGTCGAGGCGCGCACGGGCTTCATCGTGCATGGCGAAGCCGGCACGCTGCCCTCACGCGACAAAAAGCGCGGCGATCCCACGCGGGTCAGCCAGTCGCGCGAGGTCGTGACGCGTTGCATGGAAGTGCTCGCGCAGCACCGCGATCCCAAGTCACTCGTGGTGGTGGTCAGCGACCTCAAGACCACCTACCCCTCGATCGTGCACAAGGCGCTCCGCGACAACGTCGTCCACGTCCAGGTCTCCAGCAAGCTCCCCCGCAACACAAGAAACCCCTTGTTCCCGATCAACCACCAGTTCGCGATGTTGCGCGACAACATCTCGCGTCTGGTGCGGCGCAACTGGGGTTACAGCAAGCGCATCGACCGCAAGCAGGATCACTTCTGGATCTACGCTGGCTACAAGAACTACATCCGGCCGCGCACCAACCGCGACCACCGCCCCAGCGCCGCCAGCAAGCTGGGGCTTGTGCAAAGACGCCTCAGCATGGCGGAAGCGATCGCCTGGAAGGGACGTTTTTCGCTGAAGTGATAGGACCTTGCAATGGCGAGCCGATGTCCCCGGAAGGGGCTCAGTATCCCTTAGGGTTGCTGGAAGCTCCCCTGCCGCAGCGTGATCACCAGCGTGTCACGGTGCCCCACCGGCCCCGCACCCGCGGGCTGAATCGGCGTCGTCTCGTGGATCACCCGTTCATCGTCGAGCAGCAGCGCCGTCCAAGGCTCCTCCAGCGTGAAGCGCCGACCTGCCGGCCCGGCGGCGTCGAACACCCGCGTTTCGCCACCCTTGATCCCGACCCGATCGACGAGAATCACGGCCACCAGATCGACTCCGTCGCGGTGCGCCCCCTCGGGCGTGGGACGTCCGATGCCCTCGGCCGTATCGATGCGAAAAGGGTGCACTTCCACGAACCAGCTGCGCGCACCGCGCAGTTGCTGCGCCCGCCCCGCCAGCCAGCCGATCAGGCGTAGCAGCAGCGGATCCGCGACGAGACTCGGCTCGAGCGGCTCAAACCAGCGTTCGAGTCCGCCGTGCAGCGCGTTGTAGTCCAGCGACTGCCAGTGCGCCCGGTGGGCGACCGCCTGCACCGCTCCTTCGACCACCGTGAAGCTGCCGTGGCGACGGCGGCGGTAGCGGCCGCCATCCCGCAGGTAATGATCCGGTTCCAGCCGCTCCCAATAGCTCTGCCAAGCCATCAAGGCGCCTGGCGGCAGCGCGAGGGCCCGGTGCAGCGCGTGCGCATCGAGCACGGCCCAGCCCTCCCGCGCCAGCGTGGCGTCGAGCGCGGACAGTTCCGTGCGCGGCAGCGCAACCGAGCCGCTCATCCCTGCTTGGCCACGCTCTTCTTGCGCTTGGAGCCTGCTTTGGGCGTCGGCTTGAGCGTCGGCTTGGGCTTGCCGCCACGCGTGGCCACAGGCGGGGCGGGAATGACTTCCTTGACCGGCTCGCTCTCGGCCGCCGCGCGCGGCGCGGAGATCTTCGCCAACAGGGCCTTGATGCGCGCGCCATTGAGGCGGGAGCGCGAGAGGTCCGCCAGCGAGAGCAGGCCGACCAGCTTGCCCTCCTCGTCCACCACCGGCAGGCGGCGCAGCTGGTGCATGGCCATGCGCTTTTCGGCGGTGGCGAGCGAGTCCTTGGGCATCAGCGCGAAGACCTTGCTCGCCATGTGGTTGGCGACGACCAGCTGGTGCAGCGCGCGGCCCGAAGTGAAGGCCGCCATGCAGATGTCGCGATCGGTCAGCATCCCGCGCAGCAGTCCCTGCTCATCGACCACCGGCAGCACGCCCAGATCGCGCGTCCACAGCAGGCTCGCGGCTTCGCTCAGGCTGGCTTCGGGACGGATCGAATGAACGGCGGGTGTCATGCATGCGGCGATCTTCATGCCCGCAGCATAGCCGCTGCGCTCACAGATCGTCGAGCACCGACTGCAGCTCCAGACTCGTCCGCTCGCGGAAAGTCTGCTCGGGACTCTGCTTGCGCATGCACCCTTGGACCATCTGGAACACGACCCGCTCGCCGTAGTCGCGCTCGATCTTGTCGATCAGCAGCAGCGACTGCTGGTAGGCCCGCTGGATGCGCGCCTCCTCCTTGAGCTCGGCAAGGCTGCCGCCGAGCTCCTGGAGCGGGATCTTCGGTCCGCTGCCGAAGAGCTTGCGCACCGCCGCCACGTGTTGCGAGCGCTGGACGAAATCGGAGCTCTCCAGCCACTGCGCGACCCCCTCGTTGAGCCAGCCGGGCACTGCGCGGCCGCCGGAGAAGGCCACGAAGGCGTGCGCGATCTCGTGGCGCAGCACGCGCTCCACCTCGCGCTTGTCGCGCTTGAGATCGGAAACCGGAATGCGCACGGCCCCGTCGAACACGCCGCCGGCCCAGTGACCGATGCCCGTGGCCTGGTGGAACTCCTCGCGGTTGTAGAGCACGACGCGGATCTTCTCGCGTCCGCGCTCGACCGGCCAGCAATCGAAGTGCTCGCCGTACTCGCCGTAGATCGACTCCAGCAGCGGGGAAAGCGTCAGCGAGTCCCAGACCAGATCCGTGCGCTCGCCGTCGAAGGAAAGCTCGTAGTGCTCGAGGATCTCGGTCCAGTTGCCTTCCTCAGAGGCCAGCAGGCGCTGCATCTGATCCAGTCGCTGGCGGATGTCCGCGCGGTCAGGCGCGAGCTCGGCGGCGCGCCGCATGCTCGCCAGTCCGGCCTGGCGTTGCTCGAGCTTCCCCTGCTCCCACTGTTCGTTGCCCAGCCGCGCGAGCGCCTCCGCTGCGTTGGCGCGGAACACGCGCTCCTCGGGCACCGCCGCCACGCACGCCTCGAACAGTTGTGCGGCCTCGGCGAACTTGCGCGCCTTGAGCCGTCCGATGCCCTCACGGTTCTTCTCGACCCAGCGCGCATCGATACCCGGCTGCGCCACTGCACTTTCCGGCTCGCGCTCCCCGATGCGAAACACCACCTCGCGGTGACGCGGACGCAGCTCATCGGACTGTGCCGCGGGCTCTTCGACGCGCGGGCTGGCAGGTTGCTCGTGCGGCGCCTGCCTTTCGGCGTACCAGTGCCACAGCCCAATGGCCCCGAACACGCCGAGTACCATCATCAGGAGGTACAGGCCGAGACGTTGGATGCTCATGAGGCGCTTGATTCCGGTTGGCGCGCTCGCAGCAGGTCCACGAGCCGCGCGTAGCTGGCAGGATAGCCAAGTTCGCGCTCGAGCGCGCGCAACTCCTGTTGCCAGGACTGCGCCTCCTCCTCGGGGACCGAGCCCTGGCGCAGTCGGCAGGCGAGCGGACGGCCGGCACCCAGCAGGCAATCCGCCGTCGCCTGGCGGCCGGCGGCCGCGTCAGCTTCCATTCCCGTGGCCCACAACTCCTCGGGCAGGCAGCGGAGGCAGCACTCCAGCCCCTGCGAGGGATGCTGCGCTTCCAGCCGGGCGTACAGCTCCGACAGTCGCCGTTCCGCGCGCGCGCGCAGCGCCTCGTCGACGATCACCGCGATGCCGGGGCAGGTGGAGCGCGCCGCCTCGAAGCCCTCGCGCGTGTGGAGCACGCTGTCCCAGAACGGAAAACGGCGGCAATGCTCGGGCCGCGCTTCGTAGACCGCGCAGGTATTGCTGCCGATCAGCAGCGCGCAGCGTCCACCGGCGCCAGGCTCTTCGACCAGCGAGCGCCGTTGTTCGCCGCTGTGCGGATCGAGGACGACGCGCACATAGCGGGCCTGGAAAGCACTCGCGCTCATCTCGAGGCGCTGCGCCATGCGCTCGCTCTCGCCCTCCTCCAGCCACACGTGCCCCGAGCCGCCGCTGCAGCAGTGGCCGCAGCGCGTGCATGCGAAGCGAAACGGGACCAGACCCTGCGCGGCGCTCACGGACCGCTCACAACCAGTCGGTCAGCTGGAATCCGATGCCGAAGGTCGTCGTCGCGCGGTCGTAGTCCATCAGCGATTCGCCGTAGCCCGTGAACACCTGCACGTACACGCGAGCCCCATTCGAAAGCGGGTAGATGTAGTCGAGCTGGGCCGAGCCCTTGTTGCCCTGCTGCTTGAGGTTGTTGCGCAAGGTCAGCGCCCACTGCTGCTTTTCCTGCTTCCACAAGGCGACCAGATCGCCGTAGCCGTAGAACTTCTCGATGTCCGGGTTGTTGTCGTTGCCCTCCGGCACGCGCCACCACGGCCGCAGGAGCAGCGCAAACGGGCCATTTTCGGCTCCGAACTGGGCATAAAAGCGGTTCCAGCTGCGCGAGAGCGGTTCCGAGCGGCCGTTGCTCTGGTGCACGAAGGCCAGGTTCACGAAGCGCAGCTTCCAGTCGAGCACCTCGCCCTCCAGCGGCACATTCCAGATCAGCTCCGGCTCATAATTGGTGTCGCGAAACGGCGCCGACTCGTCGAAGTTGAAGGCCTGCCAGTTGGATTGCTGCGTGTAGGCCACCCACAGCGAGCCACCCTCGCCGACATCGTCCATGATCTTGGTCTTGAGGCTCAGCTGGAACTTGACCTCGGTCGCCTGCAGATCCGGAGCCTCCAGCCCAGTCAGCGCGGCCTCCTCATCGAACAGCTTCTGGTTGGGATTCGAGGACAGGCGCACGATCGCGTAGTTGGGCTTGTGCGCCTTGGGCACGAAGCGGTCTTCCTTGGGTCCGCCTTTCGCGGGCCAGCGCTCGGCGAACAGCGAGGTTTCGGGCGCCGTCGGATCGACGGTGGCGCAGGCGGGCGCCAGCGCGACAAGGGCGAGGGAACAGGCCTGCAGGGTCGGTTGCGCGGTCATGGCACGCGGAGTGTACGGGCCGAGCCTCTGCAATGCTGCCCCTGTCCACAGGGGCAGTCGTGGCTCACGCTACGGCCAGCTCACCTGCACGCCGTTGGTGATGTTGTAGGTGTTCCCCACTGGGCCCGGGCAGTACGTGCCGTTGGGATCGCGGTAATACACCTGGTAGCGGCGGATTCCGCCCGCCGGGATCGTGTCGCCCAGCGCCTGCGAGCGGGCGCGGATCGCCGTCTCCCCCGTGACCGGATAGGTGACGATGCCGTTGGCCGCGTTCTTGACCGCCAGGCGCTTGAGCGTGCCGCCCACGCAGCGCAGTCCGTCGCCGAAGGTTGTGTGGGCCACGCTGGTCGTGCCCTGCAGGAAGACGCAGGAGGCCGTCGCAGTGACATTGTGCGCCTGTAGCACGAGCTGGTCCGGGTTCAGGTTGCCCGTGCCGTACAGCAGCGCGCCGAAGCCGTTGCTGCTGTTGGCGCAGCCGCGTCCGAACGCTCCATCGTTGCCGCAGGGGCAGGCCAGCGTCAGGCCGTCGCCCGCGCAGAAGCTCGTGATGCCCGTCGGACCGGCGCTGGTCGCCAGCAGCGCTTCGTAGGAGCGAATGCGGCCGTGACCGAAGGTGTTGTCGACGCCGTTGCTGCCCAGATCGAGACACGAGTTGCGGATGATGTTCTCGACCTGCGTGGGCGTCAGCGTGGGATTGCGGGACCAGATCAGGCCGACGAGCCCCGCGGTGATCGGGCAGGCGAAGCTCGTGCCGTCGACCGCGGCGTAGCTGTCATCACCCGCCATCGAGCTGGTGCTGATGTTCGTGCCCGGCGCCATGAAATCGACCAGCGACCCGTAGTTGGAGAAGCCCGCGCGGCCGTCGCTGTTGTTGGTCGCACCGACGATGATCACGCTGTCGTTGCGGTTGCCGCTCAGGCTCGTGTTGTCGTTGCCCGCGGCCCAGACCAGCATCGCGTTCTTCCCGCGCACGTAGGTGCCCGCCGTGAACACGGTCGAGCTGTTGACCCCGCTGTAGCTGACGCTCGCGACGCGATCTCCGACATCGGCCGCGGTGCGCGCGGCGAGCGTCAGGTCGGAGAGGTTGGCGTTGCCGTTGGGCGAGTCCGTGACGCGCATCATGCGATGGCTCAGGTTCCAGCCCATGCCGACGATGCCGAAGGAATTGTTGCCATAGCCCGCTGCCGCGCCCGTGCACAGCGTGCCGTGGCCGTTGATGTCATCGATCGGCCCGCCGGCGCTTTCCCAGGTCTGGGAGGGCACGTGGAAGCCTTCACGACGGTTGACCGCGAGGTCGACGTGCGTCTTGCGCACGCCGGTGTCGCAGATCGCGATCACGACCGAGGGCTTGCCCTTCTCGATTCCCCAGGCGTCGCAGGAGCGCAGCCGGTTGGCCTCGTGGTGCCACTGCGTGATGAAGCGCGCATCGTTGGGGCACTCGACCGGGAAGACGACCCAGTCAGGCTCGACATAGGCGAAACCTCCGGTGGCGAGCAGCCGGCGTGCGACACTCTCCTCCGTCTCGCCGGCGGGCACCTCGACGAGGTACTCATCGACCTCGGGCGAGTAGCGCGGGATCCGGTAGCTCGAGAGCAGCGCGCGGGCGCCGCGGACCAGCTGCTCGCGAGCCGCTTCGTTGAGCCCACGCGCCGCCGCATCCTCGGCCTGCAGCGGCCGGGCGCAGAGCACGCCGCGGAACTCCTGCACTCCGGGGATCTCGGCAAAAAGCGCAGGAGCGGCGGAACCGGCTGCCGGCGTGCCCTGGGCGCGCAGCGGTTGCGCGGCGCAGAGCGGGAAGACGACGGAGATCAGGGTGGTCAGGGCTTGGATGGGGCGCTGCATGGAAGGAATCAGGTTCCGGACAAAGTAACCTGAATTGGACGCAGGCGGGTTCCCTGGCGTTGGCCGGTGACGCCCCAGAAAAAGCCCCGGCTGCGGCCGGCCATTGCCCCGGTCCGGCAGCTGGGCCGGCCAGCCGGGCCAGCCAGCCGGGCCGGCCAGCTGGGTGGCCGGTTCCGACCTACAGCCCGGCGGGCATCGGGCAATGGCCCCTCGGTGCAGCTGCCGCTCATGCAGGCCTGCCACTCCGCTGGCTCCTACCAGCAATCTCCCATGAAGGCGCGCGCCCCCGAGCGGGTTGACCGCTCGAGAGCGCGCTTTCCTCGCGAGTGGCCCCCCGGTCACTCGCAGACCGTGAACTCCAGTGCCTGGGTGACCATCGGCTGACCGATATCGCGTCCGATGAACTGGCAGTGGACCATGGTTCCCGCCTGCGACAGGTATCCAGGCGGGTTCGGGAAGCCGGGAAGCAGCCCGCGTGCATAGCGGTTGAGGTCGATGCTCACCGAGCCATTGCACTGCCCCGGCGTGCCATCTGCGATCATCACCACCGCGCGCAGCGGTTGGCTCACGCACAGGCCCAGTCCACCCAGCGTCGGGGATGTCGGACCCGAGTTGCTGAGCATCAGGGCGACCGGACGCTGGCCGGCGAGGTTGCCGGCGACCAGCGTGAAGCCGTTGTTGGCGGTTGCACTGGCAGCACCGTTGGCAATGATGGTCGGCGTGGTCCCTGCCGAGTTGAGCGAAGCCGAGCAGTAGATGCTGTTGGCAATCTCTCCGACGTGGGCGAGGCCGATCACCTTCTGATTTCCGGGCAACGGGCTCAGTTGGCCCAGCTGGACCAGTTGCAGAGCACCCGAGCTTGGAATGATCACCTGGTAGTAGTTGCAAGGAGTGGCGTCATCCGTGGCGATCAGGCGTCCTTGGGCATCGAAATCAAGCCCATGGAAGCGCTTGGTGGCGTGCAGCACCCCGAGATCGGTGGTTGTCCAATTGCCGCCCGGTGTTGGGTTGCCACGATCCACCAATGCCAGTCGTGTCGCCCCACTGCCATTGATGGTGAAGGTAGCGTAGTGCTTCAACTGATCATACGTGGCAATGTCGCCGATGTAATCCCAGCTCGAATCCACAGCGACCGGATCCACATTATAGTTATTGGAGCTCAGGCCATTCGCGGGTGTGAATGTAAACACGTTTCCGGCGCTGGAGCACGCCACTCCGGTGCCCGAGCACTGGACGCCGATTCCGACCATATCACCACTTTGACTAAACGCCGTGCTGTTGCCAGAGGAGTTTACAAATCGAGTCACGATGCCAGTGGCTGCATCTACAGAAAACAGAGTGTCCACAGACGATGAGGACAGAGTGTTTCCGACTACCACGATTTTGCCACCGGGAGTGACCAAGATGTCACGCAGGGATGCAAACTTGTTGGTGTCCGTTGCTGAAGGAGGTGCAGTCAAGACCAGTTCCGACAACATGACACCTGTGCTGATATCGACCTTGCGAAGGACGGGAGGCTGTGCGTTCTCCTCGCTGAGGAAGTAGAAGTGGTTGGCGTTCTGCGCCATCAAGGGCGAACAGAACAGGGCAGACAGGACAGTCGCTTGGAGGAGGGGCTTCATGGGCATGTTGGGATTTATGAACCAAAGGGACCGGGAGTTAGCATTTCGGGCGCCGTGGCCCGTATTCAGGCGCGGCGGACAGGAACGTAAAGGCCTCGGCGGGAGCAACCTCTCCGTGATTGCTGAAAATTCTGCGGCCATGGAAGGCCTCTCGGGGGATCCTTCCCACTCCAGGGAAGGCCCTGCCCACCGACCTCACATCGCCCCGCCTCCCCCACCGGGAGTTGGCCCCCCCCTCCCATGGCTTGTGCATTGGGCCTTGTCCTGACTTCCGGTCCCCCACAAGACCAGCGCGTCCTTTCGGGGCTCGCAGAGTTTGCAGAGTGGCCACCGCAAGCCCAGCACGGAACCTGCAGATTGCCATTGGCAACTGGTGCAGCGCCGACCCGCGCCCGTTATTCGAGCGCGCGATGGTGGCGGACCGCGACGGCTACTCGACCTCGATCCCGCCCAGCAGTTGCTCGACCGGTTGAAACGGCGCGTCGTCGGAACCGTAGGCAACCTGACAGCCGGGCGGAATACCCACGAACGCGACACTGCCGCTGGATTTGATGATGCATCGAACGTGGTACGGCCTCTCGACACCAGGGATTCTCACACGGAGCGGCTGTTCGTAAGCAGTCAGTTCCTCGCTCGCGCGACCACGCTTGCTCCGAACCGGAATCTCCAGACCCGGAGTCAACGACCAGATCAGCAAGCCTTCTTTGGGTTCCCAAGCTGCGTGCGTCTGAAGTCCGGCTTCCGTTGGGATCCATGCCGCAAATTGTTTTAGGGCTTTTTCGTGGGTAATCTCGATCAGCAACTCGGTTTCCGTGGAGCCGGCCGTCAGTTTTGCGGAGTGGGTCCCCGTACTTCCATCGGAATGCAGGAGGTACTTCAGCTTTCCACCGGTGCTGACCCCCGGATGAAGCACACGAACGCGCAGCTCGCGCTTCCAAAGACAGGGAATGAAGGCGCGTACCTGCGAGCCCTCTTTGACATCGGCGATGTAATCTCGACTGATCTTCAGGTTCTCCGGAAGCCCAAGCGTTCGGCGTGCCTCGGCGACTATCTCATCGTCCATCGAACGTGCGCCATCGAGGAATTCCAAGACAGGGCTCTCACCCTCGGGACAAATCACCAGCGAGTCGATGCCCAGCCTGAAGCGCGACATGTCCGGAATTCCGATCACCCGAGTCGTACCCCGAGGTGATACCGTGAAATTCCAAGACCACACGTCAGGTCGAAAGCCATGGACGCTAGCCATGACGCGCTGACGGCTCCCGATCCACGCCTGCAGCAGATCGTTGGCCTGCCTTGTTACGCCATCGACGGTTTCCACGATCACTTGATGCTCATGGCGTGCCGTGTAGAGTATGCCGAGGTCCTTGCGCTCAGCCTCATGCAACTCGAAGCGCTGAGTGAAGAGGTGAATCTCGTCACCGTAAGTGGCCACAACCGCATTGATTTGATATCGGCCGGGCTGTAGCCCGGGAAACTCAAACTTGAGGTTTTTTCCGCGCATGCGACCGACAATGTTGCTGATTTTCGGAAAACCATCGCTCATGAGCGCCCGATGGCTGAAGAGCTCGATGGCGCAATCTTGAATACTGCTGGATGATCGAAGGGCCAATTCGCCCATGACATGCGAACCGGCGCATAAGCTCAATTCGACGAGCACGTCCTTGCCGTGCTCCACGGAAAAGGCACCCGTGTCGCCGTCGACGGGTAGACCGGTGATGCGGACAGCGCTCTCGCCCACCTGCTGGTAGCCTGGATCCGCGGCATGACTCGACCCCAGCAGGGTTAGACCCGGCGCGCGGGCCACCCACTCGCCAACAGCCACCGTCTCCAGGTGGCCCATTCCCTGCTTGTCCAAGACCACCAGATGCTCGCGGAGTGGGCTTGTCGGAATTCCGTGCACAATCTGATTGCCTCTGGCCAGCGCGACAGATCTCAGTTGGATCCGAACGGCTTGATTGCGCAGGGACTCATGAGCTTGGATGCGGAGCGACACACTGCCCGTCGGATGAAGCAGTACAGACTGCGGCTTCAGTCCCTGGACTGCGGCACTCAGGACGGTTGCGGATTCATAGTGAAGCGCCGAAACCCTCCATGCCGGGCCTTCGGGCGTTTCCTGCAGATCCCATGAAGGATTCGGGATCGGCTGCCCCGTGAGCGCATCGAGCACCTTGGCCCGCTTGGCGGGGATGGCCGGGGATCGAGTCGGCACCGGCCCGGTGGCCGCGGGATGGCGTGAACCGTCTGCACCCGGCGCCACCGAGGTTCCTGGTTGCGATGGGTCGACTGGAGAGGCAACGGCTTGTTCGACAGCGGAACCGGCGCGTGATGGAACATCCCTCGCGAGCAGCAGCCAAACCAACCCGAGGGCCAGAACAAGACCGAGAATGGACTTCCACATGCGTTCAGGGCCCCCGGAATGTTCCCTTGATCTCGATCGTTGCACTACCTTAGCCAACAACCGATGCGGCGCCGAAAAAGGCGCTCCCATCAGCGGTGGCATGCGAGGCGCACACCATCTTGACCTTGATCGTGCACCAATTCAGGCCATCCTTGTTCTTCTCGTCTTGATCGTTCAGCAGCACGATTGCTGGAGTCGATCCGACGGCCACTGGCAGTGCTCCCGACAGGCTCAACCCAAATTGCCCCAGCGGCGATCGGTACGAAGCGCCCAGTGTCGGAGACTGCGTCGAGGGAGCGATCGACCAGGCGCCGACTGCTGTGTGCACATGATCGATTTCTAGTTCCGGAATCTCGACTTGCAGGCCCCAACCCATGGCCCACGCAGTTTCCGTGGATGAAAAGTTCGCGTGGATGGTGGCTCCAAGGTTGGTTTGAGCCTTGACCTTCGTCAGCGGTATCTCTTCCGCCGTACCCAAATACTGGAACTGAAGCATTCTTGTCGCCTGGGTTTCCGCACTGGCATGGATCATGCAGCCGGTGCTGGAATCAGCAGCCTGCGTCTGCGCGTTCCCGGTATTGGGCGCCAAATCGAGGAGGACATCCCCGTAACCAGTACCCAGGAGACCCTGGATGCACTGCGACTTGTTGTACAGGCGCATCGGAGCTTGCGAGTCGCTAACCAGTCTCCAATCACCCTCGCAGGTGAAATTTATGCCCCGCAAGTACTCCGCTTCCTGAGGGAGCCCTTGTCCGTGAACCGGGAGGCATCGACTCGCCCACAGCAAGATGCATGTCGTCAGCAGCACACGAAGCAAGACAACACCACGCCAGCGCGGAGCATGGAATGAAGCACTGTGAATGAAAGTGGGAACCACAAAGACACCTTTGCTTTCGAATGTGGAGCGAAAAGAGCAAGGGCCAGAGCAAGGAAAGTGGCACCACGAGCCACCCTCCCCGTCCGGAGTCTAGGGGAAGTCCTGCTATCCCACAAGGCCGCGTCTCACGGCCATGGACGCGGCTTTTCCGTTCCCAGGGCGGTCCACTCGTCCTTGTGACGAAGCTGTAGAAGTATCGAAGGGTGTACGGGCAGGGCGAGGACGGAGTGGCGGCCCACAGATTCATCGCCTCGGGCCACGCCTTCCTTGACGGCCTTCCTTGAGGGAACGACATAGCGAACTCTAAGCAAATGCAACCCCGGGGTCACGCACGCAGTGGAAAGGCGGACGGGACAGGAACGGTGCGCGGAGAATCTCACGACCATTCCTGTCCCGCCCCTGACCGCACCTGCGCTCTGCAAGCAGGTGACAACCCAATCCTGGCTCAGTTGCAGATCGAGAACTCGGCCTCGATCCGGTAACACTGCACCACGCGGAGACTCACGAAACTCGTGGACCCGCAACGGGGGCAAGCTCCATCCCGCCCCGCGAACAGCAGGCTGCGCTCGCCCACCTTGCAGTGAGCGGGCGCAGCGTGAATGACCGGCCTGAGCACAGGCCTCCGAAGCGGACGATGGGCTAGGGCGCCCACTGCACACGGACGCCATTTGTGGAGTTGAATGTTGCAGGTGTGCAGTAGGCAGCCGAATCGCGGTACCAAGCCTGGTAGTGGCGAACGCTGCTCAACTGGACCATGCCACGCACGGAAACGGGCAAGTCACCGGCAGCCGGATAGCTTGAGGCACCCCCCGTGTTGGACTTGGCTCCCACGCGCAGGACTTCACCGCCGACGCACCGGATACCATCCCCGAACGCGATCGCCGAGTCACTCGTTCCCTGTAGGTAAATGGTGAGTCCATTGGGCATGCCAGTGCCGGTGAGCACCAGGCTGTCGTTGAGAATCGAGGCCACGCCGGAGGCTGCGAGCTGCGCTCCCCCCAGGGTGACCGAGTTGGCACAGCCGGAGCCCGCAAGACCGGTGTTCGCACACGGGCAGGCAAGTTGCGGACCGTCGCAGAAGTTCGAGTACGGCTCGTACGCGTACAGCCGAGCAAGGCAATGCCGTGGGATGCCGTCGAAACTCGTGAAATCCCCACCGGCAAGTACCTTGCCATCGGGCTGCAGGGCTAGAGCAACCACACGCTTGTTGAAACCGGAGTTCGTGGTGAAGCTGGAATCAATACTTCCGTCCGCATGCAGGCGTGCCAGGCCAGCACACGATCCACCGGCATGGGTGAGGTGGAACGATCCACCGACCAGCAGTTTGCCGTCAGGCTGCACGCCCACGGCCCATACTTTTGGATTGCCCGTGAATGTGGCTCCCGCTCCGAAAGAAAAAGTGTTGTCGTCGCTTCCATTGTTGTTGAGCCTCACCAAGTCCGGGCAACCGGCGACCAGCAGCTTGCCATCCTGCAGATGAGTGATTTTTCTCACAACACAACCCCACCTAGTGGAGTGGAAGGCAGTATCAAGGCTTCCATCCTGGTTCAGCCTCGCGATGCCCCCACAGGGCACGCCCCCGTAGGAGTTGAACTGGCCGCCGATCAGGATTTTTCCATCCGTCTGGAGGGCGACAGCCGTGATGTCACCATTGGGGCCGTCACCTGGATGGAAACTCAGATCCAAGCTGCCGTCCGGATGGATCCGTGCGATTCGCTCACGGTTCACGAAGTTGTAGTAGGTCATTGCTCCCGCAATGATGATCCGACCGTCTGGTTGCACAGCGATCGCACGTAGATGGAAATTGGGACCTGCTCCAGGATCAAAAGTGGTGTCCAAGCTACCGTCAGCAAGGACGCGCACGATGCCATTGCTCAGCACTCCACCGTAGCTATTGATCCCGCCACACATGAGCACTTTGCCATCGGGCTGCAGGGCCATTTGCGTGATGAGCGACCAGGCACCGGCCTGCGAAAAGTTGGCATCGAGGCTTCCGTCCACGTTCAGCCGCGCGAGACCGTGTTGCGAGACCCCGTTGTAGAGGCTGAAAGTACCGGCGACAATCGCTTTGCCGTCTTGCTGAAGGAGGATGTCCCCGACACGGCCGTTTGCGCCGGCCATTCCCGCCATTCCCGAAGATCCATAGCCGAAGTTGGGATCCGCACTGCCATTCGGAGCCAAGCGCTGTATGTAACCACCATACACAACCTCGTAGCCTTGGTCGGGCCAGTTGGAAATGCTATTCTCGATCGTACCGGCTACGAACACGCTGCCATCAGAAGCAAGGGCAAGCGCACCCGGAACTCTTTTTGCGGACGGACTGGATTCAGGATAAGTGAATGAACTGTCCTTGCTGCCGCTGGGATTCAGACGCACCACCCCCTTCGACCCGTTCAGGATCAGCAGCTTGCCGTCGGATTGTAGCACGATCTCATTAGCTCCATAATTGTCGTAGCCAGAAGCCTGAAAGGTTGGATCGAGACTGCCATCGGCAGCGATGCGCACCAACCCTGGCCGCACGGTTCCGTTGTAGGTGACAAACTGGCCACCAGCGAGGATTTTCCCGTCCGGCTGGATCGCGAGCTCCACAGCCGCCGCGTAATAGCCTGAGTTGCAACTCCACGCGCAAAAGCCAACCCCCGTCTGAAAGCTCGGATCCAAGCTGCCATTCGAATCGAGGCGTGCGATTCCCTTTCCCGAGTTGGAAAAGTCATCCGCAGTTCCGGCGACGACCACCTTGCCATCAGCTTGCAGCGCAATCGCGTAGACAACGATCAGGCCGCCGATGGCGATCGGGGGAACGAAGCTGGCGTCGAGACTGCCATCAGGCTGGAGGCGCGCGATATTCGTGCGCCGCATTCCGTCGTAATGTAGAAAGCTACCTCCAATGATGAGCTTGCCGTCGGGCTGCAAAGCAATGTCATAGATGGACCCAGAAACGCCCTCTCCGGGATGGAAGCTGTTGTCCAGGCTTCCATCGGGCTGGATCCTCGCAATACCTTTCCGGGGAACCCCATCGTAGGTGCTGAACTCTCCGGTAATGACGAGCTTCCCATCAGGCTGCAGCACCGCATTACTCACGTAGCCATCGACGCCAAGACCGGGCTGGAAGCTCTGATCGAGGCTACCGTTGGGGTTCAGGCGAGCCAGGTTGTTGCGCCCCACACCGTTGAAGCTTCGGAACGCGCCGCCGATCAGCACCTTCCCGTTGGGCTGCAGGATGGTCATGTAGACTCGAGAATCCGGGCCTTCCCCGAAATTGCCAACATCCAGCGTGTTGAAAGAGGAGTCGTTGCTCCCGGAAGCACCTTGCGCCAGCACTGGACTGGTGAAGAGGAGCAGCAGGCAGCCCCACATTCCGACGGGCACGACCCTCGTCATGGCGCTGGAGACGATGTTGAAGAAACCGACCAATACACGCTTCGTGGTGTTCATGACTTCTGTCCTCATTGGTTTCGATCGCGGTTTTGGGTGGGTGAGCAGCTGAGTTGCCTGCACGGGCTTGGCCTTGCTTCCCGTTTGACCGGGTGGGGCGGTGCTCTGGCTGAAATTCGGCTGCCTGCCTGAACTCACAACGAATCCACTTTTTCCGATTGCGATCCGGACTCCAAAGGCCACTTCGAGGTCTGGGTGCCCACGTCAGCTGGCGGAAACAGGCGGCCTGCAACACCTACGGCACCCCGGAAGACACGGTTGGGCACCTTGCCCAACGTGATCGACCTGCGATTTCAGGTCGACGCGCAGCAGGTCCCAGCGCCCCGCGAGTCGGGGTGCTCCCGCTCCACGGTTTCCCATGACAGCACCCGGTCGCATGGATTCCCGAGCCATGGGTGTGTCGTTGTCGGGCAAGCAGCAGCACCACGGATCTCCGCGGCGAGGCCAAGGGCCAACCGGAAGAGATCTCGGGTGCGAGCGGGGTGGGTTCTCGTCGCGCCAGAAGATCGACGCCACCCCGCGCGCAGCATCGCGATCGAGCCGGTCAGCCACGACACCCATGCGATTGGCGAATCCGACCCCGGCGCCCACGGCCTGCTGACGCTCGCGCCGGGGCAGAGCAACCGACTCTCCACCACCTGGACCGTGCGGAGCACCCAGTCCCCCCCGCTCAGCGCGCAGCGCCGGATCATGTGATGGGCTGAGCTCCGGCGCCCGCCGATCCCCTCGAGCCGATCGGCGAGGCACTGCGCTCCCAGCAAGCGGCGCAGGGCACTGCCCCTGGTGGTCGGTCAAGGGTCGGGACCACTGGCGAAGGCTGCGATGGATCCGTCCGGAGAGGTGCCGGAGCGCGCTGCAGGGGTGGTCTTGCTCCCACACTCCCGCGCATCGATCCTGGGATATGTTTTCGATCGTGATCGCTCGATGAAGCCGCCCGCTGGCGGCTTGACGCCCTCTTTCCGGCAATCGGGCGGGTCCCTTCCCCACTCCCACGATTTCCCATGGGCAGTCCCGACCCTCATTCGCTGCGCGGCAAGCAGACATTCCACAAGTCCCAACCGAGCACTGGCGAAGATCCCCTTCGCCCCGTGATTCGCAATCGCTTCAAGAAGG
Source organism: Planctomycetota bacterium (assembly GCA_044359355.1). Classification (GTDB taxonomy): domain Bacteria; phylum Planctomycetota; class UBA1135; order UBA1135; genus SYGM01. The sequence goes on along the minus strand of JBIKMH010000043.1, from coordinate 10,215 downwards.
AGCCACCCGGTCCCAGGGCGATCGACTACGGCCCCGGCAGGACTCCCAAGGATTGCCTTGAGGGCAACACATCCCATGTCGAACCCTCGGCCCCGGCACCCACCAGCAACCCCCGGGGAACCGGTCGAAAGCGTTCCGGGGGCCACCTGGCTGCCGGTGACTGTGATCGTCCGAAGGACAAGGATCAGGGTTCGGACTCATCCGCCAAGAGCCAGCCGAAGGCCAAGCGTGGGAGGAAGAACCAGGCAGCGGTGAGCGACCAGGTGGATGCGGACACGGCCTGGATGCGCGAGAAGCAGGGCGAGCACTGGACGATTGAGTAGCGCTGCTCTGTCCTGTTTGCACAAGACAACGACGCCACCGCGTCTGAGAGAGCACCCGATGGCGGTGATCACAATCACGCCTGGCGTGATGCTGATCCGTGTTGAAAACAGCAAGGCTCGCTCGCAGCATGTGTTGGGAGAATTCGCTCGCCGATGATCATCTACCAACAATCGAAAGCCCGTTTCGTCGAGGATGTGATCTCTGACAGGATCGAAGACAAGGTCTACTCCGACTACCGCCAGGCAACCGGCAGGCGAACATCCAAGAGCGAATTGGCTTCGTGGAGAAACAGCCTGCTTTACATGAAGCAGGTGCTTGAGTCCCCTGAGATTCCGGAGGATTGCGGGGTGGCCATTGAGTACCACATCCCGCAGACGAGCAAGCGCATCGATGTGCTCATCAGCGGCCAGGACGAGCGCAAGCGTGACAGCCTCGCCATTGTGGAGTTGAAGCAGTGGTCTGAAGCCGGAGTGACTGGACAGGACGCCGTCGTCACCACCGTCCTCCAGGGGGCCAGTCGCTCCGTAACTCACCCCTCCTATCAGGCCTGGTCCTATGCCGCCCTGCTGCGGGACTTCAATGCGGTCATCCAGGATCTCGAGATCCAACTGCACCCGTGCGCCTACCTCCACAACTGCGGAGATCGTTCAGCGATCGGCGATCCGCGCTACGCACAGCACCTGGAGCGAGCCCCGGTTTTTTTTCGGGGCGAAGCATTGAGACTGCGCGAATTCCTGAAAGGGCGCATCCATTACGGCGACCGCAATTCAACTCTGGAGCGTGTGGAGCAGAGTCAGATCCGTCCTTCGCGAATGCTCGCGGAGAGCCTCAAGGCAATGCTCACGGGCAATCCGGAATTCACGCTGGTCGATGAACAGAAGCTCGTCTTCGAGCAGGCCATGGCCATGGCGCAAGAGGCTACGCCGCGCAACAAGCAGGTACTGATTGTCCAGGGCGGTCCCGGCACGGGGAAATCCGTGGTGGCGATCAACGTGCTGGCGAGGCTGATCGGGAAACGAATTGCGGCGCAGTATGTATCCAAGAACAGTGCGCCTCGCGAGGTGTACGCCAGCAAGCTCACGGGCAACTACAAGAAGTCCGCGATCAACAACCTCTTCCGGGGATCAGGGCAGTTCACCTCAACCGAGCCCGACTCTGTCCCGGCTCTGATTGTGGATGAAGCCCACCGACTCAACGAGAAGTCCGGCCTCTACGGAAATCAGGGAGAGCACCAGATCAAGGAGATCATTGGAACGGCCCTCTGCTCCATCTTCTTCATCGACGAGGACCAGCGGGTAACCATGTCGGACATCGGCACTATCGAGGAGATTCGACGGCATGCCGAGAAGGCCAAGGCAAGCGTCATTGAAATGGATCTCCCCAGCCAGTTCCGCTGCGGTGGATCGGATGGCTACCTGGCTTGGCTCGATGACGTGCTTGGCATCCGCCCGACCGCCAATGCGTACGGCACGGAACACACGTACGATTTCGCCGTTCTCGACAGCGCCTCCAAACTCCGCGACCGGATCTTCGAGAAGAACCGCACCAACAACAAGTCCCGGCTGGTGGCTGGCTACTGCTGGCAGTGGAAGAGCAAGAAGGACCGCAGTGCATTCGATATCGAGTTCCCCGGAACGGATTTCCGGATGCGGTGGAATCTCACGGATGACGGAGCGCTCTGGATCGTAAAGCCGGACTCGGTCAACGAGGTGGGCTGCATCCATACCTGCCAGGGGCTGGAACTGGACTACATCGGCGTGATCATCGGCCCCGATCTGGTCTACCGTGACGGCGAGGTCCGCATCGTGCCCCAGGCGAGGGACCGCAGGGACAAGACGATGAAGGGCTGGAAGAAGCTATCCAGAGAGAAGCCTGTTGAGGCGGAGAAGAAGCTCAATGCAGTGATCCGCAACACCTATCGCACACTGATGACGCGCGGGATGAAGGGTTGCTATGTCTACTGCGTCGATGAGCCGTTGGGCCAATACCTGAAGGATCGCGCTCGCAGGCCGAACCCGCCCTGAGCGCAACAGATCGCACCGGCATGCGTTGCCCCCCCCGCTCAGCGCGCGGCAGGCAGCGTCTGCATGTCGATCACGAAGCGGTACCGCACATCATTCTTCAGGATGCGCGCATAGGCCTCGTTGATCCGCTCCGCGGGGATCAGCTCGATATCCGCCGCGATGCCCTTCTGGGCGCAGAAGTCGAGCATCTCCTGCGTCTCCCGGATGCCGCCGATGAGCGAGCCGGCCAGTTGACGGCGGCGGAACAAGAGGCTGATCACCCCCAGCGGAATCGGCGTTGCGGGCGCGCCGACGAGCGTCATCGTGCCATCGCACTTCAGCAGCTCGAGATAGGCGTTGAGGTCGTGCGGCGCGGAAACGGTATCGAGGATGAAGTCGAGGCTGCCGAGCCGCTGCTGCATCTGGACGGAATCCGTCGAGAGGACGACCTCGTGGGCGCCGAGGCGCTTGGCTTCGTCGGCCTTCGACGCGGTGGTGGTGAAGACCACCACCGTGGCCCCCATCGCGCGCGCGAACTTGACGCCCATGTGCCCCAGGCCGCCGAGGCCCACGATGCCGACCTTCTGGCCGGGGCCGACCTTCCAGTGGCGCAGCGGCGAGTAGGTCGTGATGCCCGCGCAGACCAGCGGCGCCGCGCGCGCCGGATCGAGCCCGCTCGGCAGGCGCAGCACGTAATGCTCATCGACGACGATCGACGCGGAGTACCCGCCGAAGGTCACGCCGCCGAGGTGCTTGTCCGGTCCGTTGTAGGTGAAGGTCGCAGGGCCATCGCAGAACTGCTCCTCCCCGCTCTTGCAGCCCGGGCAGGTACGGCAGGAATCGACCAGGCAGCCCACGGCGACGAGATCGCCGACCTTGAACTTGGTGGCCGCGCTGCCGGTGCGCGCGACGCGGCCGACGATCTCGTGGCCCGGCACGCAGGGGTAGACCGTGGGCATGAAGGGTTGCCACTCGTCGCGGGCCTGGTGGATGTCGGAGTGGCAGATGCCGCAGTACAGCACCTCGATCTGCACATCGTGCGCCTGAGGGTTGCGGCGCTCGATGGTCGCCGGTGCGAGCGGGCTGGTGGCGGAGGAGGCGGCAAAGGCACGGGTCGTGAAGCGCGTCATGGCAGGAGAATAGTCTCGGGGCGGGTCGGCCCGCTCCTTCCCCTTCGGGATTCGGTGGAGCATTGCAGAACACCTGCGGGTCGGGTGATCCAGGCGGCGCTATCCTTCAAGCCATGGATGGAATGGGTTTGCTGGCTCGGGCACCTTGGATCGTGCAGCTGCACCTTGCGGCCGTGATGCCCGCGCTCCTTCTCGGAGCCTGGTTGCTGCTCGGCAAGAAGGGCGGTCCTCGACACCGGCTCCTCGGCAAGATCTACCTGGGGCTGATGGTGGTGGCCGCGCTGTCGGCGGCGGTTCTTCCGGCACAGGTGGGACCAACGGTCAGCATCGGATCTTTGCGGCTGGGCTTTCTGCACCTGCTCGTGCTGCTGACGTTGCGCGGGGTCTGGATGGCCTTCCATACGATCCGCAAAGGCGACATCCGTGCCCACAAGCGGCACATGGTCATGCTGTACTTCGGCGCCTTGATCATTGCGGGTCTTTTCTCGCTGGCTCCGGGACGGCTGCTGCACCGCGTGATCTTTGGCTAGTCGGCGCGGCTCGCTGGATCGGACAGCGATGGAACGCACAGCGAGACCCAGGCCGGCGTAGGGCGGACGAGCCGTTTGCCGGCCATGCGAGCGGAGGTCCGCTCAATGGCAGGTCAACCCATTCCGGGTCAACCCATTCCGGGTCAACCTCGTGCAGGTCAGCCCACTTCGGAGCAGCCCAGTTCGCAGCAGCCCAGTTCGCAGCAGCCCAGTTCGGAGCAGCCCACTTCGGAGCGGCCCAGTTCGGAGCGGCCCAGTTCGGAGCAGCCCACTTCGGAGCAGCCCAGTTCGGAGCGGCAAGGTGCAAACCAACCCAGCGAAAATCGACCAAGCGAAAAATCGACCCAGCACCGTTTCGCGAGGCGGCCCACTCGCGGTGAAGATCAGCCCGGCCTGACGGAGCCGCTCGTCAGCATCCACGCTCTCACGACCACCAGCCGACAAGCGCTCACCCTGCCGCCAGCCTGCGCATCGCATCCACGAAGCGATCCAACTCGCTCTCGGTCGTGTACAGGTGCGGTGTCACGCGCACACCGTCCACGCCCGCCGTGTCGATGCCCACCACGAAGATGCGGTGCTCCTCGAACAGGCGCTTCTCCAGTTCCGCCGTGCGCAGCCCCTCGATGCCCACATTGCCGATCCCGCAGGAGCGCGCGGGATCACTGGGCGTATTGATCCGGATGCGGGGCTGCCCAACGAGGCGCGTCAGCCAGTACTGCTTGAGATGGCGCAGCCGCGCCTCTTTGCGCGCGATGCCGATCTCCTCGTGAAAGGCGATCGCGTCGCGCAGCCCGAGGTCGGTCTGCACCGGGTGCGTGCCGAGGTGGTTGAGCTTGCGGATGTCGCCCTTCGCACGGTTGGCGGGCGGCGCGATCAGCGGCCAGAGCTCCTCGATCCGGCTCTTCTTGACCCACAAGAGGCCCGCGCCCAGCGGACAGCCCAGCCACTTGTGCAGGCTCGCGGCGTAGGCATCGACGCCGAGGTCCGGGATCCGGAACTCGAGGTGCGCGAAGGCATGCGCGCCGTCGACCGCCACGAAGATGCCCTGTTCGTGGGCCCGCGCGGCGATCTTCGCGACGGGCAGGATGTGGCCCGTGATGTTGATCATGTGCGGCACGAGCAGGAGGCGCGTGCGCGGGGTGAAGGCTGCGGCGTAGAGCTCGACGAGCTCCGCGTCGCTCTTGGGATCGAGCGGCACCGAGACGCGCCGGCAGACGATCCCGTGGCGCGCGGCGAGCAGTTCGAGCATCGACTGCATCGTGCCGTAGTCCTGCTCGGCGAAGACCACCTCGTCCCCCTGCCGCCAATCGTGGCCGGCGAAGACCAGATCGAGCGACTCAGTCGTGTTGCGCGTGATGGCAAGCTCCTCCACATCGCAGCCGGCGACGCGCGCCAGCGCCGCGCGGGAGAGCTCGCGCTCCGAATCCGCGCTGCGCCGCATGTAGTGCGCGGCCCGGTAGTTCACGGCGCGGATGTGCTCGAGGTAGGCCTCGAGCACGGGCTGCGCCATCATCGAGTAGTAGCCGTTCTCCAGGTTGATGTAGTCCGGGTTGAGCCGGTACTTGCCGCGCAGCGCGGTCCAGAACTCCTCGTCGCGCGCCAGCTCGAAGGCCGACAGGTTGGCAGCGCGCGTGGAGAGCGCAGGGCCGACGAGGGCGGGCAGCATGGCGGCGATGGTGGTGCCGCCGAGGCTCTTCAGGAACTCGCGCTTGTGCATGGGAGGGTTCATCCGGATGGATTCCGCGGAACGGAGAGTGCCAGAAGCAGAGGATGGCGGCACGCGGCCTGACTGGAAAGCCCCCACACCACCTTCCCGCACCACCATCCCGCACCACCTTCCCACACCACCTTCCCACACCACCTTCCCACACCACCTTCCCGCACCACCTTCCCACACCACCTTCCCACACCACCTTCCCACACCACTTTCCCGCACCACCTTCCCACACCACCACACCACGGGGCGCTCCGCGCCATCCACCTCGAGCAGGCGAAGCGACCACATGGACCCCCTCCGAGAACTCCCCTCCACAGTCCCGATACGCTAGAACTCCCCCATGCGCATCCAGGACGCCAGCGAGAACGCGCTCCTCGTCGAGCTCGAGCCGCCCGCACTGCATGCGCTTTCCGACTGGCTCGCGCGCGAGCCGCTGCCCGGCCAGATCGACCTGCATCCGGGCTACCGCTCGCTGCTCGTGCGCTACGACTGCCTCGCCACCGATCCGTCGCCACTGCGCCTCGAGCTCGAGCAGCGTCACCGTCACTTGAGCGCCTGGGCCGCACCCGCTCCGCGCGTGCACAGCCTTGCCGTCCGCTTCGGCGGCGCAGCGGGCGCCGATCTCGAGGAGCTCGCCCACGCAAGGAACCTGAGCCCGCGCGCCGTCATCGAGCTTTTCACCAGCAGCACCTACACCGTCGCCTTCCTGGGCTTCTCGCCCGGCTTCGGCTACCTCTCCGGCCTCGATCCGCGCCTCCACACCCCGCGCCGCGCGAGCCCGCGCGCGCGCGTGCCCGAGGGCAGCGTCGCGATCGGCGGAGCGCATGCGGCGGTCTACCCGCGCGCGACGCCGGGCGGCTGGAACCTGATCGGCACGAGCGACGCGCTGCTCTTCGACGCGTCGCGCACGCCGGCAGCCACCTTTCGCGCAGGCGACCGCGTGCGCTTTTTCGATCGCGAGCGCGCATGACACGCCTGCACATCCTGAAAGCAGGGCTTTTCACCACCGTCCAGGACGGCGGCCGGCCCGGCTTTGCCGCCGCGGGCGTATCCGCCTGTGGAGCCGCCGACCGCGTGGCCTGGCGAGCGGGCAACGCGCTGCTTGGCAACGCTCCCGATGCCGCCGCGCTGGAATGCACGCGCCTTGGCCCGAGCCTCCAATTCGAAGCGGACACCTGGATCGCGTGGACCGGCGCTCCCTCGCTTGGGCATTGGCACGCACAACTCGTGCGCGCAGGAAGCCCCGTCACCTGCCCCCCGATCCGCGACGGCGCGCGCGCCTACCTGTGCATCCGCGGCGGCATCGAGGTGCCGACGGTGCTTGGCAGCCGCGCCACGCATGTGTCGAGCGGCCTCGGCGGCCTCGAGGGCCGCGCACTGCGCACGGGTGATGGACTAGAGACGGGCGGGCAGATCCACACGCGCGTGAAGGAGCAGCTCCGCATCGATCCGGAGTCGATTCCGAGCTACTCACATCGCGAGGCCTTGCGCCTCGTTCCCTCGGTCCAGACCGACTGGTTCGACGAGCGAGCGCACACCCAACTCGTCGAGACGGTCTGGAGCGTCGCCGAGCAATCGGATCGCATGGGCGTCCGCCTCCAGGCGGCAGCGCCCGGAGGGCGGATCCAGGTGCCCGCGCGCGAGCTTGCGAGCGAGGGCGTGATGCTCGGCGCGCTGCAAGTGCCGCCGAGCGGCCAGCCGATCCTCTTGTTCGTCGATCACCAGACGAGCGGCGGCTATCCCAAGATCGCCGCACTCATCCAGGCCGATCATGCGCGCGCCGGGCAGTTGCATCCCGGTCGCAAGTTGCGGTTCGCGTGGGTTTCGTTGGAAGCGGCTCGCGCCGCCCTGCGGGAGCAGGAAGCGGCGCTGCGGGCGATCGAGGGTTGAGTCAGAGCCTGATGCCTGGAAGTCGCCCGATTGGAATGGAACCTAGCGGGAATCAGGCCAACGCGCGCGGCTAGCCGAGAGCCGACAGATCTGCCTGGCTGACGCACTGTCGCCATCCCTGATACGTCACAAGCCGGAATACCGCACACCACACGCAGCCGGGTCTCGCGCAACACATTGAGGGCATCGACACACTTTGCAGGCATGCATGACGAAAAGGCGCTGCCGCCGGGACGCTCGGTCCAGCTTCTGCGGGACCTACGAGCCCCGGCGGCGGCTCACTCTCTTTGGCCGCAAGCCGCTGCGGCTCTCGACCTGGATCGGTCCCCGGTTCTCGTCGTGCTGGTTTCCGCAGGCTCCGAACGATGGTTGGGCGCTGTCCACACATGTGACTGGGGCAGGCGCTTGTCGCAATCGAACAGATCCATCCGGCGTAACCAACCAGCTGGGGCGAGGGCTGGGGCGAGGACAACCCGGAACCCGATGTTGTTGTTCGTGTTGCCGGGATTGTTGTTGTTCCGGTTCGCGGAGCGGCAGTTGTTCGAGTTGTTGTTCCAGCTGCCGCCGCGGATGACCCGGTTGGGGCCGCGTGGGGACCGAACCATGTGGCCCATCGCACCAGAGCAGCCGCCCGCCGGTCAAGCCTCGAAACCGGCAAACTCGGCAATCATGCGCGCCCGCCAGCCCCGGGCCTGAACATGCCGGGTACGCGAGAGCAGCGCGCTCGCCCGCCGCGCCAGCTCATCCGCGTCCACAAGCCCATCCTGATACCGGTCCACCAGCCCGCTCAGCTTCGCTCGCATGCGCCGCTTGGTCTTGCTCATCAGGCGCACATGGCTGGGAAGCACCAGCATCCCGAGGTAGCCGATCCCATGCCCCACCTGGTTCAGTGCTCCGGCATTCTTCAACTGCAGGGCGCACTCGGCTTCCAGGAATCCGCCGATCCGCTGACGCCATTCCACCAACTGCTCCCGCTCGTCCCCGAAGAGCACGAAATCATCCATGTAGCGCACATATCCCGGAGCCCTCAGCACCTCACCCACGAAATGGTCCAGCGGCGCCAGAAAGAAGTTCGCCAGGTGCTGCGAGGTCAAGGCTCCGATCGGGAGCCCTCGACCGGGAGCGGTCGAATACGACGCGATCAGGCTCCAAAGGAGCCGCAGCAGCGCCCCGTCCTTGAAGCGCCGCTCCAACCGACGCCGCAACACCCCATGGTCAATCGAATCAAAGTACTTGCGAATGTCCAACTGGAGGAACCATCCATGCCTGCGCGCAAACCCCACCGTGCGCTCGATCGCGCGAAAAAGTCCCTTGCCCGTCCGGCACGCGTACGAGTCCGCGATCGCGACGCGCTCCAACTCCGGCTCGATCACCTGCATGATCGCGTGGTGCAGGACACGATCCCGGAAAGCCGGCGCGGCGATCTGCCTCGGCTTGGGATCGCGAATCCCGAACATGCGGTAGCCATGCCAGCGCACGCGCTCCTCCAGCAACGCTGTCCGCAACTCCGCCAGGTTCCGATCCAGTTCCGCCTCGAATTTGCGGATGGCATGCCGATCCCGCTTGCCGCGCCTGGCCCGATGGAAGGCCAGCATCAGATTCTCCAGTTCCCCGATGCGCCCGTACAAGTTCCCGGCGCGCCGGACCACTCAGGAAACTCCGCTGGAGACCAGTTCCGCTTGGGGCACGGAGCGGTTTTCGCCAACTGCAGCGGGCAGACTTTCCATGCCCGGCGCCGAAGGCGAATCCGTCACGGGCATGGCTTGGGCGGTTGCAAACTTTCCCAGCAGGTCCAGCAGCGCATCGGCGTAGCGCTCCAGCCGGGCATCCCCCAGCCCATCGATCTCCGCGAGCGAGGCCTTGCTCTTGGGCACCTTGCGCGCCAACTCCGCCAGTTGCGCGTTCGTGAAGACCGTGTAGACCGGCATGTCCTCGCGCTCGGCCAACTGCTTGCGTAGCTGGCGGAGCTTGCTGTAGCGCGCACATTCCGCAGGGTTCAGGACCTGTCGATAGTCGATCTTTTGCTTTTCCGCACCGGTGTTGTTGCTGACGGCAGAGGCCGATTGGAACCCGATCCGACGCGGCAGGAACTCGACACACACCGACCAGTATTGGCGGCCAGCAGCGATGACAGGTGCCTTGTCGATCGAGAGCACCTTGTGCGTACGGAGGAATAGATTGAGCTGTTGGGTAGCTTCTTCATCGCCCTCCATCGGGATGGAAAACACTTGAATCTGCATCGGGAATACTTTCTATATGGTTTTGCGCGGATGCCTCGCGCGGTCATTGGCTACGGCATCTGCGTCTCCGCTCCGCTGCGACTCCGTGCCGTAGCCGCTTCCCGCGCATCGCTGGTTCATGGGACGAGAACTGGGGCGAGGACAACCCGGAACCCGACGTCGTAGTACGTGCTGCCGGGATTGAGGTTGGGCCGGCGCGCGGAGCGGCAGACGTACGAGAAGTAGTTCGAGCCGCCGCCGCGGATGACCCGGTCGGGGCCGCCCGTGACGAACGGGTCCGTCACCGGCCCGGTAATGTAACCAGCATACGAGTCCAGGCACCACTCATACACATTCCCGTGCATGTCGTACAGGCCCCAGGCATTCGGAGCATAGCTCGAT
>JBIKMH010000011.1:0-97017 GCA_044359355.1 Planctomycetota bacterium | reverse complement strand
GACGGTCAAAGAGGTGCTGACCCTGCGGGGCAGAATTGCTCTCTAAAAAACGTCCAGCGGTCTGGAGCAGTTCAGCCCCGTTTCTGATTGCACTTTCCTAATGACGCACCAAGTCGCACAACACAAGAGACATCTGGGTCAGCCATTTGCCTTTCAGTTCCCCCCCCGCTTGCTCCCCCGCCGGCGGGGGAGGAGAATGCGCTTCCCGTGCCTCAGCTCAAAGCGATCCTCTTCGACATCGACGACACCCTCTTTTCGACCACCGAATTCGCCCGCAAGGCGCGCGGGAACGCGGTGCGGGCCATGGTCAAGGCCGGTCTTGACCTGCCTGAGGATGTGGTCATGCGCGAGTTGGAGGAGGTTCTGGCCGAGTTCTCCTCCAACTACGAACACCACTTCGACAAGCTCCTGATGCGCCTGCGGCCGCCTTCCTTGAGCCGCGTGAACCCAGCACTGATCGTTGCCGCGGGCGTGGTGGCCTACCACGACACGAAGTTCCGCGAGTTGTACCCCTTCGACGACGTGATCCCCTTCTTCACCAGCCTGCGCCAGGCGAAGATGCGCCTGGGCGTGCTGACGCACGGCTGGACGGTCAAGCAGGCGGAGAAGCTGGTGCGGCTCGGGCTGGTCCCCTACCTCGAGCCGACGGCGGTGTTCATCTCGGATCAGATCGGCATCTCCAAGCCCAATCCCAAGCTGTGGTCCGTCGCGCTGGCGGACATGCGCCTGATTCCGGCGGAGGTGATGTACGTCGGCGACAGCCCCGAGCACGACGTCGCACCTCCGCGATCGCTGGGCATGGCAACCGTCTGGTCCGCGCGCGCGGCGCGCAAGACGCCGGAGTCGACCGGCATCGAGCCCGACCACCGCGTGCAGGATTTCCGCGAGCTGGCCGAGATCCTGCGCTCGCGCTACGGCATCCGGCTGGATCCCTTCTAGCGATCGGCCCCCTCAACTGGCCTCGATGCAGCTGCGGATCCGACTTCGGCTCGGCCGCGACCGGCGCGAAGCAGCCGGCATGCACACCGAAAGCTCTGGCTGGCTGCCGTGGGCGCCGCCGCTGTCCCGGCCTCGTGAGCACTCTCCCCGGTCAGGGCTCGAACAAGGCACGCGCCGCGCTGCTCTGCGGCGCGCGGAACAGCGCCTCGGCGCTTCCCGCCTCCACGCAGCGACCGGCTTCCAGCACCACCACCCGATCCGCGACGGCGCGCACCAAGGCCATGTCGTGGCTCACGAGCAGCTGCGCGACGCGGCCGGCGCGCGCCACGCGCCGCCAATGCTCGACCAGCCGCACCCGCAGCTCCATGTCCAAAGCCGCCAACGGCTCGTCGTAGATCAGCAGTTCCGGCTCGGCCATCAGCGCGCGCGCCAGCGCCAGTCGCGCACGCTCGCCGCCGGAAAAGGCCTGCGGCCGGCGCTCGAGATCGAGCTTTTCAAGGCCTAGCGTCTCCAGCGGCGCACGCGCCAGCGGTCCGGCATCGGCCAGCGAGCGCGCCAGCGAGCGCCGCGGATCGAAGCTCGCGCGCGGATCCTGAAAACACAATTGCGCCGGCCGGGCGGAGCGCGCCATGGGAAACTCGATCCGCCCGGCCTCGTGCGGCAAGTGTCCCGCCAGAGCCAGCGCGAGGCTGGTCTTGCCCGCTCCCGAGGCACCGACCACCGCGACGATTTCGCCGGCGTGCAGCGTGAGCGAGAAGTCCTCGAGGACCGGCGGCTGTCCGGGATCCCGGCGCACGCGCAGCCCCTCGACCTCGGCACAGATGCGGCCCGGCACGGCCGCGCTCCCCTCCGGCGGAGGGTATGACCACGCGTCGGCGGCATGCGCCACGAGACGGCCGTCCTCCAGACGGAGACAGCGATCGGCATGCGGCGCGATGCGAGCCGGCTCGTGCGTGACGAACACCAGACTGGCTCCGCGTCGGCGCAATTCCCCGATCAAGAGCCGCGTCCAGGCGCGCGCCAGCACCGGATCGAGCATGCTGGTCGGCTCGTCGGCCAGGATCATGCGCGGCTCGCGCGCCAGGCACAAGGCCAGCAGCGCGCGCTGCCGCTCCCCACCGGACAACTGGTGCGGATAGCGCTCCAGAAAATGCGCGGCGGGCATGAGCCCGCAGTTTTCCAGCCAATGCCTCGCGCGAGCCTGAGCGTCGCCCTCAAGTCCCTCGGCCACTTGATGGCCCACGGTCATCAGCGGATGCAGCGCCGCCAGGGGATCCTGCGCGATCCAGCCGATGCCGCTGCCGCGCGGCGCACTTCCCTCGGCGCGGAGAGCTTCGCCCTCCCAGCGGATTTCGCCGAGCGCGAGCGGCAATAGGCCCGCGATCGCGGCGAGCAGCGTGCTCTTGCCGCTGCCCGAGGGCCCCGCGATCACCACGATTTCGCCGGGCTCCAGCTCCAGATCCACGCCGCGCAGCGTTGGCTGCGCGGCGCCGGGATAGCCGGCCCAGATACCGCGCAACTCCAGGCGGGGCACGCTCATGCGGCGGACTCCCCCTGCTGCAGCCGCCGGCGCAGCTCTTCCGAAAGCGCATGCCAAGGCAGGACCAACGCCACCAGCGCGAGCCCGGTGAACAGTACCGACCAGCTGCTGCCGATCGCCGAGGCTACCAGTGCACCGAGTGAGGGCGTGGGTTCGCTCACGCCGACGCCCAGAAACGAAACCGTGCTCTCCAGCAGAATCGCGGAGGCGGCCAGAAAGCCGACGCCCACCAACGCCGGATCGATCGCATTGGGCAGGACGTGCTCGCGCAGGATCCACAGCCGTGATTTGCCCAGTCCCTCGGCCACCCGCACGTAGTCAAGCTCGCGCACACGCAGCGCCTGCGCCCGCACCAGCCGCGCGGGGTGGGTCCAGCCGAACAGGACCAGCACCGCGACCAGCCAGACGAGCGAACCCGCGCTGCCGACGGGCACCAGGCTCATCACCAGCAGCACGACAAGCAGGCCCGGCAGGCAGGCGAGCACTTCGACGGCGCGCAGAAAGAGCGCATCCCACCAGCCGCCCACCCAGCCCACCCAAGCTCCGATCAGCGCTCCCAGCGCGCTCGCGAGCAGGGCGGCGAACAGGCCGACGATCAGGCTCGTGCGCGCGCCGTGCCAGAGCCGCGCGAGAACATCGCGCCCCAGCGCATCGGTCCCCAGCCAGTGGCGCGCCCGCGAACCGGGCGCGGCTTCTCCGGGCAGCGCCTGCACCTCGCTGCGGGTGGCGACCAGCCCGCCTTCCGCACGGGCGCGCGGGAACCCGAAGGGAGCAGCCCAGGCCTCGGCGGGCTTGAGTTCGAGCGGTGAATAGGGAATCGCAGCCCACACGAGCCACTCGGCCTGCGCGCGCCCTTCGTGCAGCGCGAGCTTGAACTCGCCCGCGGGCGCGAAGCTTCGGCTCGGCCAGAACAGCCCCGCCGCCACGAGTAGCGTGACGCTGCTCAGGGCCGGGAGTCGGCGCCTTCGCAACCAGGGCAGCGCAAGCAGGAGCGGCACCAGCAGCAGGAGCCCGCGCTCGGCGGCTCCGAGGGTTTCCAGCGCGGGCGAGCGCAAGCGCACGGGCGCACGCCACAGCGGCTGCGTCTCGAGCAGACTCGCCACGCTTGCGGCGCGCGCGGCGGGCGCTTGCCGCGCGGCTTCCAGAAAGGGCTCGGGCTCGGCGCTCTCTTCGGCCAGGATGCGCAAGCTGGCGTCCATGCCGGCGAAATCGCCGGCACGCTCCAGTTGGCCCAGGCTCTCCCAGGCGGCCAGCCCGCGCGTGTCATCGCGGCCGTGGAACAAGAGCGGCCGGTCGGTCGCCAGCAGCGGGGCCAGCAGCACCACAGCCAGCGTCCAGCACAGCCACAGCAGTACCCACCGGCTCGATCCGCGCGGCGACTCAACCATGACGGATGCGCGGATCCAGCCGCGCGAGCGCCCAGTCGCCCGCTGTCAGCGCGGCGAGCGTCACAACCGCGCCCATGGCCGTCAAGGCACCGATCACGGGATAGTCGCGGGCCAGCACGGCGTCGAGCGCATAACGCCCCAGACCTGCAATGCCGAAGACGCTCTCGACCACCACCGAGCCAGCCAGCAGGCCCGGAACCAGCGCCGCGCCCAGCGCCAGCAGCGGCAGGCCCGCATGCCGCAGGATGTGATCGCCCCACACGCGCGCGGAGGAAAGGCCCTTCATGCGCGCCGTGCGCACGAACTCCTCCGTCGACGAAGCCAGCACGGCCGAGCGCACCTGCCGGCACAAAAGCGGCAGCATCGAAAGCGTCAGACAACTGATCGGCAGCACGCGCCGCGCCAGCAGGTCCCAGCCGCCGCGCTGCGCCGGATCAGGATGCTCCAGCCCCAGGACCGGGAACCAGCCCAGTCCGCTCGCACCGAAACACAGCACCAGCAGCAGCGCCAACCAGAAAGTCGGCAGCGCATCGAGGATCAGCAGAGCGCCGGAGAGGAGGGGCTGGCGCCGCCATGCCAGCACGATCCCGAGCACGCCGCCGATCAGCAGCGCCAGCACCAGAGCCGGCAGGCCCAGCTGCGCGCTGACCAGCAAGCGCGCGAAGAGTTCGCTTTGCACCGCGATGTCCGGCCGCTGGAACTCACGGCCGGGATCCAGCGCCAGCAGTCCATGCCAGGGATCCTCGCCGCTGCCGCCGAACAGCCGCGCCCCGTCGGCCGAGAGCGAGAAGGGCCCGACGAAGTGCAGATACTGGCGCCACAGCGGCTGGTCGAGCAGGTGCTCGGCGCGAAAGCGCGCCCGGCTGTGCTCCAGTTCGCTGCCGCCGAGTTCCGGACTGGCGAAGCGCAGCTCGGCCGGATCCCCGGGAGCCAGCCGCATCAGCAGGAAGACGACCAGCGTGATGCCGAAAAAGGACAGGACTGCGTGCAGCAGGCGGCGGCGGAAGTAGTGGCGCGCGGATCCGCTCATGCTGGCGTTCAGCGGCCGGCCGCGCGGTACCAGCGCCGCGCCACGTAGTTGGGATCGGCCCGCACCATCTCGACGCCCAGAAGATCCTTCGAAATGGCGAACTTGCGCGGAGCGGTGAAGCCCCACAGATACGGCTGCAGTTCGTACAGGCGCCGCTGCAGCTGCTTCCAGAGCTGTGCGCGGCGCTCCGGATCGAGTTCGGCCTGCGCGCTCTCGATCAGTCGATCGACCTGTGGATCCGCCAGACCCGGAAAATTCGGACTCTTGGGCTGGGCCGCTGAGCGCGAGTGGAACTGCTTCTCAGGATCGCTCTCGCTGGCGAGGGCCCAGGCCGAAACATAGCCCTCGAAGTCGCGGTTGAGCGAGCGCTCGCGCATCGCGCCGAACTCGATCAGCTCGCCGCGCACCTCGATGCCCACTTGAGCGAGATCGTTTTGCAGCGCGGCGACGAACAGGGCGTTGATCGAATTGCCGGCGTTGGACAGAAGCTGCAGCGTGAAGCGCTGTCCGTCCTTGTCCAGCACGCGGTCGCCGTCGCGATCGATCCAGCCCGCTTCGGCCAGCAGCGTCCGCGCGGCCGCACGGTCGAGCGGGTAGGAAGGGAGCGTCTCGTCGTAGCCCTTGAGGCCTGGAACGCCGTGACCCGTGACCTGCGTCGCCAGCCCGCGGTAGGCGCTTTGGCGAAAGGCCTCGAAATCGAAAGCCTGCGCGATCGCGCGCCGCACACGGATATCGGCGAGCTTGGGCAGACGCAGATTCCAGGCCACGAACCAGTACGCGGCGCTGGGCGCATGCTGCTTGACGGCGCGTGCGGTGAATGCCGCGGACTGGGTTGTCTCGCCGAACCAGTCCTCGGTCGAAAGGCGCGCAAACAGATCGAGTTCGCCATTCCTGAGCGCCTCGATCGCCATGCGATCCTCGCGCACGAAGAGCCACTCCAGCTCCTCCAGGCGTCCGGCGCGCTCAGGAGCGAAATAGCGCTCGAAGCGCCGCGCGCGGATGCGATCGCCTTCGAAGGAAACCAGCTGGTACGGCCCCAGCCCGATGAATTCGCGATTGTGTCGATTCCGGTTGATCCAGGCAGCGCGCTCCTCGTCGGTGGGCTTCCACTCGCTGCTGCGGCCGGCGCGGGCCTGTGGCTCGCAGCGCGCGAGATCGGGATCGTCGAGGTCGTAGCGGTGCGCCGGCAGCAGCGGCAGATCGCCGAACGAGGCCGGAGCGCGGAAATACGGCTCGCTGTAGAACGCGACCACGCGCCAGGGCCCTTCGGCGCGCACTTCGAGCAGCTTTTGGTACTGCGTGCGCCGCTCGCCGCACTCGACCGCCGGATTGCGGTAGATCGAGGCGCTGAAGACCACATCGGAGGCGTCGAAGCGCTCGCCATCGTGCCAGAGGACATCCTCGCGCAGGTCGAAGACCAGCGCGGTTCCCGGCTGCAGGCTCTCGATGCGCTCACCCCACTGCTCGCGCAAGCGCGCGGCACTGCCGTGATGCAGCGCCCCCTCGCGGGTCCGAGCCGCATCCTCAATGCGCCAGGCACGGCACAGGTTGGGCTCGAGCACGCCCGTGTCCCAATTCTCGAGCAGCAGCGTCTCGTTGAGTTCGTAGAGCACCCGGCGCAGCACACCCGAGCCCTCGAGCGCGTAGTTGAGGCTGCGCGGCAGCGACTCCAGATGGATCACCGCCCGACCGCCCGGCGCATGGCCCGGCGCATGGCCCGGCGCATGGCCCGGCGCATGGCCCGGCGCATGATCCGCCGCGGGCGCAGGCACGGTCACGGGCCCGGGCACCGTCACAGACGCAGGTGCCGTCACAGACGCGGGCGCCGGTGCCGGCGGCTGCTCCCGAGCGCAGGCGCACAGGAGCAGCACCAGCGCTGCACAGGAGGAGATCGCTGAGGGGAATCGCATGAGCGCCGCCGGGTCCCTATCGCCCCCATCCGGGGAGGAAACGGGATTCGCCGGGCCAACTTTGGCGATTCGCCCGGCGCGAGGCAAGACCGGGCATGGAAGCCGCGGATCTTTGCCTCTATTCTCGCCCCCGCCCCATGTCACGCCTCCTCTGCCTGCTGCTCGCGGCCGGTTCCGCCCTGTGCGGCTGCGCCGGAGGTCTGGACGGCGAGGCACAGATCGCCTTCACCAACGCCGGCGAGGTAGCGAGCCTCGACCCCGCCGCGATCACCGGCATTCCTGAGGGCAAGCTGGCGCGCTTTCTGCACGAGGGGCTCGTGATCAAGCACCCCCGCACGCTGGAGCCGCTGCCCGGCGTGGCGGAGTCCTGGACGGTCAGCGAGGATGGGCTCTTCTACCGTTTTCGGCTGCGCCCGAACGCGCGCTGGTCCAACGGCGAGGCCATCACCGCACACGACTTCGTATACAGCTTCGAGCGCCTGCTCTCGCCGCGCACCGCCGCCGAGTACGCATACCAGCTGTGGTACGTGCGCGGCGGCCAGCGCTACACCAGCGAGACCGACGAGCGCGGCCATCCGCTGCATTCCTTCGAGAGCGTCGGGATCCGCGCCCACGGCGACCACGAACTGGAAATCGAACTCGAGGCGCCAACGCCCTTTTTTCTCGACATCCTCGGCAGCGTGCCGCTGATGCCCGTGCACCGCGCCACGCTGGCGCGCATGCAGCGCGAGCATCCCGACACCTGGCGCGTGGAGTGGCTCAAGCCGGAGAATCTGGTCTGCAGCGGGCCGTACGTGCTGGAAGCGCGCCGCATCGCCGACCGGGTGCGGCTGCGCCGGAATCCGCACTACTGGGACCGCGAGTCGATCGCCTTCGAGACCGTCGACTGCCTCGCCGTCGAGCATCTCAACACGATGCTCAACCTGTACCTGACGGGCGCGAGCGTGTGGTGCGACAACTTGCCCTCCCACGCGCTGCCCAAGCTCGTCGGTCGTGCGGATTTTCAGCCCGGTCCCTATCTGGGCGTGGGTTTTTATCGACTCAACACCCGGCACCCGCCGCTCGATGACAAGCGCGTGCGCCGCGCGCTGGCCCTGTGCGTGCCGCGCGCGGCGATCGCGGCGCGGATCCTGGGCGCGGGAGAAACTCCGGCCTGGTCCTTCGTCCCCGCCAGCGCGCGCGGCCACACCCCCGTCGAGTTCACGCCGGAGCGGGATGCAGCCCGCAACCGCGCCGCAGCGCAGGCGCTGCTCGCCGAGGCCGGCGTGGAGCTGCCGACGCTCGAGATCCTGTTCGCCACCCAGACCATCAACAAGGATGTCGCCGAGGTGATCGCCGACGGCTGGCGTCGCGATCTGGGGCTCAGGACCAAACTCTCCAATCAGGAGGCGCGCGTCGCGCTCGACAGCCAGAAGAACCTGCGCTACGAGATCTCGCGCTCCTCATGGGTCGGCGATCATCCCGATGCGCTGGGTTTTCTGGAGATCTTCCGCTCCGACAGCGTCAACAACCGCACCGGCTGGAAGCACGCGCGCTACGACGAGTGCATCGATCTGGCGCGCCGCGCGCGCGATCCGGAGCGCGCGGCGCTCCTGTGCGAGGCCGAGACGATCCTGATGGACGAATTACCGATCATCCCGATCTGGTTCTTCGTCACCAAGAACCTCGTCAGCCCGCGCCTTGGGGGTTTTCACGAGAACGCCCTGGATGAGCATTTCCCGCAGTTCTGGCATTGGAAGGACCAGCCGGGAGGCCGCCGTTGAGGAGCTTCCTGCTGCGCCGGCTGCTGTGGTTCGCGCTGACGCTGCTGGCGGTCATCACCGTCGCGTTCGCGCTGATGCGCGGCGTGCGCGGCGGACCCTTCGACGGTGAGCGGCCGCTGCCCCCCGCCATCGAAAAGAACCTGCGCGCGCGCTATCACCTCGACTGGCCGCTGTGGAAACAGTACCTGCAGTACACTGGACCGCTCAACCTCGACGAGCACGGTCCGCGCTGGCTGGGCGGCGATGGCACGCGCATGCTCGGAGGCGTGCTGAGCGGCGATCTGGGTCCCTCGTTCCGCTACCGCGACTTCTCGGTCAACGACATCCTTGCGCAATCGCTGCCGATCTCGATGCAACTGGGGGCAATCGCGCTCCTGATGGCGCTCGCCATCGGCATCCCGGCCGGCATCTGGAGCGCGCTCGCGCGCGGCGGCACCGCGGATGCGCTCCTGCGGCTCTCGAGCACGCTCGGCATCGCCATCCCGGGCTTCGTGCTCGGCAGCCTGCTGCTGTACTGGTTCAGTCTCCGGCTGGAGTGGCTGCCCGTCGCGGGCTACGGCACGTGGAAGCACTGGATCCTGCCCGCGCTGGCGCTGAGCGCGCCCTTCGCCGCCTACGCCGCGCGGCTGACCCGCGCGGGCATGTTGGAAAACCTGAGCCTCGACCACGTGCGCACGGCGCGCGCGAAGGGCCTGCCCGAGAGCCTCGTGATCCGCCGCCACGTGCTGCGCGGCGCGCTGCTGCCGCTGCTCGCTTGGCTGGGACCGGCTGCGGCGGGCATCCTCACGGGCAGTCTGGTGATCGAGCGCATCTTCGCGATCCCCGGCACGGGCACGCACTTTGTCAACAGCGCACTCAACCGCGACTACACGCTGGCGATGGGTGTCACGATCGTCTACACGACGCTGGTGTACGCCTTCAATCTGCTGGTCGATCTCGCCAGCGCCGCGCTCGATCCGCGCATCCGGCTGGAGGAAGCGCGATGAGCGCGCGGCAACCCACGCTGTGGCGCTGGCCGCGGCCCTCGCAGGCTCCCGAAGCGGATTTGCTCGCCCGGGCCGCGAGCGCGCAGGGCACCAGCCTGCTGGCGAACGCGCGCCGGCGCGTCTGGCGCGATCCCGCCGCGCGGGTGTCGCTGATCTCCCTGGCGCTGCTGGTCCTGCTGGCGGTCTTCGCTCCCCTGCTGCCACTGGCCTCCCCGGTCAGCATCGACCTGGAGCGCGCCGCCGAAGCACCGATCGCGCCCTGGACCGAGCCGGTGAACCGGCAGTACACCGGCGAACACTGGACCTACGGTCCGCTTGACGCGCAATTGCACGAATGGCGCGTCGCCCTGTTCGGCAGCCTCCAGCTGGGTCCTTGGCTGGGCACCGATTCCAAGGGCCGCGATCTGCTGTCGCGCACGGTGTTCGGCAGCCGCACCTCCCTGGCCGCCGCGCTGCTGGCGGCGCTGACGAGCCTTGTGATCGGCGTTGGCTACGGCGCGATCGCGGGCTTCGTCGGCGGACGGACCGACAACTTGATGATGCGCTTGGTCGATCTGCTCTACTCGCTGCCCTTCGTGTTCCTCGTGATCTTTCTCGTGACCGTGGTCAGCGAATACCGAGCGGAGCTGGAGGCGGGCTTGGGTCTCGATCGCGAGAGCGTCTTCTTCGTCGTGCTGGGCTGCTTTTACTGGCTGACGATGGCGCGCATCGTGCGCGCGCAGGTCCTGAGCCTGCGCCAGCGCGAGTTCGTGACCGCGGCGCGCGCGCTGGGAGCCTCGCCGACGCGCATCCTCTGGACGCACATTGTCCCCAACACGCTGCCGATCGTGCTGGTTTACCTGTGCCTCACCGTGCCCGCCGTGATGCTCTTCGAAGCGTTTCTGTCCTTTCTGGGCCTGGGTGTCGAACCGCCCGGAGTCAGCTGGGGACTGCTCGCCGCCGAGGGCGCCGAGGCCCTGACTCCGCTGTCGCTGGATCTGTGGCTGATCCTGGTGCCGGCGCTGTGCATCGCCGCGACGCTGCTGGCGATGAACGCGATCGGCGATGCGCTGCGGGATGCGCTCGATCCGCGCCTCACGGGCAGGGAGCCCTGATGCTGCTGGAAGTTCAGGGGCTGGAGGTCGAGTTTGTCACCGCGCGCGGGCGGGTGCGCGCCGTGCGTGGGCTGGATCTGTCGGTGCGCGCCGGCGAAATCCTCGCCGTGGTCGGCGAGTCGGGCAGCGGCAAGTCCGTGGCGCAACTCGCGGTGATGGGACTGCTGCCGCCCCATGCCGAGGTGCGCGCACAGCGCCTGCGGCTCGATGGACGCGAGCTCGGCGGACTCGACGCGCGCGAGCGCCGAGCGCTGTGCGGCCGCCGCATGGGCATGGTGTTTCAGGACCCGCTGAGCGCGTTGCATCCCCAGCTCTCCATCGGGCGCCAGCTCTCGGAAGTGCTCGAGACCCACGCCGGGCTTGCCCGCCGCGCCGCGCGCGAACGCTGTCTGGAGGCGCTCGCGGAGGTGGGTATTCCCGCGCCCGCGGAGCGACTGCACAGCTATCCGCACGAGTTGTCGGGCGGAATGCGCCAGCGCGTGATGATCGCCATGGCGCTGATCGCCCGGCCCGGACTGCTGTTCGCGGACGAACCCACCACCGCGCTGGACGTCACGGTGCAGGCCCAG
Source organism: Planctomycetota bacterium (assembly GCA_044359355.1). Lineage (GTDB taxonomy): Bacteria > Planctomycetota > UBA1135 > UBA1135 > SYGM01. The sequence continues at coordinate 85,798 of JBIKMH010000011.1, read as the reverse complement.
ATTCTCGAACTGTTCGAGCGGCTGTGCCAGAGCCGCGGACTGGCGATCGTGCTGGTAACGCACTCGCTGGGCGTCGTGGCGCGCGTCGCCGACCGCGTGCAGGTGATGTACGCCGGTCAGGCGCTCGAGCGCGGCGCGGTCGCGGACGTTCTCTCCCGGCCCGCCCACCCTTACACGCGCGCGCTGCTCGAGAGCATCCCCGATCCGGCCCGCTCGCTCCCGCGCCTGCGCACGATCCCCGGACAGCCGCCCGATCTGCTGCAGCCGATCCAGGGCTGCGCGTTCGCGCCGCGCTGCGCACGCCGCTCGGAGCGCTGTGAGCTCGAAAATCCAGAGCTCACGGGCGATGGCGTGGCCTGCCATCATCCGGAGGGACACGCATGAACGAGGGCCAGCGCATCGAAGGTCTCTGCATCGAGGGCCTGCGCAAGACCCACCGCACGCGCGGGGGCCAAGAGGTGCGCGCCATCGACGGCGTCTCGTTCCACGTGCCCCCCGGCGGAGCGCTGGCGCTGGTGGGCGAGTCGGGTTGCGGAAAATCGAGCACCGCACGCTGCATTGCGCGGTTGGAAGAGGCGGATGCGGGCTCGATCCGCCTCGACGGCGTGGAACTGCGCGCACTCTCGGGCGCGGAGCTCCTGCCGATGCGCCGCAGACTGCAGATGGTGTTCCAGGATCCCTACTCCTCGCTCGATCCGCGCATGCGGGTGCTCGAACTGGTCGAGGAGCCGCTGCGCATCCACGGCCTTGGCAACGCGCGCCAGCGTCGCCTGCGGGCGCTCGAGTGGATTGAGGCCGTGGGACTTTCCGCCGAGCAGGCGCTGCGTCTGCCGCATGAATTTTCCGGCGGCCAGCGACAGCGGATCGGCATCGCTCGCGCGCTGATCCTCGAGCCCGAGTACCTGCTGCTCGACGAGCCGGTCAGCGCGCTCGATGTCTCGATCCAGGCGCAGATCGTCAACCTGCTGGCCGAGTTGCGCGAGCGCTTCCGCCTGGGCTACCTGTTCATCTCGCACGATCTGGGCGTCGTGCGCACGCTGTGCGAATCGGTCGCCGTGATGTACCTCGGCCGCATCGTCGAGTCCGGACCGACCGAGGCCGTCTTCCGCTCGCCAGCCCATCCCTACACGCAAGCCCTGCTTAGCGCGATTCCCTCGCCTTTCCCAGATCGTGGCCGCGACAGCGCGCGCATCCCGCTGCTCGGCGAGCCCCCCTCGCCGCTCGCACCGCCCCCCGGCTGCCGCTTCCATCCACGCTGCGCCTGGCACGCCGAGCGACGTGACCCACGCTGCGCCGCGCTGCAGCCAGAACTCAGGCCCCTTGCTTCCCCGACCGAGCCTGAGCGCCAGGCGGCCTGCCATCTCGCCACTGCATCCGGGCCTCAGGAGGCCTAGACTACGCATCCATGATCCGCGTCGAAGGCGTCAGCAAGAGCTATGGAGCCACGCGCGCCGTGCAGGGCGTCAGCTTCGCCATTCGGCCCGGCGAGATCGTCGGTTTTCTCGGTCCCAACGGCGCGGGCAAGTCGACGCTCCTGCGCATGCTGAGCACCTATCTCGAGCCCGATGAGGGGCGCATCGAGATCGGCGGCATCGACACCGCGCGCGATCCTCTCGGTGCGAGGCTGCGGCTGGGCTATCTGCCCGAGCACAACCCCCTGTTCGACGGCATGCGCGTGCGCGAGTGCCTGGATTTTCTGGCGCGCGTGCGCGGGCTGGAGCGCGAGGAGCGCAGGATGCGTATCGCGCTCGCCAGTTCCCGACTCGGGTTGACGCCCGTGCTCGAGCGGCGCGTGCGCGAGTGCTCGAAGGGCTTCCGCCAGCGCATCGGGCTCGCCGGCGCGCTGCTGGCAGACCCGCCGGTGCTGCTGCTCGACGAACCCACGCACGGTCTCGATCCGCTGCAGGTGCTGGCCCTGCGCGAATTCCTGCACTCGATTTCACCCGGCCGCGCGATCCTGTTCTCGAGCCACATCCTCGCCGAGGTGGCCGCCATCTCCAGCCGCATCCTGCTGCTGCACGAAGGCCGCCTGCTGCTCGATGAACCGACCGCACAGCTGCAGCAGCGGGCCGCAGCCGAGGGTCTCGACCTGGAGCGCTGGATCGTGAACTGCATCGAGCGCGAGGGAGGCAGCAGTGGACTGGGCTAGCCGCACGCCTCTCTCGCAGCCGCGCGCGGTGCTGGCGATCTACCGGCGCGAGCTGACGGCGAGCTTCGACGCCGCACTGGCATGGCTGACGATCTCGGCCGCGTTGCTCGTGCTCAACGCCACCGCGCTCAACGAGTTCTTCCTCGCCGGGCGACTGGAACTCCGCGCGCTGTTCGAGACCCTGCCGCTCGTGCTGGTGCTGCTGGCTCCGGCGCTGGGCATGCGTCTTTGGTCCGAGGATCTGCGCCAGCGCACGGCGGAACTGTGGCTCACCCTGCCGGTGCGCGTCAGCGCCGTGGTCCTAGGCAAGTACCTGGCGCTGCTGTCGCTCTACGCGCTGGTGCTGGTCGGAACGCTGCCCCTCGTCGCGCTGCTCGCCTTCCTTGGGGACCCGCCGCTCGCCTCGATCGCCACGGGCTATGCGGCGGCCTTCGGTCTGGGGGCGGCGCTGCTGGCGATCGCGAGCTTCTTCTCGACGCTGCACGCCGAGCAGTTGAGCGCCTTCGTCAGCGCCGCGTTCACGGCTTTCGTGCTGCTGGCACTGGGCGATCCTCGCATGATGGCGATCCTCGACGGCTTTGTTCCCGGACGGGGGCTCGGCAGCTTCCTCGGCGAACGCGTCTCGCTGCTCACTCCGTATCAGGAACTCGTCAACGGCACCGGCAACTGGCTGGGATTCGTGCGCCTGGCGGCCGTCGCGGCGCTGTTCCTGTGGGGCGCAGCACGCGGCGCCGCGAGTACGCGCGCATGAAGCCGCTGGAGCGCCACAGCCTCCAGATCCGTCTGCTGCTGGCGTTCTTGGCGCTGGCGCTCGCCTTCAGCTGGTGGCAGACACCGCCGCGCCTTGTGGGCGAGGAGCAACTGCGCGCCAGCCTCGCGGCGCTCGGCGAGCCGGTTTCGATTCAGTGGTATGCCTCGAGCCCCGCTGAGTACACCGGCGAGCGCCGCGCCATCGCGCGCGCGGTGCAGCGCATCGAGCAACTCAGCGGCGTGCGCGTGCAGCGCATCGAGCCGGGTTCCGATCCTGCACAGGCCGCCCACGCCGCGCGGCTGGGGCTCCTGCCGCTGCGGCTGCGCACGATCGAGCGCGACGGATGGAGCGAGACCAATCTATGGTCGAGCCTGCGCGTCGTCAGCCCGAGTCTGGGCGCCTGGGTCTGTGTGCGCCTCGGGCCGCAGGAAGCGCCGGAGCTGGCCGTGCGCATGGCCGCTGGCCTGGATCAGCTCCGCGAGCCGCGGCGCGCTCGCATCGGTCTGCGACTCCCAGCGCAGGGCTTTCAGAAGCTCGAGAACGAGTTGGCGCAGCGCAGCGAGCTATTCTTGCTGGGCAATGGTCCGCTGACCGCGCTTCCCGAATCGATCGATTGGCTGATCTATGCGGTCGAGCCCAGTGATGGCGCCGCGCAGGCGGCGCTGCTGGAAGAATATCTCGCGCGCGGCGGAGCCTTGCTGCTGTTGGGCTCGGGCTCGAAGACGCCCGCGAGCGCCGACACGCTGCTGTTTGGCGTCTGCGGGGCACAGTTGGCCGAGGATCCCCTCGAGGAGCCGGCGCGCTCGATCGCCAGCCAGCAGGATTTCCAGCCGCTCGGCGCCCAACCCAATGGCACGCTGTTCTTCGGCTCCGCGCCGATTCCAAAGCCCCTGCCGGGTTCGACGCGCCGCTGGCACACGCTGGCCTCCGATGCGCGATCCCAACCGCGCCTGGTGCTGATTCAGCCCGGCGCGGGGAGTGTCGCCGGCACCAGCGTCCTGTGCGTCAGCCAGGCCCCGTTCCACGACGCGCACTTCGGCGATGAGTCGCTGGCGCATCCCGCGCTGCTGCGCGTGCTCGAGCGCGAGGGCGCCGATCCGGTGCGCTCGCTGGCAGCCCGCCGCTTTGCCTCCAAGAGCCCGCCGCTGCCCGAGTGGACGGCAGCCGAGCGTGCCTGGATCCGCATCCTGATCGTGCTGACGCTGCCGCTGGTGTGCCTGCTGACGGGACTCTTGGTTCTGCGGCGCGAGGCCCCGCGAGGGCGCGCCTCTGGCTGGCGCCGAGAGGTGGTGCTGATCGGGCTCGCGGGCGGTCTCGCCGCGCTGGCGCTGCTGCCCTCCGCAGCCCGCGAACCCGCGCCTGCGCTTTGGAACCGGGCGCGGGAGTTGGAAGCGCGCGCGGGGCTGCAGTTGGACTGGCTGGTCTCCGAGCGCGAGCGGCTGCCGACGGCCTGGCGCGGTGCGCTGGGCGCCTTCGAACTGGAACTCGGCGCGCTCGCGCAAGCAGTCCCCGGCGTGCAGCTGAAGATCCGGCGCGTGCCCGCCCTCGACCGCGAGCAGCGCGCCGAACTGGAGCGCCTTGAAATCGAGAGCGCGTGGGTGCGCGAGAGCGAGGGCGACGAGCAGCGCACGCGGGAGATCGTCGCCAGCTTGCGCCTTTCCAGCGGCTCGGCCGTCGAGCGCATCGACTTCCACCGCGAGCAGGATCTGCCCGGAGCGAGCTTCCGGCTGGGTTTCGCGCTCGAGCGATTGCTGCGCGGCCGACCCGTGCGCATCGCATGGCGGTCGCCGAGCCTGCGGCTCTCCCCCGCCGAAGCGCAGTTGCAGTACCTCGATCGCGGGCTGTTCGCGCCGGGCGGCTCGGACACCTCCCTCGAAGCGCGTGAATTCCTGCGCATGCAGGGCTTCGAGGTGCGGCGCATGGAGCCGCAGGAACTCGAGCAGCCGTGGGAGGCCGAGTTGTTCGTGCTGCTGCAGCCGCGCCGGCCCTCGGCGGCGGAGCAGGCGGCCTTTGAAAGCGCCCTGCAGCGCGGGATTCCAGGAATCGTGGCGGTCCAGCACTTCGTCGCCCAGAGCCGTACGCGCGGCGCCGACCCGCGCGCCAGCGGCTGGTGGCCGGAGCCGCAGTTTCTCGATCTGGAGCAGGGCTTCTTCGCGGACTGCGGGCTGGCCTGGTCGCGCGAGTTGCTCTTCGATCAGCAGTGCGCGCGCGCCGAGAGCTGGAGTGTCGTCCAGGGCGCGATGCAGCGCAGCACCGAGCGCGTCGCGCTCGCCAACCCCTGGTTCCCGCGCGTGACGGGCCCGGGACTCGAGCCGGCGGGAATGCTCAGCGTCGGCAGCTTCGCGATGCCGCAGGCCTCGATTCTGGAGTGGGACAGCGCGCGCGCGGCGGCCAGGGGCTACCGCGTGGAGCCGCTGTTGTCGAGTTCACCGCGCACGTGGACGGTCAGCTGGGCGGGCGGAGAGATCGATCCGCAATTCAGCCGCGAGCAGGCGCGCGAGTACTGCGGTCCGCGGACGCTGGCCGTGAAGATGCGCTCCGCCGACGGCCGGAGTGCTGCGGATTTCCTCGCGCTGGGCTCCTCGCGCTGCTTCGAGGACGGCGAGTTGTGGCGTCCGGACTCCGACAATGCCAACGCGCTGCTGGAGTGGTGCGCGCGCGCCACGCTGGCTCCCGATCTGTGCGCGCTGCTGGCGGAGCGCTCGCGCGGCGCCGGCCTGATCCACGTGCCGCCAGAGGAGCGCCTGCGGCTGCGGGCGTTGACGCTCGCCCTGCCGCTGCTGGTGCTCGCCGGCGCCTTCTGGATGTGGCGGAGGCTGCGAGCGTGAAGCCCTCGGTGTGGTTGGCTCCTTTCGCACTGGGCGTACTGTGCGCGCTTCTGTGGTGGCGCGCACCGGCTGGCGGGGTCGGAGAGCTCGAGCCCGCGGAACTGCTGGTGCGGGAGAAACCCGCCGAACAGATCGCGGGCCTGTCGATCACGCTCGATGGCAAGGCAAGCGTGCGCTACGCGCGCGTCAAGGGACAGTGGCGCTGCCTCGATGCCCACGGCGCGCTGGCCGACGAGCAAGCCGTGGAAGCCCTGCTGCGCGCGAGCTTCGAGACGCGCGGGATTCGCCTGCCTGGCATGAGTGGGACGCGCTTTCCCGATCCGCCCGCGTGGAAGCTCGAGCTGCAGGGTCCCAAGCTGCTCGAGCGCGCCGACCGGCACGTGCTGCTGGCGCTGGAGCTGGGACCTGGCTTTGAAGCCCCTTCCAGCCACGCGCAGTGGGCGCGCCTCGGCGCGGAGCCTGAGCGAATCCTCGACATCGACACCGATCTGTCGCGGCTCGTACGCCCGCTGGAGGGCGGGCTGCCGCCGCTGCTCGATCCGCGCCTCGGCGCTGGCTGTTTTGCACCGCAATTCCGCTTCTTCCGCCGTTTTTTCTTCGATTATGCGGACGGCACTTCCTTCGAAGTCCGCTCGACGCCCCGCGCGGACGATCCCGCGCGTCTGGATTGGACTCTCCAGAGCGGCGGGGACTCGAAAGCCGCGATCGAATGGCGCGCTGGCGGCTACGGCGGCATCTGGATCCGCGCCAAGGCCATCGGCTTCGCCTCGCGCAAGCGGCTGGCCGAACTCGGCCTCGATCCGCCCTGGCTGACGATGGTGGCCCAGCCCGATGCGGGCGCCCCGCTTTCGATCCGCGCGGCGCGCCTCTCGCCCGCGCGCGAGGCTTGGATCTTCAACGAGACCAGCGGGTTGCTGATGCAGGTCGAACCCGGGTTGCTGGAGCAGATCCTCGCCGAAGGCGCGATGTTCACCGACGCCTCGCGGCCCAATCCCTTCGAGCGCTGGCTGCGCAGGTGAGCCGGTTCAGCGGGCGAGCAGCGCCCGAAAGCGGGGCTCCTCTCGCAGGCTGGCGAGATCCGGATCGCCCTCCGCCCACGCACCCTGACGCGTGCGCGAGCCGCGCGTCGGCAGGTTCTGGTCGAAGTCCTGCTCCAGCAGATCCAGCGCCGGCTCGCGTTCGCCGAGCAGCGCATGGGCGCAGGCCAGATTGTAGAGCGTCGCCGGCGAACGCACGCACAGCGCGATCATCGCGCGCGCCTCGGCCGCCTCTCCCGCGCGCGCCAGATAGCAGGCGCGCAGCGCGCGCATGAAGTCGTCCTGGCGCAGCGCCCAGCCCGCCTCGAACCAGCGCAGCGCGGCCTGCGGCTGACGCAGGCGCACGTTGGCGTTGACCGCGAGGCTGACGTACACCGCGGCACGCCGCGCGTGCACGCTTTCCAGCGCCGGCTCGGGCAGTCCGCGTTCGCGGAGTTCGCGCTCCAGACCTTCCAGCCGCTCGAGCGCGCGCAACAACTCCTGCTCGGCCGCGGCCGGATCGCCGGTGTCGCCGCGGCCCGCGCCGCGGATGCGCTCGATTTCCGCGCGATACTCGACCCCCCAAAGCCAGCGGTACGAGGCCGGATCGCGCTCCAGTTCCTCTTCCAGCGCGTCGAGCCGCGCGCGCGCGCGCTCGGGCTGGTTCTCGCTCCACCATTCGTTCGCAATGCTCAGCGCCAGCGCGGCGGGCCATTCGCGCTCGAGCGCTGGCCCGGTTTCGCCCCTCTGCACCGCTTCGAGATCGCGCTCGAGACGCTGCGCCGCGCTGAGGCTGTAGATCCACTCCAGTTCGGTGCGGGGCGACGGCCCCAGCGGATCGCGCTCGCGCAGCGCAGCATCGAGCAGGCGCGAGCTCGCGCGGCGCAGGCTTTCGAGTTCGCGCTCGAGGCTTTGCGCCAGATCGAGTTGCTCCTCGACAGACAGCGGCGGCGCGGGCGGAGCACCGAAGCCAGGCAGGGCGCGCCCGAAGGCCGAGCCCAGATCGAGTGCCAGTGACTCGAGCCACTCCAGCTGCTGGCTGCGCGTCCAGTCGGCGCGCTCGCGAGCGCGCGTCACCAGCCCGACGAAGCTCTCGCGCCCTTCCAACAGACTCTCGAGCGTGAGCGCCGTGCCGCGCGCGCGCAGGCTCCACAGTTGCGCGCGCAGTTCCAGCGCACGCGCGCGCCGTGCCTCTCCCGGCGTCTCGAGCGCGAGCCGGGCCATGGCGAATTCAAGCGCCTCGGGCCGCAGCAGCCGCACATCGGCGCGGGAGAGCCCCGCGAGCGCAGCGCCGCGATCCCCCGCCACGAAGGCGGTGGCGGCCACCGCGAGGCTCGCACGCGGCTCACTTGGTGACGCCGCGAGCCAGGCGGCGGCGATCGCGCGGGCCGAGGCGGCATCATCGCTGCCTTCCAGGGCGGCTTCGACGCGCGCGCTCCACAACAGCGGCAGGCTTGAGAGACCCGCCGACTGAAAGGAGCGCGCCAGCGTCTCGATGCGCTCGCCTTCCCCGAGACTGCGCAGGCGGACGAACAGGCCCGCGAGCGCTCGCGCCGCCGCCCGCCGGATGCGTGGATCGGCCGAGCGCAGCTCTCGCAGGATGCGGGCGCGGTGCTGGGGCTGGGCATCGCTCGCCGGCCATTCGGCCAGCGCCCGGCCGCTGTGCTCGAGCAGCACCGCGTAGGCGGGTGCTCCCAAAGCCTGGGGGCCCTCGGCGAGGCGCTCGAGCACCCGCGCGCGCGCCCAGCCGCGCTCCGCCAGCAGCTCCGCGACAAATGCAAGCTCTTTGGGATGAGCCTTGTCCAAGGCCTGATCCAGCTGATCAAACGCGGTCGGCTGCCAGGCATTGGCCAGCCGCTGCCAGACCCCGAGTTGGGCCTCGGCCGACGCACAGCCGAGGCCGTACCAGGCAAGGAGCAGCAGGCTGTGGTTGACTCTGACGCGCATGGGGGCCACAATACGCGTTCCCGGTTTGCCAGACCGGGGCCCAGTTCACCGTACGCGTGGGGAAGCGGGGAGACCCGCTTCTTTGCGTATCCTAACAGCCCTCACCACCCCCGTCTCAAGCCTCCACTGCTCCCGCGAGGGACTCGGCGGCGACTGCCCATGAACCCCGAAGAAGTCCTCAGGATGGTCGATGTCCTCCACCGCGAGAAGGACATCCCCAAGGAAGTCATCTTCCGTGCTCTGGAGGAAGCCTTGGCGCAGGGCGTGCGCAAGCGGCTGGGCGTGGGCGAGGATCTGATCGTCAAGATCGACCGCAAGAGCGGCGCGATCGCGATGGAGGATGCCGAGGAGGAGTACGAGTTCGACATGCAGGAACTCGGCCGCATCGCGGCTCAGGCTGTCAAGCAGGGTCTCCTGCAGCGGCTGCGCGAAGCCGAGCGCGACGTGCTGTTCGAGGAGTACGAGGCCCGCGTCGGCCAGCTCGTCAACGGCACAATCCAGCGCTTCGAGGGCGATTATCAGGTCGTCAACATGGGCAAGGTCGAGGCCTACCTCGGCAAGGAAGACCGCGTACGCGGCGAGACCTTCAATGTCGGCGACCGCATCCGCGTGATCATCGTCGAAGTGCGCAAGGACGGCTCCAAGGTGCGCATCCTCGTCAGCCGCACGCACCCCGACCTCGTGCGCCGCCTGTTCGAGCTCGAAGTGCCTGAAATCGCCGATGGAATCATCGAAATCAAGCGGGTCGTGCGCGAGCCGGGCTACCGCACGAAAATGGCGGTTTCCTCGGCGGATCCGAAGATCGACGCGATCGGCGCCTGCGTGGGTGTCCGCGGCTCGCGCATCAAGGCCGTGATCGACGAGTTGCGCGGCGAGCGCATCGACATCATCAAGTGGAGCGATTCGCTGGAGCAGCTGATCCTCAACGGGCTCAAACCCGCGTCGATCCACGTGGAGAACATCTACCCCGACATCCAGTCGCGCTCGGCCGTGGTCGTCGTCGAAGACGACCAGCAGTCGCTGGCGATCGGCAAGAAGGGCCAGAACGTGCGCTTGGCGAGCAAGCTGTGCGGCTGGGAGATCGAGATCAAGACCCGCGCCGAGTTCGACAGCGAAGCGAGCGGCGAGGCGCCTGCAGAGGGCGCCGGCGAACGATCGATGGCCGAGGCCACCGACGAGGGATCCGAAGCGGGTGAGTGAGGCTCGACCCGCAAGACCAGGCAACGACAGAGGGCAACTGAGCACTTGAGCACCAAGAAGCGCGTTTACGACATCGCCAAGGAATACGGCATGACCGGCCAGGATCTGGCCAAGCACCTGCGTGACCGCGGGATGAGCCAGATCAAGGGTCACATGACGGCCTTGGACGATTTCCTCGTGCTCCAGATCCAGGGGATGCTGGAGGCCGAGGGGCGCAAGCCCGTCCAGAGTCGCGCCGCCGAGGAGGCGCCGGAGGCTGCGGGCGGCCTAGTGCTCAAAAAGAAGAAGAAGAAGCCGCTGGGCGAATCCGCCGACGCCGGCGAACCCGGCGCCCCGCCCGAGGTGAGCGCGCCGGAAGCCGCGTACTCGTCCCAGGCCGAGACCGAGGCGGAGATCCTGAGCCCGAGCGCGGCCGCGGCTCCCGAGCCCCAGATCGAGGCCGCGGCGCTCGCTCCCGAGCCGGTGCCGGCCCCCCACAAGGCCCTGCCCCCCACCCCCTCCCCGATCGAGGAGGTCGCCGCGCTCCAGCCCACCCCGTCGGCGGCGGAGCCCGCCGCGGCGTTGCCCGCGCCTTTGGAAGCGACCCCGCTGGCCCCGGCCGCCAGCCTGAGCGCGTCCGCTCCGCAGGCGGCGGCCCCCAGCGCTGGCATGAGTGCTGGCCAGAGCACGGCAACCAGTGCTGCCCCGGCCGCCAGCCCCGCTGCGTCCGCTGCGTCCGCTGCGCCTGCCTCGGCCGCGCCGACGGCTCCCGCCGCGGATGTCCGCAAGGCGGGCGGGAAGGTGGTCGGTTTCATCGACCTCTCCAAGCTCAAAAGCACTCCGCCGCCGCAAAAGCGCCCGGAGTCGCGCCGCCTGCGCACCAACGACGACGTCACGCTGAGCGTCCAGCCGACGCTGGGCGGCGACAAGAAGAAGCCGCCGGTGCGCGGCGCGTCCAACCAGCGCGGCTCGATGACCGCCGGTCAATTGCGCGAAGCCCAGTCCTCGCGCTTCCTGCGGCGCAACGCCACGCGCGGCGCTCAGTCCCCGGGCGCTCCCGGTGCGGGCCCCGGTCAGGATCGTCAGAAGCGCCAGTCCTCCGTTTCGCCCTACGCTGGCGGCAAGCTCTCGATCAGCGCGCCCGTCACCGTCAAGAAGCTCGCCGAGACTCTCTCGGTCAAGACCAAGGAAGTCATCACCATTGCGATCCAGCGTCTGGGCATGGACCTGTTCAAGGTCAACATCAACAGCCTGCTCGACGATGACACGGCTATCCTGCTGGCGAGTGAATTCGGCGTCGAGCTCGCCATCAGCACGCAGCTGGAGGCCGAGCAGGAACTCGTCGAGGGCCTGCGCAAGAAGCGCGCAGACATCGAGAGCGAGCATCTGGAACTGCGCCCGCCCACGGTCGCGTTCCTTGGCCACGTCGACCACGGCAAGACCACGCTGATCGACACGATCCGCAACTCGCGCGTGGCCGACGGCGAAGCGGGCGGCATCACGCAGCACGTCGGGGCCTATCAGGTCGTGACCAAGCTGGGCCACCGGCTGACCATCATCGACACGCCCGGTCACGCGGCCTTCACCGCCATGCGCGCACGCGGCGCCAAGGCAGTCGACATCGTCGTGCTGGTCGTCGCCGCCGATGACGGCGTGATGCCCTCGACCGAGGAGGCACTGGCCCACGCGCGTGCCGCCAAGGTCCCGATCGTGGTCGCGCTGACCAAGATGGACAAGCCCGAGGCCAATCCCCAGCGCGTGATGGAGCAGCTTGCGCGCCTGGAGCTGACGCCCGAGGAGTGGGGTGGCTCGATCGCGTTCCTGAAGGTCGCGGCGCTGAAAAAGCAGGGCGTCGAGGAGTTGCTCGAGCGCGTCTTCCTTGAGAGCGAAGTGCTCGAGTTGCGCTGCCACCCCGAAAGTCCGGCCAAGGGCGTCGTGCTCGAAGCCGAAATCAGCGAGGGCAAGGGCGTCGTCGCGCACCTGCTCGTGCAGGACGGCACGCTGCGCCGTGGGGACGTGATTCTGGCGGGCGAGGGCTATGGCAAGGTGCGCTCGATGCACGACGACCGCAATCAGGTGATCACCGAGGCTCCGCCCTCGATGCCGGTCGAGGTCTCGGGTCTCACGGCACTGCCGAGCGTCGGCGAGACCTTCTACGTGGTCGAGGACCTCGCCACTGCCAAGGAAGTCGCCGAGGAACGCGCCAAGAAGAACCGCGCCCTGTCGCTGATCGAGCGCCGCGCGGTGACCGCCGAGTCGCTGCTCAAGGCCGTGGCCGATTCCAAGCGCCACATGATCAATCTGGTCGTGCGCGCGGACGTGCAGGGCTCGGTCGAGGTGCTGAAGAGCGCGCTCTCCGAACTCAAGCACGACGAGGTCGAGGTCAAGGTGATCCTCGCGGGCGTCGGCGCCGTCACCGAATCCGACGTGCTGCTCGCCTCCACCACCGGGGCCACGATCATCGCCTTCCACGGCAGCGTCAACGACAAGGGCCGCATCGCGGCCGAACGCGAGGGCGTCGAGATCCGCCACTACGAGGTGATCTATGAGCTGCTCGACGACGTGCGCGCCCTGATGGAGGGCATGCTCGCGCCCGAGATGGCCGAGGAAGTCACCGGCCACGTCGAAGTGCGCGCGCTGTTCAAATCTTCCAAGGTCGGCAACATCGCCGGTTCGCACGTGCTCGACGGCACGATCTCCCGCGACTCCAGAATCCGCGTGCGCCGCGGCAAGGAGCAGGTCTTCGAGGGTTTGCTCAGCTCGCTGCGCCGCGAGAAGGACGACGTCAAGGAGGTCCGCGCGGGCTTCGACTGCGGTCTCACGGTGCGCGACTTCCAGGACATCGCCGTGGGCGACGTGCTGGAGGCCTACCGCATCGTCAAGAAGAAGCGCACCCTGGGCGCCGAGCGCGAGTAGCGCTCCGCCCCGGCTGCCGCCCGCATGGCCAACCCGCGCACCATCGCCCGATTGCAGGAGCGCATCCGCGAGCGCGCGGCCTACTGCCTGCAATTCGAGCTCAACGATCCGCGAGCGGGCTTCATCACGATCACCAAGGTCGAGCTGACGCCCGACCTGTCGATCGCCAAGATCCACTATTCGGTGCTGGGCGACTCCTCCGACCGCAACAAGGCCGCGCACATGCTCGAGCATGCCTCGGGCTTCATCCAGCGGCAGATCGGCCGTGTGCTCGAGCTGCGCCGGCTGCCGAGCCTGCGTTGGATCTACGACGCCTCCGCTGAGGAGGCGGCCGACATGGACCGCATCATCCGCGAGGCGCGCGAGCGCGACAAGCGCATCAACCCCCAGGCCGAATGAAGATCCTCAAGCTGCTGTTCTCGGAATGGTTCCGAAAAGGCCGGCGGCCTATGCTCAAGGTCGGCGAGGCCGCTCCCGACTTCGAGCTTCCCGACCACCTCGGTCGCACGGTGCGCCTCTCCGAGCTGCGAGGTCGCCGCGTAGTGCTGTGGTTCTACCCCAAGGCCTCGACGCCCGGCTGAACGCGGCAAGGCTGCGGGTTCCGTGACCGAATCCGCGACTTCGAGGCCAAGGGCGCGCTCGTGCTGGGCATCTCCTGCGACAGCGTGGAGGACAACCGCAGCTTCGCCGAACTGCAGGGCTACGAGTATCCCCTGCTGTGCGACACCTCGCGCCGCGTCGCGCTGGCCTACAAGGCCGTCGACTCACTGGACGAACCCTATCCCAAGCGCTTTACGTACGTCATCGGCACCGATGGACGCATCGAGCAGGCGATCGACACGCGCGATCCCGGCGCACAGGCGAGCGAGTTGGTGAAGCGCCTCTAGCTCTTCTGTCGCCAGACGACACCCTGCGGCGTGTCCTCGAGCACGATGCCCCGCGCGAGCAGCACGTCGCGGATGCGATCGGACTCCTTGAAGTCCTTGCGCTGGCGCGCGTCCTGACGCGCGGCGATCAGCTGCTCGACCTCCCCCGCGAGGCTCAGCTCCTCGGTGCGGATCACGCCAAGCACGGAGTTGGCGCGGATCACGAACTGCAGCGCCGCGGCCGCCGCGCTCGCGCCCAACTGGCCCTCGAGTGCGGCTGTGCGCAGCTGGAACAGGGCTGCCAGCGCGCGCGGCGTGTTGAGATCGTCGTCCATGCCCTCCTCGAACTCCCCGATCAGGTCGCTGAGTTCCTCCAGTCCGTCGTCCGCGCTGGCGCTCGCCCCCATGCCGCGCGAGGCATTGCGCAGGCGCACCACGAGGTCATCGAGGTTGGACAACGCCGAGACGCTCTCCTTCAGGATGTCGAAGGTGAAGTTGAGCGGCGCGCGGTAGTGGCCGCGAATCAGGCAATAGCGCAGCGCCCGGATGTCGAAGCCGCGCGCGCGGATGTCGTCGAGGTTCCAGACATTGCCGAGGCTCTTCGACATCTTGCCGCCATCGACCTGCAGGAACTTGCAGTGCATCCAGAAGTTGGCGAAGGGCTGTCCGGTGAAGGCTTCGGTCTGCGCGATCTCGCACTCATGGTGCGGGAAGATGTTGTCTTCGCCGCCGGTGTGAATGTCGATGCGATCTCCAAGGTGCTTGCGCGACATGGCGCTGCACTCGATGTGCCAGCCGGGAAATCCATGCTCCCCGAAGCGGCTCTTCCACTTCATCAGGTGGCGCGGATCGCTCTTCCACAGCGCGAAATCGGCCGGGTGGCGCTTCTCCTCGCGCACCTCGATGCGCGCGCCCGCGTCGAGGTCCTCGACCTTGTTGCCTGAGAGTCGACCGTAAGCCGGGAAGCGCGCCACCTCGTAGTAGACGTCTCCGTCGACCTGGTAGGCGTAGCCCTTGGCGATCAGTCCCTCGATCATTTCGAGCATCTCGGGGATGTGCTCGCTCGCCTTGGGATAGACGATCGCGGGACGCACGCCGAGCGCCCGCAGATCCTCGAAGAACTTCTCGGTCCATCCGCGGCTGATCGCCCACGGGTCCCGGTTCTCCTTCTTGGCCTGCGCCTCGATCTTGTCCTCGCCCTCGTCCGCGTCCGCCTGGATGTGGCCGACGTCGGTGATGTTCATCACCTGCTGCACCCGGTAGCCCCGGTACTCCAGCCAGCGGCGTAGCGTGTCCGCGAACAGGTAGGCGCGCATGTTGCCGATATGCGCGCGGCCGTAGACGGTGGGGCCGCAGTTGTACATGCGCACCTCGCCCGCCCGCAGCGTGTGGAAGGCCTCTTTCTGGCGCGTGAGAGAATTGTAGACCTGAATCGACATGGGGCGGCCGGTGCCTGCATCGGGTAGATTGGGGCTTCAGAGTATCCACTCACCTGCGAGGAATCATGCATCCCTTGACACTCCTTGTGCTGCTGCTGGCCGCCCCCCTGCTCGGAGCCCAGGAAACCCCGCCCCAGCCAGCAGCCCCCGCCGAGGAATTGGCCTTCCCCGCCCGGCGCCCCGCGAGCCGGGTGCTGTTCTTCAGCCTCGACGGCGAGTTGAAGGCCGAGCCGATGCAGAAGGCCCTGATCGCGCTCTCGACCAAGGAGGTCGAATGCCGACTCGTCGCCGCCCCGCAGACGACCAGCGCCCGCAACGGCAAGAACTTCGTCGGCGTCGAGATTCCCGTCGGCGTGAGCGAGAAGGATCTGCTCGCCGCTCTGCGCAAGGGCTGCTCCGCGGCCGCGCCGCTCTCGATCACCTGCTTCCAAGGCGACATGATGGATCAGGGCGGAATGCGCGGCGCCGGCGCCGGCATCCCCGGCCTCACGCAGCGTGATTTCGTGGTCGGCATGGACGGCGATCTGCGCTGGTACGAGAACACGCTCGGAGCGCGGCAGTTCTTCTACGTGGGCCGCAAGCTCGATGCCAAGAGCATCACCGAGCGCTACAAGAAGCTCATGTCCGGTTTTGGCGGCAGTGCCGATGTCGGCAAGCTCGTCGAGGACGAACTGTCCTGGTCGCTGACGGCGCCGATCGACCCCGCGGCGGCCAAGCGCGCAGAGAAGGCACTCGCCAAGCTGCCCGGCGTGTTCGCGGCGACACTCGACGCACAGACGGGAAGGCTGATGATGCGCTTTGCGATGGATGGCGTGGAAAGCAGTGCTCCCTTGAAGCTGCCCGCCAATCTGGAGCGTCTCGCCAAGGAATTTCAGGTGCCCGTCGAGCAGAGCCGCCGCGCCGCGCGCGTGCAATTCGACACCTGGCCGATCTTCGAGGTGCTCGACAAGGAACAACTCTCGCTCGCCGAGGCCACGCCGAAGAAGTGAGCGGTCCGCGCTTCCGACTGACCCGCGAACTGGGCACCGGCTCCTCAGGTCGGGTGTGGCATGCCGTGCTGCTCGAGCCCTTCGAGGAGCTCTCCGCGGGCTCGGAATTGGCCGTCAAGTACCTGCATCCGCGCCTCGAGCAGGAACCGCTGGCGCTGGAGGCCTTTGACACGGAAGCGCGGGCGGGGCTGGCGGCGCGCCATGAGCACCTCGTGCGCGTGATCGGCTCGGGCCGGGATGCGCGCGGTCGTTTCCTCGCGATGCGCTACTGTCCGGGCCGCACGCTGCGCGATGTGTTTCTGGAGGCAGGCACACTGCCGGAGCCGCAGTTGCGCGCCATCGGAGCGCAGGTCGCCGGCGGATTGGCGGCCCTGCACGCCGCCGGCTATCGCCATGGCGATCTCAAGCCGGAAAACATCCGCATCGATCCCGAGGGCCGGGCCGTCCTGCTCGATCTGGGCTTTGCCGAGCCGATCGAAGGGGCGCGCGAGCGCGCGGCCGCCACCCCGCGCGGCAGCCTGCCCTATCTTTCGCCCGAGCAGGCGCGCGGCGAGCGCGGCGGTGCACAGGCGGATCTGTTCGCGCTGGGAGTCGTCTTGTACGAGCTTTCGACCGGACTGCACCCGTTCGCGCGCGGGGCGCGCGAACGCGGCGGCGCGTTGCCGGGCTTCGAGGCCCAGAGCGGATCCAGCGGCGCGGTGGCGCGCGCCGCGCTGGATAGGCCGGAAGCGGACCGACTGATCGCCGCGATCGCGACGGCGCGCTTTGTCAGCCCTTCGCGCATCGTGCCGCTGCTCTCGCCCTTTCTCGACGCCGTGCTGGCGACGCTGCTGAGCCGGGACCCCTCGCGCCGACCGAGCGCACAAGAGGTGCGCCAGCGGCTTGCCGAGGGCGAAGCGGGCGAATGGTGGCGTGCGCAGTTGGCCTTCGCCGCCAGCGAGCGCCGCGGCGGCATCGGCGAGAGCGATGCGCGCCATGTGCTGCCTCTGGCGGGACGCGCCGCGGAGCTGGAGGCGCTCGAGAGTGCCTTCGCGCTGGGCGTGCGGCGCGCCGCCCCCGCCAGCGTTTCGATCGCCCCGGAAAGCGCGCCGCCGACTGCCAGCGCGGGCGGCGCCTGCGTCTGGCTGCGCGGCGCAGCCGGCACCGGAAAATCGCGGCTGATCAACGAGTTCGTCAGTCGCGCACGCACCAGCGACGACCCTCCGCTGTATCTGTACGGCCGCTGCCGCGAGCTCGACGAGGAGCGGCCCTGCCATCCGATCCTGCGCCTGCTGGAGAAGTACCTGCGGCTGCCCGAGGGAACGGCGCCGCGCGAGCGCGAACGCGGCGAACTGTCCCGGCTGGTTCCCCCGCGCGTGGTCGACACGCTGATGCGCGCCCTCGACCCGCAGATCGACGGCAGCGGCGGGCTTTCCGTGCCCGTGGCTCTGGCGATCTGGCTGGTGGCTCTGGGCCGCGAGATGCCGCTGGTGGTGTTCCTCGACGATGCGCACTGGGCGCGCGAGGACACGCTGGCGACGCTCGAGCTGGCCGGCGAGAAGCTCGGAGGAACGCGCGTGCTGCTGGTGATTGCGTCGCGCAGCGAGCTGATCTGGCGCGCCGAGGCCGCGCGCAAGCATCTCGACACGCGGCTGATGGCGCTGTTGCCCGTTTACCGGCTGGAACTCGAAAACCTCGACGCCAGCGCCGTACAGGATCTGGTGCGAGCCCTGTTTCACCACACGGTTCCCCAGCTGCATCTCGCACGCGTGCTGCACGAGCGCAGCCGTGGCAATCCGGCGCACATCGCGGAACTGCTGCGCGGCCTGCACGCGCGCGGCGAAATCCGCCGACATGCGGACGGTACGGGTCTGGAGCTGGTGATCGCACCCGATCGCCTGCCGCTGCCGCCGAGCCTCAATCGCGCGATTCAGGAGTCGTACCGCCGACTTTCAGTCAACGAACGCAGCTGGCTGCGCAGGCTGGCGGTGGTGGGCGGCCGCATTGAGCCGGAGTTTCTCGCGGCGGCCTTCGCCGCGGACGAGCGCGCCGAAGTCGACATCGTGCTCGCGCGGCTCGTGCGCGAGGGGTGGCTGGTGCCCATCGGCGCGCGCTACCGCTTCGCGCGGCCCGCGCTGCGCGAGGCGGTCTACCGGCTGCTGACGAAGGATCAGCGAGTGCGCCTGCATGCGCTGGCCGCCGAGGCGCTGCGGCCCCCTCCCGAACGAGTGCCTTCGCTGGAGGATGCATTCCAGCGCGCCTTCCACCTGCGTGCCGCCAACGAGAAGGAAGTGCTGCTGGAACTGCTCCCTCCGCTAATCGGCCGGCTCCTGAAGAGCGGCGAGCCGCAGCGCGTGCACGCACTCGCGCGCTGGGGCATCGCGGCGCTCGAATCGATGCCGCGCCAACGCGATCTGGACCGGCGCTACATCGAGCTGCTCGAAGCCGCGGTCGACGCCTCGGATCGCCTGGGCTTCCGCGAGGGACAGCGCGAGTTCCTCGACCGCCTGAGCGACCTCGAAATCGATCCGGACGCCGATCCCGAGGCGGTGGGACGCGTTTATCTGCTGCACGGCCGCTACGCGGTCTCGACGGGGCAGTTCGGTCTGGCGCGCGGCATGCTGCGCAATGCGGTGCAACTGCTCGAGAAGGCCGAGGCGACGCGCCTTCTCAGCGAAGCGCTGCGGCGGCTGGCGCATGTGCAGGCGCAGGTCGGCGAACTGGACGATGCGCGCGCGCTGGCTTTGCGCGCGCTGGAACTGGCGGAAGTCGAAGCCCAGCGCGCGCTGGCCCACAATGCGCTGGGCACGATCGATGTGCTCGAGGATCGCCTCGAAAGCGCGCTGGCACACGCGGACCGGGCGCTTGCGCTGTTGCGCAGCGACACGGGATATGTGCTGCCCGGAGCGCACGCCGCCGCGTACATGCTGCGCGCGCGCGTGTATCGCATCCTCGGCTCACCCGCCCGCGCTCTGGCGAGCGCCAGCCGCGCGGCGCGTCTGGCGGACATGGCCGGAGAAAAGCGGCTGCAGGCCGAGATCAGCGCGCGCCTTGGGGGCCTGCTGCTCGATCTCAACCGGCCGCGCGAGGCCGAAGCCCGCATCCGCGAGGCGCTGCGCCTGTCGGAGGAGATCGAGGACCGTCGCGGGCAGGCGATCGCCGGACTGTTCCTCGGAATCCTTCTGTGGGAGCAGGAAGACGAGCACGCGCTGGGCACGCTCGAGGGCGCCGCGGAACTCGCGCGCAGCATCGGGCTAGAGCGGGTCGAGGCCGTGGCGCTGGCGCTCAGCGCGCGCGTCCATCGTCAGGCGGGGCGCGTGGATCAGGCGCTGGCGCTGTGCCGGCGCGCCTGTGAATCCCTCGAGCAGCACGGCGCCGAGTTGAACGACCGCATCGTGATCCTCGGGACGCACTCGCTGGTGCTCGCCACCAAGGGCAAAAAGACGCAGGCCGCCCGGCTGGCGAAGGAACTCGACAAGCGCATCGGCTCCGACTCGCGGGCCCTGCGCTCGCCCCTGCTGGCGCTGCGCCACGAGCGCGCCGCCCGGCGGCTGCTGGAGGCGGTGCTCTCGCCGGATGGCCCGGTCTACCCCCGGGCGGGGGCTTAGAAAAGCTCTCATAGCCTGCGGGCGGGGGCGCTTGATCTTGAGACTGGATCTCAATATCATCAAGCCTCCATGCAAGCCACGCCGCCCCCCCCGATCGAGATCCGACCCGCCGCCCCCGAAGACCTGCGTCCTTGGTACGAGCGCTTCACGCTCGGCGGCTACGGCGAGGTCCACTACAACCAGACCGAGGGCCCCGGTCAGGACCAGATCGACCTGCACCGGCTGGTGCTGTATCTGGGCTACGAATTCAGCGACTGGATCGTGATGCACTCCGAAACCGAGTTCGAGCACGGCAAGGTCGAGAGCGACGACGGCGAACTCAAGGTCGAGCAGTGGCACCTCGACTTCTTGTTCGGCGAGCGCGTCAACGTGCGCGCAGGCCGTTACCTGCAGCCGATCGGCATCACCAACCGCATCCACGAGCCCCCCACCTTCTTCGGTGTCGAGCGCTCGCTGTTTGACACGCGCATGGTGCCCAGCACCTGGTCCGGCGACGGCCTGGGACTGTTTGGCGATCTCAGCGAGAGCGTCAAGTACGAGTTCTACTTCGGCTCGAGCCTCGACGGCAGCCAGTTCAGCGCGGTCGGCGGCATCCGCGATGGTCGCATGTTCGAGCGTCCCGGCCTGAGCCAGCCGGCCTTCTCCGGCCGCCTAGGCTGGCAGGCAACCAAGGAGCTGGCCTTCGGCTTCTCGTTCTTTCAGGGCGGGCTCGACAACGGCGACGAGGGCGTCAACCCGGGCATCGATGCCGACCTGACCCTGCTGTGCCTCGATGCACAGGCGCGCTACGGCGACTGGCAGATGCGCGGCGCCACGGCCGTGAGCTTCGTCGACGGCGCAGCCACGATCGGCAACGATGTTGGCAAGCAGCAGGAGGGCACGACGCTGGAACTCGCCTGGCATTGCTTCCCTGAAGGCTGGCGGGCGGGCAAATTCGCGGAGTCCGACGCCGCGCTGTTCCTGCGCTGGGATGCGGTCGACACGCAGGCGGCGGAGTACCTCGGTTCCGTGGACGTGCCGGCCGCGGATCGCACCGAGTGGACCGTGGGGCTGTCGTGGTGGCCGACTCGGCAGGTGGTCGTCAAGGCCGACATCCAGTTCCGCGACGACCGCTCCGATGAGGACCTGCCGGAGACCTTCAACCTAGGGCTGGGCTGGCAATTCTGATGCTGCGCTGGTGGCTGCTTCTGTGCTGGTGGAGCGCAGGTCTCGCGGCCCGCGCGGACGAAGCGTTGTACGCGTGCCTGTTCCCGACGGCCGATGCGCGCTCGGAATGGACGCGCGCCTACAGCAGCGCCGAGCAGCAACGCATCGAGTCGCTGGCCGCGGTCAAGCCCGCACCCAAGGCACTGCGCGGCGTCAGCTTCCATGCCGGTGGACGGCTTCTGGGTCACGCCATCATCGACGATGTGCGCGGCAAGCACCGCCCGATCACGTTCCTGCTGGCGACCGACGCCGAGCTGAAGATCAAGGCCGTCGAGATCCTCGCCTACCGCGAATCGCACGGCGGCGAGGTGCGCGCCGCCGACTGGCGCGAACAGTTTCGCGACAAGGGCCCCGGATCCTCACTCGTTCCCGGGCGGGACATCGTCAACATCGCCGGAGCGACGATCTCCTGTCGCAATCTCACGCTCGGCGTGCGCGTCCGGCTCGCGGCCTTGAGCGTGGGCGCGGGCAGCGGGATGCCGATGCCGATCGCTTCCCGGGCCGCCGAGAGCCAGCCGGGGCTGCGCTCGCGCCTGATGATGGGCACCTTGCTGTCCGTGCAGGTCGATGCGAGCGATCCCGCGCTGCGTCAGCGCGCCGAGGAGGCGGTGTTCGCGGAAATCGAGCGGGTGGACGCGCTGCTGTCGGACTGGCGCGAGGATTCGACGCTGATGCGCTGGCAGGCGGAAGCTCGTGAAGCCGCGGTTCCACTCGACGCGGAGCTCGCGAGCGTGCTCGAGGAGTGCTTTGCCCTGCGCGAGGCCAGCGCGGGCGGCTTCGACGTCGGTCTGGGCGCGCTGACGCGCCTGTACCGCGCCGAAGCGAGTCCCGCTCTGCAGGCTCTGGAGAGTGCGCGCCTCGCGAGCGGCCTCCAGGCGCTTCAATTCGATTCGAGGACCCGCTCGGCGCGGCTGCTGCATCGAGAGACCCGCCTCGATTTTGGCGCCTTCGGCAAGGGCTATGCGCTGCGCAGGGCCGCCGCCCGACTGCGCGAGTCGGGCGTGAACCGCGCACTGCTCGATTTCGGCGGCCAGTTGCTGGCGCTCGAGGGCCGCGCGTGGCCTGTGACGCTCGCCGCTCCCCTCCCGCCGCGCGAGCTCGCCTTGCAGGGCGCCTCGATCGCCACCAGCTCGACCCGCGAGCGCGGCGCGCACATCCTCGATCCGCGCACGGGCAGGCCCGCCGTGGCGGCGCAGGCGAGCCTGTGCATCGCTGCCGATCCGGCGCTCGCCGACGCCTGGTCGACGGCACTGTTCGTGCTCGGCGCAGCCGGACTCGAACTCGCCGAGGCGCAGGGCGTGGCTGCCCTGCTGGTCGATGCGGACGGCCGCACGCACGCCAATCCCCGACTGCTCCAGCGCTTCCCGCAGCTGCTCCGGCCATGAAGGAGTTCCTGGTGCCGAAGGGCGGATTGGCCGCCCTGCAGCCGAGCACACGCTTTGCTCTGGTGCTGTTTCTGGTCTTCTCCTTGCTGGGCTATCTCGTGATGGTGGCCATGGGAGTCACGCGCTCGGGCCTCAGCCCCCAAAGCATCGTGGAACACTATGCTGGCGCCACGCCCGACATGGCGAAGAGCAGCGGCGAAATCCTGGAGCTGACGCACTTCCACCTGTTCGCGATGCCGCTGCAGTTGTTCGTGCTCGGGCATGTGTTCCTGCTGGGACGCTTCCAGCAGCGCTGGCGTCAGGCCGTAGTCGCCGCGGCCTTTCTAGGGGCCGCCTGCGATCTCGCCGCACCTTGGCTCGTGCTAGGTTTCGGAGAGCCGGGTGCGTGGACCAAGCTCGCCGGGCGCGCGCTGCTCGGGCCCAGCCTGCTGCTGATGGTGGCGCTGCCGCTGCTCGAGTTGGCGCGGATCAACTCAGGCCCCGGTCGCGGAACTCCGCCTCGGGAACCGGACGGCGCTCGCACAGGCTCATCGTGAAACTCGCGCGGCCCTGCGAGCGTGAACGCAGGTCCGTGGCGTAGCCGAACAGGTGCGCCAGCGGCGCTTCCACACGCACGACGCGGCGCAGCCCTTCGTCCTGCACCAGCCGCACGCGCGCGCCGCGCGACTCCAGATCCGCCAGCACGCCGCCGGAAAACTCGGGCGGCGTGTCGACTTCGACCAGCATCCACGGTTCGAGCACTTCGACGGCGGCTCGAGCGAGCGCATCCTCCAGCGCCAGCACGCTGGCGGCCGCGAAGGCGAGCTCGGCCTGCTCCTCCTCCGCGCTGCGTGCGCTCAAGAGTTCAATGCGCAAGTGGCTCAGCGGCCAGCCCGCGCGCGGTCCGCTGCGCAGGGCGTGGACCAGAGCCGTCTCGCAGGCCTTGCGCACGGCGGGACTCGCGCCGCAGGCGGCGCCCACCTCGACCGAAGGTGCCGCGTTCTGCGCGTCAGGCTGGATCGAGAGCTCCACCTCGGCGTGCAGCGTGCGCTCGCCAGCCTGACGATCGACCTCGCCGCGGCCGCGCGCGGCGAGCGTCGGCGCCTCGTGGTAGGCCACGCGCGGCGCACCGCTGATCACCGCCAGCTCGAACTCGCGACGCAGGCGTTCCTCGGCGATCTCCAGGTGCAACTCGCCCATCCCCTCCATGCGCCACTGTCCGGTCTCCGGGTCCTCGCAGGCATGGAAGCTGGGATCTTCGCGTTCGAGCAGTGCCAGCGCCTCACAAAGGCGCGCACGGTCCGTAGCCGAAACCGGTTCCAGCGTACGCTCGATCACCGCTTCGGGGCTGATCAGCGGCTCGAGCAGGATCGGGTTCTCACGCAGGCACAAGCTGTCGCCTGTGCGCGCCGCCTCCAGTCCGACGAGACCGATGATGTCCCCCGCGGCGGCGCTCTCGAGTTCCTCACCGTGATCGGCATGCACCCTGAGGATCGCGCCGGGCGTCTCCTCGGATCCGGTGCGCGGATTGAACAGCGCCTGCCCCCGGTGCAACTCGCCCGAGTGCACGCGCGCGAAACACAGCTCACGCCGCCCGATGCGCTGACGCTTGAAGACCAGCAGTGCGAGCGGACCGAGCGCATCCGCCTCGGGCGCCGGGAGGTAGTCGACGACCGCGTCGAGCAGGTGCGTCACGCCCACGCACAGGCGTGCCGAGCCGCCGAGCACCGCGAGCAACTCGCCGCGGCGAACCCGCTCGCGCAGCAGTCCTGCGCAGTGATCTCCATCGGGCTCGCGTCCCTCGAGCAGATCGGCAGTCAAGCGCTCGTCCTGTTCGGCAAGCACCTCGAGCAGTTCGGCCCGCAGCACGCCGGCTTCGTCGGCGCATTCGCGCGGCCACTCGCGCCGCTCGGCGCGCACGCTGCGCGGATCGGCACGCTGCACGTAGCTGTGTCCGCGAACCAGATCGATCACCACGGAGCCGCTGCGCCCGAGCACGGGCCAGGCGATCGGCACGGCGCGGACGCCCAGACGACGACTGAGCTCCGCCACGCTGCCGAGAAAGTCCGCGCCGGGCCGGTCGAGCTTGTTGACGAAGGCCAGCACGCGGATGCCGTGGCGCCGCATCTGGTTCCAGACCGTCTCGGTCTGAGCCTGCACGCCCATCACGCCGTCGACGACCAGCACCGCCCCATCGAGCACGCGCAAGGAGCGCTCGACCTCGATCGTGAAGTCGACGTGGCCGGGTGTGTCGATCAGATTGAGCGCGTGGTCCCTCCACGGAATCCTGGTGGCGGCCGCGCTGATCGTGATCCCGCGCTCGCGCTCGGCCGTCATCCAGTCGAGTGCGCTGGTGCCCTCCTCCACCTCGCCCAACGAGCGCTCCACGCCGCCCAGATACAGCATGCGCTCCGAAAGCGTGGTTTTGCCCGCATCGATGTGCGCGGCGACGCCCAGATTGCGCAGCTTCGAAGCGTCCATGGCAGGCGTGAATGCTAGAACACGCGTCCCAGCACGAGGAACAGGCTGGTGGAGCCGCCTTCGGTGAGCCCGGCGCCCACGTAGAAGGGACCCACCAGCGTGTCCAGACCCAGGAACAGGGAGCTGCCCAGCCTCAGATCGTCGAAGGCCACGTCCTTCAGCTCGGCGAACACATTGCCCGCCTCCACCGACCCGCCGGCGTACCAGGTAAAGTCCTTGCGCTGCGCGTGCCTCGAGCCCAGCTGGCGCATGTAGACCGCGCGCGCCAGCGCCGCGGTGGGGCCGCTGATCGCCTCGCTGCGCAGACCCGAGAGCCGCAGGAATCCGCCCAGCGGGAAGAAGTTCTGCACGCTCGCACCGCTCTCGAGCACGGTGTCCAGTTCGACTCCGAAGATCATCGAGCCGCCGGCCACGCGCTCGACCCGCTGCAGACTCACGGTCAGCAGGTTGTCGTCCTGCTGACCCCATCCGGAGATCGGAAAGAAGGCCTTTGCGTCGAGCAGCGAACCATCGTGAGGAAAGGCCGTATCGTCGAGGCTGTCGTAGGCGGCACCCAGGCGCGTCCCCCCCGCCTCTTCGCCGCCCTCGGCGAGACTCGCATCGCCGATGTCCACCGCCGTCGTGGCGCGCGAGTAGGCCAGGCCGCCGCGCCACTGCCAGTTCTCATCCGGCTCCCAGACCAGATCGAGGCCCAGATCGAGTTCCTCGACCGTGAACTGCGCGGAATCCGGGCCGCCCAGTTCCACGCGCACCGGGCGGCGCGACCAGCGCGCCGCCGGCGCGAGAAACCAACTGCCGCTGGGCTCCAGCGCCTGACGGCGCTCGATTTCGAACAGAAACCGATTGCCGAGTTCGGCTCGGGCGCGCCATTCCGAGCCCCAGCTGTCGCTCGGCGCATAGCGCAGCCCCGCTCCCAGCACGAAGTTGACGTCCTCGCCCGCGGTCAATTCGCCGGCCATTCCCAGGCGCCAGTGCCAGGGCGAGGTCGGCAGGTCGAGCAGCTTGAGCTTGAGATCGGCGTAGCCCGGCCTGTCGGCTGCTTCGAGCGACAGATCGATGCGCTCGTGCTGTCGCAGACCATAGAGGCGCGCCAGATCCTGCCCGAGCACCTGTGCATCGAGGGTTTCGCCGGGCTCTGAGTCCATGCGTGCGCGCAGGCTGGTTGCCGAGAGCGAGGTCGGAGGCTCGACTTCGATGCTCCGAAGCCGCGGCAGGGCTTCGAGGCGTGCGCGGCGCTCCTGGCGCCAGCGCTCGTATTCCTGCGGCGAAAGCGCGTAAGGACGCAGCCGGTCGATCAAGGCGAGCGCCGCCGCGCGGCCGCACGCCTTGACCTGTGCGATGCGCGAGGAGTCCCAGGCGGTTTGACTCCCGCAGTCGGGCGCACAGACCAGATCCTGACCACGCAACGCCGACAGCTCCTCGCGCGCCCGCGCAGCCACGAGCATTTCCAGCGTTTGCTCCGCCACTTCCACCAGATCGGGCCGCTCCGGATCGCGAGTCACGCTCGCGACGTCGACCACCAGCAGGCGGGCGGGCGCGAGTTCCAGCGCGGCGCGCACCGGCACGGGCGCGCTGACCGCACCGCTCGTCAGCCAGCGATTCTGCAGCGGAACCGGAGGCTGCAGCACGGGCGTCGCCATGCTCGCCTCGAGCGCGCTGGAGAGTGAGCCGGACGAGAGCAGGCGCGCCTCGCCGCTGTAGAGGTCCGTCGCCACCGCGCGAAAAGGCAGCGGAAAATCATCGAAGTTGGCGAGGCCGGCGCTCGCCAGCGTGAAGCGCGCGAGTTCCAGCCGCAGCCGCGTACCGTTGCGAATCCCGCTGGGCAGAAGCCAGCCGCCGGCGGAGAGCCCTACGGGCAGGTCGAACAGGAAGTCGCGATCTTCCTGCTTGGCGCGGAACGAAAGCCAGCGCCGCAGCGGACGATCCTCCAGCGCGTCGAACCACTCACGCGAGTCAAGCCGCTGCTCGACCTCTTCGGCGGACAGGCCGAGCGCATACAGTCCGCCCACGACCGCCCCCATTTCGGACCCGATGACGCGCTCGATCGGAATGCGCTCCTCCTCGAGCACCTCGATCACGCCGAGGTGCGCGAACCCGCGTGCTCCGCCGCTGGAAAGCACCAGCGTCCAGCCCTGCTCCTCGGCGGGGGTCGGCGGCAGCGCACAGGCGAGGACCAACAGGAGTTGCATCTCTACACGAGCCTAGCAGGCGAGTAGGCTGAAGCGATGCGCATGCTTGTCTGTCTGGGATGGCTGCTTCCGCTCGCCGCGGCCGAGGAGCCGCGCTTCACCAGTTCGCGCACCAGCGGCGTCGAACTGCGGCTGCCCCACGAGGAGCCCGGCTTCCAGTTCGTGATCTTCGGGGACCGGACCGGGGGGCCGGCCGAGGGCATCGAGGTGCTGCGCGCTGCCGTGGAGGAGGTCAACTGGCTCGATCCCGATCTGGTGATGACGGTCGGCGATCTGGTGCAGGGCTACAACGAGACCCCGCAGTGGCTGACCCAGATGCGCGAGTACAAGGACGCCATGGGCCGGCTGGACTGTCCGTGGTTCCCCGTGGCCGGCAACCACGACGTCTACTGGAGCGCGAAGACCGCACCGCGCGGCGGACATGAGGCTGAGTACGAACAGCACTTCGGACCGCTGTGGTACGCGTTTCGGCACAAGAACGCCTGGTTTGTGGCCCTGCACTCCGACGAGGGCGATCCCACGACGGGCCGCCAAAGTTTCAGCGAGCCCGGCTGCCAGACGATGAGTGAGGCGCAGTACGAATGGCTCGCCCGGACGCTCGAGCGGGCCAAAGGTGCGGATCATGTGTTCGTGTTCCTGCATCATCCGCGCTGGCTGGAGGGACGCTACGGAGAGGATTGGCGGCGCGTGCACAAGCTGCTGGCGGGAGCGGGCAATGTGCGCGCGGTCTTCGGCGGACACATCCACCGCATGCGGCATGATGGTCTGCGGGATGGCATCGAGTACTTCACGCTCGCCACCGTGGGCGGCGAACAGGCGGGGCACGCTCCGCGCGCCGGCTGGCTGCACCAGTACCATGTCGTCACCGTGCGCCAGCGCGGCATCTCGGTCGTGGCATTGCCCGTCGGGGCAGCACTCGACCCGCGCGCCATCACCGGCGCCCGCAGCGAGGCCGTCGAGCGACTCGCCACGCAATGGAAGCCGGTCTTCGCTTCCGAGCTTGATCCGGGGCTCGAGGAGCAGTGGATCATGCTGCAGCTGGAAAATCCGCTCGACTCCGTGGTCACGCTCGACGCCGTGCCGGACAGCGCCGATTCGCGCTGGATGGTCGAGCCCGACCACGTGCATCTGCGCCTGGAGCCGCGGGCCCGAGCCGAGCTGCGCTGGAAGGTGCGTCGGCCGGAGCGCAGCCTCGATCGCTGGCTGCGCCCGCTGGAGCTGAGCGTGGCGCTGGAACTGCACGACGGCGGCTGGAGCGTCGCGCTTCCCGAGCGCAGGCTGGAATTCCCGCTCGCGCACCACAGCCTGCCGCTGCCCGCGCCGCCCGCAGGCGAGTCCGTGCTGGAACTCGGCGGTGGCACGGATGCCCTGCTGATCGACTCCGAGCGAATCGATCTGCCCGACGGGCCTTTCACGCTGGAGGGCTGGTTTCGGCCGGAACGCTTCGGCAAACGCACTGGCCTGTTCTGCAAGACCGAATCGAGCGAGTTCGGCATCTTCGTCTCCAATGGCACGCCGACCTTCAGCGTGCACCTCGGCGGCCGCTACTTCACGATCGAGGCTCGCGAGACCAAGATCGAGCCGGGACGCTGGCACCACATCGCCGGCGTGTTCGACGGCGAGTCGATCGCGTTGTATCTCGATGGGACGCGACTTGGACGCATGCGGGCAGCCGGTCCGCGCACTCGCAATGAGCTCCCGCTGGCGATCGGGGCCGACATCAACGGCAAGGGTGCCGCCGATTCGGGCTTCATCGGACAGATCGACGAGGTGCGGCTCAGCTCGGGAGCGCTGTACGCCGGCGAGCGCATCCAACCCACGCGGACCTTCACCAGCGGCGCAGGAGTTCGATTGCATCTGCCCATGCACGGCTTCGCAGGTCCGTTCGTGGCGGACCACTCCGGGCGCAGTGGCCACGGCCGGGTGAGCGGTGCTGCGCGTCTCGTCGAGCAACTGCCGTGAGAGAGTTGCGCCTGCCACGCCTCTTGTTCGTGTGGCTGGTCGCCGGAGCGGCGGATCTCACGCTGCTCGGGCTGCGCATCACGGGCCTCGAAGCCCGTTGGGTCGGACTACTGGCGATCCTGCTGTTCGCCCTGGCCGCCTTCCTGGTAGCCGCGTGGATCGGCGCGATCGTGTTCTTCGGCCGCGAGCAGAGTTCGAAGGGCCTAGGCTACGTCGGGGTCCTCGCCGTGCAGGCGCTGTTCCTGCTCGTGCTGTTGAAAGCGGGCTAGGACCGGATTGAGCGCGAAGAACGCCTCGCGCCAGCGGTACCCGCGCAGAATCTGTGGACGCGGGTCCCCCAGCAGCGCCAGCGCCGCGTACAGCGCTTCCACGGAGGCAAGACCGCTCGCCGGGTCTTCGAAGATGGTGCTCTTGCGCGGGTAAGCCGTAGACAGCCGCGGCAGCCTGCGGTGCACGAGTTCCCCGTCGATTGTGCCCAAGAGCTGCGGCACGCGCCGCCAGGCGCAGTCGATGAGCAGGAGTGGCAAGCCGGCATCCTCGGGCCTCAACTCGGGACCGTCGGGATGCAGCAGCAGGCGGCGACCAGCGCTCACACGGCGCTCGGGATGGTAGTTGACGAAGCGAATGCCCTCCAGGCCCCTCAGCGGAGTCAGGGAGCACTTCTTCACCGACTCCCGAGGGTCGCGGACGATCAGCACATCGATGGGCATGAGGTCAGGCGGAATGAGCGCGGCGAGCCCCGCAGAGCTCGCCGCTGGTATCGAGCCCGTCACACAGGCCGTATCGACTAGCGCGCGTAGTGCGCGTAGGCCTTGTTGGCTTCGGCCATCTTGTGGACTTGTTCCTTCCACTGCACCGAGGCGCCCGTACCCATGTAGGCGTCGGCGATTTCCTCGGCAAGGCGCTTGGCCATCGGCTTGCCCTTCTTCTTGCGGGCATTGTCGACGATCCAGCGGATCGCCAGCGCCTGCTGGCGGTTCTTCTTCACTTCGCGCGGAACCTGATAGTTGGCGCCGCCGACGCGCTTGGAGCGGACTTCGACCATCGGCTTGACGTTCTCCACCGCGCGGGTGAAGAGCTCGAGCTGATCCGGGCAGTCCGTGACCTTCTTGGAGGCGAGATCGAGGGCTTCGTAGAAGATGCCCTGTGCCACGGCGCGCTTGCCGCTGAGCATGATCTTGTTGATGAGTTTGGTCGCCAGCATCGAATTGAACTTCGGATCCGGCTTGAGAAGTACCGCGGTGGACTTGTAGTTACGGGGCATGAGCGTGTCTCCGTGCTGCTGACGGCCTACTTCTTGGGGCGTTTGGTGCCGTACTTGGAGCGGCTGATGGTGCGGTTGTCGACGCCGGAGGCATCGAGGGTTCCGCGGATGATGTGGTAGCGCACGCCGGGAAGGTCGCGGACGCGGCCGCCGCGGACGAGCACCACGGAGTGCTCCTGAAGGTTGTGCCCTTCACCCGGGATGTAGGCCGTGATTTCCTTGCCGTTCGAAAGGCGCACACGGGCCACCTTGCGCAGCGCGGAGTTCGGCTTCTTGGGGGTCTGCGTCTTCACGATCAGACAGACACCGCGCTTGAAGGGACTCTTTTCGAGAACAGGGCTCTTGGAGCGGTTCGAGAGCTTCTTGCGGCCCTGACGCACCAGTTGGTTGATTGTCGGCATGCTTCCTCGGGGATCCTTGAAGGGGCACTAGTGTAGGGCCGGACGCTGATTCGTCAAGCGTCCGGCCGCATTCCGGTGCTGCCCCCCATCACTCGTCGTCATCGCCCTTGTCCGAAGCGGCCTGTGCGGTCGCGGACTGGGCCCGAACACTGCTCGAGGCGCCGGAGAGGCCTTCCCCGCCGCCAGCAGCCATCCGGGGCCGCTCTTCGCCCAGCAGGCCGCCCGAGAGCAGGGCTTCCAGCTCTTCGGAGGTGCTGCGCGCGGCCGTCGAACCGACCCCGATCGCCATCGTGTTGATGTCGCCGAAGTCGATGTTCTTCTTGACGCGCGTGCGGTAGTGGTCGCGGAAGCCCGTTCCGGTCGGCACCATGTGGCCGAGGATCACGTTTTCCTTGAGGCCCACGAGCGCGTCGCGCTTGCCGGCCAGAGCGGCTTCCGTGAGCACCTTGGTGGTCTCCTGGAAGCTCGCGGCCGAAATGAACGACTCGGAGGACAGCGAGGCCTTGGTGACGCCGAGCAGCAGCGTGGTGCCGCTGGCCGGCTTCTTCTTCTCCTTGCGCAGGCGATCGTTCTCGCGGCGGAAGCGGAACTTGTCCACCACGGCGCCAGGGAGGAACTCGCTGTTGCCCGGATCGGTCACCTGCACCTTGCGCATCATCTGCGAGAGGATGATCTCGATGTGCTTGTCGTCGATGGTCACCGACTGCGAGCGGTACACGCCCTGGATCTCGCGCAGCAGGTAGCCGAGCACTTCCTCTTCGCCGCGGATGCGCACCAAATCGTGCGGATCGAGCGGACCGTCGACCAGCGGCTCGCCGGCGCGGATCTCGTCACCCTTGTGGATGCGCAGGTGCTTGCCTTGCGGCACCGAGTGCTGCATTTCCTCCAGCACTTCGCCCTTGCCGCCCAGCGCGCGGATGATGATCGTGCGCTTGCCGCGCTTCTTGTCGCCCAGTTCGACGACGCCGTCGATCTCGGCCATGACGGCCGGATCCTTGGGACGGCGCGCCTCGAATAGCTCGGTGACGCGCGGCAGACCGCCGGTGATGTCCTGCGTGCCCGCCGCTTCGCGCGCGCTCTTGGCCAGCAGTTCGCCCGGGCCGATCATCTGACCGTCTTCGACCTCGATGTAGGCCCGTTCCGGCAGCGGATAGAGCGCCAGCGGTTGGCCGGACTTGTCCTCCAGCACGAGCTGCGGGTGCAGATCGCCCTTGTGTTCGATCACCTGCTTGCGCAGGGCCGAGCGACGCGCGTCGCGCTCGCTCTTGACCGTCTTGCCCTCGATCAGGTCCTCGAAGCGGATACGGCCGCCGAACTCGGAGAGGATCGGCACGTTGTGCGGGTCCCACGTGCACAGCACCGTGCCCGCAGTCGCCTTCTGCCCGTCCTTGATCCGGATCTCGGCGCCGATCGGAACCGAGTAGCGGTCGATTTCGCGGTCGCGATCGTCGAACAGGGCCACTTCGCCGTTGCGGTTGAGCACGACGGACTGGCCGGCTGCGTTGGTCACGACCTTGAGGTTCGTGTACACGACGCGGCCCTCGCGCTTGAGCTTGCGCTCGGATTCCTCGACGGAGCGGCTCGCCGTTCCACCGATGTGGAACGTGCGCATGGTCAGCTGAGTGCCCGGTTCGCCGATCGACTGGGCGGCGATGATGCCAACCGCCAAGCCGCGCTCGGCCTTGGAGCCGCGCGCGAGGTCCATGCCGTAGCAGGCCGCACACACGCCCAGGGAGGCTTCGCAGGTCAGCGGGCTGCGCACGCGGATCTTCTCGTGGCCAAGGGCCTCGATGCGGGCCGCGAGCTCTTCCGTGATCAGCTCACTGTCGCGCACCACGACCTCATCGGTGAGGTGGTCGACGATCGTGTCGCGGGCCACGCGACCGCGGATGCCCCTCGCGAGGCTCACCGCGACCTTGTCACCCTTGTAGACGACGGACTTCGTGACGCCGTTAGGCGTGCCGCAATCCTCGCTGGTGATCACCACGTTTTGAGCCACATCGGTCAGCTTGCGCGTCAGGTAGCCGGCGTCCGCGGTCTTGAGCGCGGTATCGGCCAGACCCTTGCGCGCGCCGTGGGTCGAGGAGAAGTACTCCAGGACCTTGAGGCCCTCGCGGAAGTTGGCGCGGATCGGGGTTTCGATGATCTTGCCCGAGGGCTTGGCCATCAGACCGCGCATTCCGCCCAGCTGACGCACCTGATCGATCGATCCCCGCGCGCCGGAGGTGACCATGCAGAAGATCGGGTTGACATAACCGGTCTTCTCGTTGAAGTCGTCCTTGAGCACGCGCATCAGGTCTTCACCGACCCTCTCGCGGGCGTGCGTCCAGTAGTCGACGATCTTCAGGTAGCGCTCGCCGTCGGTGATGACGCCCTTTTGGAACGCCTTCTCGACCTGATCGACCTGCTTTTGCGTCTCGGACAGGATCTTCGGCTTGGTGTCCGGCACGCGCATGTCGTCCTTGCCGAAGGACAGACCCGCTCGAGTCGCGGCCTTGAAGCCCAGATCCTTGAGGTCATCGAGCAGCTTGAGCGTCGCGTCGCGGCCGAGCAGGCGGTGGCAGTCGGAGATCAGGTCCTGAATGCCGCGCTTGGAAAGCTCGTAGTTGTAGAACGGCATCCCCGGCGGAAGGATGTCGTTGAACAGCGCACGACCGCTGGTGGTGGTGAGATACGTGCGCTTGCCAGCCAGCTCGATCTTGCCGTCGTCCCCGACGGGAATCGGCTGGGTGCTGCCGGTGAGCTTGATCAGCCGACCGGGCTCCATGCGGACCTGCACCGGATAGTGCGTGTGCATGCCGCCCTGACCGTAGGCGAGGAACAGTTCCTGCACCGAGGCGAAGCGGCGCGACTTGGCGTTCTTCACCACCGGTTCCTTCGACAGGTAGTAGATGCCCAGCACCATGTCCTGCGAGGGAGAAATGATCGGCGAGCCGTTGGCCGGCGAGAACACGTTGTTCGTGGAGA
Source organism: Planctomycetota bacterium (assembly GCA_044359355.1). Lineage (GTDB taxonomy): Bacteria > Planctomycetota > UBA1135 > UBA1135 > SYGM01. The sequence goes on along the minus strand of JBIKMH010000011.1, from coordinate 52,297 downwards.
GCATCAGCGTGCTCGCCTCGATCTGCGCCTCGAAGGACAGCGGCAGGTGCACCGCCATCTGGTCACCGTCGAAGTCGGCATTGAAGCCGCCGCAGACCAGCGGATGCAGTCGGATCGCGTTGCCCTCGATCAGCACCGGTTCGAAGGCCTGGATGCCCATGCGGTGCAGCGTGGGTGCGCGGTTGAGCAGCACGGGGTGGTCGCGGATCACCTCTTCGAGGATGTCCCAGACCTCCTCGTCGCGGCGCTCGAGCATCTTCTTCGCTGACTTGATCGTGTCGGCGAGGCCCAGATCCTTGAGGCGGCGGATGATGAAGGGCTGGAAAAGTTCCAGCGCCACCTTCTTCGGCAGACCGCACTGGTGCAGGCGCAGCTCAGGGCCGACGACGATCACCGAACGCGCCGAGTAGTCGACGCGCTTGCCGAGCAGGTTCTCGCGGAAGCGACCCTGCTTGCCCTTGATCATGTCGGTCAGCGACTTGAGCGGGCGGTTGGACGAGCCCAGCACGGGGCGGCGGCAGCGCCCATTGTCGAACAGCGCATCGACCGACTGCTGCAACATGCGCTTTTCGTTGCGGATGATGACCTCGGGCGCGTTGAGGTCGAGCAGCTTCTTGAGGCGGTTGTTGCGGTTGATCAAACGACGGTAAAGGTCGTTGAGATCGCTCGTCGCGAAGTTGCCCGAATCCAGCAACACCAGCGGGCGCAGATCCGGCGGAATGACCGGAATCACGTCGAGGCAGATGTGCTCGGAGTTCTGCCCTGAGTCGCGCAGCATCTCGACCGTGCGCAGACGCTTGATGATGTCCTTCATCCGCTGCTTGGAGCGGGTGGCCAGCAGCTCCTCGCGCAGTTCCTGCGAGAGCTTCTGCAGATCGAGCCGGCGCAGCATCTTGCGCACCGCTTCCGCGCCCATGTCGGCGTCGAACTCGCTGCCGTACTTGGCGCGGGACTGGCGATACTCTTCCTCGGTCAGGAGCTGGTGCTCGGAGAGCGGCGTGTCGCCCGGATCGACGACCACATAGTCCTGGAAGTAGATGATGCGCTCGAGGTACGAGACCTTGATGCCGAGCAGGTTGCCTAGGCGCGAGGGCATCGCCTTGAAGAACCAAATATGCGTGATCGGCGCGGCCAAGTTGATGTGGCCCATGCGCTTGCGGCGCACGCGCGAGTGCGTGATCATCACGCCGCACTTATCGCAGATGATGCCCTTGTGCTTGATGCCCTTGTACTTGCCGCAGAAGCACTCCCAGTCCTTCTCGGGACCGAAGATGCGCTCGCAGAACAGGCCATCCCGCTCGGGACGATACGTGCGGTAGTTGATCGTCTCGGGCTTCTTGACCTCGCCGTGACTCCAGGAACGGATATCCTCCGGCGAAGCCAGGTTGATCGTGACGGAACCGTAGTCGTTGACCCGCGTGTAGATCGTGTCGCTCATCACACCACCGCCTTCTTGTGCAGCTCGATGTTGAGGGCCAGGCCCTTGATTTCATTGCACAGCACCTCGAAGGACACCGGCGTTCCGGGTTCGAGGATGTTCTGCCCCTTGACCATGGACTCGTAAATCTTGGTGCGCCCGTCGACGTCGTCGGACTTGACCGTGAGCAGCTCCTGCAGGATGGCTGCGGCACCGTAGGCTTCGAGCGCCCAGACTTCCATCTCGCCGAAGCGCTGGCCGCCGAAGCGCGCCTTGCCGCCCAGCGGCTGCTGGGTGATCAGGCTGTAGGGGCCGGTGGCGCGCGCGTGCACCTTCTCGTCGACGAGGTGGTGCAGCTTCAGCATGTACATCACGCCCACCGTGACCTGCTGCTCGAAGGGAGTGCCGGTGCGGCCGTCGAAGAGGGTGAACTTGCCAGAAGAGGGCAGTCCCGCCTCGATCAACAGCTTCTCGATCTCCTGCTCGCTGGCGCCGTCGAAGGCCGGCGTGTGCGCGCGCAAGCCCAGCTTGCGGGCCGCGAGGCCGAGGTGCGTCTCCAGAATCTGGCCGACGTTCATCCGGCTGGGCACGCCCAGCGGGTTGAGCACGATGTCGACCGGAGTGCCGTCCTCAAGGTACGGCATGTCCTCGACAGGACAGATCTTCGAGATGACGCCCTTGTTGCCGTGGCGGCCGGCCATCTTGTCGCCCACCGAGAGGTTGCGCTTGGTGGCGACGTAAACCTTGACCATCTCGAGCACGCCGGTCGGCAGTTCGTCGCCGCGCGAGAGGCGGTTCACGACCTTGTTCTTCTCGGCTTCCTTGTTGTCGATCTTCGACTGGTAGTCGTTGATGATCCCGATGGCCTTCTTGCCCTTGGCCTTGTCGGGAGAGTTCTCCGCGGACTGCGTGCAGAGCAGGCGCACGCGGCGCAGCTCGTCGAAGGTCGCGGTATCATCCAGCATGATCGGCTTGCCGGTCAGGTCATCGGTGACCTCGCCGCCCAGCGCCAGCTTGACATCCCGCAGCATCGCGGCGGAAAACTCCCGCAGCGCACGCAGGAAGTCCTTCTCCGCGTCGCGGATGACGCCCAGCGCCTTGTTGCGCTCGACATCCGTGAGGTTGACCTTGCGGCTGAACTTCTGCGCATCGATCACCACGCCGCGCGTGCCCGGAGGCATGGTCAGCGAGGCATTCTTCACGTCGACACCGGCCTTGCCGAAGATCGCGTGCAGCAGCTTCTCTTCAGGCGTCAGCTCGGTCTTCGACTTGGGGGCGACCTTGCCGACGAGGATGTCGCCCGCATCGACGAAGGTGCCGATGCGCACGATGCCCGCGTCATCTAGGTTGGAGAGCGCCTTCTCGCCGACGTTGGGGATGTCGCGCGTGAACTCCTCCTTGCCGAGCTTGGTTTCGCGGATCTCGACCTCGTACTCCTCGATGTGGATCGAGGTGAACGTGTCGCCATGCATCAGGCGTTCGCTGACGAGGATCGCGTCCTCGTAGTTGAAGCCGTCCCACGACATGAACGCGACCAGCAGGTTCTTGCCGAGCGCCAGTTCGCCGTCTTCCGTCGAAGCCCCGTCGGCCAGCAGCTGGCCTTTCTTGACGACGTCGCCCTCCTTGATCACCGGGCGGTGGTTCTGGGTGGTGCGCTCATTGAGCTTCTGGAACTTGGTCAGCGGGTATTCGATCTCGTCGACCTTGATCAGGCGGCCGTCGACGTAGCGGACCACGCCGTCCTTCTCCGCGAAGATCGGGAAGTTGGAGTTGCGCGCCACGACGCCCTCCATGCCCGTTCCGACCACCGGCGCCTGCGGGCGCAGCAGCGGAACGGCCTGACGCTGCATGTTCGAGCCCATCAGCGCGCGGTTGGCGTCGTCGTGCTCGAGGAAGGGGATCAGCGCGGCGGAAACGCCGATGATCTGGTTGGGAGCGACGTCGACATAATCGACTTCCGACGGCGCGCATTCGATGTTGTCACCATCGCGGCGAGCCAGCACGCGCTCGTTGACGATCATGCCCTTGGCATCGATCTCAAGGTCCGCGGGCGCCATGATCTTGCCCGCCTCCTCGTCGGCGCGCAGGTAAACGACCTCGTCCGTCAGCTTGCCGTTCTTGACCGCGCGGTACGGAGCCGAAAGGAAGCCGTACTCGTCGACACGGGCAAACAGCGCCAGCGAGCTGATCAGACCGATGTTGGCGCCTTCCGGCGTCTCGATCGGGCACAGGCGGCCGTAGTGCGAGAGGTGCACATCGCGCACATCGAAGCCGGCGCGCTTGCGGTTGAGGCCGCCGGGGCCCAGCGCGGACAGGCGCCGCTCGTGCGCCAGCTGCGACAGCGGGTTGGCCTGGTCGACGACCTGCGACAGTTCGCTGCGGCCGAAGAAGTACTCCACGGCGCTCGAGAAGGTCTTGGAGTTGATCAGCGTGCGCGGGCTGACGGTCTCCGGATTCTCGAGGTTCATGCGCTCCTGAGCGGTGCGGCGCAGCTTGAGCAGGCCCTTGCGGAACTCGTCCGCCGCCAGCTCGGCGATGGTGCGCACGCGGCGGTTCCCGAGGTTGTCGATGTCATCGACATCGCCCTTGCCCGCGCGCAGATCGAGCAGGTACTTGATCGTGTAGACGATGTCCTGCGGTTCGAGCACCTGAACATCGAGGCCCGTGCTCAGGTTGAACTTGCGGTTGAGGCGGAAGCGGCCGACGCGGCCGAGACGATAGCGCTGGGCATCGAAGAACTTCTCGTGCACCAGTTCGCGCGCCTTCTCCAGCTGCAGCGGGTTGCCCGGACGCAGGCGCCCGTAGATCTTGAGCAGGGCCTCCTCGTGGCTCTTGGTCGGGTCCTCGTGCAGCGAGTTGATGATCAGCATGTCGAGGTCCTTGGTCTCACCCTCGACCACCTCGACCTCTCCCAGATCGCTGGCCGCGATCTCCAGCGCCGCCGTCTCGGGGATCGGCATGCCGCTGGGCACCAGCACTTCGCCGGTCTTCAGCGCGACGATGTCCCCCACCGCGACCTTGTCCGTGATCAGCTTGGCGAAGGCGGTCTGGGTCTGGCTCTTGCCCTTCTTTACCAGCGTCGTCGGGTAGAAGGCGCGCAGCAGGTCGCGGTCGGTGGAAAGCGTATCGGTCAGCGCGCGCAGCAGCGTCACGGCCGAGAACTTGCCCGACTGGTCGATGCGAACCGAGAGCGTCTCCTTCTTGGTGACGTTGAGCTCCACCCACGAACCGCGCTCGGGGATGATCCAGGCCGAGTGCAGCTTGCGGTTGTCCCCCGGGGTCGCCTGGTCGAGGTTGAAGTCGACGCCCGGCGAGCGGTGCAGCTGGCTCACGATCACGCGCTCCGAGCCGTTGATGATGAACTCGCCGCCCCCGATCATGATCGGGATCTCGCCGAGATAGACCTCTTCCTCGATCGGCTCGGGCTTGATCAGCCGCAGGCGCACCTTGAACGGGAAGCCGAAGGTCAGACGCAGCTTGCGGCACTCGTCGATCGTGTAGCGCGGACGGCCGAGGTCGTAGCCGACGTACTCCAGGCACAAGGTCTTGTCGTAGGAGTAGATCGGAAAGACTTCGCGGAGCAGCGTCTCCAGCCCCTGATCGAGGCGCTGCGAGGCCGGCACATCGGAGGCCAGGAATTCCTTCCAGGCCTTGGTCTGGACCTCGACGAGATCGGGCAATTCGATGATCGGAGGATAGCTGCCGAACCTGCGGACGGTGAGGTTGGAGTGGGTCATGGGCGCCAGTTGGAAGATGCGCGTTCGCCTGCCGGATCGCTTGAAAAAAGGATCCCGGTCAGAAGGCGGATACGCGGAGTCTGCTCACTCAGGGCTTGGAGAGGAACGCGGTGCTGTGCTGCTGGTGCTGGGAGCCGCGCGAACGGCTCCCCTGCCTACGATCAAGGATGCGACCCTGCCAGATCGATCCTGCGGTCATCGGAGCGCGAAGAGGTCGGCCGGACCTCGGACGCGCGGGAGGGATGGAACCAAGGTACTGCAAGCCTTGTGCCAAGCGGATAGGATCGCTCCCAGGGGCGGCGAATGCAACCCCCGGGTGCGATTCTTTGCTAGGGCGACTTGCCAGCCCGGTCGAGGCTCAACCGAGCTTGACCTTGCCGCCAGCGTCTTCGAGCTGCTTCTTGAAGGCCGCGGCCTCGTCCTTGGTGGCGCCGGCCTTGACCGTCTTGGGAGCGCCTTCGACCAGCGCCTTGGCTTCCGCGAGGCCGAGGCCCGCGATGGCGCGGACTTCCTTGATCACGGAGATCTTCTTGGTGGCGTCCGGGACGCCCTCGAGGATCACGTCGAAGGCGGTCTTCTCTTCAGCGGCGGGAGCGGCGGCTCCGCCACCAGCGGCCGGAGCGGCGGCAACGGCGACCGGAGCGGCAGCGCTGACGCCCCAGTGGCCCTCGAGATACTTGACGATCTTGGACGCCTCGAGGAGGGAGAGGCTGTCCAGTTCCTTGACGAGGTTCTGGAGCTTCGAGTCGAGCTCAACGGTGGTGTCGGACATGAGAGGTCTCTAGTGGTAAGGGGGAGAAGAATTGGTTGGTTTTGAGTGTGTCGGGAGCGGCTCGCGCCACCCCCGTGGTGGAGAGCAGGATCAACCCTCGGCTGGCTTCTCGGCGGAGCCGCCCAGAGCGTCGGCGCGGGCCTGCAGGATGCGGGCCACTGCGGAGTTGTTGGCGTTGAGCACGCCGACCAGACCGCGTGCTGGTCCGGAGAGCAGCGAGACCAGCTTGCCGTTGAGCGTGCGGCGGTCGGGAACGTTGGCGAGGGCCTCCGTGTCCTTGGGGCCGAGTACCTTGCCCTCGAGCATGCCGACGCGGATCGTGATCTTGCCGGCCTTCTTGATCTCGGCATCGCCGAGGATCTTGGCCGTGTGGATCGCGGCTTCGGCCGACCCGTAGGCGATCGCCGTCACGCCGGCGAAGCTGCCCTCGGGGAACTCCAGACCGCGCTCCTTGAGCGCCAGCTGGGCCAGAGAGCTGCGCACCAAGGCGAACTTGACGCCCTTGGCCGCGAGTTGGTTGCGCAACGACTCGTTTTCCTTGGTCTTCACGCCACCGTAGGTGACGACGACCATGCCGGCGGCGTCCTTGAACTCGCGACGCAGTTCGTCGACGACAAGCTTGTTGATGAGATTAGGCACTGGCGACCTCCCAGCGCACGGCGAGGCCGGGGCCCATCGTGCTGGATACGCTGACTCGACGGAAGAAAGCACCCTTGGCCGAGGCCGGGCGCATGTTGTTGACGTGCTCGAGGAAGGTCTGCATGTTGGCTTGCAGGTCATCCACCGAGAAGGAGCGCTTGCCCAGCGCGGCGTGGACGTTGCCGCCCGCGTCGGTGCGGAACTCGACCTTGCCGGCCTTGAATTCCTTGACGGCGGAGGCGACGTCGGGGGTCACCGTGCCGGACTTGGGCGAGGGCATCTTGCCCTGCGGGCCGAGCACCTTACCCAGCTTGCCGACGTGCTTCATCATGTCGGGGCTGGTGATGACGATGTCGAAATCGGTCCAACCGCCCATGATCTTGTCGGCGAGTTCCGCGGCGCCGACGAGATCCGCACCCGCGGCGCGCGCGGCTTCGGCCTTCTCGCCTTCGGCGAACACGACGACCTTGACGCTCTTGCCCAAGCCCTTGGGCAGCGACACCGCGCCCCGGACCAGTTGGTCGCTCTTCTTGGGGTCGATGCCGAGGTGGATCGCCACCTCGATCGACTCGTCGAATTTGGCGGCGGGCAGGCTCTTGATCAGAGTCAAAGCCTCCCGCAGGTCATAGACTCGCGCCGCATCGACCTTCGCGGCGGCCTGGTTGTAACGCTTGCTGTGTTTGCGCATGGGGAATCAGCCCTCCACCTTGATGCCTGAGGAACGCGCGGTTCCCTCGACGATCTTGACTGCGGCGGCGAGGTCGCGGGCGTTGAGGTCCTTGAGCTTCAACTTCGCGATTTCCTCGACTTGCTTGCGGGTCACCTTGCCCGCGGTGACCTTGCCCACTTCTCCAGCACCCTTCTCAATGCCAGCGGCCTTGATCAAGAGCACCGAAGCCGGAGGCGACTTGAAAACCAGCGAGAAGGTGCGGTCCTTGTAGACCGTGATCTCGACCGGGATGATGAGTCCCTTCTGCTCGCGGGTCTTGTCGTTGAACTCCTTGACGAACGCGGCGATGTTCACGCCGTGCGCACCGAGGGCAGGACCGACCGGGGGCGCAGGCGTCGCCTGACCCGCGGGGCACTGCAGTTTGACTTTGGCTGTGATTTCCTTGGCCATGTTTCGTTTCCTTGCCGTTCACGGGGAAAAAGCCCCGGGACGCGGCTTGCGGGATCGCGTCGGATCAGACCGACTCGACCTCCCAGTACTCGAGTTCCACGGGGGTGGGACGCCCGAAGATCGTCACGACGACCTTCACGGTGCCCTTCTCGGGGTTGATCTCCTCCACGGTCCCGTCGAAACCGTCGAAGGCGCCCGACTTGATCTTGACCATGTCGCCCTTGTGCAGGCCGATCGTGACCTGCGGACGCGACTCGGTGTCCGACATGCGCGCGAGGATGCCGCTGACTTCGACCTCGGTCAGAGCCGTGGGCTCGCCGTGGCTGCCGATGAAGTCGCGCAGGCCCTCGATCTCGCGCAGCGTGTTGCGCAGCTTGCCGCGCCGGTCCTCGGCCGCATCCAGCTCCGCCTGCACCATCAAGTAGCCGGGGTAGAGCTTGCGGTTGACGACGCGCTTCTTGCCGCTCTTGAGGTCCGTGACGCGCTCGAAGGGCACGATCACCTGAGGCACTAGATCGGAGACGCCCGCGACCTTGAGGCGCGTGATGGCATTGCGGGCGATCGAGTCCTCACGACCCGACTGGCAACGCACAAAGTACCACTTGAGAGTCATGCTGGGTCTCCGTTCAGCCGATCAACAGGGCCTTGGTCCACCAGGCGAGGACGATGTCGGCTCCCGCCATGAAGGCCATCAGGAACACGACCACGCCCATCACCACTATCGAGGAGTTGACGGCATCCGTCATCGTGGGCCAGGTCACCTTGCCAAGCTCGCTTTCGGTGTCGATCAGCAGATCGGCGACCTTGGGCGAGTTCTGCCAGCGATACAGCAGCCAGACGACCGTGCCGAACACCGGCGCGGCGATCAGCAGCGCCGCATTCAGGTTCCAGCCCAGGATCGGCAGGCGAGGCATGCCTTCGACCAGCGCCTTGCTCGTGGCCGAGGACCAGCCCCAGGTCTCCAGCGAGTTCTTCAGCGACACGCATCCGTAGAAGAGCAGCAACGCCAGCGCCCAGAAGGCGACCAGTCGCACGATTCTTCCTTGATCTGCTTTGTAGGCCATGTCGAGAACTCCGTCAGCTCGAGAAAAGCGAGGGTCAACTCCGTGCGCGATCCGCGCTCAGAGCTTCTTCTCCTTGTGGGGCTCGTGCTTCTTGCAGAAGCGGCAGTACTTCGACTTCTCGAGCTTGTAAGTCGCCTTCAGGCGCTTGTGCGTCGTGTAGTTGCGGTTGCCGCACACGGTGCACTCGAGGAAGCAGTAGCGTTCTTTGACCTTCATGGGAGGAACTTCCGGGGACAGGACGTCGCGGCCGGAGCGTCTTCACGCCCCGGCCGCCGTCCGTGAAATCACTTCAGGATCTTGGTGACGACGCCGGCGCCGACCGTGCGGCCGCCTTCGCGGATGGCGAAGCGCAGCTGGTCTTCCATGGCGACGGGGGTCAGCAGTTCGACTTCGATCTTGACGTTGTCGCCGGGCATGCACATCTCGGCGCCGCCGAGCAGCTTGACCGAGCCGGTCACGTCCGTGGTGCGGAAGTAGAACTGCGGACGGTAGTTCGAGAAGAACGGGGTGTGGCGGCCGCCCTCTTCCTTGGAGAGCACGTACACCTCGGCTTCGAACTTGATGTGCGCGGTGATGGAACCGGGCTTGCACACGACCATGCCGCGCTCGATGTCCTTCTTTTCAACGCCGCGCAGCAGCAGACCGACGTTGTCGCCGGCTTCGCCCTGATCGAGCGTCTTCTGGAACATTTCGACGCCAGTGCAGGTCGACTTCATGACCTCTTCGCGCAGGCCGACGATCTCGACCGCTTCGCCGACCTTGACGACGCCCTTGTCGATACGACCGGTGGCGACGGTGCCGCGGCCGGAGATCGAGAAGACATCCTCGACGCACATCAGGAACGGCTTGTCCTTGGCGCGCTCAGGCTCGGGGATGTGGCTATCGAGAGCGTCGAGCAGCTCGTCGATGCACTTGTTGTCGGCGTCGTTGGTGCCGTTGGATTCCAGGGCCTTCTTGGCCTGACCACGGATGATCGGGGTCGTGTCGCCCGGGAACTTGTACTTGTTGAGCAACTCGCGGATTTCCATCTCGACGAGGTCGAGCAGCTCCGCGTCGTCGACGAGGTCAACCTTGTTGAGGAAGACCACGATGTAAGGCACGTTGACCTGACGGGCCAGCAGCACGTGCTCGCGGGTCTGCGGCATCGGGCCGTCGGCCGCCGAAACGACCAGGATGGCGCCGTCCATCTGGGCGGCACCGGTGATCATGTTCTTGACGAAGTCGGCGTGTCCGGGGCAGTCGACGTGAGCGTAGTGGCGCTTCTTGGACTCGTACTCGGTGTGCGAGGCCGCGATCGTCACGGTCTTGTCGGTTGAGCGCACGGTGCCACCCTTGGTGATTTCCGCATAGCTCTTGGCCTTGGTCTTGTGAACGGCTGCCGAACGCGCCGCGAGCGCCGCGGTCAGCGTGCTCTTGCCGTGGTCGATGTGGCCGATCGTGCCCACGTTGACGTGTGGCTTCGTCCGCTGAAAGACTTCCTTTGCCATGGCGTTTTCTGACTTCGATCTCGGGCGCGTTGCCCGGGCTGAATGTGTTGAGGTTGTGGGGTCCCGCGCCCCGGTGAGGACGCGGTCACGCCCCCCCGTTGGGGAGGGCGTTGTTTCGGTTGGAGGTGGAAAAGAGGAGTTGAGATGGAGCTGGTGATGGGGATTGAACCCATGGCCTCCCCCTTACCAAGGGGGTGCTCTACCACTGAGCTACACCAGCATGAGCCCGCGCGCGTGTTGCATGCGGAGTCATGGTCTTGGTCGGCGATGAGGGCGGAGGGGGGGGTGGAGCGGGCGAAGGGAATCGAACCCTCGTGTGCAGCTTGGAAGGCTGCCGTTCTACCATTGAACTACGCCCGCAGGTGAGGGCCCGCAAGTGAGGGCCCGCAAGTGAGGGCCCGCAAGTGAGGGCCCGCAAGTGAGGGCCCGCAAGTGAGGGCCCGCAAGTGAGGGCCCGCCAACCTGAGCGGCTCGTTCCACTCGGGCATGCAGGACACTCAAGCGCACAACTCAAGCGCACGAGGGAGCGGGAGGGCGCGCGCGACAACGAGATTCGCAAGTCGCAACGAGCGCCAGCCGGGGCTCAGGGCCAGTCCGGATGCAGGGAAGCGCTCGTCGACAAGGATGGTGGGGAGAGAGGGATTCGAACCCCCGAAGGCTGAGCCGCCAGATTTACAGTCTGGTCCGATTGGCCACTCCGGCATCTCCCCTACCTTGGAGGGTCCAGAGAACGCGGTCCGGCTTCCTCAGGAAGCAAGGCCAGCACTGGCACCCCCGACGACGCGATGTCTGGTCCTGACGCAGCGCGATCGCCTGCGCCGGTGCGGCGCAGCTCGCGGCTGCTCCCTGATTCATCTGCCGTTGTTCTCGTTGTAAGGAGCGACTTCGGGTGCCTGGAGCCAGCGGTGGGATTCGAACCCACGACCGCCTGATTACAAATCAGGTGCTCTGCCAACTGAGCTACGCTGGCGCAAACCACCTAGCCTGTCGGCACTCCGAGGCCCGAACGGGAATGACCCCGCCCAGCGAAGTGAGGGAGACAGGATAAGGAAGAAGTCCCCCCCGTCAAGGCTCCAGCACGAAAAAAAACGCCCTAGACCCGCCGCACGCGCTCGAGGTGCTGGCGGTAGGCCGCCTCGAGCGCGCCGAGCGAATCGCCCCCGAAGGTCTCGAGGAAGGCGCGCGTGAGCTCCAGCGCCACCATCGCCTCCGCGATCACCGAGGCCGCCGGCACCGAAGTGACGTCCGAGCGCTGGTAGGTTGCTTTCACGGGTGAAAGATCCTCGAAGCGCACGCTGCCCAACCCCTCGCGCAGGGTCGGGATGGGCTTCATCGCGGCCCGCAGCACCAGCGGCTCACCGGTCGTGATGCCCCCCTCCAGCCCACCCGCGTGGTTGGAGGAACGCTGGTAGCGGCTCGCCCCGGCTCCGGGTTCCGCGGCCTGGATCGGGTCGTGAGCCTGCGAGCCGGGCAGGCCGGCGAGCGCGAAACCATCGCCGATCTCGACGCCCTTGAAGGCCGGTATCGAGAGCAGCGCAGCGCCGAGCCGCGCACCCAGCCGCTCCGGGCCGCTCTGGTAACTGCCCAGCCCTGGCGGCAACCCCAGGGCGCGCACCTCGACGATCCCGCCGAGCGTGTCGCCGGCCGCCTTGGCCGCATCGACGCGTTCCTCCAGCGCCGCATCCAGCTGTGGCGAGAGCGTGTAGAACGGGCTCGCGCCGCGCAGTGCCTCGCGTTCGACGCGCGGCCGGGCCCAGCACGCCTCGAAGCGCCGCGGATCATCGGCAAGTCCGCCCAGCGCGCGCACGCAGGCGAAGATCTCGATGCCGAAGTGCTCGAGCACCTGTCGTGCGCAGGCGGCGAGCGCCACGCGCATCGCCGTCTCGCGGGCGCTGGCCCGCTCGAGCACCGCGCGCGGATCCTGGTGCCCGTACTTGTGGCAGCCGGCGAGATCCGCATGACCCGGCCGGGGATTGTCCGGCACCGGCAGGCGCTCGATCGTCGCATCCTTGTTCTCGATGCGCAGCGCCAGCGGCGAGCCTAGCGTCCGTCCCGCGCGGGTGCCGCTGAGCAGTTCCGCGCGATCCTGTTCGATGCGCATGCGTCCGCCGCGGCCGTAGCCGCCCTGACGCCGCGTCAACTCGCGCTGCACGCGCTCCAGATCGAGGCCGAGGCCCGCGGGCAGCCCCTCCAGGATCCCGATCAGCGCGGGACCGTGCGATTCGCCGGCAGTGCTCCAGCGCAGTTGCGTCACTCCAGTCCCCCCGAAGCCTGTGTTGGCGCGCGCGCAAGCGCCGCCTCGATGTTCGCCTCCAGCGTCGCCAGATCGAAGGGTTTCGCCAGCGTGCCGACGATGCCCGGCAGGCGGGCGAGCCGCGCGGACAGCTCTGCATCGAGATAGCCGGAAACCACCAGCGTGGGCGGCAGGTCGCCGCTGGAGCACAGGCGCGCGAGTTCTTCGTCGCCGCGCTCCGCGCCCAGTTCGAGATCGGACATCAGCAAATCGGGCGGGCGCGCGGCGAGTTCCGCGCGCGCACTCGAAAAGCTCGTCGCCGTGCGCACCACATGTCCGCGCCGGCGCAGGAACAGCGCAAACAACTCGAGCAGACGCGGATCGTTGTCGACGAAGAAGAGATCGGCCATGGTTTGTAGCTCGCGAATCTTACGGGAAGAGCCAGCCCAGACGGTGCCAGAACAGGGTGCGGCGGCGACGCGCCCTGACCGCCTCGCGCAGGCGCCGGCGAAGGGCGGGCTCTGGCTCGTAGGCCCGCAGACAGGCGAGGTAGTCGCGCGGGCGCAGACGACCGCGCTCCTGTTGCTCGCGCCGCAGCACGAAGCGCAGCAGGCGCTCGAGGTTCTGCACGCGCTGCTCGAAAGCGAGCGGCTCGCCCGTCAGGCGCGAGCGATCGAGATCGAGGGCCACGAGGCCCTGCGGCGTCCACAGCAGGTTCTTCGTGGTCAGGTCCGCATGCAGCAGGCCGGCATCGTGCATGCGTCGCACGAAGGCGCCCATCTGCCGGGCGAGCGCGCCCAGATCGCTGTCCGGATCGGTGCGCAACGCGTCCAGATCGCGCGCCGGTTCGATGCGCACGCTGATCAGATCGAGCGCGAAACCCAGCGGAAACAGGCGGCGCGCTCGCGCTCCCACGATCAAGGGCGTCGCGATGCCGCGCTCGCGCAGCGCGCTGCACAACTGCCACTCGCGCAGCGGCCGCTGGGCATCGAGAAAACGACGGCCGCTCAGCGCGCGCAGGATGCCGCCGTGCGTGAAGCGCCGCAGCACGAGCGGACCGAGCGGGCTGTCAAGTTCCTCCAGCGCCTTGCGGCCGCGCAGGCTTCCGACGCGCGTCCTCGGCTCGGAATCAAGCGTGTAGCCGCTGTCGCTGAGGAAGCGATCGAGTTCGGCGGCGCGCGCGCAGTAGGCTTTTCCGCGCGTCTCCACGGATGGCTCCACGGAGCAGCGCGCGGGCCGGGCGCTCATCGCGTTCGGCAGCCTGCGGGGCTCACAGCCCCGCGCCGAAGTTGTCCTCTTCTTGCTCGGCAGCCCGGGCGGGCGGCGGAGGTGCGGGACGAGCCGGAGCGGACTCGCGGCGCGGGGGCTCGCGGCGCGGCGCTTCGCGCGGCGGGGCGGCCTCTTCGCGCAAACCCTCGCCGAAGCCCTCCGCACCGGATTCGGCGTGCGCGGGCGCGCGCAGCGGACGATCCTCGCGGCGCGGACGATCTTCCCGGAAAGCCGGGCGTTCCTCGCGGCGCGGACGATCTTCCCGGAAAGCCGGGCGTTCCTCGCGGCGCGGACGGTCTTCGCGGGCCGCGGGACGGTCCTCGCGACGAGGGCGATCCTCGCGGTACGCGGGGCGATCCTCGCGGTAGGCAGGGCGCTCTTCCCGCGGCGCGGGGCGATCCTCGCGGTAGGCGGGGCGATCCTCGCGGTAGGCGGGGCGATCCTCGCGGTAGGCAGGGCGATCCTCGCGGTAGGCAGGGCGCTCTTCCCGCGGCGCGGGGCGATCCTCGCGGTAAGCAGGGCGCTCTTCCCGCGGCGCGGGGCGATCCTCGCGGTAAGCAGGGCGCTCCTCGCGGTAAGCAGGGCGCTCCTCGCGGCGCGGACGGTCTTCACGGGCCGCGGGACGGTCTTCACGACGAGGGCGATCCTCGCGGTACGCGGGCCGCTCCTCCCGGTAAGCAGGGCGTTCTTCCCTCGGCGCGGGCCGATCCTCGCGGTAGGCCGGCCGATCCTCGCGGTAGGCCGGCCGCTCCGCATCCTGACGCGCGGGCGGACCCTGACTGCCCTGGCTCTCCGGACCACGCTCGCGGTCCCGACCCCGGCCGCGACCGCGGCGGCCGCGGCGACCGCGGCGCTGACCACCACCATCCCCCTCGGGCGTAGGGCGGTTTTCGGACGGAGCTTCCTCGGATTCGTAGACTTCGCCACCGGACTCGGATTCGGGCTCGGCGAGTTCCTCCTGCTCCTCTGCGTGGGCGGGACTCGCGACCCGCGAGCGCGGCTCCATGCGCACGAGGTGCTGGGGCGGAACCGGATCGGACAGGAACAGCGCGCGCCGATCGTAGAAGCTGATGCCATCCTCCCAGGCATCGAGGGCCTGAATCTCCATCAGGACGCAATCCTCGAAGTTGCGCTGCGCACTCTCGAGCGCATCCTCGCGCGACAGCGCCAGATGCAGGAACTGCCGACGGCCGGGGCGTAGGCCGTTGCGCTCGGCGCGATCGGCGTCGCGCCGCGAAAGCCCCAGATAGAGATGCTCGGGCGGACGCACGGGCTCGCCGGGCTTCACCGGAATCGAGTGTCCGTAAAGCGCGCGGATGCGGCCCGCATCGATCTCGTAACGTTGGCGATCTCCGGCGGAAATCGCGTCCATCACGTCCTCGCTGCTGACTTCCTCGCCCAGCCGCTCGTGCAGCGCGCGCACGACCTCGTCGAGGTCGGCCCAGCCGTATTCGTCGAGTTGCAGGTCGAACTGCTCGGGTTGGTGGCGCAGCATGTAGGCCAGCGAGCGTGTGATGCGTTCGATCAGATCAGGATGCGTCATGTCGGTTCGTCTTGGCTTCTTTTCGGAAAGACAGGTTGTGAAGCCCGGCCGGATGTCATCTTGGCTCGTGCCGGGGTCGGGCGCTGCGGCCGCGGCTGCTTGGCCACGCGGGCGCGCCCTCGGGTTTCAGGGGCAGGGGTCGAATTCTAGAGAGCGCTGGCCCGGGATCCAAGCACCGGCCGTTCAATAGCGGGGAATCCCGGGCTCGACTTCCAGGCTCCAGCGGTCGATGCCCCCGCGGAGATTCCAGACGTGCTCGAAGCCCTGCGCGGCCAGAAAAGCGGCCGCCTGCGCGCTGCGCACGCCGTGGTGGCACAAGCAGACCCAGCGACACGCGGGATCGAGTTCGGACGACCGCTGGCGCAACTCCCCCAGCGGGATCCAGTGCGCGCCCGGGAATGCGGCCAGCGCGAGTTCCGCGCGTTCGCGCACGTCCAGCACCTCGAACGCTTCGCCTGCGGCGCGGCGTCGGAAGAGCTCCGCGGGCGTGATCGCTTGCGGACCCGAGCCGCTCAACGCTGGAACTCCAGCGGGGGCCGATCGAAGCTCGCGGGGATCGGCACGCCCAACAGACGCAGCGCGGTCGGCGCGATGCTGAGCAGGTCGGGCACGCCGGCCGGGGGGACAAGCCTGCGGCTGGAGAACAGGATCCCGTGCACCAGATCGCCGCTGACCGAAACGTGATCGCCCGACCAGGCCAGGCGGTTGTCGGTGAAGGTCGGCGCGGGGCCCACGCTGCCGTCCGCGCGCTCTTCCAGGCGGATATCTCCCGAACTGGTCGACCAGCTGACGCGGTAGCCCTCCTCGAAGCCGACCATCAGATCGGCCATCTCGCCCGCGAAGGGGCCGTGGTTGTGCACGGCCATGCGTTCGACCGAGCGCACGGCGCGCACGCCCTCATCCTCGCTGGCGAGCAGGTCGCGCGTCAGCGCCTCGATCAGCGCCGGCGCGTCCGCAGGCGCGACGATGCCTTCCGGCTCGCGGCCCTCGAGGTTGAGGAAGATCGTCCCCAGACCGATCGCGTAGGCCTTGGTGCGCTTCCAGTCGATGTAGTCGGGAAAGCGAGCGTCCGCGAGCGTCAGTTCCTCGCGCAGCGTCAGATAGCCCTTCTCCGCCAGCCAGTTGTTGAGATGGCACTGGCGGCGAAAGCTCTCGAAGCCGTGGTCGGAGCCGATCAGCAAGGTGTCCTCGGGGCCCAGCCGCGCGCGCACCTCGCCGACCAGCCGGTCCATCGAGCGGTAGCTGGCTTCGATGGCGTCGCCGAGCCGGATCTGCTCGCCGAACAGCTGCAGGGTCGAGTCCGCGACCGCCGGATCATGGAGCGGGTGCCGCGGATCCGAGTACTGGTAGCACATGTGCTGCACGCGGTCGGGCGTGCTCTCGATCGCCACCAGCAGGCGCCAGTCCTTGCGCTCGAGCGCGGCGTGCACCAGCTTGCGCCGGTTTTCGTAGGTGAACTCGATGTCCTCGAGGAAGGTGCGGATGTCGATCGTGCGCAGGCCCTCCCGATCATCCTTGAGCGCGTGCGTCAGGCAAGCCCAGCCGACCGTCTCGTAATCCTCGCCGATTTCGCGCGCCAGCTCCGAGGCGAAGGACGGCGGCTGGCTGATCGGCTGGTGCGGGTTGGGATGCGAGGGATCGGGGTGCAGGAAGTCGACGAACAGCTCGAAGGGCTGATCGGACTTCAGCAGCTTGGCGCGCGTGATGGCGTGGAATGCGAACAGGCTCGAGGCTTCGAAGCGCAGGCGATACCAGTCCGACCACTGTCCTTCGCGCAGCGTCTGCGTCTGATCCCCGATCGTCAGCCGCAGCTGATCGGTGCCCTGGCGCTCGGCGATCAGCGGCACGAACAGGCGATATTCATCGGTCTCGCCCGCGGCCATCGTGTCGCGGATGTCGGCGAGCTCCGCTTCCAGATCGCGCTTCTTGCGCATCAGCATGCGCTCCTCGACCGGCGGACGCGCCACGCTGCGCAGCTCCTCGCGCAGCCGCTCGATCTCGCGCTCGAGCTTGTCCACGCGCATCGGATCGTAGGGGCCGTACACGAAGCCCTCGATGCGGCCGTTGCGCTCATCCACGCGGAAGATGCGGCCGCCCGAGCCGGTCGACTTCATCTGCGGAGCGCGCCCCACCGACAAAAGCGCCGGATCCGTGGTGTACTTGCACCACGAACCGTACTCGCCGCGCACGTCGGGGACGCCCAGCCCCGAAAGCACCTTGGCCCGCTCGACCTCGGGCCGATCCCAGGTCATCGCTCCATCGATCACGATCGAGTTCACGCCGTGCCGTGCCGCCTCCTCCCAGAAACCGCCCACGGCGCTGATGTTGGCGACGATGTTCTCGACGCGCAGCGGCAGCGCATCCGCTCCGCGCTGGACCGCAAGGCCCGCGGCCGTGCCCAGCACCGCCGCCAGCGGCACGGCGAGCTTCCACGTCAACCGCAGGAACAGGCACAGGAACGCGAGCAGCGCCAGCGCGACGATCGCGCCTGCGCCCCAGGCGGTCGGCAGCACCGGCCAGCGCACCAGCCACTGCTGCCACAGCGGAAGCGGCATGTCCTTCAGCGCGCGGGTTTCGGTCTTCTGGAAACCGACGTCGGGATAGGGCGCGCCCGTGCCGTCGAAGCGGCGCGTCACGAAGCCTGCGATGCCCGTCTTGCCCGGGTTCTGTCCGCTGTTGAGCGAGGCCCAGGCGACCGGCGACTCCGCGGCACAGGTCGAAGCCAGCGGCAGGAAGCTGCCCTGCTCGGCGAGCGCCCGAAGATTGGGCAGCTTGCCGGCCTCCATCAGGCGTTGCGTCGTGGCGGCATCGGCGCCATCGAAGCCCAGGAACACCACGCGCCCCTGCGCCTGCAGCGGTGCGAGCATGCCCAAGAGAAGCCACAGGAACACGATTCTTGCGCAGGACAGCATGGGCGTCGTTTGGTGCGGGCGTTGCCGTTGGAGTAGGATCGCGTTTGCGACTCATGAGCGAAGGTACGCCAGCGCGAGCGAAGCCGTCAACGCGAATGCCCCTCTGGGGGCTGATTGTCGCGCTGCTCGCGCTTGGAATCTGGCTGATCATCCGGATGGCCGACGAGCCGGCGCCGGCCCCGGAGCCTGCGCGCCCCCCGCCGGTCGTGGTGCTGCCCGCCGAGCAGGTGGTGCGCGTCGAATTGCCCGGCGAGAGCCAGCGCCAGGAGGGCGGCCAGGCTGCGCCCTGGGTGCCTTCCTTCGAGGGCCGCGGGCGGATCCGCGGCTCGGTGGCGACGACGCCGGGTGTGGTGATGCCGCGCCAGTGGGAGCTGATCGTCGAGCCACACCCCTTCCTGGTGGGCAGCGAGCGCGCCGAGCGACGCCAGCAGAGCTTCGCCGAGGGCGAGCGCGCGTTCACGGTCGAGGACCTGCCGCTTGGGGGGTACATCGTGCGCGTCGTCGCGGAGGGCATGAATTCGCAGTCCTGCGACGTGCTGCTGGTGCGCGGCGCCGAGGACCAGTTCGTTCAGCCGCAGTTCTCCATGGCCGGCCTGCTCGAAGGCAGCGTGCTGGATGCGCAGGATCTGCCCGCCGAAGGGCTGGAAGCCCGCCTGAGCGATGCGCGGACCGGCAAGCTGTGGTACTACACAAGCGGGGCCGATGGTCGCATCGTGTTCCGAGATCTGCCCGACGGCGAGTACGAGCTGGGCCTGTACGGGTCCGCCAAGAACTGGATCGCGGGACGCTCGCTGGTGTTCTCCGCCCCGCGCATGAGCCTCGATCCGATCCGGTTGCCCGAGAGTACCAGCCTCAAGGTGCAGGTGGTCGACATGCTCGGCCGCCCCGCGAGTAAGGTCAGGCTGATCGGCTTTGGCAAGCCGCGCGGCCAGATCGACGCGCCGTGCGACGAGCGCGGCGAGTGCCTGCTGCGCTGGCTCGAGCCGGGCACCTACCGCATCAGCGTGCGCGACGAGGTCGAGAACCTGAGCGCGCGCGGCGACGTGATCCTCGAGGCCGGTAGGCCGGGCGAATTGCTGCTGCGGCTCGCCAGCCAGGAGCGCTAGCGCCGTGCTGCCGCTGATCTTCGTGCTGCTCGTCGAGACCCCGCACTCGCCCAAGGACACGCTGCCCGAGGATTTCGGCAGCAGCGTGCCCTACGGCCTGGGCGAACTGCCGCCCGTCGATGCGAAGAGCGCGCGGCTGGGTCGCAAGCTGTTCTTCGATCCCGCGCTTTCGGCCGATGGCAAGGTCTCCTGCGCCTCCTGCCACCTTCCCGAGCACGCCTTCTCCGATCCGCGACCGCGCAGCGTCGGCATCCACGGACGGCTTTCGACGCGACACTCCCCCACGCTCCTCAACCGCGCGCTGGGCGAGGTCTTCTTCTGGGACGGCCGCAGCCGCTCGCTGGAAGAGCAGGTGCTCGAGCCCCTGACGCATGAGCGCGAGATGGGGCGCAAGCTCGAGGATCTCGAGCAGCAGTTGGCGGACTCGGCCGAGTACCGCTCGGCTTTCGAGATCGCGTACGCCAGCGCGCCGACGCGCGCGCTGCTGGCGCGCGCACTCAGCGACTTTCAGCGCACGATCCTCATCGCGGACAGCCCGGTCGACCGCTTCCAGCAGGGCGATTTCGAGGCCTTGAGCGTCGAGGAACGGCTGGGCCTTTGGATCTACGAGAGCAAGGGCGGCTGCTGGCGCTGCCACTCCGGGCCGAACTTCGCCGACGAGCGCCTGCACAACACCGGCGTCGGCGCGCTGGCCGCGCAAGCCCTCGACACCGGCCGCTTCAAGACACCCACGCTGCGCGGCCTCTCGATGAGCGCCCCCTACATGCACGACGCTTCGATCGCGACGCTGGAGGAGGTCGTGGCCTTCTACAACCGCGGCGGCGGCGCCAATCCGGGGCTGGCGCAGGAGCTCAAGCCGCTGCAGTTGTCCGAAGCCGAAGCCGGGCACCTCGTGGCCTTCCTGCGAGCACTCTCGCGGACGGCGGGCGCGCCGCGCTGACCGCGGGTTCCTAGCCGCGAATCCGGGCTTCGATCCAGCTCTCGAACTCGCCGCACAGCCGCTCGAGTTCGCCGTCTCCCGCTTCGCTGATCACTTCACGGCCGTGCACGACGCGGATGTGGGCCTCCAACTCGGGCCAGGTCGTGGGCGCCGCCGGCGCCGTGTCCCGCAGCACGGCACGCGCCTCGGCCTGCGCCTGTTCGGGATCGCGCGAGACGCGCGTGGCGAGCGCTCCGGCGCCCAGATCCTCGCCCGTGAGGCCTTCGACCAGCGCGCGGAACGGCAATTGGTTGCCGCTGCGCCAGTAGTGCTCCGCCAGATCGGGTCCCACGCGCGGATTGTCGACCAGCGAGCCGTCGCGCCGGCGGAAGAACTGCGCGGTCTGCTCCAGCGCCATGTCGGCGAGCACATAGCCGTGGTAGTAGGCCGAGGATTCGTTCGAGGCGAGATGCGGCACCGAGAGCACGGGCCGCGGCGAGCCCTGCTCGAGGAAAACCAGCCGCCGCTCCACGGCGCGCAGTTCCTCGAGCACGCGTGACGCGCTCAGCTGCTCGTCGGGGATCTCGTACAGCGCGCGCTCGGCGAAGCACACGCTCAGCATCGAGCGCAGACTCCACGCCGCCATGGGTTGGCGCACCGCGATGCCGCGCAGGATCAGATCCTCGCTCATCGCCGCCCCGGCGCTGGTGCGCGCATGGCGCTGCTGCCACACGGGGTCTTCGAGCAGCGATTCCAGCAGCATCGACTGCGTTTCGGCGTGGCCGACGGACATGGGCGCGAATTCCTGCGCAAAGCAGGGTGCGGGCATCACGATGTTGGCAAAATGCGCGGCGTGGCCGCCCTCGTGGAACAGCGTGTCGGTCGCGCGCCGGCCGGCGCCTGCAAGCCCCGGGATCGCGTTGGCCGTGAACTGGATGCGCGCCGGAATCCAGGTGCCCCGATCCATCCAGGCCGGAACGGGACCGTGCATGAAGCCGTTTTCGTATTTTCCGGGGCGGTCTACGAGATCGAGCACCAGCGTCGCGCCGCGGTAGCGGATGCCCAGCGCGCCGAAGGAGCGGATCCAGCGTTCGAGCGCCTTGCCGAAGGGAAAGTGCGGATCCTGCAGCAGCGATATGTCTCCGCTCGAGGCAAAGCGCGTATTCCAGGGCAGCAGCGCGTCGGCGCCTTTCCTGGCGCGCAGCTCCTCCAGCGAAGACTTTGCGCGCGCGCGCGTGCGCTGTTCGAGTTCCTCGAGCCAGGCGAAGACCTCCTGCTTCGTGAGACCCTCGACGCGGCGCACCTTCGAGTCGTACCAGTCCTCCCCGCCGCACAGCCGCCCGAAGCGGTTGCGCAAACGCACCAGATCGAGAAAACCGTGTTCCAGAAGATGGGGTTCGATCGAGCGCAGTCCCTGCCAGGCACTGCGCCGCACGCGCTCGGAAGGGTCGTTGGCGAGCAGCGCGGAAAGGCGCACCGAACTCGCGGGCTGGCGCACTCCGCCCGCGTCCTCCACAAAAAGCTCCAGTCGGCCGCGCGCGAGCGCCAGCCGACCCTCCTGCTCGATCAGTTCCTCGGCCAGCAGGCGGGCCTCGTGATTCTCGATCACATGCGCCTCGAGCGTCGCGATCCAGCCGGAGAGTGCGACGAAATCCTGTTCGGAGGGATGCGCGCGGGTGTCCGAGAGATCGAGCAGCGCCTCGGCTGCACGCGTCCATTCGCGCACGGAGGCAAGACGCGCCGGATCGCTGAGAAACTGGTGCAGCGCCACCTCGGCCGCGCTGAGCGCGGCACGCGCCCGGCCCGCGTCGGCGTCGAGGCCCATGTAGGCCGTCCAGAAGGCATCTTCCTTGGCGGTGTGCACTCGTGCGTATTCGCGGTTGAGCGTGTCGAGGCTGGCGGCGATGTGTGTGGCGTCCATGCGGAGTGTCGCAGGATCCTAGCCCCCGCGCGCGGCGCCGCGTAGACTCTCACGCCCCCCTCATGCCGACCATCCCCCTGATCGACCCTCTCAGCCTCGATTCCCTGACTCTGGTCGCCTCGCGCGAGGCGATCCTCGCCAAGATCAAGCAGCGCGGGCGCTTTGCGCTGCTCGATGGCATCGTGCTTCAGGAACAGGAGCCGGCCCGCATCGTCGGCTACAAGGAGATCCGCGCGGAGGACTGGTGGGCGGCGGACCACATCCCCGGCCGGCCGATCTTCCCGGGCGTGCTGATGTGCGAAGCTGCGGCGCAGTTATCGACCTATGACTACATGGTGCGCTCGCAGTGTCCCCCCGAGACCTTTCTGGGCTTCGGGGGGCTCGACGAGGTGCGCTTTCGCGGCATCGTCGAGCCGGGCGTGCGCATGTACTTCGCCGCACAGCCGATCCGCATGCGCTCGCGCATGTTCACCTACGCCGTGCAGGGCTATGTGCGCGGCGAGCTGGTGTTCGAGGCACAGATCATGGGCGTGATCGTCTAGCGCCGCGTACGCCGACACGGGTGCCGCGCCGGGCGGACAGTCGCTGTCTTGGAGCTGGGGCTCCCGCGCAAGGGCGGCCGGCGCTTCAGTCGAGGCCGGCCCCGAAGACATCGGGGCGGGCGAGCGGCGCCGGGGCATCGCCGGCCTCATCGAGAATCTCGATCACATCGAGTTCCACGCAGCGGCAGGGCACGCCGAGCAACTCGCTGAGCGAGGGTCGCGAAGCGCCGTTCTCGCCGCTGATCGCCTCCTTGACATACGTGCCGTGCTCGGTGCGCATGCGCACCAGCCAGTCGCCACCGCCCTCGACCGGGGCGATCGAGACGTATTCGACCCAGCGCTCGCGGGCCTTTTCCGCCCGGCGGTGCGCCACGCGCTGCGGCGTCTCTTGCACGAGTTGGATGCGCCGGCCGGCGAGCGCCTGCACGCGCTCGGGATCTGGCCGGCCCTCGGCCGCGACGCGCGCCTCATATTCCTTGGCGTGCGGCGTCTCCTTGATCACGCGCACGCGCTCCTTGTCGGTCCAGTGCAACCCGTGCACCTGCATGCGGCCCGCGTTGCGGCGGTTGATCTCGGCTTCCAGCGCGGCCAGATCGACATCCAGCACGCGCGGGCCGACCAGTTCAAGCACGAAGGGCCGGCCGCGGCCCAGCATGCGCACGTCGACATCCTCGCGGCCTGCTCCATGGAACTTGTTCTCGCGCGTGCGAAACGCGGCCCCGGCGACCCAAGCGATCAGCTCCTGCACACTGTCGCGCGTCAGCTTCCCGAAGCCCTCGCAGCGCGCGCAGTTTCGCCGGCGCTTGTGGTGCCCCTTGCATTCCGGGCAGAAGAACACGGTCTGAGGGAGGTCACGGCACAGCTTGGTGTAGCGGCCTTCCACGAAGACCTTGGAGGTCGGAACCTGATTGGCGAAGGCGTCACGCATCGTGCTGGGGTCGTGCTGGGGCTCGGGCGCGCGCCTTGAGGATAACGGACAGCGGTGGCCGAGCAAGGCTCCCGAAGCCTAGAATCCTCGCCCATCGTGCATCCGATCCTCTACACCATTCCCGGTCTCGACTTCCCGCTGCGTTCCTTCGGCATCATGCTCGCCGCGGGCTTCTTGCTCGGATCCTGGCTGCTCGGCCGACTTGCCGCGCGCTACGGCGACGATCCGAGGCACGATCCCGAGCGGCTTTCGCGCGTCACGGTCTGGATCCTGTTCGGCGTCGTGATCGGCGCGCGCCTCTTGTACATCATCGTCGAGGTGGGACAGCAGAGCCCCGTGGGACAGGATTTCGTGGCGCATCCGCTCGAGATGCTCAAGATCTGGAACGGCGGGCTGGTCATGTACGGCGGACTGTTCGGCGCGATCGCGCTTGGCATGTGGAAGGCAAGGATGGAGAAGCTGCGAGTGCTGCACGCGCTCGATCTGGGCCTGATCGCCGGATTCGTCGGGCTCGCTGTCGGGCGCGTCGGCTGTTTCCTCGTCGGCGACGACTACGGCCAAGTGGTCCCGCCGCAGTTCGAACACCTGCCCTGGCCGATCACGCTGCACGTGCCTGCCGTACTGCCCGAGGGCAGCCTGTTCGGGGAGGCCAATGCCGGCAAGGTGCTGTGGGCGACGCAGAACTGGATGAGCATCAAGGCGCTGTGCGTCGCCGCGATCGGTTACTACACGCTGAAGCATCGCCGCTACGCCGGGCAGGTCGCGCTGACCTGCCTGTTCAGCTACGCCATTCTGCGCGGCGGCGTCGAGTTCTTCCGCGGCGACTCCGTGCGCGGCCTGTGGTTCGGCGGCGTGATCTCGACTTCGCAGCTGATCTCGCTGATCTCTGGCAGCGTGGCGCTGGCGCTGCTGATCTGGATGCGCCGACGTGGCGGATCCGCGGCGCAGCGATGAGCGGCGGACTGTTCGACGAGCCGTCAGGGCCGGTCAGCACCGACGCGCATCCGCGCGCCGCCGTGGTCGCCGGCATCGACGAAGCCGGTCTGGGGCCGCTGCTCGGGCCGCTGTGCCTGGGTTTCGCGGCGCTGCGCGCCGACTCGCACGCGCTGTGGAAGCCGCTGGCGGAATCCTGCAGCGAACAGCCGCGCGAGCGCGACGGCCGGCTCGCCGTCGCCGATTCCAAGCAGGTCTACACGCGCGACGCGCGCGGAGCCGCGCGCCTGGAGAGCACGGCGCTCGCCTTCCTGTCGCTGGCTGGCACGATGCCCGCCCCGCGCAGCGCGCAGCAGCTGTTCGCCGGTCTGCCGCCCGATCTGGCGCCCGAGGATCCGCCGGAGCGCGAGCCCTGGCACGCCCACCATCCCGCGCGCCTGCCCTGGGCCTCGGCCGCCTCCTCGCTGGCCGAGCAACGCCTGGCGCTCGCGCGCGATCTGGAGCAGCGCGGCATCGAGCTGCTGGAGGCGGGTTTCCGGGCGCTGACGCCGGCCGAGCTCAACCGCTCCTTCGCGCGCACGCACTCGAAGAGCCGCACGCAGTGGCAGGCTCTGCAGCCCTTCTTCCAGCGCCTGTGGCAGCGCCATGCCGCGCAAGGTGTCGATCTGATCGTCGACCGCCAGGGCGGCCGCATGCGCTACGCCGCGCTGCTCGATGCGAGCATTCCGCTGGCACGCACGCGCGTCGTCGAGGAGCACTCCGAGCGCTCGGAGTATCTGCTCACGGAGCATCATGGTCCGCGCTGGATGCGCGTCGTGTTCCAGGAGCGGGCCGAGGCGGTCTCGTTCCCGGTCGCGCTGGCTTCCTGTCTGGCGAAATACGCGCGCGAAACCTGGATGGAGGGATTCAACGCGTACTTCAGCGGCCTGCAGGAGGGGCTGGAGCCCACGGCAGGCTACGTGACAGACGCGCGCCGCTGGCTCAGCGCGGCAGGCCCCGCGCTGGAACGCAGCGGCGTGGGCCGCGCGAGCCTGATCCGCGAACGCTGACGAAGCCGCTGGCGATTCTCGCGCCGCGGCTTGCTATCCTCCCGAGGCTTTGAAGATCGCGATCCTCGGCGCCGGCATCTCCGGCCTCTCCCTTGCCCGCTTCCTCATCGAAGGCGGAGTTCCCGCGCAGTCCCTGCACCTGCTCGAGGCGGACAGCCGCGTCGGCGGGCTGTGCCAGTCGAAGACGGTCGAGGGCTTCACTTACGACGTCGCGGGCGGACACATCCTCTACAGCAAGGACACCAGCGTCCTCAACTGGATGATCGACTGCGGCGGCGGGCCGGGCGCCTTCGAGAAGAAGCAGCGCAACACGCGCATCCGCTACGAGCATCGCTGGGTCAACTATCCCTTCGAAAACGGGCTCGGCGACTTGCCTCCTCAGGCGACCTTCGACTGCCTCAGCGGTTATGTGCGCGCCTGGCATCAGCGCAGCACGGACCGCTCCAGCGCGCCGCGCGAATTCGGGGCCTGGGTGCGCTGGCGCTTCGGTGAAGGCATCGCCCGGCACTTCATGGACCCGTACAACGCGAAGGTCTGGAAGCGCGATCTGGATTTCCTCACCAGTGACTGGGTTGCCGGGCGCGTGCCCGATGCGCCGGTCGACGACGTGCTGCGCTCCGCGGTCGGCATCCGCACGGAGGGCTACACGCACCAGTCGATCTTCTACTATCCCCGCCAAGGCGGATTTCAGGCGATTGCCGACGGCATCGCCAGCACGCTGCACTCGCGCGTGCGGCTGCGCACGCCGGTGGTCGAGGTGCAGCGCTCCGGCAGCGGCTGGAAGGTCAACGGCGAGGACTTCGACCTCGTGGTCAACACACTGGCTTTGACCGATCTGCCGCGCATCATCCATGGCGTGCCCGGCGAGGTCGCCGAGGCGATGCGCACGCTCGAGTACAACGGCCTGGTTTCGATCCTCGTCGCGCTCGAGCGCCGCGAGCATCCGGACCTGTCGTGGATCTATCTGCCGCACGAGATCCAGGGCCCGACCAATCGCGTGACGTACATGTCGAACTACAGCGCCTCGCTGGCGCCCAAGGGCAAGTCCTCGTTCCTGTGCGAAGTGACGATTCCCGGCGGCGCGCCGCACCCCGGACCGGAGTTGGAGGGAGAGGTGCTCGCCGGTCTGGTCGCGGCCGGGCTGCTGCGGCGCGAGGAAGTGCTGTTCACCGACCGCACCAACATCCGCCACGCCTACGTGGTCTTCGACCACCGCTACGCCGAGCGGCGCAGCGCGATCTTCCGCTGGATGGACGAGGCCGGCCTGATCACGCTGGGGCGCTTTGGGCGCTTCGAATACGACAATTCAGACCAGTGCGTGATCCGGGCCAAGGCCCTAGCGATCAACCTAATCCCCAAGCTGCAAAAGGGTTAGAGACCGCCCGCGCTTCCTCAAGGCCGCCTTTTCGTAAATCAGAATTCCTGACTTTCGAGCCCCGGAAAGGCCCTGTCCGGACTACGTTCTGGGGATTGCGGTTATGCTGCCGGAGTTGCGCGAGCGCGCAGCCTCCGCGCGGTCTTTGGGTGTTTCTCCCCTGCTTTGCATGTTCCATCGTCATTCCTTCATCGTCGCGCTGGCCTGCCTCATCGCCCTCGCCGCTTGCGGGGGAAAGGGCGGCAACAGCGGTTCAGCCTCCTCGCCCGCGGGTCTTAGCTACCAGCGTCAGGATCCAGAAGCGGGTCTGCTGAGCGTCGACGCGGCGGCGGGGATGCTCTGCGTGCCGATCGACGCACTGCGCGCCAAGGTCACGGGCAGCGTCGAAACCTGGGCCATCACGCCCGCGCTGCCCGAAGGCCTGAGCCTCAATCCGCTCAACGGCGACATCACGGGCACACCGCTCGGTGAACGCAAGCGCACCCTCCACACCATCACGGCCTCGAATGCCTTCGGTTCCGTCAGCACGACGCTGGAGCTCTCCGTGTTGCCCGCGCCTCGCTACGCGTATCTGCTGAGCCCCTCGGACTCGACGATCACCGTGGTGGGCTACTCCGCCGGAAAGGGCACGCTCGAGCGCCGCGGGTATGCGGTGCTGCCCGCGGAATTTGGAGAGCCTGAGAACTTCGAAATCCGGTCCGACGCGCGCTACGCCTATTCGACCACCCGCTCGGGCTACCTGATCCGCTGGGGCCTCGACCCGCTGAGCGGCTGGCTGGATCTGCAGGCACAGGAGCGGATCGAAACCGAAACCGGGGCGCACACCTTGCAGATCGCGCCGGATGGAGCGCACCTGTACGTCGGGAGCGAAGCCGGCAAGTCGCTGAGCGCCTATGCGCTCGATGCCGCCAGCGGTGCCTGGAGCGCAGCGGGCGCGCCGCTGCCACTGGCGCTGGCGCCGCGCGCACTGTGCTTCGATGAGAGCGGCAGCGTGCTGTTCGCGGCGCTCAGCAGCGGCAGTGCCTCACAGGTGCTGTCTTTCGAACGCACTCCGCAGGGCCAGCTGGTCCCACGCTCCGGCGCCGCCACCCTGGCGGGCACGCAGCCAGCGGATCTGGTCTTCGATGCGAGCCGCGGCCAGCTGTATCTGTCGATGCGCGACACCTCCAGCGTCCTGCGTCTGGCCGTGAATCCGCTGGGCTCCACCATCGCGCTGGTTCAGGGCCTCTCCGTCGGCCTTCGCGCCGGCGATCTGGAACTGGGCACGCTGGCAGAGCAGCTGTATGTCGCCGACGAGCTGGGCAGCCGCACGCACCGCCTGGCGATCGCCGATTCCGGCGCGCTGAGCCTGGCGGGCTCGATCGAGGGCGGAGAGGGCACGCGCGCCACCTACGTCGATCCCATGCAGCGTCACATGCTGATGCTCGACACCGACGCTCACCAACTGCGCACGGCGCGCGCGGCCTCGCTCAGCCAGAGGCTCAACTGGAACGTGCGCGGAAAGCCGACGCGCATGGCGATCCTGCGCGGCTCCGGTCCGATGATCAGCGAGACGGCCGCGGTGCTCGCCAGCGCAGCCCAGTCCGGCTCGATCGTGACCTACGCTTCGAATTCGAATGACGGCATGCTCAACATGCTGCAGCAAGTGCAGGAGTCGCCTGGCCGCGGCAGCTTCACGCTCGAAGCGCGTCAGGGGCTGCTGTACGTGATCGACCCCAACACCCGCGAAATCGAAGGCCTGCGCTTCGACAAGAACAACGGCGAGATGCTCTCCAGCCTCGGTCGCGTCGCGGTGCAGGGCCGACCGACCTACATCTGTGCCGACGCTTCCGGCCGCTTCCTGTACGGCACGGCCAGCGATGTCGAAAACGAGGATGACGGTCGGATCAACACCTACTCGATCCACCCACAGACGGGCGTGCTGACGCTGGTCGACAGCATCGTCACCGATTCCAACCCGGTCTATGTCGGGATGGAACCCTCCGGCGCGTTCCTGTACGTCGCGAACAACGGCAATGGGCTCCCGGGCACGGCTACGATCACGATCTACGAACTGGACGCGCAGTCCGGCCGGCCGTCCTCCTCCGCGCCTTCGCAGATGGCGCCCGGCGCATGGGGACTGGCCTTCCCGCCCAGCGGACGCACGGTCTACGCCGCGCTGCGCAACTCCAACATCACCGTGCCCTTCCGCATCAGCTACACGAACGGCGGACTCAGCCTCGCGGGTCCGGGAGTGCGGGCGGGCTTCGAGCCGGTCTCGATCGCGGTGAGTCCCGACGAGCGCAACGTCTTCGTGGCCTACATGGACACCACGAGCCACGGCCACATCGCCCACTTCCAAGTGGGCGAGCAGGGCTTGCTGATCGCTCCGGGTGATCTGTATCAGGAGGGCTACCAGCCCAGCAGCCTCGACATCGATCCTTCGGGCCGCTTCCTCTACAGCGCCAACTACAGCACCGGGGACATTTCGATCTTCCAGATCGACGAGCAGGGCCTGCTCTATCCGCGGGGATCGGTACCCTGCGCGGAGGGAGCCAGCTACGTCAAGGTGCTGCGCCGCTTCCAATAGCCTGCGGTCGATGAGCCTTCCCTCCGGCCGCGCGGGGCTCTAGCCTCGTGCGGCCGGAGGCCTATTCCACCATGCTTGCGAACCTGCTGATGATCGCCCTCGCATCACTCCCTGGTGACCGCATCACAGGGCGCCCCTTCGCCACCCGCTCGGAGGTCATCGCACGCAATGGCATGGCGGCCACCAGCCAGCCGCTCGCGACCCAGGCCGCGCTGGAAATCCTGCGCGCCGGCGGGAGCGCGGTGGATGCGGCCATCGCGGCCAACGCGATGCTGGCGCTCACCGAACCCACCGGCTGCGGTCTGGGCGGCGACCTCTTCGCGATCGTGTGGGACGAACCCACCCAGCGCCTGCACGGCCTCAACGCCTGCGGCCGCTCGCCGCAGAGCCTCACTCTGGCGGAGTTCGAAAAGCGCGGACTGAAGGCCATTCCCCCGCTGGGCCCGCTGCCCGTCAGCGTGCCAGGCTGCGTCGACGGCTGGTTCGAATTGCACAAGCGCTTCGGCAAGCTGCCGATGCCCGCGATCCTCGCCCCCGCCATCCGCTATGCGCGCGAGGGCTTCCCGGTCACGGAACTGATCGCGCACTACTGGGAGCGCAATGCGCAGCGGCTCAAGGACTTCGAGAACTTCGCCGCGGTCTTCCTGCCGGAGGGCCGTGCCCCGCGCACGGGCGAAGCGTTCCGCAATCCGCTGCTGGCGGGCGTGCTCGAGACCATCGCTCGCGACGGGCGCGATGCGTTTTACAAGGGCGAGATCGCGCGGCGCATCGACGCCTACATGCAGCGCCAAGGCGGCTTCCTGCGCTACGAAGACCTCGCCCGGCACCAGAGCCTCTGGGTGGATCCGGTGTCCACGACCTACCGCGGGCACGAGATCTGGGAACTGCCCCCGCCCGGACAAGGCATCGCCGCGCTGCAGATGCTCAACCTGCTCGAAGGCTATGACCTCCGCGCGATGGGCCGCGAAAGCGCCGAGTTCGTGCACCTGTTCACGGAGGCGAAGAAGCTCGCCTTCGAGGATCGCGCCCGCCACTACGCCGACCCCGATTTCATGCGCGTGCCCGTCAAACGCCTGATCAGCAAGGAGTACGCCGCAGAGCAGCGCAAGCGCATCGTCCTCGACAAGGCCGCGCGCGAGATTCCGCCTGGTCCGCCGATCCTCGAGCAGGGCGACACGATCTGCCTTTCGACCGCGGATTCGGCCGGCAACATGGTCTCGCTGATCCAGTCCAACTTCCGCGGCATGGGTTCGGGCATGACCCCCGATGGCTGCGGCTTCGTGCTGCAGGATCGCGGCGAACTGTTCGATCTGGCGCCGAATCGACCCAATAGCTACGCGCCCGGAAAACTGCCCTTCCACACGATCATTCCCGGCTTCGTCACCAAGGCCGGCGAGCCGCTGCTCGCCTTCGGCGTGATGGGCGGAGCGACCCAGCCTCAGGGCCACGTCCAGATCATCGTCAACCTGATCGACTTCGGCATGAACACGCAGGAGGCCGGCGATGCTCCGCGCATCCTGCACGAGGGCTCGTCCGAGCCGACAGGCTCGAAGATGAGCGACGGCGGCAAGCTGTACCTCGAATCGGGCTGGGATTACGGGGTCGTGCGCGGCCTGATCGAGAGGGGCCATGCGGTCGGCTACAACCGGGGCGACTACGGGGGCTACCAGGCGATTCGCGTGGATCGCGCCACCCGCACGTACTTCGGAGCCAGTGAGTCGCGCAAGGACGGACAGGCCGCGGGCTACTGACCCGACTGCGCCATCAGCCGGGACAGCATCGAAAGGCTGGATCGGCGATTCCCGCGCGAGCCGGCGGGGGCGGCTCGGTCCTCACCTGTGCGGTGCGGGCGAGTCGCTTTCCAGCGCCCAGCGCAGCGGGTCCGCTTCCGAGACACCCACGGACGCGGACCTCGCACCCGGCTCATCGCCGGCATCCTTCAGAACCTTCGCCAGGGCCAGCGCCGCACGCGCGGAATCCGGTTGTTCGGCCACGACGGCCTCCAGCGGGGCGCGCCCGCCCGCGCGCCAGGCCTCGATCAGCGGCGCCGTCCACTCGCCGCGCTCGCCGACGCGCAGGCGCACCTCCGACCACAGGCGCTCGTCGAGGGGCGTCTGCCCCAGCACGCACTGCAGCGCGTGCAGTTCCCAGACCTGCTCGAGCTGTCGCCGGTGAACCGAGACCCAAGCGCCCTTGGGCAATCCCCGGCTCAGCGCGTGGGCATGCCAGCCCGCGGCGGAGCTCTCGCCCGCGAAGTACAGCCCCCAGCACAGGCGGGTGCCCTCCTCCATCAGGGCCTCGGTCCACGGTTCCCGCTGCTCGATACCTTCGAGCGTCTGCACCGCCGTGCGGCAGCCCGCCTCGCGCTGACCGTTGCGCCACTGAGCCTGGGCGAGCAGTACCTGATGCTTCCAGCGCAGACTGTGACCCGCCGGATAGCGCGCCAGCAGGAGCGCCTGCGTTTCCTCGAGCATGGCGAGCGCTGCCTCGGGCGGCAGTCGGCCCAGAATGCGTGCGGCGTGCTCGACGCGGGCCTGCAGCACGAGGCGATGCGTTGCGCCGAGCAGTTGCTCGAGTTCGGCGCGGCGAGCCTGGAGCTCCGCCTGCCATGAGGGATCGAAGGCAGCCATGCCCGACTGCTGGTCGAAATTCTCGAGGGCGAGGCGCCACTGCATGCGGGCGCGCAGCGGATCGCGTTCGCCGAGGCGCTGGCGCACGGCGCTGCCCAATTCCGCCGTGCGCACCACAGAACGCACCCACGCGTCGCCCTCCGCTTCCCTACCGCTGGTTTCGAGCAGCAGCAGGGCGACCTCGATGCTGCGGCGCGAATCCTGGCCGTAGTGCTCGCGGGCCAGCGTGAGCGCCTGCATCCAGGCACCGTGCGCGCGTCGATGGTCGTGCGCCGCACGCGCGGCGCGCCCAAGCTCCACGTAGGCGCGCAGGCGCGCGGGTTTGTTGTTGGCGCGCTCCAGCTGGCGCTGCAGGCGCTGTTCGAGCCACGCGAGCGCCTTGGCCTGCGCCTGCGGCGAGGCCGGACGCTCCTCCTCCAGCTCGAACAGCAGGCGCCGCGTCTGAAGGCTCTCGGCCCAATGCCCCTCTGGATCCAGCTCTGGATGCCGCTCCAGCAGACTGGCTGTCTGTGCCATGGCGGACTCAGTACGCAGCGCCTCATCCCGCTCCTCGGCCACGCGCAGCACGACCCCGAGCCATTCCAGATCGAGCGCCGGATCGCCCTGCGCGCCCACGCCGCGCTCGATTTCCCGAAGCTCGCGCTCGGCCTGTTCGAACGCTCCGCTGGAGAGCAAGAGCTGCGAGCCGAGCGTGTGCAGGAGCAGCGCTTCGCGCGAGTTGCCTGCGAGTTCCTCGGACCGGCGGATCAGGCGCTGGGCCTGATCCAGCGTGCCTTCGCCACGCTCGCTCCACGGATCGCTGGATTCCAGCGCGCGCAGCAGCTCGGCATTGACGGCTCCCACGCGCTCCTGCTCGATGCGCCGTTCCTGGTTGCTGCGCAACAACAACAGCAGCGCCAGTGCGATCAGGCTGCTGCCCGCGACGGCCGTCGCCTGCGCGGGATGCCGGCGAGCCCAGCGCCAGCTGTTGCCGAGCCAGCCGACAGGCCGCGCTTCGATCGGCTGGTGATCGAGGAAGCGACGCAGATCCGACTCGACTTCGCGCAGGCTGTGGTAGCGCCGCTGCGGACGCTTCTCGAGCATCTTCAGCACGATCACCTCGAGATCGCGCGGTATCTGTCGGCGGTGACTGCGCGGAGGGATCGGATCCTCCCACTCGATCGAGCGCAGGATCTTTTGCAGCGATTCGCCGCCGAAGGGCCGCTCCAGCGTCAAGGCCTCGTAGAAGCTGACCCCCAGGCTGAACTCATCGGAGCGCGCATCGAGACTCTCTGAGGAGGACAGCGATTCAGGACTGAAGTAAAACGGCGTTCCCGACAATTCGCCCGTGCGCGTCAGCGGCAGTTCATCCGCGATGCGCGCCAGCCCGAAGTCGATCAGCTTCAGCTGGCCCAGATCGTTGACCAAGAGGTTGGCGGGCTTGAGGTCGCGGTGCAGGACACCGGCTGCGTGCGCGGCCTGCAGCGCCTGCGCAGCCTGCAGGAACAGGGTCGCCATCTGTCGCGGGTGCTCCGGAGGCAGGGCGCCGCGCTCGCGCCACTCCCGAATCTGCTCGGCGAGCGAGCGCGCCCCCGGCACCAGTTCCTCGGCGATCCAATGGCGGCCCTGATGCTCGCCCGTGGCGTGCACCGCCACCACTCCGGGATGGCGCAGCCGCGCGAGCGCCTGCGCTTCATTGCGAAAGCGCACCAGCGCCTTGGCCGAGTCGCCCAGGTGGCTGTGCAAGATCTTGAGCGCGACGCGGCGGCGCGGGACTTCCTGCTCGGCTTCGTAGACGATGCTCGTGCCGCCCCGACCGATCTCGCGCAGGATCGTGAACGGTCCGATGCGCTGACCGCTGATGAACTGTCCGCTGGAGGCCGGTCCCGAAAGCAGGGCGCCGCTGAGTTCGTTGTAATCGAGCAGAATCTGACGGAACTCGCGCTGCGCCTCGGCATCGAGCCCGCGCAGCAGTTCCACCGTGCCGGGCGCCTCGCCATGCCGCGAGCGCCGGATGTATTCCTGAAAGGCCGCCTCGGCCTGCGCGCGGGCGCGCAGCAGGGAATCCTGCGGATCCGAGCCTTCCGAAGCAGCCATGCCGCCTTTCAGTCTAGCTGCTCGCGGGACCGGATCCGTTGGAGCGCGCCCGCTCGAGCGCCCGCTGCAGGGCCTTGCGGGCAGCTTCCGGTTGGAGATCGCATGCCCGGGCGATCGCCTCGACCGGCTCGCCCCGCAGGTACAGGCGCAGGATCAGCTGGTCGCGCTCGGGCAGGCGCATCAGCCGCAGCACCAGCTGCTCGGTCTCATCGCGGTCGAGCAGGGCCGCATCCGGGGGCGGCTGGTGGTCGATCAGCTCGCGCTCGGATCCGGGCGTCTCGTCGGAGGGGGGCCCGCCCCGCGCGCGCATGCGGCGCACCTCGTCGCTCGCGCGCCAGCGCAGCCGCTGGGTCACGAGCGCAAGAAACTGGGAGCGGCCCTCGAAGGACAGCTCCGTCAGCTCCTCCCACAGATCGCCCGCGACCGAGTGCACCAGATCCCCGGTTTCCAGAAAACTGCGCAGGTCACGGGTGACGAGTCGCCGACCGTTGCGATACGCGTCGTCGAGGAAATGCGTCAGGAACTCATCGGCCAGCCGCGGATCCTCACGCAGATGCAGATGCGCCACGCTCAGCACCGCATCGCCCATGGGGCTGCCGGCCCTCAGCCGTGCCAGCAGCAGCGCCTGGGCCGCCGGAGTGCTCATCAGGCGCTCGCTGGCAGGCCCCAGCTGCTCGCGCGCGAACTCGATCGCGGCCTGCAGCAGGCGTTGGCGTTCGGAGGGGTCAGAACTCATGTCCGGGCCAAAAGGTGAGCGCACGGCAGAGCGTCCGTGGGACAGCGATCCCGGATTTTTCAAGCGGGAACCGCTCATCCGCCGCCCCTACCGGACCGGGCGAGCAGCGCGAGCGCCTCCGCGTAGCCCGGGATCAGCTCCAAAGCCCGCTCGGCTGCCGCCCGCGCCTGTTCCCGCCGGCCCCGGGCCAGCGCCACCTGCCCGCAGAGCGTCCAGGCCTCCGCGCTCTCTGGATGGCGCTCCACGAGACTCTGCACCTCGCGCTCGGCCTGCTCCAGTCGACCCAGCTGCGCCAGCCCGCGCACCAGATTGGCCTGCGCGCGCAGGTACCTCGGCTCGCGCTCGAGCGCGGCGCCGAGTTCGCGAAGCCCCTCTTCGTGCGCTCCCCGCTGGAACAGGCACAGGCCCAGATTGGCGCGGGCGCGCACGTCCTCTGGCCGCAGTTCCAGCGCGGTGCGCCAGTGCTGCTCGGCCTCGCTCACGCGTCCGCTGCGCAAGCAGACGAGCCCCAGATTGTTGTGCGCCACGACGCTCCGCGGCTGGAGCTCGAGCACGCGCCCGAACAGGGCTTCATCGTCGCGCCAGTAGCCCTGCTGCCGCACGCTGCAACCGGCCCAGAACGCGAGCAGCACGAGCAACACGCCGCGCCACCAGCGCGACTCGATGCGCGCGACGCAGAGCGCCGGTCCGAGCAGCGCGACGTACGCATAGCGATCGGCGACGGTCGAGGTGTTCTGGAATGCGAAGGGCAGCCAGCCGAGCACCGGCAGCAGGGCGCTCAGCGAGACCAGCGGCCACTTCCAGCCCGCGCGCCAGATCCATGCGGCCCACAACGCCAAACCCGGGACGACCCACCAGCCATGGGCCGAGTGCAGCACGAAGGAGGGATTGCGGCCCGGATCGACGCACAGCTCCAGCGGCCAGACGAAGGCTCGCGCGTAGTGCGCCAGCGCATCCAATGCGATCCAGCCCCGTTCGGGCCAGCTCGGCAGATAGGTCAGCGTCTCCTCGGTCTGGCCGCTACGCGCGATCAGGATCGCGCCGAGCGCGAGCGCGAGCCAGGGCAGGTAACTCCCAAGGCGCTGGCGCCAGGGACGCTCATCGAGCAGCCACGCGATCGGCAGCCAGGCCACGGCCGCGGGCTTGGCTAGCAGGGCCAGTGCGAAACACAGCAGGCTGAGCGCGCGCCGCTCGAGCAGGAGCAGCGCCCATAGCCCCCACAGCGCGCTCCACAGGCCGCGCAGCTCCGAAACCCAGGCCACGCTCTCGACGGCCAGCGGATGCAGCCCAAAGCACAGCGCACCCAGGGCAGCGCACAGGGCACTCGCTCCGCGCCGAACACACACCGCAAAGACCAGCCCGCAGACGGCGGCGTGGAGCAGCCAATTGGCGGCGTGGAACACGCGCGGATCGAGGCCACCCGTCAGAACCACGGAAAGCTGGGCAAGGCACCACCACAGCGTGTACGACCAGGGAGCGTACAGGCCCTCGAAAGGCGCGCTCCACACGCGCGCGAGCGTGTGCAGGCCGGGCTGCTGGAACAGCGGATTGTTCGACAGATGCGCCCCGTCGTCGTACACCAGAAAGCCGCCCCATAGGCTGCGCGCGTGCACAGCCAGCACGATCATCAGGGTCCAGACAAGCGCGCGCCACACGGCTCCTTGCTACCGCAGGCGGTCGAAGGCCGCAAGCACTTGCGCGGGTCCGCATCGCCAGCCGATGATGCTCGGGTGCTGATCCGCATTCCGGCTGCCCGATTCCTGCTGCTGCTGCTCGTCGGCAGCCTGCTCATTCGTCTGGCGGCCGTGCTCGCCCTGCGCGACCCGACCCAGTTCCACGGCTTCGAGATGGGGCAGGACGGCGTGCACTACGACGAGATGGCGCGCAGCCTTGCCGCCGCTCAGGGCTTCGTAATCGACGGACAGCCGACGGCCTTCCGCCCGCCGGGTTTTCCCCTGTTCCTCGCCGGCGTCTACGCGCTGAGCGCCCAGAGCTACCTCGCGGCCTATCTCGCGCTGTGCCTGCTCGGCAGCCTCGCCGTGTACTGGACCTATCGAGCCGGCTGCCTGCTGGCGGACGAGGGCACCGGACGCATCGCCGCGGTGCTGCTGGCCCTATATCCGCCGCACATTTACTTCGCCACCCTGTTCGCCAGCGAGAACCTGTTCATCACGCTCTTGGCATTGGCGCTGTTTCTCAGCGCTAAGAGCGAGTTGCGGCGCGGGACGCTGCTGGCGGGGCTCGGCCTGGGTCTGTGCCTCGGATTTCTGATCCTGACGCGCCCCTTCGCGATCCTCGCCCTGCCGCTGTTGTTCCTGCCCCTGCTGTTGTGGCGCACGCAGCGAGGCCGCGTGCAACTGCTGCGCGCCGCCGGACTCGGCGCCGGCGTGGCGCTGTGCCTGATCCCCTGGGGCCTGCGCAATCAGGCTCAGCTGGGCGAGTTCGTGCTGCTCTCCACGGGCGGCGGACCGACCTTCCGCGGCTCCTACAACGACCGGGTGCTCGAGGAGGAGCGCTTCCACGGCGGCTGGGTGGCTGCCGACCAGCTGCCCGACTGGGAGCGGCTGCGAGCGGTCCCAAGCGAGCTGGAGCGCAACCGCCTGCAGATGCAGTGGGGCCGCGAGTGGCTCCACGCGCACTGGCAGGATCTGCCCCGAATGCTGTGGTGGCGTTTCGCGCGCTTCTGGATGCCCGACCGCGATTCCGAGAACCGGAGCTACGTGCTGCTGCAGTGGGCGGGAACGACCCCGTTTCTGATCCTGATCGGCGTCGGGATCGTCTGGCGCATGCGTCAGCGCCCGTACGGCAGGCAGTGGTGGCTCGCGGACTCGCTGATGCTCGCCTGTCTGGCGACCGGCTTGATGTTCTGGGGCGCGCCGCGCTTTCGCGACGGCAACGCCCCGATCCTGATGCTGTACGCGGCCCTGCCGCTGGCGGCGCTGTTCCGCCGGTTCAGCCCGCCGGATTCCGATGGCGAGCCGGGCGCTTCCAGCTCCGCATCGACTCGCGCAGGTAGCGCTCGAGTTCCGCCACCTTGACGCGCTCCTGCGCCATCGTGTCGCGGTGGCGCACGGTGACGACATCGTCCTTCATGGTGTCGCCGTCGACCGTGACGCAGTACGGCGTGCCGATCTCATCCTGACGACGGTAGCGCCGGCCGATGGCGGCGCTCTCGTCGTAATAGGTCGCCAGGCGCGCTCCGCGCAGCAAGCGGTCGATCGCCAGCGCCTTCTCCGGCATGCCCTCCTTCTTGACCAGCGGCAGGACGCCGACGGTCACGGGCGCGATCTCGGGGTGGAAGTGCAGCACGACGCGCTTCTCGCCCTCGACCTCTTCCTCGTCGTAGGCGTCGATCAGGAAGGTCAGCGCGGTGCGGTCGACGCCCGCCGCGGGCTCGACCACCCAGGGGAAGTACTTCTCCTTGGTCTCCGGATCGAAGTAGCGCAGATCCTTCCCGGAAGCCTCGCTGTGGCGCTTGAGGTCGAAATCGGTGCGGCAGGCGATGCCCTCGAGCTCGCCCCAGCCGAAGGGATACTGGTACTCGACGTCGGTGCAGCCGGTGGAGTAGTGGGCCAGCTCATCCGCTGCGTGCTCGCGCAGGCGCAGGCGCGCGGGATCGATGCCGTAGTCCGTGTACCAAGAGTGGCGCTCGCTGCGCCAGTACTGGTACCAATGATCGTTCTGCGCGGGCGGCAGGAAGAATTCCATCTCGGCCTGCTCGAACTCACGCGTGCGGAACACGAAGTTGCCCGGCGTGATCTCGTTGCGGAAGGACTTGCCGATCTGCGCGATGCCGAAGGGGGGCTTGACGCGCGAGCTCTCGAGCACGTTCTTGAAGTTGAGGAAGATGCCCTGCGCGGTTTCGGGGCGCAGGTAGGCGATCGAACTCGCCGACTCGACCGCGCCGATATTGGTCTTGAACATCAGGTTGAAGGCGCGCGGCTCGGTCAGCTCGCCGCCGCACTCACCCGGTTTCTTGCTCGGTCGCTCGGGGCAGCGCGCGTCCTCGAGCTTGTCGGCGCGAAAGCGCCCCTTGCACTTCTTGCAGTCGACCATCGGATCGCTGAAGCCCGCGACGTGGCCGGAGGTTTCCCAGGTCTTGGGGTTCTGGATGATGGCGCTGTCCAGCCCCACCATGTCGTCGCGCATCGTGACCATGCGCGTCCACCAGGCCTCCTTGACGCGGCGCTTGAGTTCGACGCCCAAGGGGCCGTAGTCGTACGTGTTTCCGATGCCACCGTAGATCTCGGAAGCCTGGAACACGAAGCCGCGGCGCTTGCACAGCGAAACGATCGTGTCCATGAAGGCGGTGTCTTTGGTTTGCGACATGAGGGTGCGATCCTGTGGAGGGAGCGAAGCAGGGTAGCGGCCGGCGCACCGGATTCCGAGAGCGCAGAACCTACTTCGCCGGCGCGGGCGGCAGCAGCGCCTCGATGGCGGCCTCCCACTGCTCCCAGGGCAGGTTGCGGGCCCGGATGATCCCTTGCGAATCGACCAGGAAGGTCGCCGGCCGGTACTGGATCGACCAGTTGGCGGCCACATCGCTCTGCGTGCTGCCCAGCAGCGCCATGCGCCAAAGGAGTCCGCGCGGTGCGATCTGTTCCTGGTAGGAGCGCGAGCTGTGTCCCTCGAGCAGGCCGCCGAGCACCGAGAAGGGCCGGCCCTCGAAGTGCCGCAGCAACTGGTTGCGCCGCTGGACAGCTTGCGGGTCCAAGCCGTTCGCGCTGTCGACGAAATCGATCAGGACCACGCGGCCGCGGTAGTCCTCGAGTTGGAAGGCCTTGCCCTCCGGGTCGGTGCCCCGGAAATCCGGCGCCGGGGAGCCCGGCCAGACATGGATCAGCGAGCGCAAAAGCTCATCGCTCTTGGGCACGATGTCCTCGGTGGGGTGCTCAGACAGCAGCGTCTCCAGATGCTTGCGCGCGGTCTCCCAGTGTGCCCAGTCGTTGACCGCGAGATCGGAGATGGCGCACAGGTAGTGCGCGTTGGCGCGCGCCCGGGCCGGGGCTTCGGAAGACTGCAGCAGAGGCTGCATCGCGGCCTGCAGAGCCTGGGAATCGAGCGCGGAAGGATTGCGAACCAGATCGGTCGTGGCGCCGACCACGTAGCGCTCGCGGGTCCACTGCGTGGTCAGGACGCGCACCAACCCGAGCCGAACCTCGTTCCAGGCCCCCGGATCATTCGGACGATGTTCGCCGATCCAGGCGCTGATCCAGACCAGCGCCACCGGCAGCCCGTTGCGTTCGGCCTGCTGAAAGGCCGGGTAGTAGCGCGAACAGAAGCCCAGCGCTTGCGGATGGCCCGCGTTGGCGAGCACCAGATAGCTCTCGTAGGCCGTGTGCAGCGGTTGACGCGGCCAGCTTTCGGGCGGCTCTCCCTTGGCGATGGCGGCGAGCACTTGTCCGATCCAGGCACGCTGCCATTCGAGGTGCTGTCGGTCGATGAGCGCGACGCGGCTGGAGCAGGCCTCGATCGTGGCGCGGGTCTTGGGATAGCCCGCGATCAGCGTGTCGATCAGCAGATCGACCTTGGCCTTGACTTGCGGCGTGTCGAGCGAGAAACGCTGCGAAAGCGCCCAGGCTTGCAGGTAGATCGCGCGCGACTGGTTGTCCGGGCCCTGACTCCGTTCGGCGGCGCTCTGGTAGAGCGCTTCCATGGTCTTCCAGCCCAGCGTTTCCGCGAGCCCGCGCATCGAATCCATCGAGCCCTCGACCGCCACGGATTCCGGATGGGCCGCGAGCAGCTCCTCGAAGATCGAGAGCGTCTCCTGAGCGCCCGCCCGTTCGTCCTCGCGAGCATGACGCGTCTGCTCGACCAGCCACTGCAGCGCATTCTCGTCCTTGGCATTGGCGAGGATGCGGAATTCCTGCCAGTAGCCCGCCGCGGGATGGCGCGGCAACTGGCTGCGGTCGCGCTGGGCCGTCGGCACCAGCGCGTTGCGCTGGTTGTACTGGATCAAGGCCGAGCTGTAATCCTGCAGTGCGACCGTCCAGCGGCGCATCAGCGCATCGAAGGCCGGCGAGACCTCGCGCTTTCGGGGTGCCTGACGCACAGGTCGTTCGCGTGCCGGAGTCTGCGCGACGCCGGAGGACACTGTCGGAGAGAAGGACAGAAGCAGCGTGAGGAGCAGCATGCGTGAAGTAAGCCTAGCAAAGCCCTCCATCGGCTGCTGCCGGCTGGAAACCTACGGCTGGCATCCCCAGGCCGTTGGCGAGGGGAATTTCTTTCCGTCTAGCGGCCCGCTTCCATTTCCTTGAGCAGCTGATCGACGGCCGCGTCGAGCCTTTCGCCGCGCAGGCCCTCGAAGCGGATCAGGCCCTTGTGGTCGATCACGTAGATCGTCGGGTAGCTCGAAACACCCCAGGCGAGCGGCCAGGGGCCGCTGGTGGAACCCTGCCAGGAACTGCGCCAGGTGACGCCCATCTCGGCGGCCTTCTTCCGGTACTCGTCCTTGTCCTTGTCGGTGTTGACGCCGAGCAGCGCGAAGGGTTTGTTCTTGAGGCGCTCCACGAGCGTCTTTTCGTGGGGAATCATCCCCACGCAGGGGCCTCACCAGAAACCCCAGAAATCGAGCACCACCACCTTGCCCGCGTAGTCGGAGAGCTTGAAGGGCTGGCCCTCGACATCTTCGGTCTCGATGTCCGGCACCTGCATGCCGACCTGAAGGCGTTCGTGGCGAAACAGGCGCCCCTTGGCGCGCTGGCCCGAATCCGTGTCCGCGTAGTGCTCCGCAAGATCGCGGTAGATCTCGATCACGACCGGCTGCGGTTCGGGAAAGCCGCTCTCGCGCGTGCCGATGAAGCTCGCCTTGGAGAGCAGCGCCAAGGCGATCGAGCCGCGCGTCGTGCTCTGGCGCGCGCACTGCTCGTACAACTCGAGCGTGCGCTCCGATCCGATCACCATCGTCTGCGCGCGCAGCAGCCGCAGGTACTCCTTGACCGGGTAGCGCGCCGCGATCGAGTTGGCATCGAGCGTGCCCTCGGCGAGCGCCTTGTCGGCCGCGATCGACTCCTGCCAGACGCGGGCCAGCGCCAGATCGACGATGGCGGCATCCGGCGCGCGTCTTTCGCCCAGGTTGGCGCCGGCACTGAGGCACCAGATCGAGGCCTGCAGATGCCCGGAGCGCACCAGTTCGGCGTAGCGCTCCCAGAACTGCGGGTGTGGAGCGATCGGCCAGTCCTTGCGCTCGACGCCTGCCTTGCGCGCCTCCTCCAGCGCCTTCTGCCACAGAGAAATCGCCTGATTGAAGTCGCGCTGGACGAGCGCGTAGCGCTCCTCCAGCGGATCGGCGGCCTGTGCGGCGGCCGGCGGCGACTTGGCCTCCGGGGACTGTCCCGGCGCGAACAGCAGCAGAGCCAGAATCGAGGCGGTGCTCATGGGAGTCTCTCTTCTTCCTGAGGATAGCCGAGGATGGCTGCCCTATACTGAAGAAACCGTCCATGATCGCCACACGCCCCACCCACGCCTGGGTCGCCCCCCCCGCCTCGCTGGCCTTCACCCCCGAGCTCGAGCGCATCGCGGGCAAGGTCGAGGATGGCCTGCGGATCAGCCCGGAAGAGGCGCTCCATCTGCATGAGCGCGCGGACCTTTCGACCCTGATGCAGCTGGCCGATCTGGTGCGCGCCCGCAAGCACCCGCACTCGATCGTCAGCTACATCGTCGACCGCAACCTCAACCCGACCAATGTGTGCGTCACGGATTGCGGTTTCTGCGCCTTCTATCGGCGCCCGGGGGAAGCCGGGGCCTACGTGCTCTCGCGCGAGGAGATCTTCGCCAAGGTCGAGGAGACCGTGCGACTCGGGGGACAGCAGCTCCTGATGCAGGGCGGCCACCACCCCTATCTCAAGACCGAATGGTGGGTTCGCCTGTTCCACGATCTGCGCGCGCGGTTCCCGATCCATCTGCACGCGCTCTCGGCCAGCGAGCTCGATCACCTCGCGAAGCTCGACAAGCGTCCCGTGGAGGCGGTCATCGCCGAACTGAAGCAGGCCGGCCTCGGTTCGGTGCCCGGAGCGGGCGCCGAGATCCTCTCCGAGCGCGTGCGCGCAATCATCTCACCCAAGAAGGCGAGCACCGATCGCTGGCTGGAAGTCCACCGCCGCGTGCACGAGGCCGGGCTGCGCTCCTCCGCCACGATGATGTTCGGCCATGTCGAGACCCCCGCCGAGCGCATTGAGCACCTCGCGCGCCTGCGGGAGTTGCAAGATGAGACCGGCGGCTTCACGGCCTTCGCCTCGTGGAACATGCAGCCCGAAGGCGTGCCGGAAGAGCAGCTCTACCCTGAAAAGACCACTCCGGCGGTTTACGTTCGCGTG
The DNA here is from genome assembly GCA_044359355.1 of Planctomycetota bacterium. Taxonomy (GTDB): domain Bacteria; phylum Planctomycetota; class UBA1135; order UBA1135; genus SYGM01. The sequence continues at coordinate 9,005 of JBIKMH010000011.1, read as the reverse complement.
CAGTCGATCGCGCGCATCTTCCTCGACAACATCGACAACATGCAGACCAGCTACGTCACTCAGGGCATCAAGCTGGCGCAGGCCTCCCTGCGTTTCGGCTGCAACGATTTCGGCGGAACGATGCTCGAGGAAAACGTCGTCAGCGCGGCCGGCTGCTTCCACCTGTCCTCGATCGAGAAGATCGAGAAGGAGATCGTGCGGGCAGGCTTCCGCCCCGTGCAGCGCAACCCCTGGTACGGCATCGTCGACCCGCGCTGGGAGGGGCCGCGCGGGCCTCAAAACCGCGCGGAAGGCGCCCCGCGCCGGCCGGAGGTGGTGCGATGAACGTCGCGGCCGCCCGCCAGGCGCGCGTCGAGCGCCTCGCGCTGCGCGCCGGCATCGGCGAGCAGGCGCGCAAGGTCTTCGCACAGGAGCGCCTCAGCCCCGAGGACGGCCTCCGCCTGTACCAGGCCGACCTGCACGCCGTCGGGGCGCTCGCGAACTTCGTCCGCGAGCGAATGCACGGGGATCTGACGTACTTCAACGTCAACCAGCACATCAACTACACCAACATCTGCAACAAGCTGTGTCGCTTCTGCGCGTTCCAGCGCCTGCCCGGCCAGCCGGGCGCTTACGCCATGACGCCCGCCGAGGCCGCTGCCAAGATCCGCGCGCAGCTCGCCGAGCCCGTCACCGAGGTGCACATGGTGGCGGGCATCCATCCCAAGCTCTCCTACGAGTACTACCTTGAGCTCCTGCGCGCGGTGAAGGCCGAGCGCCCCTCGATCCACATCAAGGCCTTCACCATGGTCGAACTCGACCAGATCGCGAAGAAGGCCAGGAAGCCGCTCGAGGAGGTGCTGCCCGAGCTGATCGCCGCCGGCCTGGGCTCCGTGCCCGGCGGCGGCGCCGAGATCTTCGCCGAGCGCGTCCATCAGGAGAGCTACCACCTCAAGATCTCGGGCGAACAGTGGCTCGAAACCGCGCGCAAGGTCCACCGCGCGGGTCTGCGCTCCAACTGCACGATGCTGCACGGCCACATCGAGACCATCGAGGAGCGCGTCGACCACCTGAATCGACTGCGCCGGCTTCAGGACGAGACCGGCGGTTTCCAGACCTACGTTCCGCTCTCCTTCCACCCCGACAACACCGAGATGGCGCATGTCCCCGGGCCCACCGCCCTCGACGAGCTGCGCGAGCTCGCGGTCGGACGCCTGCTGCTCGACAACATCCCGCACATCAAGGCCTACTGGATCCTGATGGACATCCCGATCGCGCAGACCGCCCTCAACTTCGGAGCGGACGATGTCGACGGCACCGTGGTCGAGGAGAAGATCTACCACGAGGCGGGCGCCACGACGCCCCAGAAGGTCATGCGCCAGGAGCTGATCCAGTGGATCCGCGACGCCGGCCGCGTGCCGGTGGAGCGCGACACGCTCTACAACGTGGTCTGGAGCGGCGCTAGCTGAAGTCGCGGCGTTCGGCTTCCAGCTGCCGCGCCAGACTGTCGCAGACCAGCGTGCACATTCGCTCGACGCTGCGGTCGGCGATGCGGTAGTGGCAGCGCACGCCCTCCTTGCGCCGGGACACGAGCCCGTCGTCGCCCAAAAGGCCGAGGTGCCGCGAGACGTTGGCCTGCGACTGGCCCACCCTGGCCGCCAACTCTCCGACTGGGCACTCACCCTCCATGAGGGCCTGCAGGATCGCGAGGCGCGAGGGATCCGAGAGCAGGGCGAAGCGCTGCGCCACGCGGGCCAGCGCGCGCGGACTCAAGGCCTCCTTGGAGCGGGATGCGGACTTCATGGTGCGCTACGGACTCAAGCGTAGCGCGGCCGACTTGATTTTCAAGTACATATTTATATATTGATGCAATCATGAGCGCTGTCGCCAGCATCTCCGTTCGCCTGACCGTCGAGACCTTTCCCCACGAAGATGGTTGCCGCGCCTACCTGCTGATCGATCCCGCCACGCACCAGGCTCTGGCCATCGATCCGCGGCTCGACCAGATCGGCGCCATTCAGGACAGCCTGCGCCGCCAGGGAGCCCGGCTGACCCACGCCCTCGACACGCATACCCACGCCGACCACCTGTCGGGCGTGCACGAGCTGTGCGAGCGCACCGGCGCCGTGATGCTGGCCCACGCGCGCGCCAAGACCACGCGCCCCCGCCAGCACGTCAGCCCCCCGAGTTCGTGGAAGCTCGGCGAGACGGAGATCCGCCTGATCCCCGCACCCGGCCACACGCCCGATTCGCTGGCGGTGCTCGCCGACGGCCGACTCTACACGGGCGATGCGCTGTTCGTGGGCGGCGCCGGCCGCACGGACTTTCCCGGCGGCAGCGCGGAGGAGTTGTACGAGACCTTCCGCCGCTTCGAGGCGCTGCCAGCCGAGACCGTGGTGATGCCCGGCCACGTTTACGGCACGGCCGAGAGCTCCACGCTCGCCGCCGAGCGCGCCAACAACCCGCTCTTCGCCGAGCGTGACCGCGCCGCGCTGGTGGCGCGCATGGGCGGCAGCGCGCCGGAGCCCGCCAACATGCTCGCGATCCTGCGGCACAACATGGGCCAGATGGCGGACTCACCCACCATCGCGCCACAGGATGCGGCAGTGCTCGTGCGTCAGGATCCCGACACGCTGTTCCTCGATGTGCGCACCTCGGCCGAGTACGCCGCCGAGCACATCGCCGGCGCGCGCCGCATCGGGCTGGAGGAAGTGGGATCACGCGGCGGCGAACTCGCCCAGGCCCGCCGCATTGTGCTGGTGTGCCGTACGGGACAGCGCGCGCAGCTGGCGGCGGATCGCCTAGCTGGGCATTCCGCGCGCCTGCAGGTGCTCGAAGGCGGGATGGTCGCCTGGCGCGCGGCAGGCTTGCCGATCGCTGAGGGCGCGAAGAGGGTGCTGAGCCTGGATCGTCAGGTGCAGCTGGTCATCGGCACGATGGTCCTGATCGGCACGCTGCTCGGCGCCTTCGTCAACCCCTGGCTGCTGATCATTCCGGGCTTCTTTGGCGCCGGATTGTCCTTTGCGGGCGCCACGGGCACCTGTGGGCTGGCGATGATGCTGGCGCGAATGCCGTGGAACCGCGTGGCGGAACCGGCGGCGGCGGGCGGCGGCGCGGCCTGCGCGGCATCGACCAACGCCTGCGCGGCGCCGATGCGCGCAAGCGAGAGCGCCTGCGCGGCGCCGATGCGCGCAGGCGAGAGCGCCTGCGCGGCGCCCACCCAGCAGTCCACCCAGCGCTGACGTTTCAGGGCAGCTGCTGGATCTCGAGTTCGAGCACTTCCAGCCGCGAGCCCTCGTGATGGTGCTCCAGAGCGATCGCGCCGGTGGCAAAGCGCCGCTCGGCATCGACGAACTGGTTGATCAGCACGCCATTGACCCAGACCTGCACCCGCGTGCCGTCGGCCGTGTCCTCGCAGCGCGCGCGCAGTTCCATGCGCGTGTCGGAGGGCACCAGTTGCACCTTGCGCGGCGCCAGTCCGACGATCGAGCCGGTCTTCTCCGGATCGGGATGGCTTGCGTTGATGCGTACGCTGTAGCCGCCCTGTCCGTTCGACGGGCAGCGCAGGTTGAGGTTTGCCAGTCCCCCATCGCTGATGCGACAACGCATGCGCAGCTCGAAGTTGCGGTGCGACTCGCGCTCGGTCACGAGCCAGCCTTGCGGCCCGCTGGAAACGAGTTCACCTTCTTCGCGCTTCCACTGCGCACCGCCGACCGTCTTCCAGCCCGCAAGCTCATCGGCCTCCATCAGTTCGGGCCAGTACGCGCGCTCGCCTGCGCTGAGCGGCCGCAGCGTCAGGCCGCGCAGCGCCCAGTCTCCGGCCCCCGCCACGAAGGCGAGCGTGCCGCTGGCCTGTTCGCCGCTGCCGGCTTCGGCGAACTCCAGGCGCTCGAGCACGCGCTGGTTGTCGATGCTGACGTCTTCCACGCGTCCCGCTTCCACGCGCATCCCGGCGGCATCGAAGCGCGGTGCGCGCCAATCCAGACGGAGGCGCTGCCAGTTGCCCGGAGCGACACCGGCCTTGCTCGTGATGGAGCCAGCCTGTGCGCCCAGGCGCAGAGTGTGTCCGCCGCCCAGCTCCAGTGCGCCGTGCGCGCCTTCCGCGAACATCAACTCGACCTCCAGGCGCACATCACCGTGCGCGAACTGGCTCTCGAAGCGGCTGCCGGACGGCAGGCCCAGACTTGCGAGGGCGCCGAAACCCTCGCTGACGCGGAAATTCCGCTTGTTGGCGGCATCCAGCTCCGCCTCGCACAGCTTCCACTGCGTCGGTTGGAACAGATCGAAGCACTCGCCGTAGCACACGCGCAGTGAGCCTTCTTCGCTGCTTTGGCGCACCGGCGGAGGAGGCACCACGCGCGCCACCGGCACGCGCGAGAGCGGGCCGTCGACGAGCTGGTTGATCGTGTAGTGGAACTCCTCGTGCAAGAGCGGCGCACCGCCGGCGTTGACGAGCCCCTTCGCGATGCCGCGCACGACCTCGCCCGCCTGCAGGTCCTCCAGCTGTACGCGGATCGCGAGCCGATCGGCGGAGACCTCGAGGCTCCGCAACTTCAACGGGCGGTGGCCGCGCTCGGGCGAGCCGTACTCCCACCAGTAATCGTAGTGGTAGCCCACGAACTCGAAATTGTCCGGAAACAGGGCGAGCCCCGCCGCGAGCGGCTCGGAGAGCTGCAGCTCGAACCCGCCCGGCTGCAGCCGCACGTGTTCGATCTCGAAGGGTTGGGCGAGCCGGCGCACGCGCGCGATGCCCTGCGCCGGCCCCAGTCCTCCCCAACCGCGGTTGGTGAGGCCCAGCATCAGCGTGCCCTCGGGTGCAAACAGCGTGCGCACCGCCGAACCGACGTTCTGGCGAACGAGGAAGCAGGCGCCCTGCAACTCGCCGCGCACGCGCTCCAGATCGGCGCGCAGCACCAGACCATTGGTCAGTTCCGCCAGCGCCAGCTGCCCGCCGTAGGGTCCGAAGCTGCCGTCGCGCGGGATCGTGCGCATGTCGCCGGTCGAGCGAGACCACTTGTACGGCAACCACAGCGCCGGCGGCGTGCGCTCGCGGTCGGCGGGCGTGATCACGCTCGGCTCGCTCTTGGCAGCCTGGTACTCTCGTGTCCACTTGAGCGAAGCCGGGTGGCCGTAGAAGCGGCCCGCCTGCACGTGGTGCAACGGACAGACCGGCATCCAGTCGCCCTGATTGTCCGTCACAAACAGATGGCCGGCATCGTCCATGCCGATGCCCGCCGGGCTGCGGAAGCCGGACGCAAAAGGTTCCACGACGCCATCGGGGCGGATCTTCAGCACCCAGCCGCGCCAAGGCACGCTCGCGCGGCCATGCCACCACTTCGGCTCGGTGAAGCCGACATTCAACGACAGATAGAAATTGCCCTGATCATCGCGCGGCAGACCGAAGGCGAATTCGTGGTAATTCCCGGAGAGTCCCCAGCCGTTCGAAACCGTCTCGACCGTGTCGCAGCGGCCGTCCTTGTCCGTGTCCCGAAGGCGCGAGAGCTCGCCGCGCTGCAGCACATGGATCACGCCATCGACGACATGGAGACCCAGCCCCTCCTGCAGTCCCTCGGCGAAGAGCCGGAAGCGCGCCGCCGACGGATCGCTCGCCAGCGCATTCTCGACGATCCAGACCTGACCCCGCCGCGTCGACACGACCAGCTCGCCGCCGGGCAGCCAATCCATGCCGCCGACCTCCAGCAGCGCGCCTTGGGGGGGCACGAGATGGTCCACGGAGAAATAACGCTCCTCCGGGTTCGAGGGCGCCTGCTCCTGATTCAAGGTGAGGCACAGGGCCAGCAAGACGGCGTTCATGGCGCTCACGCTCCCTTCCGGCACTCGGCCACGAGGCGCTCGCGCTCCAGAGCCGCTTCGCTCCAAGGCAGCGCTGGCACGTGGATCTCCTCCAGCGTTCGCGGCAGAGCCCCGCTGCGGAGAATCATCAGATCGGCGCGGCCGTCCTTGGGCGCCGACCAGCGCACCAGCGGCTGCTCCATCTTCCACTCGCTCTTGTCCGTGCCGGGCGTCAGCTTGAAATGCCGCAAGAACCCGCTGCCGACGCTCGTGCGCCAGGGCCGGAGCGTTTCCTCGACCTCCAGCAGCGCAGGCGCGTCCGCGGCCGCATGCAGGCTGTAGCAAAGTCGCGCCTCGCCGCCCGCCGTGCTGGTCGCGATCAGCTTGACCACGCTGCCGCGCGCATAGAACTCCGGTTCCTCCTCCGGCCGCAGGAACACCAGCTTGCCCAAGGGCCGCAGCGCATCTCCGCCACGTCCCACCCAGTCGGCGCGATCGACGAACTCGCCCGCGCGCACGGCCAGAAGGCGCATGTCATCGACGCGGTATTCGTAGCTCAGCCCATCGACCGTCCCGACCAGCAGTCCGCGCACGGTCTCGCCCTTGCCGCCGACCAGCGGCGGCAGCTTGCCGCGTACGATCAGCGGAACTCCGCCGACGCGCAGCAGGCTGTCCTTGGGATCGACCTTGACCTGCTCAGGCCCCAGCTGGATCACGTACTCGGCGAGGCTCCGGCGCTGATCTTCGCTCAGCGCGCTCTCGAAGCTCGGCATCGGCGTGCCGGGAATCCCGTTGCGGATCGAGCGTAGGATCGAATCCGGCGTGTTGCCGTACGAAAAGCCGCCCGCGAGGAAGCTGCGCGCCGGCCGGTCGAGCACGGTCGTACCCTTGCCATCGCCGCTCTCGCCGTGGCAGGACGCGCAGTTCGCCAGATACAGTGCGTGTGCCGGATGCTGCGAAGCCGGCGGTTTGGCCGTCGGCTGCTGCACCTCAGCCGACATCCGCGCGGAAGGAACCAGACCGATCAACAGCAGGGGGATCGTCAGCATGAGAGAGGCCGTTCAGGCTAACCGCAGCGCCCCTCCCCGTCATGCGCGAAGTGCGCGCTCAGGGCCTCGGTATCCGCTCCCAGCGACGCCGCTCGCCGCTGCCAAGATCCCGATGCTCGACTGCCCAGCCGCCCGCCAGACGCGGATCCCGCAGAACGAAACCCACCTGCGGAGCACCAAAGGGCGTCCCCAGACCACCCGCGTTGAGACACAGGCAGCCATCCACTTGCTCGCCGCCGCAGGCCTCGTGAATGTGCCCGCACACCAGCACCTGCGCCTTCGCTCGTGCATGCTCCCGAATCGCCTTGCTGCCCACATGCCGCACGCCATCGTGAACCAGATCGAGCCGCGTGCGCGCGGGCGGCGCATGGCACAGCAACAGCTCGCACTCCGGCACCGCGCGCGCCGCGATCTCCGATTCGTCCCACTCATAACAGAAGCCAAAGCGCGCGGGTCCCGCTCCGCCGATGCCGAACACGCGCACGCCGGCCACTTCCTCCAGACGCCCGTCCGCATTGCCCGCGAACGGCAGCTCCGGCAGATCGTGATTGCCCGGCACGTAGCGCACGGGCACACCCAGATCTAGACAACGCCGCAGCACCTCCTCCACCGAAGCGAGGTAGCGCGCGTCGCGCTCCGGCGTGCGCCGCCGCGCGTAGGACAGATCGTGGCTGCCGATGTCCCCGACCAGCAGGATCGCGTCGACGCGCTCCCCGGCGATGTGCTGCAGCACGCTGTCGAGACGGCTCCAGTGCGCGTGCACATCGCCGATCACGGCGAGCTTGGCGAGAGCGGGAGCGACCACGCTGGAGGAGGCTGGCAGTGCTTGGGGGCGGTCGGCCACGTGCTTCCCCTACGGCCAGAGCACCTCAACACCATTCGTGATGTTGTACGTGCTTCCCGCCGGCGCGGCGCAGAACGTCCCGCTCGGGTCGCGGTAGTAGGTCTGGTAGTACCGCAGCGCCCCTGCGGGGATCGTGTCCCCAAGCTGCGCCGAGCGAGCGCGGATGCCGAGTTCGGCGCCCTGCGGATACACCGCGAGACCCCCGGACGCGACCTTCGCCCCCAGTCGCTTCAAGACTCCACCTGTGCAGCGCAGACCATCGCCAAACACAACCGGCTGCACCGAGACGGTGCCCTGCAGGAAGATGCACAAGGACGAGGGCAGCGTGCCTTGCGAAGCCAACGCGAGCGCATCCGGGTTGACGTTGCCGATCACCTGCAACCTCGCACCCTGCGCATTCTGCGAGTTCGCGCAGCCGAGTCCGGCTGCACCGAAGTTGCCGCACGGGCAGGCCCCGCCGCTCCCATCGCCGAAGCAGAAGCTCACGCCGACAGCCTCGCACGCGTCCAGCACGCCGTTCTGGTTGAAGTCCGTCGCGCTGCCGCTCGCGAGCTCGCACGCATCGGGCACCGTATTCGCGTTGCAATCGCTGGCACCCGCCGCGATCTCGCAGGCATCGCCGAGCTGGTCCGCGTCGCAGTCAGCCTGGCTCGGGTTGGCGACACTCGGGCAGTTGTCGACGCAATCCGGCACCGCATCGCCGTCCGTGTCCGTATCCGGCGTGCCGCAGCCGCACACTCCGGGCGAGATCTTGAGCGGGTCGTTGGGACAGAAATCGAGGCAGTCTGGAGTGCCGTCGCTGTCGGTGTCCGTGTCCGGGATACCACAGCCGCAGATTCCCGGATCCTTCTTCAAGGGATCTACCGGGCAGCCGTCGTAGCAATCAGCGGTGGTGTCGTTGTCGGTGTCGGTATCCGCGATGCCGCAGCCGCAGATCCCCGGCGCGACCTTCAGCGGGTCATTCGGGCACAGATCGTTGCAGTTCGGCGTGCCGTCGCTGTCGGAATCCGTGTCCGCGACGCCGCACCCGCACAGACCAGGTGCCGTCTTCAGCGGATCGCTCGGGCAGCCATCGAAGCAGTCTGCCGTTCCGTCGTTGTCTGTGTCCGTATCCGCAACGCCGCAGCCGCAGATCCCCGGCGCGACCTTCAGCGGATCGTTCGGGCAAAGATCGTTGCAGTTTGGCGTGCCGTCGCTGTCGGAATCCGTGTCCGCGACGCCGCACCCGCACAGACCAGGTGCCGTCTTCAGCGGATCGCTCGGGCAGCCATCGAAGCAGTCTGCCGTTCCGTCGTTGTCGGTGTCCGTATCCGCGATGCCGCAGCCGCAGATGCCCGGCG
>JBIKMH010000010.1:0-97456 GCA_044359355.1 Planctomycetota bacterium | reverse complement strand
TCGGGGCACGCTGCGCCCGTCGACCTTGCGCGTGTAGGCGCCGCGGAACTGATAACGAAAGGGCTCGGTGCGGTCGCACTCAGGGTAGGGACACTCGGTGGGAATGAACTGGCTCATCGGCTCCTCGCTGCCGCGGCCCCATGCCCCGGCAATCAGGAGGACGGCTTCTGCGGCTCTGGATCGCGGAAAAACCGGTTTCCGGGAGCTAGTCCGACCAGCGGTCTGGAGCAGTTCACGCTGCGGTGTGTGGGGGTCAGGCGATCTCTCGCTGCTCTTCCCCGGCCAGTTCCTCATCCGCCAGCGGTGCCGGACGGACCGCTTCCTCCTCGTGTTGCTCCAGTCCCAGCGCCAGCGAGCGGCGCTTGCGGACGACATCCTCGTCCACCAGGAACTGCACCGTGTCACGGCGGGAAGGCAACTCGTAGAGCACGTCCAGCAGCGTGTCCTCGAGGATCGATCGCAGGGCACGCACGCCGGTCTCGCGTTCAATGGCGATATCCGCGATCGCCTCGAGCGCGCCGGGCGTGAACACGAGTTCTTTGCCGTTCATGGCGAACAGCGTCTGGAACTGCTTGACCAGCGCATTGCGCGGTTCGGTCAGGATCCGCACCAGCGCAGCCTTGTCCAGCGTGTCCAGGGTGGCGATCACCGGCAGGCGGCCGACGAACTCCGGAATCATCCCGAACTCGACGAGGTCCTTCTGGATGAGGGCGCGCACGAATTCGTCGCGACGGCGACCCTTTTCGAGATGCTCTTCGATGTCGGAGGTTCCGGCCATGACGCTCGAGGCCGCAAAGGCCTTCTTCATCAGTTCGGCGCCGGCCTGCTGGCGGCCGAAACCGATCACATCGCGGCCGATGCGGCGGGCAATGATCTCCTCGATGGCGCTGAAAGTGCCGCCACAGATGAACAGGATGTTCGACGTGTCGACCTGAATGTAGCTCTGCTCGGGGTGCTTGCGTCCGCCCTGAGGAGGCACGTTGGCGACGGTGCCCTCGAGAATCTTGAGCAAGGCCTGCTGCACGCCCTCGCCCGAAACGTCGCGCGTGATCGACACGTTGCTGGTGGTGCGCGCGATCTTGTCGATCTCGTCGACGTAGACGATGCCCTGCTGTGCCCGTTCCACGTCGAAATCGCAGTTCTGCAGCAGCTTGAGCAGAATGTTCTCGACATCCTCACCCACGTAGCCAGCTTCGGTCAGCGTCGTGGCGTCGGCCATGGCGAAGGGCACGTCGAGCATTCGAGCCAGCGTGCGCGCCAGCAGCGTCTTGCCTGATCCGGTGGGGCCCACCAGCAGCACATTGGACTTCTCGACCTCGACCGAGCCCGTGTGGCGGCCAGGGTTGAGCGCGTTGTGTCGCAGGCGGTTGTAGTGGTTGTAGACCGCGACCGCGAGGACCTTCTTGGCGCGGTTCTGGCCGATCACGTATTCATCGAGCCGGCGGGCGATCTCGATCGGGGTAGGCAGCCGGCGCTTGTCTGCAGGGCCGCGTTTGGCGGCTACGCCGGGCGCCCCGGCGGGAGCAGCCGAGGCGGCTCCCGTCTGGGATGCGGCGCGCGCCTCGGGCGAGCGCCGCTGCTCTTCCTGGAGGATCGAGTTGCAGATCTCGATGCACTCGTTGCAGATGTAGACCCCCGGCGGACCCGCGATCAGCGAAGCCACATGCTGGCGGCGCTTCTCGCAAAAAGTGCAGCGTTCTACGTGCCGCCCGCGACCCGTGGAGGATGTCATCTCGGTATGAAATCTACTTGGTGTTCGGCTCCTTGGCGACGATCTGGTCGATCAGACCGAAGTCCAGGGCCTCCTTGGGGGACATGAAATTGTCGCGCTCGCAGGCCTTGGAAAGCTCCTTCTGGGTGCGGCCGCAGTGGCCGGCGAGCAGTTCCTCCAGCGCCTGCTTCATCTTCAGGATCTCCTTGACCTGAATCTCCATGTCCATCGCGGTGCCCTGAGCGCCGCCCCAGGGCTGGTGGATCATGATCCGCGAGTGGGGCAGGGCGAAGCGCTTGCCCTTGTTGCCGCCCGCCAGCAGCACGGCGCCCATAGAGGCCGCCTGGCCGACGCAGTAGGTCTGGATGTCCGGCTGCACCAGCTGCATGGTGTCGTAGATCGCTAACCCCGCCGTGACGCTGCCGCCGGGCGAGTTGATGTACATCTTGATGTCCTGATTGTGCCCCGACTTGTCGAGGAACAGCAGCTGGGCGATCACCGAGTTCGCGACGTTGTCATCGATCGCGGTGCCGATGAAGACGATGCGGTCCTCGAGCAGTCGCGAGTAGATGTCGTAGGTGCGCTCTCCGCGGCCGGAGCGCTCGATCACGTAAGGAATGATGTAGTCCATGGGCTGCAGGTTGCCGGAGGAGGCTTGCATCGGGCGGTTGTTCATCGGGGTTGAAGGGAAGGGCTCAGGACAGGGTCTGCACGCTCGCGTTCTCGCGCAGGAACTTGCGCACCTTGCGCTCGAGCAGCTCGATGGCGAGCTGATCGAAGAGATTGTTCTTCTGGAAGTGGTCGGCGACGTCCTGAGGCTTGGCCTGATTGCGCTGCGCGATCGACATGATCTCGCTGCGCATGTCATCCTGTGTGACGAGCAGCTTCTCGGCCTCGGCGATGGCCTGCATCAGGAACAGCGCGCGAACGCCCTTGCGCGAGGCCTCGGTCGCCGCGCCGCGCTGGCTGTCGACCTGCTGCTGGATCTGGTCCGCGGGAGTGCCGGACTGCTGGAGTTGCTGAGCGAACTGGCCCAGGCGCGCCTGAGTCTGCTGCTCGACCATCATCTCGGGCAGCTCGAACTCGTGCGTGCCGAGCAGCGCGTCGATGATCGCCGTCTCCAGACGCTGGTGCTCCTGCTGCTGCTTGGCCTCGGCGATCTTCTCGCGCACGATGCGCTGCATGTCGGCCGCATCCTTGGCGCCGACCATCTTCTGCAGATCCTGATCCGTCGGGCTCTTGAGCGAATAGGCCTGCTGAACGTCGATCCTGCAGATCCCGCTCTTGCCGCGCAGTTCCGCCTTGTCAAACTCCTGGGGGACCGTCAGCGGGACTTCGCAGCTCGCGCCGTCCACCGCGCCAATGAGCGCCTTGGCGAAGGCGGCCGCGTCGCAGCCGGGAATCGGCTGCTTGGGCGTGAGACGGATGTTCTCGCGGCTCAGCACCGTTTCCCCGTCGATCAGCCAGGTGACGTTGCCCACGGCCACACCGCTCTCCGCAAGTCCGGCGCTGCCGGCCGGCTCGGGCACCGACTGCTGCTGGCGCAGGTTCTCGATGGCGCCGCTGATCTCCTGATCCATCACGGGAGCGAGCTGGCTTTCCACCTTCACTCCCTTGTAGCTCTTGAGGGCGATCTCGGGGCGCAGCGAGATCTCGATGTGATGCGAGAAATCGGACCCTTCGAGCACCGTCAGGGTCTCCAGGTGCACCTGCTGAAAACCGACGACCTTGAGGCCGTTGTCCTGGATGGCCTTGTTCATCGCCTCGTTGACGAAGTGCTGCATCGCCTCCGTGCGGATCTGCTTGCCGTACTGCTTCTCCACGATCTGGGGAGGCACGTGACCGGGGCGGAATCCCTTGAGGTTGAGGTTCTTGCCGGCGTTGTTCAGGGCATCCTTGACGGCCTTTTGAAAGGTCGGGCCGGGGACGGTGAACAGAACCTTGGCTTGGCAGGGGCCGGTCTTCTCGACGGTGACTTGCACGGGAACGGGATCTTGGGCTGGAGCCCTGTGGACACCCGGCGCGCGGGGGTCAGGGCTGGACTTTGGGGATGGGATGAACGTGGAAATGTAGCGGAGATGCCCTCAGGATTCCAACCGCTCGAGGGCCTTTCTCGACCGAACTGGCTCCGATCCCAAGGGGCCGAGCCAGAGCCGCTATTTTTTTCCGTCCGCAGCCTGCTCAGCCCGGGCCGCCAGCTGGTCGAGCGAGAGCGCGAGCGAGCGCCCCAGCGTCTTCTCGTAGATCGGCAGCAGGTAGCGCAGCACCAGATCGCCTCCGACATCCCCGCGGAAATCGAGCCGCACGCGCGTCACCTCTCCGAGCGGCTCCAGCGTCAGAGCCCCCGAGCAGGGCATATCATCGAGGTTGAGCACGAAGGCGATCTTCTGGTCCGCGACGCACTCGCCCAGCGTCAGCTTTCCGAAGCCTTCGGCGCTCTCCCAGCGCACGAAGCTGCCCGCGCCGCCGTCCGGCCCGCCCACCTCCTGGCGGTACTGCGGACGGGTCTTGTCGATCCAGGGATGCCACTGGGCCCAAGCCTGGGCGCTGCCGGCCTGCGCATAGATGTCGGCCGGCTTGGCGCGCACCAGCTTGATGCGCTGAACCTCGAAGAAGGAGGGCTTGTACCAGCCGATCAGGGCCAGCACGAGGATCAGTCCGATGAAGCCGATGACGGTGAAACGCAGAAAGTTCATCTTGCGGCGGCGGAAGAGCTCCGGCGGGCTGACGCCGGGACGGTGTTGACGATGGCGGGCGGCGCGGGAGGATTGGAGCGACACGCGGCTTCCTGTTTACCATGGGGCCCAGCCACATGACGAATCCTCCCGCACTTATCATCCGGATCGAAGGCCGGGACCTGCGCTCGCTGACCCATGCGGATCTCAAGGCTCTGCCGGCTGCGGCGCAGGTGGGGGAGGTGGGGCTGATCGTGCCCGGCAAGCACGGTCGCGCGGTCTGGCTGGAGGCGCTGCTGCCGAGCGGCGCGCGGGCGGCCTTTCTCAACCTGACCAGCGCGGATCCGGGTTTCGCCGTGTCGATCCCCTGGAGCGAGCTGCCGCGCGGCGCGCTGGTGCTCTACGAACAGGGCGGCCAGCCGCTGGAAAAGGGCGGCCCGTTCCGCTTCCTCGTGCCGGGACATGCGGATGAATGCGTGCACGTCAAGCAGCTGTGCTGCATCGAGCTGTCCGGCACGCGCGGCCGCGACACGCGCCCGATCGACGATGCCGAGCACCGAAAACTCCACCAGAAGCAGCGCTAGCGGAAGGCCAGCCGGAACAGCCGGCGCACGCTCTCGTCGGTCGAGAGTTTCTCGAGATCGTCGACAGACACCCAGGCGAGCGCATGGGACTCCTCGCTCAGCGACTCGACCGCGCCGGCGGGCGCGTGCACAAGAAAGCGCGTGTCGAGGTGCAGGTGCTCGGGCTCATCCCGGCGCGCCGGGATGCTGTGGATGTCCAGATCGATCGGCAGCGGTTCGATCCTGAGGTCCGCGATGCCGCTCTCTTCCTGCGCCTCGCGCAGCGCCGCGAGCGCCAGATTGGCATCGCCGTCGCAGTGCCCGCCGAGCTGCAGCCAGCGGTTGAGCTTCCGGTGATGGGTCAGCAGCGCGCGCGTGCCCGAGGCGTCGAGCACCAGCGCCGAAGCCGTGAGATGTCCCGTGAGCTGCGTGCGCAGGTGCGCATCGAGCGGGTGCTCGTCGATGAAGGCGAGCATGCGCGCCTGCGTGCGGGCCTGTTCCTGCGAATGCGGCCGATAGGCGCGCAGGAGCGCCCGCGCAGCCTCGAGATCGGGGTCGCGGGAGAGCTCTTCGGCGCAAAGGCACGTGCGCATGGCTCGGGGCCTAGGTGCGCAGCAGCTGGCGGTACTTGCCGGCCCGTGACTTGGGCCCGATTCCGCGCGCGGAGCGATCCTTCTCGCGCCACTCGTGGTAGGCCTCGTAGTCGCCCGGGAAGAAGTGGATCTCGGGCCCCTTGCCCTCCTCGACCTCGCCCTCGAAGGACAGGATGTGCGTCGCGACGCGGTTCAGGAAGTAGCGATCGTGCGTCACGACGATCGCCGAGCCGGTGTACTCCTGAATCGCCTCTTCGAGCACGCGCAGCGTCTCGAGGTCGAGATCGTTGGTCGGTTCGTCGAGCAGGATCACGTTGGCGGGCTCGCGCAGCATTTTCGCCAGCAGCACGCGGTTGCGCATGCCGCCCGAGCACTCACCCAGCAGCTTTTGCTGGTCCTCGCCCTTGAAGTTGAAGCGCGCCACGTAGGCGCGTCCGTCCAGAATCTTGTTGCCGAAGGGGATCTGCGGGTTGCCCTCGGTGATGTTGTCGTACACCGACTTCGAGTCGTCGAGCACGGTGCGCGACTGGTCGAGCCAAACCATCTTGACGGTCGCTCCGATCTCGACCGTGCCCGAGTCGGGTTTCTCGCGGCCGGTGATCATCCGCAGCAGCGTGGTCTTTCCGTGTCCGTTGGCCCCGATGATGCCGAGGATGCCTCCGGGGGGCACGGAGAAGCTCAGGTCCTTGATCAGCGTGCGGTTGCCGAAACCCTTGGTGACGTGCTTGAGGTCGATCACCTTGTCGCCCAGTCGCGGCCCCGGCGGAATGCGCAGGTCGACCGGATCGAGCGCGTCCTCGGCCTTTTGCTCGAGCAACTGCTTGTAGCGCTCCTCGCGCCACTTGGCGCGCTTGCGTCGGGCCGAGGGCGACTGGCCCAGCCACTCGCGTTCGCGCGCGATGATCTTCTCTCGCGTTTCGTTCTGGCCGCGCTTGGTCTCCAGCTCGCGCGCCTTCTGCGAGAGGTACTCGGAATAGTTGCCTTTGTAGGGTCGCGCCAGCCCGCGCTCGATCTCCAACATCCAGCCCGCGACGTTGTCGAGGAAGTAGCGGTCGTGCGTGATCAGGATCACGGTGCCCTGGTACTCCTTGAGGTGGTGCTCGAGCCATTCGACGGAGTCGGCGTCGAGGTGGTTGGTGGGCTCGTCCAAGAGCAGCATGTCGGGGTGCTGCATCAGTAGCTTGCACAGCGCGACGCGCCGGCGCTCGCCCCCGGAGAGCTTGGTGACATCGGCGTCGAAGGGCGGCAGTCCCAGCGCGTCGGCGGCCTGCTCGAGGCGGCTGTCGAGCTCCCAGATTTCCTTGTGCGTCATCTCCTCGCCGAGGCGCTCGAATTCCTCGCCCATGTCGCCCGACTCGGCGAGCTCGTTGTAGCGCTTCTCGATCGCGATCAGGGGCGCGACCGCTTCCTTGAGGTTGTCGCCGACATTGAGTGCCTCGTTGAGCGGCGGCTCCTGCGACAGGTAGCCGATGGTCAGGTTGCCGACCGGCTTGGCCGTGCCGTCGAAATTCTTGTCCTCGCCGGCAAGGATCCGCAGCAGGGTCGACTTCCCGGCGCCGTTGGCGCCGATGATGCCGATCTTGGCGCCCTCGAGGAACGAGAGCGTGATGCCCTTCAGCACTTCGCGCTGTCCGAAGTACTTTTTCAGGTCCAGAAGCTGGTAGATGATCTTGTCGGCCATGTGGGCCGAGTAGGATAGTCCACCCTTCAACCCACGCAAGGCTTCCATGGACCTCACCCGCGAATTCGGACTTCCTCCCCTTCATTCCGGCGCCTACGCAGGCAAGTGGCTCAAGACCAGGGGCCCGCTGCTCGAAAGCCGCAATCCCGCGACGGGAGCGGTGCTCGGCAGCGTGGTGCAGGCCAGCGGGGCCGATTACGAAGCGACCGTGAAGGCCGCTCAGGCGGCGTTCCTGCGCTGGCGCGAGTTGCCGGCCCCCAAGCGGGGCGAGCTAGTGCGCCAGATGGGCAACGCGATCCGCGAGAAGAAGGAGGCGCTCGGCCGCCTGGTGACGCTGGAGGTCGGCAAGATCCTGCAGGAAGGCCTCGGCGAGGTGCAGGAGGCGATCGACATCGCCGATTTCTGCGTTGGCCAGTCGCGCATGCTCTATGGCCTCTCGATGCATTCCGAGCGGCCTGGCCACGCCATGCGCGAGCAGTGGCATCCGCTGGGCGTCGTGGGAATCATCTCGGCGTTCAACTTCCCGGCCGCGGTCTGGGCCTGGAATTCGATGCTGGCGCTGACCTGCGGGGATGCCTGCCTGTGGAAGCCCAGCCCCAAGGCGCCGCTGACCGCGATCGCGATGACCAAGGTCTGCGCCCCCGTGCTCGAACGCGAGGGCCTCGGCGCGCTGCTGAGCCTCGTGATCGGCGGCAACGAGGAGGTCGGTGAGCGGCTCGTCAACGACCCGCGCTTGCCGCTGGTCTCATTCACCGGTTCCTCCGAAGTCGGCCGGCATGTCGGCGCCCGGCTGGCCTCGCGCTACGCCAAGGCGATCCTCGAATGCGGCGGCAACAACGCCATCGTGATGATGGAGGATGCGGACCTCGCGCTGGCGCTGCCGGCGATCCTATTCGGCGCCGTCGGCACCGCGGGCCAGCGCTGCACGACCACGCGCCGCCTGCTGGTGCACGAGAGCATCGCCGACGAAGTGGAAAAACGCCTCGTCAAGGCGTACGCCGGCATTCGCATCGGCGATCCGCTCGCCAAGGGCACGCTGTGCGGCCCGCTGATCGACGAGCTCGCCGTGCAGAACATGGAGCGTGCGCTGGCTTCGGCCAAGGCGAGCGGCGGCAAGCTCCTGTGCGGCGGCCAGCGCGTCAAGCTCAGTGGAAAGAACAAGGGCGGGAACTTCGTTTCCCCGGCCATCGTGCGCGCCGAGAATCACTGGGATTGCGTGCAGAACGAAACCTTTGCGCCGATCCTGTACGTGATCCGGGTCAAGGATCTCGACGACGCGATCCTCAAGCACAACGCCGTGCCGCAGGGGCTCTCTTCGTCGATTTTCACGCTCAATCTGCGTTACGCCGAGAAGTTCCTTTCGGCCGCTGGTTCCGACTGCGGCATCGCCAACGTCAACATCGGGACCTCCGGCGCGGAGATCGGCGGAGCCTTTGGCGGCGAAAAGGAGACCGGGGGCGGCCGCGAATCGGGCAGCGACAGCTGGAAGGCGTACATGCGCCGTCAGACGAATACGATCAATTACTCGCGCGAGCTACCGCTCGCGCAGGGCATCCAGTTCGGATAGTCTTCAGATCGCTCGGCGGCCCCCGCCGCGCCCTCAGCGGTCCGAGGGCCGCGGCCCCCGCCGAGCCCGCCGCATGGATATCCGCATCGCACGCTTGATTCAGGATCTGATCGGAAGCGATCTCGATCTGGCTTTTCTGGAGCGCACGCGTCCCTTTCGCGAGCTGGCCGGCCTGCTGAGTTCGGAGCCGGGACGAGAGGCCGATCTGTCGAGTTGCGCCGCGCATCCGCATCCCGGCGTGCGCGCCGCGGCGATGGAGGCCGCGCTCACGGCCGTCTTCGAGTGCGGCGCGCCCGCCGATGGCTTGAAGGCCGCGCTGCTGCGCGAGGGTGCGCTCGATGTCGACTGGCTGGTGCGCCGCCGCCTGTGCGCGCGACTGGAAGGTGTCGACCATCCGCTGGCGCGCGATCTGCTGAGAGGGCTGCTGCAGGATGTCGAGCCGGGCGTGCGCCACGCGGCGGTCCGTGCCTGCGAATCGCAGCGCGCGCTCGACGATCTGCTGATCACGCTGCTGCGCCACGATCCTGCGCCGCTGGTGCGCCGCACGGTGGCCGCGACTCTGGCGGGAGCCTCGATCGACACCGTGTGGTGGTCGCTGCTGCGCGAACTGAGGCGTCAGAACGCGCCCGAGGTCCGATTGGCTCTGCTGCAGGCCCTCGAGCGGCTGCTCGCCCGGCATCCGGACTGGAAGGAAGCCGTGACCGGCTCCGACGGCGAGGATCTGGCGACGCTGCACTCCGCGATGAAGGATTCCGCTCTGATCCAGCGCCTGCCCCGGCTCGCGCAGTGGGTCGGCGCCGGCCTCGAAGCCATCTCCGCGCAGAGCTTGGCGGCTCCCCAGCCGGCTCGCGCTCCCGCGCCCGCGGCCGCCGACGAGGTCGAAGAGCACGAGGTCGATGAAGTGGAGGAGTCCGCGCCGCCGCCGGACATCGGCACCGATCTGGCGGCGGAACTCCAAGCCGGGCGATTGCTCTGCGCCTATGAAAGCGAGGCGCTGCTCGCCACGCTCGAAGAGCGCCTGAACGCCAAGGGCTCGCGCTCCGCGCTGCTCGTCGGCGAGCCCGGAACGGGCAAGACGGCAATCGTGCACGAACTCGCCCGCCGACTGATCGCTCAGGGCTGGGTGGTGCTGCAGGTGACGCCCTCGGACTTCGTGGTGAACACCAAGTATCTCGGCGAGTGGCAGACGCGCCTCAAGCGTCTCACGGAATGGGCCGAGTCGCATCCCAAAGCCCTGATCTACATCCCCGAAGCCCACCTGCTCTCCGACACGGGCCGGGCCACCGACTCTCGGGAAAGCGTGGCGGGCTCGTTGGCTCCGCTGGTTGGCGCGGGCAAGATCCGCGTGCTCGCGGAGTGCTCCGCGGAGCAACTGCGCAACGGAGCACGCGCGCTGGATTCGCTGGCGAATGTGCTGTTGCAGGTGCAGGTGCCCGCGGCGGATCGCGCGCGCACGCAGGCCGTGCTCCGGCAGGTCGCCCGGGAGCACGGTCAGGAACTGAGCGAGGAGTTTCTCGGACGCGTCGTGGAGGCGGCGGACCTTCATCTGGCGCAGGTCCAGCAGCCGGGGCGTTCCGTGGGACTGCTCAAGCGGATCCTGTCCCAAAAGTCCGAGCGCTACACGCCGCGCGACATTCTCGGGGCGCTTTCGCGCACCACCGGCCTGCCCGTCGATTTCCTCGACGACGATGTCCCTCTGGATCTGGGCTCCGTCAAGAGCTTCCTAGAGGCGCGCGTGATGGGACAGTCCGAGGCGGTGCACTCGGTGCTGGATCTGGTGACGATGATCAAGGGCGGCCTGTGCGATCCGCTGCGGCCGCTGGGCGTGCTGCTGTTCGTGGGTCCCACAGGCGTCGGCAAGACGGAGCTGTCCCGCGCGCTGGCCGAACTGATCTTCGGAGATCCGGGCCGCATGATCCGGCTCGACATGAGCGAATACTCCACACCGGATGCGCTCTACCGCCTCGCCGGCAGTGCCGCGCGGCCGGGAACGCTGACCAGCTTTGTGCGCGAGCAACCCTTCTCCGTGGTGCTGCTTGATGAGTTCGAAAAGGCCCATGCGAGCGTGTTCGATGCTTGCCTGCAGATCTTCGATGCCGGCCGCCTGAGCGATGCGCAGGGTCATACCACCAGCTTGCGCGGCACGATCCTGATCATGACCTCCAATCTGGGATCGGCGATCTCCGTGGAATCGAGCCTCGGTTTCGGCCGCTCGGCGCCGTTGGCACCCGATGCCACGAGCGTTCAGCGCGAGCTGCGCGGATTCTTCCGCCCGGAACTGCTCAACCGCATCGATCGCATCATCCATTTCGCTCCGCTGTCGCGCGAAACCGCCGAGCGCATCGCGCGCCGCGAGCTGACGCAGGTGCTCGAGCGCGGCGGCATCGTGCGCCGGGGCTTAAGCGTCGACATCGATCCCGAGGTGCTGGGGCTTATGCTGGAGGAAGGCTACAGCCCGGCCTTCGGCGCACGACCGCTCAAGCGCACGATCGAGCGCATGGTGCTGCTCCCGCTCGCCCGGCTTCTGTGCCAAGGCACGCTGCCTCCGGGAGCACACGTGTCGCTGCGCGCCGTGCACGGACGCTGCGAACTGGAGCTGATCAGCGACGAAGCGCAGCCTGAGGTGGTGGTGGCGCAGGAGGAGCGCCAGGCGCTGGCCCTGCGCGTGCGCGCCGGAGCCCTGGTGCAGGCGCTGGAAGCGCTCGACCCGCGGATCGCTCAAAAGCAGGTTCGGCGCAGCGCGCTGATGGAGGCGATGGGGGATCCGCAGTTCTGGACCGACCGCCAGCGCTCGGTGCGCGTGACGGACGAACTCGAGCGTGTCGACGCGATCCTTTCCCATCATCAGGGCTTGGCCTCCGCCGCGCTCGCGTACGCCGAATGGGCCGCGCGCTCCACCGGACGCGAGCGCTCCGGTTCGCTGGAGCGCCTCAGCAGCCTCGAGTTCCAGGCTCGAACGCTGGATTTCGTGCTGCAGTGCGAGGAGCGGGAACTCGGCGACGCCTTCGTCGTGGTGCGCTTGCTGCGTCCGCACGAGTCCGCGCTGGGCATCGTCGAGAAGCTCGCGCGCATGTATTCCGGGTGGGCGGAGCGTCATCGCTTCCAGATCGAGTGGCTGGATGATCGCTGCGGTCAGGCGCAGGAGAGCGCCGCGCTGCGCATCGGCGGGCCCGGAGCCTACGGCCTCCTGGCGGCGGAGAGCGGCATCCACCAGTTTTTCCTGGAGCAGCCCGATCGCCGGCGCGACGAGCGCGAGTTGGCGCGCGTGGAGGTGTTTCCCGCGGCCGTCGATGCGTCGATCCCGGGGCGGGCGGATCTGCGCATCGAGAGCCGCGTCGACCGCGACGCGCGCGGCCGGCTGATCGATCGGCCGCATCTGCAGGTCCTGCTCCAGCACAAGAGCGAACCCCTGCAGGTCGAGGCGCGCACGCACGGGACGCTGGAGGACGCGCTGGAGCGGTTGCTGCCGCTGCTGATGGCGCGGCGGGCCCGCGTCCGGGAATCCAGTGGCAATGAAATCATCCGGCGCTACCGCTTCGGTGCCAGCCCGGGAGTGCGCGATCGGCGCAGCGGGCGCAGCACGCCGCGGCTTGCCCGCGTGCTCGAGGGGGATCTGGACGCGTTCCTGCTGGGCGGGGAGTGAGCGGGGGGCGCTCTAGCGCTGGCGGCGCAGCCAATAGCACAGCGCGAGCGCCGTGAACGCATCCTCGATGCGGCCGGCGTCGAGCAGCGCTTCGACTTCCTCGCGGGTGAAGACGCGCACCACGATGCGCTCGCAGGGCTCGGGCTGTGGCGCGCCGATCGACTGGCAGCCGTGCGCCAAGTACAGATGCGCCCAATGCGCGGTGATGCCGTTGGCGGCGTAGAAGCCCGGCAGTGGCTCGAGGCTCCGCGGCACGTGGCCGGTCTCCTCGCGCACCTCGCGCAGCGCCCCTTCGCGCGGGTCCTCGCCGTCGACGAGCCGTCCAGCCGGAATCTCCCAGTGCGTCTTGCCGTGCGGGTAGCGGTACTGCCCGATCAGCACGACGCGCCCATCGTCGGTGACCGGCACGACCGCCACCGCGTCGGGAATCTCGATGATGTGGTATTCCTGCGCGGAGCCGTCATCGAGACGGAGCAGGTCGCGCCGCAGGCCGCACCACTTGGAAGCGTAGATCCGCTCCGAGCCGATCACCTCGTAGGGGGGGAACGGCTCGGGATTTTCCGGGATCGAGCCCATGGGATGGTCGCGCCGCGGGTGCGCTCAGTGGGCGTTGCCGTCCTGCGGCCACAACTCGCGCCAGTCGCGCGCCCTCTGGCTGCGGCCGGCGAGGCGTTCGAGCAGTTCCGGGGAGACCCGGAAGTTCTCCAGCGCGGTCTCGCTCAGGGCCTTGCCGCAGGCCTCGACCAGCGCATCCGAATCGAGGTACTGGTAGCGGAAGACTTCGTCGGGGCGGCCGCACTTGGAGAACTTGCGCACGGCCAGCGTGATCTGCTTGACGCCCACGATGGAGCCGATGTTGTCGACCAGACCGGCTTCGCCGTCGCACACCGCGACGATCGGCACGCGGCGCGCGGAGAGCGAGACGAGTCCCGCTTCGCTGGCCGCCGCACCCTCGACCGCGATGAGATCGCCGCTGATGCCAAGACCCTGCCGGAGATGAGCGTAGCCGTCGGAGTCACCGAGAATGCCGAGCAGCAGCTCGGGCGAGGAGATCACGATGACGTTGGCAAAGATGCCCTTTTGGAGCAGCTTCTCGCTGGCTTCCAGCGCCTCGGTGGCGACCGAACCCATCGCGAAGAGCTGGACGACGTTGTCGCCCGGCTCGTAGCCCGCGTATCCGCGCCAGTCGACGAGATAGTAGGCACCCTTGAGGCAGTCCTGGCGCACGCGCTCGTAAAGCTCGGCGTCGGACAGCGGCGCCAGCGTCGACTCGTCGGTTCCCTCGCCCCACTCCGGGCCCGCTCCCGCGGGCTTCAGCGGTCCGCTTTGGGACTGCTTGGAAGCGGCCTGGCGGCGCACGTGCTCCAGCAGCAGCGACTGGCGGATGCCGCGCGTGACGCCGCGCACCAGCACGCCGCGGCGGCCCTCGTTCTCGTCGCTCACCTGACGGCGCACTGCGTCGGAGAGGATCCAGTCCATCTCGATCGCGAAGAGCGGCTCCCAGGTGATCAGGTTGGGGATCTGGATGTCGGACTTCCACGAGTGCTGGGCGCCCTCAGGCGCCAGCGTGGTCCCCGAGGGCGTCCCGACGAGCACGAACTCCGAACCCCAGTAAAGATTGTAGTACAATTGATCGAGCGCGCGTTTGATGAAGAAGTCGTAGACCGTCATCATCGGGAAGAAGGGCACGCCGAGATAGGCGCCCATCTTGCCGAAGGAACCCGCTGCGCTCATGCAGTTGGCCTCCGCGATCTCGAAGCGGATGTGACGCGTCCAAGGGTCGTCCGCGGCGATCAGCAGCGGGTGCTTGGGATCGAGCTTGAGCTCCTGTTCGAGCGCGCGCTGGTAGTCGGGTCCGTAGATCTTCTGGTCGAGCACGGGCGAGATGTTGGTGCTGGTGCCCACATCGGGCGAGAGCGTCAGCATCAGGTCGGCAGCGCTCTTCCAGCGCACTTCGTCGACCGCGAGCTGCTTGCCGGTCGAAGTGGCGGTCTTGGGACCGCCTTCGTCATCGGTGCCGATCCGCACGAGCTTGGCGGCGAGCTGGCCCCACATCCACTGCGTGTGGGTCACCGGATAGAGCGACAGATCGATGCCGAGGCTCTCGGGTATGCCGCCGTCGCTCTCGATGCGGCGGCGCACCTCGCTCCGGTTGGCATCGCGCAGCTTGTCCAGCGCCTCGATGCCCTTTTGGAACTGCTCGCGCTTCGCGGCGAGGAAGCGGCCCTCCGCGCTCTTCTGGTCGAAACGCTGGAAGGGACGCGCCATGGAAAGGCCCTGCTTCTCGAGCAGTGCCACGACTTCTTTTTCGTCCGGCAGGGTCGAGTGGTTGGCGGGGTGCGCGGCGCACTCCAGCCCCCAGCCCTTGACCGTGTGGGCGATGATCAGATACGGCCACTCGGCGTCCTGGCGGGCCTGCGCGTAGGCCGCTTCGAGCTTCTCGACGGAATGACCGCCGAGATCGCCGAAAGCGCGCAGCAGGTCCGCATCGGACAGGCCCTTCAGGATCTTCGCGCACTCGGGACTGCGCGCGAGCGCGAAGCGGCGCAGCTCCTTGGCGTCGCTCTTCAGCAGCAGCATCTGGTATTCGTAGTCCGACAGGCCGCCTTCGAACAGCTGCCGGAGCGCCTCGCCGCCGGGCTTGCTGAACAGCTGCTCGCGGAAGGTTCCGTGGCGCAGTTGCAGCACCTTCCAGCCATTGGCGACGGCTGTCTTCTCGATGCGGTCGCAGTCTGCGCCGTGCAAGCCGCGCTCATTGGGGATGCGCGTGCCGTCGAGGTTCTGGCGGTTGTAGTCGATGATCCAGGTGACGTTGGTCAGCGCGCGTTCGGCGACATCGGGGAGGCACTCGAGCAGCGAGCCTTCGCGGAACTCGCTGTCGCCCATCATGCACCAGAAGTGGGTGTCGGCCGGCACATTCCAGCCGTGGTCCTTCGCGTAGCGGTAGGCGAGCGCCAGGTAGACCGCCACCACCGGCGGGATGCCGACCGAGCCCGAGGGCAGGAAGTGGAACGAGTCGGGATCGCTCTTGGCGTGGTAGCTCTGGAAGACCGGCTCCGTCAAAGGCGTCGGGAACTTGCGCAGGTTGTGCATCACCGCTTCCGAGGCGGCCTCGTCGAACCACGCCCCGGAGGCGGGATCACGGAACAGCTGCATCAGGTGGCTCAGCGTGTGGTCGACGGGGGATGCGTGCGGCTTGCAGCACACGAAGTCCTGCGGCTGGCGGGAGATCAGGTGCAGCACGCCAAGCAGGTGCAGCGAGGACGCGCACGAGGCCGGGTGGCCGCCCACTTTGGGATCGCCGCGACGCTTGTCGGGACGGTGGTTGGCGATGTGGATCATCGCCTGGATTTGCGCGAAGGCGCGGCCGAGGATCCGGTGGATCAGGGCGGTTTGGGTGGGGACGAGGGTCTCTTGCATCGGAAAGAACCAGGCGGAGGTCTGGAACCGCACAGTCTAGACAAGAGAAAGCCCTCTCGCACCACGGCTTGAGGAAAGTACGCTGTACCCGCCCTGAAAGGCCCCCCGAAAGGACCCCCGCATGCAGTTCCTCAGCCCCTTGTTCCTGCTGGCTCCCCTCACGGCCTCCTGCGCGACGCTCGCATCGCCGCAGTCGAGCGCCCCGACCCTGACCCCGCACCGCGTGGCCGAACTGCGTTCGGTCAGCGCGGCGGCGATCTCGCCCGATGGTTCCACCATCGCCTACACGACGCTGTTGCCGCGCAAGCCGGGCGTCGACGATGACGGCGGACCGTGGAGCGAACTGCTGCTAAAGCCCAGCGGCGGCGGCGATGCGCGCACGTTCATCGGCGGCAAGGGCGAGTTCGCTCAGGTGACCTGGACGCCCGATGGCAAGGGCCTCGCCTTCGTCGCCAAGCGCGGCGATGACAAGCAGTCCGCTCTGTACATCCTGCCGATCGACGGCGGCGAGGCGCGCCGTGCGGTCGCGCTCAAGACCGGCATTCGCTCCTTCCATCTGGCGCCCGATGGCAAACGCGTGGCGCTGCTCGCCGAGCGGCCCGAGGACGAGGCCCGCCGCAAGGAGCGCGAGCGCGGCTTCTCACAGGAAATCTACGAGGAGGATGTGCGTCCGGTGGCGCTGTGGACGGCCGAACTCTTCGTTGACGGCAGCGTCCGGCAACTGGAACTCGAAGGCTCGCTGCACCAGGTGCAGTGGAGCCCACAAAGCGATCGGCTGGCGGTGCGCATTGCGCCCACGGCGCTGGTCGACGACGAATATGTGCGCCAGCGCATCGAAATCCTCGATCCCGCGGGCCAGTCGCTCGCCCGCATCGAGCGCGAGGGCAAGCTCAGCGAGATCGAATGGAGCCCCGACGGCCGCTGGATCGGCATGATCAGCGCCGTCGACAAGCACGATCCCAGCGCCGGCCGCCTGTGTGTGGCGCCCGCCGGAGGCGGCCCCTTCACGGAACTCGCTCCGGGGATGATCGGGGATTGCACGGCCTTCGAGTGGGACGGCGCCACGACGATCCTCGCCGTGCTCGCGCGCGGCGTCGAGACCGAGCTGGCGCGCTTCGACGCTACTCAGCCCCAGGCGGCGCCCAAGCGCGTGGCCGGCAGCCCCGGCCAGATCATCCAGTCGCTCGCTCTCTCTGGCGACGGGACGCAGGCCGCACTGATCGTGCATGCGCCCAGCCACCCGCCGGAAGTGTACGCCTACTCGAAGGGACAGCTCTCACGCCTGACG
Source organism: Planctomycetota bacterium (assembly GCA_044359355.1). GTDB lineage: Bacteria > Planctomycetota > UBA1135 > UBA1135 > SYGM01. The sequence continues at coordinate 80,315 of JBIKMH010000010.1, read as the reverse complement.
GACTCCAATCCCTGGCTCGCCTCGTACGCGCTTGCCAAGCAGGAGGTCGTGGTGCACAAGGCGCGCGACGGACAGGACCTGCAGGGCATTCTGATCCGCCCGCTCAACGAGGTGGAGGGCGTGCGCTATCCCCTGATTCTCTCGGTGCACGGCGGCCCCGAGGCCCACGAGTCCAATGGCTGGCTGACCAACTACTCGCGCCCCGGTCAGATGGCGGCTGCGCGCGGCTTCGCCGTGTTCTATCCCAACTACCGCGGCTCGACGGGCCGCGGCGTGGCGTTCTCGAAGCTGGGTCAGGGCGATGCGGCGGGCAAGGAGTTCGATGACCTCGTCGACGCCGTCGATCACCTCATCGCGATCGGTCTGGTCGACAAGTCGAAGGTCGGCATCACCGGCGGCTCGTACGGCGGCTACGCCACCGCCTGGTGCTCGACGCGCTACTCCGAGCGCTTCGCGGCGGGTGTCATGTTCGTCGGCATCAGCGACAAGATCTCCAAGGTCGGAACCACCGACATCCCCGACGAGGAGTACTACGTGCACGCGCTCAAGCGTCCGTGGGAGAACTGGCAGTTCTTCCTCGAGCGCAGCCCGATCTACTACGCCGAGAAGTGCCGGACTCCGCTCCTGATCCTGCACGGCAAGGACGATCCGCGGGTCAACGTGGGCCAATCGCGCGAGCTCTACCGCCACCTCAAGGTGCGCAACCAGGCGCCGGTGCGTCTGGTGCTGTATCCCGGCGAGGGGCATGGCAACCGCCGCGCGGCTTCGCGTCTCGATTACAACCTGCGCATGCTGCAGTGGTTCGAGCACTACCTGCAGGGCGCGGGCGGCCCGATGCCCGCCTACGATCTGGACTACGCCGAGCCGAGGGCCGCGGGCTGACCCGCGGCTTTGGACATCACCGCTCTGGACATCACCGCTCTGGACATCACCGCTCTGGGCATCACCGCTCTGGGCATCACCGCTCTGGGCATCACCGCTCTGGCCATCACTTTGAGCACTTCAGCGCGGTCGCCCGCTCGTACTCCGAGCGGTAGGCCGCCAGCATCGCCGTGAAGGAATAGTGCGCCTCGACTTGGGAGCGGTTCGCCGCCCCGAGCGAGGCGCGCAGCTTCTCATCGCGCAGGAGCTCGGTCAGCTTCTCGGCCAGCGGCCAGGCCGTTTCCTGCGCTTCCAGCTCGACCACGTATTCGCGCCCCTCCTCGGGCAGCATCGCGCGCACATCGCCGACGTCGGTGGCGGCGACCGGCAGGCCGCAGGCCATCGCCTCGAGCAGCGCCACGGGCATCTGTTCGGTGTCGGAGGACAGCGCGAAGACATCCATGGCGCGGTAGTAGGGCAGCGGGTCGGGCTGGTGGCCCGCGAAGTGCACGCGCTCGAACAGCGAGGGCGTGCCCGCAGCGATGCGTTCGAGCTCGGTGCGCTCGGGGCCGTCGCCGAGCACCAACAGATGCATGCCGAGCTCGCGCTCGACGCGCGCCGCCGCGCGCAGCAGGCGCGCGGGGTTCTTCTCCGGCCGCAGGTGGCCGACATAGCCGATCAGGGGTGCTTCGCGGGGGATCCCTAGCGCATCGCGCAGCGCCGGGTTGCCATCGCGCGGCGCAAAACGCGCGAGGTCCACGCCGTTGGGAATCCAGCGCAGTTTCTCCGCTCGCAGCCGCCAGCGCTCGCGCGCGATGCCCTCGAGCTTCCTCGAAGGCACGATCACGCGCGCCACGCCGGGCAGGAACAGGCGCCGGGCCCACACGCGCCGCGCCTTGAACGAGTGCGCTTCGTCGGCGTTGAAGCCGTCCTCATGGTGCAGCACGGCGCGCAGCCCTAGCGTGCGCGCCGCCATCACCGTGTCGAAGGCGCCGAAGTTGTAGGTGCAGACCAGATCCGGCCGTCGCTCGCGCAAGAGCGCGCGCATGCGCCGCACGGTGGCGAAGGAGCCCGCCTTGGGCGGTGCGCTGAGGATCTCGAAGCGGCAGGAGGCGTCCAGCCGCTCGCTAGCCTGAGTGCGCCCATCCATGGCCACGATCGAGTGGCGGTACTCCTGTCCCAGCGCGCGGATCAGCTGGGTGGTGCGCACCTCCGGGCCCGCCGGGACAAAGGTGGAAAAAACATGCAGGACGTGGCGCAAGCCAATCTTGTACTCCTCGGCGGCCGACGCCTCAAGCGGCCCCCCAGCGCCACTGAGCCCAGTCTGGACTCATAGATTCGATGGGTGATTGCGCTTGGGGCCATACACCGTGCAGATTCCAATGGAAACGTGTCGAAGTTCTCGAAATTCCATGCAAGGACATGACCCGCATGAAGCTCCATCCCAAGCCCAACGCTTCCCGTCGTCAATTTCTTCAAGGTGCGGCCGCTCTGGGGGCCGCAGCGGCCCTGCCGCGCCTGGCCTTTTCGCGACAAGGCAGCTCGGCGCCCGAGCAGAAGGAAGTCCGCCTCGGCTTCGTGGCCGTGGAAAGCTGCGCCGCGATCGTGATCGGACACGAAAAGCGCATCTTTGCCAAGCACGGGATCACCACCACGCTCTCCAAGGAGAACGGCTGGGCGGCGGCGCGCGACAAGCTCGTTTCGGGCGAGAACATCGGCAGCCACCTCAAGTATGCACAGCCGGTCGGTGCCGCCGTCGGGGTCTCGGGTTCGCCCAAGACCGCGCTGGTCGCGCCCTTCACGCTGAGCCGCAACGGCTCGATCTTCATGGTCGAGCGCAGCCTCGGCAGCCGGATCAGTTTTGATCCCAAGTCCTGGAAAACCGTCGCCGACGAGCTCAAGCAGAAGGGCGAGGCCTTCACGATCGCGCTACCGCTGCCCTTCGGCTGGCACGGGCTGATGTACCGCCACTTCCTCGCCAACGGCGGCATCCATGCGGACCGCGATCTGAAGTTGATCACGCTGCCTCCCGCGCAGATGATCCAGAACATGAAGGTCGGAACGATGCAGGCCTGCTGCCTGGTCGAACCGTGGGGCGCGCGCGGTGTGGGCGACCAGATCACGGTGATCGCGATGTACGGTCACGAGATGTGGCCGCACCATCCGGTCAAGAGCTTCGGATTCACGCAAGCCTTCGCCGATGCGAACCCGCGCACGGTGCGCGCGCTGCTGCGTGGCCTGCACGAGGCCGCTGTCTGGTGCGACGATCCGAAGAACCACGAGGAGCTGGCGCGCATCCTCGCGACGCCGAGCTACATCAACACGCCGGAGAAGTACATCCTGCCCACCCTGCGCGGCGAGTTCGACTGGGGCACTGGCCGCACGGAGAAGCGACCGGAAATGGCGATCAGCTTCAGCCGCAACACCTGGCCTGACGAGCAGCAGGCCAGCTGGTTCCTCGCGAACTTCCGGCGCTGGGGCATGATCGAGGGGGCGCCGGACTACGCTGGCGTGTCCAAGAGCGTTTCGCGCTCCGATATCTACGCCGAGGCGATGAAGGAAGCGGGCGTCAAGCCCGAAATGCCCTCCGGCGCGCCGATCCGCCTGTGGGACGGCACTGTTTTCGAAGCCGCCAAGGCCGAGGAATATGCCAAGTCCTTCGCGATCCACTCGCTGAAGGGCTGAATCGCAAGCCTTCATGAAGCTCTCGTCACGGATCTGGTCGGTTGTCTACCCCGTTCTGGGGCTGCTGCTGGCGTTGCTCCTGTGGGAGCTTTTCTGCCGCAGCTTCCAGACGGACCTGCCGGGTCCGCGGCAGACCTGGGCGAAGAGCAAGCTCTACATACTGGAGCCGCTGACCAAACGCGGGGAGATGGATCAGGGCATCCTGCTGCTGGCGTGGAACTCGCTCCGGCTGCTCCTGCAGGGCTACCTGCTCGCGATCGTGGTAGGCGTCCCGCTGGGCTTTGCCATCGGGATGTCGACGCGCTTTCGACAGCTGAGCGATCCGATCGTGCAGGTCTTGCGTCCGGTTTCGCCGCTGGCTTGGCTGCCGCTGGGGCTGGTGCTGCTGGAGCGTTCCCGCCCGGCGGCACTGTTCACGATCGCACTGTGCTCGATGTGGCCGACCGTGCTCAACATCGCCAGCGGTGTGCGCGCAGTCCCGCCCGAGTACATGCAGGTGGCGCGCGTGCTGCGGCTGTCGCGCTGGACGACCTTCTTCCGCGTGCTGTTTCCCGCCACGCTTCCGTACGTGTTCACCGGGCTGCGCGTCAGCCTCGGGATCGCGTGGCTGACGATCGTGGCGGCCGAGATGCTGACGGGCTCGGGTGGACTGGGGGGCTTCTTGTGGCAGGAATACAACAGCCTCGTCTTCGAGCACATCATCATGTGCATCCTGGCGATCGGCGCGATTGGATTCCTGCTGGATCGCGTGATGATGTGGCTGGAAGCGCGCGTGAAGGCCTTCGTCGGATGAGCGCCAGCCTGAAAGCCCGCGGCCTGGTCTTCGCCTACGGCGGGCAGCGTGTCCTCGATGGCCTCGACCTCGATGTGGAGGCTGGCGAATTCGTCGCGGTCCTGGGGCGTTCGGGCTCCGGCAAGAGTACCCTGATCGGCACTTTGGCCGGACTGCACCTCGCCGAACAGGGGGAACTGCGTGTCGGCGATCGACCCGTCCGCGGACCCGGCGTCGAACGCGCCATGGTCTTCCAGCAGGCTGCGCTTCTGCCTTGGCTCACGGCTCGCTCCAATGTGCTGCTGGCGGCGCAGGCTGCCAAGCCGCGGGCTGCGCGCGCCGAACTGGATGCCTGCGTGCAGGCGATGCTGGAAACCGTCAATCTGGGCTCGGCCGGGGACAAGTATCCGCCCGAGCTCTCGGGCGGCATGCGCCAGCGCGTGGGGCTGGCGCGCGCGCTCTCCACGGATCCTCAGGTGCTGCTGCTCGACGAACCCTTCAGTGCGCTCGATGCGCTGACGCGCGCCACGCTGCAGGATGAATTCGAGCGCCTGTGCGTCGAGGCCCGCAAGACCGTCGTGATGGTCACCAACGACCTGGACGAGGCGCTCTTGCTGGCGGATGTGGTGCTGGTGCTGCGCGAAGGCCGCATCGTGCGTCGGTGGCGGATCGAAGCCCAGCGCCCACGCCGGCCTCAGCTGGCTACCGATCGGGGGCTGCGCCTTCTGGCGCGCGAGATCGCCGCGGAACTCGTCGGTCAGGATGCGCGTCGCGAGGTCAGCAGCCGTGTGCCCGTGCCGGGTGAAACGCTGCTCGACATGCGGCAGGTGCACAAGCAGTACGAAACACGCCGCGGTCGCCAAGTGGTGGTCGAGGGGATCGACATGAGCGTGCGCGCCGGCGAATTCGTCAGCCTGCTCGGGCACTCCGGCTGCGGCAAATCGACGCTGATGTCGATCGCCGTCGGACTGGTCGAGGCCAGCTCAGGAGCCGTCACCATGGCTGGTCGGCCTGTCGAGGGCCCTGGGCTTGACCGCGCGCTGGTCTTCCAGAGCGGTGGCCTGCTGCCCTGGAGCCGAGTGCATGCCAGCATCCGGCTCGCGGCGCGGCAGGCGAAGCCCCGCTCGCCCTCGGCCGACATCGAAGCGGTCGTGCTGCGCTGCGCCCGACTGGTTGGACTCGAGGCGGTGCTCGAGCAGCGCGTCAGCGAGCTGTCGGCCGGCATGCGCCAGCGCGTGGCCGTGGCGCGCGCCTATGCGCTCGATCCGCGACTGCTGCTGTTCGACGAACCCTTTGCCGCGCTCGATTCGGTCACGCGCGCCGAACTGCAGGACGTGATGATCGGAGTCTGGGCGCAGAGCGGCTGCGGGGCCCTGCTCGTCACCCATGACATCGCGGAGGCGCTGTACCTTTCCGATCGCATTCTGCTGATGACCGACGGCCCGAACGCGCGCATCGCCGAGGAAATCCGCGTGCCCTTCGAGCGGCCGCGCTCGCGGGCGAGCCTGGAAGAGGATCCCCGCATGGCCGAACTCAAGCAGCGGATCGTCGATTTCCTCGATCATCACGCCAAGCAGGGCTAGCCGCCGCCGGCGACCGGCTTCACGTGCCGCTCGAGCCACTCGATCATTTCCGCGAGCGTGTGCAGCACGGCTTCGCGCGAGCGGTAGCCGTGCGATTCGTGCGGCAGCAGCACGAGGCGCGCCTTGCCGCCGTTGCCCTGCAGTGCCTGGTACAAGCGCTCGGATTGGATCGGAAAAGTGCCCATGTTGTCGTCCTCCTCGCCGTGTATCAGGAGCAGCGGTTCGTTGATCTGGTCGGCGGCGAGGAAGGGTGAGAGCTTGAGGTAGCTCTGGGGCGCCTCCCAGATCGTGCGGCGCTCGCTCTGGAAGCCAAAGGGCGTCAATGTGCGGTTGTACGCGCCGCTGCGCGCGATACCCGCTCGAAACAGGTCGCAGTGAGCCAGGAGGTTGGCCGTCATGAAGGCACCGTAGCTGTGCCCGCCGACCGCCACGCGGGAGGGATCCGCGACGCCGCGCGAAGACACGGCGTCGATGGCGGCCTTCGATGCGGCGACGATCTGCTCAAGGAACGTGTCGTTCATCGTCTCGGGATCGCCGACGATAGGCATGGTGGCGTTGTCGAGCACGGCGTAACCCTGGGTCACGAGGAACAGGTGGCTGGCGCCGCGCACGCGGATGAATCGGTGAGGCGAGCCGCTCACCTGACCGGCGGTGGCGGCGTCGTTGTACTCCAGCGGATAGGCCCACACGAACAGCGGCAGGCGTTCTCCCGGCTTGCGATCCGCCGGCAGATAGAGCGTGCCCGAAAGCTCGACGCCGTCCGCACGCGGGTAGGTGAGCAGTTCCTTCGTCACTCCGCGCATCTGTGGCGCGGGATCCGGGAAGTCGGAGAGCGCGCGCACGGAGCCCTTCTCGAGATCGCGCAGCTGATAGTTCGGCACGCTCAAGCTCGACTCGCGCAGCGTGACGAGCCGGGGCGAGCCGGCGTTGGCCTGAAGCGGAAGGATGCTGACGAGCTGTTCGTACCAGCCCTTGTCGCACTGCCACAGCCGCGAGCGTTCCTCGCCATCAAGGCGTACGCGGTCGAGGAAGGGACGAGCGCCCTCAGGCGAGGCTCCCTCGCCGCGGCGATAGGCGAAGCCTCCCTCCTCGCGAACCAAGCGGCTGCCGCGCGCATCGGTGCCGAGCACCAGGGTGCCCGGATCGCCGTAGCGATCGTTCTGGCTGCGATCCTCGAGCACGCGCGCACTGCCGTCGTTCGCGTTGTGCAGGCGTGCGCGGATCCAGCGTCGGTCGCGATCGTACTCGCGCGCGATCACGCGCTCGGGGTTGGAGGTCCACAGCAGGCCCTGCGCGCGGTGCTCGATGCGCAGGCGATCGGCGGCTTCGCCCTCGAAGGGAGCGCTCCAGGAGCGCCACAGATCGCGCTCGTCGCACTTCGTGCGCGGATCGCCGCCATCGAGCGCTTCCAGCCACCACAGCGTCGCATCGGCCGACTGCTGCCACTGGTGCTCGCGCGGACCCTTGCGCACACCTTGCGGCGGAATGTCGTCGCCCAGTCCCTGTGTGGAGATCACGCGCGCAGCGGATCCATCGGCGCGCAGGAGCTCGGTTTGGTTGGCAAAAAGCCCCAGCGGCAGCACATAGCTGTAGGGGCGCACGATGCGGGTCGCGAGCAGCCACTGGCCGTCGGGTGAGGGCTCGACTTCGGTGTACAGGCCCGGCTTGCCGATCCGGCGCACGCTGCCATCGAGCGTCACCGCTGCCAGCTGGCTCGTACCGTAGTGCTCCAGCAGCGCTTCATCGTGCGTGTCGCGCAGCAGGTCCTGGTAGGTGCGCAGCGCGGTCTTGCGGCCGCTGCTCTCCTGAGTCGAGGGCCCGGCCGGCACCGCCGGTGCCTGCGGCGGCTCGCCGGAGTCCTCGGGCACCAGTTTGACGAGCAGGCTCGTCGAGCCGCTCCACCAGCGGACTGCGGAACCCAAGCTGGCCTGCAGTGGACCGGCGAGCGGCCGCAGCCGGAGCGTCTCAAGCTCCAGCAGCCACAGCTCGAGCTTGTTTTCGAAGGCCAGCGTCAGCGCAGCGTGCGCCGAGTCCGGTGCGACGCTCATGCCGGCGATCTTCGCGCCCGCCGGCAGCACCACCGGACGAAGCGTTCCATCATCGATCGTGCGGATGGAGAGCGCGACCATGCCGCCGGTCTCGAAGGGCGCGTGGCGCGCGGGATCGATGCGCAGGCCCGCCAGCGGGATCCAGGGGCGCGCCAGTTCGTCCATCCCGGGCATCGCGGACGAACTGGTCACCAGCACGAAGCGGCCATCGGGCGTGAGCTCGTACTGCGGCGTCGGCGGCGCATCGAGCAGGCGCACGATCGGCTCCGGCGGCTGCTTCCAGCCTTGCGCTTGCGGAACGGAGGGGTTCAGTGCCGGAAGGGGTGACAGCGCCAGCAGCAGGGGCAGGATCATGCCGCTCATCCTAGCGCGGCGTGCGGCTGTGAACCTGTTCGCCCTGCACCCAGACCGAGTGCACCGTGCTGCGCGGATCGGCGGGATCGCCGCCGAGGATCACGAAGTCGGCCTCCTTGCCGACCTCCAGACTGCCGACGCGCGCGTCGATGCCCGCGACGATCGCTGGCACGATCGTGAGGCCGCGCACGGCTTCCAGCGAGCCGGTCTCGAAGCCGTAGCGCGCGCTCATCCCGGCCTGCAGGGAAAGCTCCTCACCTGGCACCACGGGCGCATCGGTGTTGAAGCCGACGAGCGGCATGCCGCGGCTCTGGTAGCCCGCCGCCACGCCCTGAATGCGGCCGTCGGTGTCCAGACGCCCGTTGGGATTGTCGACGATGCGCGGTCCGCAGATCGCGCTGACGCCCGATTGAATCGCCTGCTCGGTCGCGAGGTAGCCGAGGAACTCGCCGTGATCGATGTAGACATCGACCTGGAACTCGTTGCGGATGATACGGATGGTCTGCATCACGAGCTGGTAGATCTGCGTGTGCGTCGAGACCTGCGTGCGCCGGCCGAACAGCTCGGGAAACACATCGAAGCGCGGATCGCGCTCGCGCGTGCCCTCCAAACGTCCTTTTGCGTAGGCGCTGCCGCGCGCGAGCTCCGTGCGGATGTGGTAGTTCATCAGCGAGCGGCCCATGCCGTAGCCCCAGCGCGTGGGGTTGTCGCCCTGCGCGATCTTGAGCGAGCCGGGATCGCGCACCAACATCGTCTCGTAGCTCTTCCCGCTGGTCTTCAGCAACAGACCCGCTCCGCCCATGTTGGTGCCCGAGCCGGGGATGTAGAGCACCGTGGTGATGCCCTCGGCCAGCGCCCGCAGCAGCAGTTCGTTGCCCGGAACCACCGTGGGATTGACGCGCAGGCCGGCATTGAGCTGCAGCACCATGTCGTTGATGTCGCCGAGGCTCCCGCCAATGTGGCTGTGCAGATCGATCATGCCCGGCATGATCCAGCGCGAGCCCAGATCGATGCGCTCAAAGTGCTCGGGCACGCCGAGCTCGGCGGCCTTGCCGACGCCGACGATGCGCTCGCCCTGCACCAGCAGCACGCCGTGGTCGATCCAGCCGGGCCCGCTGCGCTCGGCGGTCAGGATCTTGTCGGCGTAGAATGCCCGGCCGGGCAGCTTCGGCAGCGCGTGGCTGGCGGCGGCGATCAGGGCTAAGGCTACGAGGCACATGCAGTGCCCTTCACCTTAGCGAGCTTCAGCGGTAGACGCGAATCGCGGCGTTGAGCAGCGCCTCGCGCTCTTCCACCGGCTTCCAGGAGAGCTTCGCGCGCGCCAGATCGCTTGCGAACGGCACGCACAGGCTGCGGGCCTTGAGGTCGCGCCAGGAGGGGAACTCGACGCCCTTGCGGCGACCGAGCTTCTTGATGACCCACTTGCCGATCTCCATGGTCTGGCTCAAGGCGAGCGCGCGCGCGTGGAATTCCAGCGGCCTTGCGGTGTGCGCCGAAAGCTCGGCGACGAGCTCGCGCGCCGTGAGATCGGTGCGCGCGCACAGATTGAGCGCCTGTCCGTCGAGATCGCGGCCCGGGTAGCGCGCCAGGCGCGCCAGCGCGTCGGCGACATCGTCGACCCACACCAGCGGCACGGCCGTGTCGCCCGCCCCCCAGCCGATGCACTGATTGTCGCGCGTCCAAAGCCCGTAGCCGGAGTGCTGCATCGGAGTTCCGGCGCCGACGACCACGCCCGGTCGCACGATCGTCAGCGGCAGGGATCGCTCGCGCGCGAGCTTCATCAGCGCCTGTTCCGCCGCGATCTTGCCGCGCGAGTAGAGGGGGCGCGCGTCGGGACGCGGGTCGGTCTCGAGGCTGTCCTTGATCTCCGGGCCCGCTTCAGGGCCCGTGTACAGCGCCGCGATGGTGGAGACGTAAACAAAGCGGCCGACACCCAGCTGTGCCGCCGCCTGCGCCATGGCCTCGCTGCCGCGCACCATCGAACGCTCGACCTTCTCCCAGGTGTCCCCGCCCCCGGTCGCCAGCTGGATCACGCAGGCGGCTCCCTGCATCGCGCTCGTGAGCGCGGCGGGATCCTCGAGGCTGCCGCGGAAGAAGCGGATGCGGCCGTTCTGGATGTTCTCAACGATCAGCGTCGGCAGCGAATGGCTGCGGCGCGCGACGATCGTGACCGGCGTGCCGGCCTCGAGCAGCTTGTGGATCGTGCGCTTGCCGATGAAACCCGTGGCTCCCAGCACCAGCGTCTCGCCCGCTCGTGCGGGTCCGGGCCTCGGCAGCGCGGGCTCGCCGGCCGCCGGCGGCGCAAAGCGCGCGGCGCATTCCACCCATTCCAGCACCTGTGCCGCCGCGAAGGCGTCGCAGGGCAGGGGCTTTCCGTCGCGCAGCGCCAGATGGAAGCTCCGGATGGCCTCGCGCATGCCGAGCCAGAAAGCGTCCTTGCGCGTGGCGATGCCCAGCGTGAAGCCCAGGTAATTGCGCAGCACGCGCCAGGCGTCCTTCGACAGCGCTCGCGAGCGGCCGCGCGTGGCGAGGAAGCTGTTCCAGAACTCCAGCCACGGACTCTTGCGCTCGCCCGCGACCCAGTCGTGCACGAAATCGGCCTCGAGCAGGCCGTCGGTGCCGAGCACACGCAGCGAAGACTGCGGAAAAGGTGAGCCGAAGGAAAGATAGACCTGCGCGCTGCCGCTTTCGGCGCGCGCGTCGAGCGCCCAGCGCGAGACAAAGCGCGCACCGCCGTTGAGCTCGCGTGTCTCCAGCAGCGTGGCCTGACCCTCGCGCAGCGCTCCGAGCAGCGCCTGCACCTGACTCAGAGGATGCACGGCCTGTTCGAAGAGGATGTTCTCTGGCTCGCGGAACATCCAGTGCGAATAGTCCTGCGCATCGAGCTGCGCCAGCGGCAGAGCCCAGTTGGCCTGCACGTGTTCGATCCGTCCGATTTCGCCGGCGCGCACGCGTGCGAGCAAGCGCAGGAAGGCTGGATGCTGCGCGTGGTTGTGGTGCACGCCCAGCGCCAGACCCAGCTGGCCGGCCCGCGTGCCCAGCCGCCGGGCGGCCGCGCTCGACAGCACGAAAGGCTTCTCGACGTAGGCGCCGATCCCCAGCTCCAGCAATTCGTCGACGAGCGATTCATGCAGGTTGGGGGGCACGAGCACGTGCGCCAGCTCGACACCCAGCGCCTTGAGCTCCGCCGCCGTAGTGACCGCATGGGCGATGCCGAAGCGCTGCGCTGAAGCCTGCGCGCGCGAGCGATCGGCATCGCAGACCGCCACCAGCTCGAGATGCTCGAGCTCCTGCAGGATCGGGATGTGAAAGTCGGCGATGTAGCCCGCGCCGATCACCGCGACGCGGCGTACGGCTCGCGGCGGGGTCGAGGGTGCTGCCATGTGCGCGGACATGGTAGAGCTCCGCGGGCCGGGATCCATGCGGGTGGGGGAACTCGTCGAGGTGCTCATCAGGCCTGTGCGGCGTTCCATCGGCAAAGCGAGGCCCGCGGCTCGCCGGAAAGGCTTTCCAGTTTCCCCGACCGCCGTTGTTTTTGGATTTCAGGCTCAGAACTGGAGCGCCCACCACCGACAAGGAGGCCATCTCCTCCTTCATGGGCCCCTGAGGGTGCCTTCGGGCGTCCTTCCGGGGCCCTCTTTCTTTCTCGGGTCGGGACGCTAGCATCCACGGTTTGCAGCCCTCCCCCCCGGACCGCCCAGCCTCCCTCCCTTCCGCATGAGCGAGCTTCCGTTCCCCGAAGGCCTCACCTTCGACGACGTCCTCCTCGTCCCGCGCCACTCGGACGTGTTGCCCAAGGATGCGCGCCTCTCCACGCGCTTCTCGCGCGATGTCGCGATCAACATTCCGCTTTCCTCAGCAGCAATGGACACGGTCACCGAGGAGCGCCTCGCCGTCGCGCTCGCCCGCGAGGGCGGCATCGGCGTGATCCATCGCAACCTCCCGATCGAGGGACAGATCCGCGAGGTGGACAAGGTCAAGCGCTCGGCCAACGGGGTGATCCTCGATCCCGTGACGCTGCCGCCCTCGGCCACGATCCGCGAGGCGCGCGACATCATGACGCGCCACAACATCAGCGGACTGCCGATCACCGAGGGTAAGACGGTGGTGGGCATCCTCACGCGCCGCGACTGCCGCTTCCAGACCAAGGACGAGACGCCGGTCGCACAGATCATGACCAAGGACAAGCTCGTCACGGCGCCGCCGGGAACCTCGCTCGAGGATGCGCGCGAGCTGCTCTACCGCCACAAGGTCGAAAAGCTGCTGATCGTGGGTCCGGGCAACGAGCTCAAGGGCCTGATCACGATGAAGGACGTCAACATGCTTGCCGCCTACCCCAGCTCCGCCACCGACGCGCGCGGGCGTCTGCGCGTGGCGGCCGCGATCGGGGTGCACGACTACGAGCGCGCCGAAGGCCTCGTCAAGGCCGGCGTGGACGTGTTGGTGGTCGATACCGCTCACGGACACTCCAGCAACGTGATGGCCACCGTGCGCGAGCTGAAGAAGCGCTTCGCGGTCAACGTGGTCGCCGGCAACGTCGCCACGGCGGAGGGCGCGCGGGAGCTGGCGGCCGCGGGCGCGGACGGCGTCAAGGTCGGCATCGGCCCAGGATCGATCTGCACGACGCGCATCGTCGCGGGCATCGGCGTGCCGCAGCTCACCGCCGTGCTGGAGTGCTCGCGCGCGCTGGCCGGCACGGGCGTTCCGGTGATCGCCGACGGCGGCATTCGCTTCTCGGGTGACATCGTCAAGGCGCTCGCGGCGGGAGCCTCCTGCGTGATGCTCGGCTCGCTGTTCGCGGGTCTCGAGGAGAGTCCCGGCGAGGCCATCCTCTACAAGGGCCGTTCCTTCAAGTCGGTGCGCGGCATGGGTTCGCTGGGCGCCATGCAAGCCGGCGGCAAGGAGCGCTACCGCCAGGGTGACGTCACCGAGGCGGAGAAGCTCGTGCCCGAGGGCATCGAGGGCATGGTGCCTTACAAGGGCAAGCTTGGACCCTTCGTTTACCAGCTGTGCGGCGGCGTGCGCGCCGGCATGGGCTACTGTGGAGCACGCACGATTTCGGAATTGTGGGAGCGCGCGCGCTTCCAGCGCATCACCAACGCGGGCATGAAGGAAAGCCACCCGCACGACGTGACGATCACCAAGGAATCGCCCAACTACTTCCATCAGGACTGACGGACACGATGAGCGGCCAGCCCCTCGCCCAACCCCGCGCGATCCTGATCGTCGACCTCGGCACGCAGTACGCGCAACTGATCGCGCGCCGCGTGCGCGAGGCCGCGGTCTACTGCGAGATCGCTCCGCCCGCGCACGCACTTGCTGCCGCGCGCCGGCTCAACCTCGCGGGCGTGATCCTCTCCGGAGGCCCCGCCTCGGTCTACGCACCCGACGCCCCGGCGGTGCCGCGCGAGCTGCTTGAGATGGACGTGCCGGTTCTGGGCATCTGCTACGGCATGCAGTGGATGTCGCAGACTCTCGGTGGCCACGTGCAGGCGGCGGACAAGCGCGAATTTGGGCGCACCTCGTTGGAGATCAACCGGCCGGAAGGGATCTTTCGCGGCATCGACGGGCGCACGGTGGTCTGGATGAGCCATGGGGATCAAGTCGAGCGACTGCCCCGGGGCTTTGAAGTGTACGCCTCCTCGGACACCTGTCCGTATGCGGCCGCGGGAGATCCCCGGCGCGGCTTCTTCGGCGTGCAATTCCATCCCGAAGTGACGCACTCCGTGCGCGGCGCGGAGATCCTCGCCAACTTTCTCTACGAGGTTTGCAGAGTGCCGGGCGACTGGAAGCCCGCCAGCATCGTCGAGCGCGAGATCGAGAAAGTGCGCTCGATCACCGGCGAAGACGGCGAGGTCGTTCTGGGCCTTTCCGGCGGCGTCGACTCCTCGGTGGCGGCGCTGCTGGTGCACAAGGCGATCGGCAAGCGTCTGCACTGCATCTTCGTCGACAATGGTCTCCTGCGCAAAGGCGAGCGCGATGTGGTCGAGAGCACCTTCCGAGAGCACTTCGCGATGGATCTCACCGTCGTCGACGCGACCGAGCGCTTCCTCGGCAGCCTCAGGGGCGTCACCGATCCGGAGCAGAAGCGCAAGCTGATCGGCCGCGATTTCGTGGACGTGTTCAAGCACGAAGCCAAGCGCTTCTCTCGCGCGCATTTCCTGGGACAGGGCACGCTGTATCCCGACGTCATCGAATCGGTCAACGTGCACGGCGGCAACACGGCCGTGATCAAGAGCCACCACAATGTCGGCGGCCTGCCCAAGGACCTCAACATGGGGCTCGTGGAGCCGCTGCGCGAGCTCTTCAAGGACGAGGTGCGCCAAATCGGCCGCTACCTCGGCCTTGACGACCGCATCGTCGCGCGCCAGCCTTTCCCCGGGCCGGGGCTCGCCGTGCGCATCCTCGGCGAGGTCACGCCCGAGCGCTGCGCGCTGCTGCGGGAAGCCGACCACATCGTCACCAGCGAAATCGAAGCCGCCGGCCTGCACAAGCATCTGTGGCAGTACTTCGCGGTGCTCCTGCCGGTCAAGAGCGTCGGGGTGATGGGGGACGCGCGCACCTACGAGAACTGCTGCGCGCTGCGCGTCGTCGAGTCCACGGACGGCATGACGGCCGACTGGGCCCTGCTCGACCACACGCTGCTGGCCCGGATCTCCAACCGCATCATCAATGAGGTCCGCGGCATCAACCGGGTGGTGTTGGACATTTCCTCCAAGCCCCCGGCGACCATCGAATGGGAATAATTCGTCCACCGATTCGCAACCACGCTATCCTGTCGCTCCTAGGAGTACCCCCGATGAACAAGTTCCTGGCCCTGTGCTTGCTGCCTCTGACGCTGGCTTTCCTGTCCCCGCTCGACACCGTGCGCTTCGGCCCCAAGAGCGGCACGGAGGTCAAGAAGTCGATGACCGTCGGCCTGGAGATGAACATCGAAGAGCTCAACTTCGTGGTCGACGGAGAGGAAATGCCGCCGGAAGCACTGGGTGAGGCACTCGATCAGGCCTTCGTGATGGAAGTCGTGCAGACCGTCACCGACAAGTACATCAAAGTAAAGGAGGATCAGGTCGAGGAGCTGATCCGCAGCTATGACTCGATGCAAGTCACGCTGGAGATGGGCGAGGAAGTCACCGAGGAGACCGGCACGGAGGGGCTCGCTGGCAAGCAGGTCCGCTTTGTGCGCAACGACAAGACCGGCGCCTACGACAAGGAGTGGTTCGAGTGCGAGGGCGAGGAGCAGATGCTGAAGAGCCTGTCCGAGGACATGGACATGCGCCGTCTGCTGCCTTCGGGATCCGTCAAGCCCGATCAGGAGTG
The DNA here is from genome assembly GCA_044359355.1 of Planctomycetota bacterium. Classification (GTDB taxonomy): domain Bacteria; phylum Planctomycetota; class UBA1135; order UBA1135; genus SYGM01. Next base: position 64,695 of record JBIKMH010000010.1, on the reverse strand, counting down.
GAAGCTCGAAGGCAAGGACATGGGCGTCCTGATGTGGCCGGGCATCACGAGCGCCGAGGACATCGATCTCAGCCAGGCGGATCTCGATGCACAGCAGGCCGAGTTGGCGCAGATGATGATGGATGATCTAGGCCCGCGCTTCGAAGAGGCGCTCAAGGGCATGAAGATCGGCCTCAAGTACGTCGGGGTGCGCGAGGTCGAGGGCGTGGAACTCGCCGAGATCGCGATCAACATCGATGGCACGATGAGCATGGACATGGGCGAGCTGATCGAGAAGATCGCCGCGAGCCAAGGCGGCGAGCAGATGGAGGGCGCTGACATCACCCTGACCATGACCATGGGCATGAAAGGCGAGGGTGCGCTGTTGTGGAACAACCAAAACGGCCACCTCCACAGCTACAAGCTCGACGCCACCATGGACTTCGCGATCAACGGCGACCTGGATGTCGATGTGCAGGGCGAGTCGCACAGCGCCTCCGCCACGATCAAGCTCGTCGGCAAGGCCAACTGGGATCTCTCGACGATCCAGTGACGGGCTTCTCGCGCGCCTAACCCGACAGCAGGCGCTTCAGGATCTCACGCACCTTTTCCGGCGCGGCCCTCCCGCCGCTGGCTTTCATCACGGGGCCTAGCAGCGCGTTGAGGGCTGCTTCCTTCCCGCTCCTGTAGTCGGCGATGATCTTTTCCTTGCCGAGGAGCGCCGCGCGGCACCATTCCTCCAGCTGCGCATCGTCCTGCACCTGCTCCAGCCCCAGTTGACCTACGAGTGCCTCGATGCCTGCGCCATCAGGCCCGGCGAGAGCCCGCGCGCGCAGCAACTTGCGGCCGGCATTGCTGGCGATCCTGCCCGCCCGGATCAACCGGATCACCTCGGCAAGCTCCCGCGGACGGATCGGTAGCTCGGAAAAATCGTGCAAACCCAGTTCCGCATCGCCGACCCAGCCCATGAGTTCGTTCTGGATCCAACTCGCGGTCTCGCGTGCATCGAGTCCGGCGCGCAGGCAGGCCTCGAAGTAGTCGCTCACGGCCCGCTCGGAGGTCAGCGCGGCGGCGTCGGCGGGTGAGAGGCCCAGCTGCTCGCGGTAGCGCGCGCGGCGGCTGTCCGCGGGCTCGCTCAGGTTGGCACGCTCACGCTCGAGAAAGCTCGCCTCGAGCACGAGCGGCGGCAGGTCGGGATCGGGGAAGTAGCGGTAGTCGCGCGCGCTTTCCTTGCCGCGCATCGTGCGTGTCTGGTTGCGCTCCGGATCGTACAGCCGCGTTTCCTGCACGGGATACTGCGCTGGATCCTCGCTCTCGTAGGCCTCGATCTGGCGCCAGGCCTCGTGCTCGATCGCGGCGGCGATGAAGCGGAAGGAGTTGAGGTTCTTGATCTCGACCTTGGTGCGCCACGGCTCGCCCGCCGGGCGCACGGAGATGTTGACATCGCAGCGCAGGGAGCCCTTCTCCATGTTGCAGTCGCTCACCCCCGCGTACTGCAGGCGCTCCTTCAGCAGCGTTAGGTATTCAAACGCCTCCGAGGATGTCTGGATGTCGGCCTGCGTCACCATCTCGATCAGCGGCACGCCCGCGCGGTTGAGATCGACCAGCGTGCTCGCGCCGCGGTCGTGGATCGCCTTGCCCGCATCCTCTTCCATGTGGATGCGCTCCAGCCGGATGAAGCGGCCGCTCGCCAGCGCGATGCCGCCGCCCTTGCAGTAGGGCTGGTCGTACTGGCTGATCTGGTAGCCCTTGGGCAGATCGCAATAGAAGTAGTGCTTGCGGTCGAACTTCGAGAGCGGCGCAAGCTCCGCACCCAGCGCCAGCCCGGCGCGCACGGCCAGCGCCAGCGCCTCGCGGTTGAGCACCGGCAGGGCACCGGGCTGAGCGGTGCACAGTGCGCAGCTGAGGGTGTTGGGCTCGGCGCCGAAGCGGTATTCGCAGCCGCAGAACAGCTTGGTGCGCGTCTTGAGCTGGACGTGCGTCTCGAGGCCGATCACGGCCAGCCAGCGGCGTCCCGTGCGCGGCGAAACGAAGGCAGGATCAGCGCTTGCACTCATGCGCCGCTCCGTTCGAAGGCGCGCCCGGCGCGCAGCACGCGCGCGTCGGCGCGCACGGGTCCCAGAATCTGCAATCCGACCGGCAGACCGCGCGCGCGTCCGCAGTCGACGCTCAGCGCCGGAATGCCGGCGAGGTTGGCGGGCACGGTGAGCACATCCGAGAGGTACATCGCCAGCGGATCCGAGCTCCGCTCTCCGATGCGGAAGGCCGCTGTGGGGGTGGTGGGCGTCACCAGCACCTCGCAGTGTTCGAAGGCCTGCTCGAAATCGCGCGCGATGAGCGCGCGCACGCGCTGGGCGCGCTGGTACCAGGCCTCGTGGTATCCGGCCGAGAGCACGAAGGTCCCGAGCAGCACGCGGCGCTTGACCTCGGTGCCAAAGCCGCGCTCGCGCGTCGCCGACATCATGGCGGCGAGGCTGCTGCCGGCCGCGTGGCGCACGCCATAGCGCACGCCGTCGAAGCGCGCGAGATTCGAGGAAGCCTCGGCGCAGGCGATGATGTAGTAGGTCGCGATCGCGTGGCCCAGATGCGGCAGCGAGACCTCGACGCACTGCGCACCCAGCTGTTCCAGGCGGCGCAGCGCGGCTTCCAGCGCGGCGCGGAGCTCGGCATCCAAACCCGCCTCGAAACACTCGCGCGGCACGCCGATGCGCCAGCCTTCGAGGCCGCCATCGCCCGCGATGCGAAGGAGCGGCGGTTCTTCGATCGAAGTGGCATCGCAGGCGTCGTGGCCGCTCAGGACCTCCATGGCGCACTCCAGATCGCCGACCGAGCGCGCGAAGGGGCTGATGCAGTCCAGCGAAGAGCCGAAAGCCACCAGACCATGGCGGGGGATGCGTCCATAGCTGGGCTTGAAGCCCGCGATGCCGCACAGCGCCGCGGGCTGGCGCACGGAGCCGCCGGTGTCGGAGCCCAGCGCCAGCGGCACCATCCCGCTCGCCACCGCGACCGCGGAGCCGCTCGAAGAGCCGCCCGCCGTGCGCTCGGGATCGTGCGGATTGCGTGGCGTGGCGAAGGCGGAGTTCTCGCCCGAGGAGCCGAACCCGAACTCGTCCATGTGCGTCATGCCGACGAGAATCGCTCCGGCCTCGAGCAGGCGCTCGACCGCGCGCGCCGTGTAGGGCGCCTGCCAGCCCGCGAGCAGTCGGGAGCCGCAGTTGGTTTCGTGTCCGCTGGCGCACAGGTTCGATTTCAGCGCCACGGGCACGCCGTGCAGCGCACCGGGCTCTGCGCCGCTCTTCCAGCGGGCATCGAGTTCCTTGGCGCGCGCCAGGCTCGCCTGTGCGGCGATGCAGTGGAAGGCCTTCAGCTTCGGATTGAGCGCTTCGATGCGTGCGAGGCACTCGCGCAGGTTCGCTTCCGCGCTGGTGCTGCCGGCGAGAATGGCCGCGCGCGTGGCTTCAACGCCGGGCGGTGCGGCGCTCAACCCTCGCCTCCGACGGTCTTAGGCACGCTGTAGAACGACTCGTCGGCTTGTGGCGCGCGTGCGAGCAAGGCCTCGCGCGGCAGGCTCGGTTGCGGCTCGTCGCTGCGCAGCACGGTGCTCGTGGATCCGGCGCGGACCATCGCCGGCGTGTCGTCGAGCGGCACCTGCTCGAGTTCGGCGAGCTGGGCGAGGATGCGCTCGAGCTGTGGGCGCAGCGCCTCCTGTTCGTCGGCCGAGAGGGACAGACGGGCCAGTTCGGCCAGGCGGGTGAGATCGATGGCGGGCTGGGCGCTCATGCGGGCGTGCGATTGTAGAGCGAGTGGACAGCGACTTGCGAGGATACTGCACCCCTTGCGGGGACCTCGGCTCGCCTGGCAAGCTTCGACTGCGTCGATCGGAAGCCGGCCTTCCCCGGGAACCGGTGGTGGGTCGCCAGGATGGGATTTTGTCCCCGCCCGGGGAGCAGTATCTTGCTAGCGCGATGAGCACCGCCGCGACCCTGCCCGATTGGACCAGTCTGGGACTGTTCCTCATGATTGTCGGCGGCTTCCTGCTGGCGAGCGCCTTGGTGCTGCGCCCGCCGCGCGAGTGGGTCGAACAGGCGCTGGGGCTGGCGGCGCCTCGGCTAGCGCGCCTGCGCGAGCAGATCTTCCATCGCGTGCAGCTGGGCGTGGGTTTCCTCTACATCCTCGGCGGACTCGCCTTGCAGATCTACGGGCGCCAAACGCTCGCCAGCGATCAGGGGGGCGAGTTTCCGGCACTCTGGGCAGGCGCGCTGGTGGTCAGCACGGTCCTGCTGCTGGCCCTGGGCTGGTGGTATGCCTCCCGCAGCTTTCGCAAGGAGCTGGTCGAGGTGCTCCAGACGCGGGCCGTGGATCTGGTGAGCCGGCCGGAGCTGGCCAAGGAAATCGGCCTGCTGATCGGCGTGCGGCCGGAGCCTGGCGAAACGACCGAGCTGTTCGCCCAGCGGATCCAGCGCGCCCTGGGCCTGCGTCCCGCGGGTGCGCGTTCCGACAGCCGCCGCGAGGAGTTGGAGGAGTTGGACGAAACTGTGTCCTAGACTGAGCGAAGCCATGCCCCCGCGCCGCCCAACCTCGCGATCTGCTTCCCGCACCCGTTCCCGCCCGAAGGCGAAGTCCGCGCCCCAGCCGAAGGCGAAGTCCACGCCCCAGCCGAAGGCGAAGTCCGCACCCCAGCCGAAGGCGAAGCCCAAGGCCCGCCCGCGTGCGCGCCGGCTCGACAAGGTGATCCTTCTGCCCGTGCGCAATGCCGTGATCTTTCCCGGCGTCGTGCTGCCCTTCGGTATCGGCCGCGAGCGCTCGCTGCGAGCGATTCAGGAAGCCGTGCGCGTGCAGCAGCCGATCGGCGTGCTGATGCAGAAGGACGCCACCAAGGACGATCCTGGCCCGGACGATCTGTACGGCGTGGGCACGCTGGCCGAGGTGCTGCGCTACATTCACACCGATGACGGCGCACACCACGCCGTGTGTCAGGGACGCGCGCGCTTCCGCGTGAAGGAAATCACGCAGACCGAGCCCTTCCTCGTGGGGCGCATCGAGTGGATTTCCGAACGGCATGCCGAGGACAAGGCGCTGGAGGCGCCGTTCGTGGCCTTGAAGGAGCAGGCCCGGGAGGCGCTCGAGCTGATGCCCGGGGCGCCCGAGGAACTGAGCCACGTGATCCAGAACGTCGGGACGCCCGCGCTCCTTACGGACATGGTCGCGACCTTCCTGGAGATCACGCCTCCCGAGAAGCAGCAACTGCTCGAGACCGCGGATGTGCGCGAGCGCATGGAGCGCGTGCAGCAGCGCCTCGCGCACATGATCGAGGTGCTGAAGCTCTCACGCGACATCCGCACGCGCACCAAGGGCGTGCTCGACAAGGCCCAGCGCGAGTACTACCTGCGCGAGGAACTGAAGACGATTCAGAAGGAGCTCGGCGAGGAAGGCGCTCACGAGGCGGAACTGGCGCGTCTGGGCGAGCGCCTCGACTCGGCCGGATTGCCGGGCGAGGCGCTGGAGGATGCCAAGAAGGAACTCAAGCGACTCGAACGCATGCCCTCCTCATCGGCCGAGTACGCGATGCTGCGCACCTGGGTGGAGATGGTCGCCGATCTGCCCTGGTCCAAGTCCAGCGCCGAGGCCATCGACCTCGCTCGTGCGCGCGAGATCCTCGAGGCCGATCACTACGGCCTGGAGAAGGTCAAGACGCGCATCCTCGAGTTTCTCGCCGTGCGCAAGCTCAAGCCCGACGGCAAGAGCCCGATCCTCTGCCTCGTCGGTCCGCCCGGCGTCGGCAAGACCAGCCTCGGACAATCGATCGCCCGCGCCACGGGGCGCACCTTCGTGCGCCTGGCTCTGGGGGGCGTGCACGATGAAGCCGAGATCCGCGGGCATCGGCGCACCTACATCGGCGCGATGCCGGGGGGCATCCTGCAGAGCCTCAAGAAGGCCGGTACCAACAACCCGGTGTTTCTGCTCGACGAACTCGACAAGCTCGGACGCGGCCCGCACGGTGATCCGGCCTCGGCGCTGCTCGAGGTGCTCGATCCCGAGCAGAACAAGGCTTTCCGCGACAACTACCTCAACCTGCCCTTCGACCTGCGCCGGGTGATGTTCGTCGGCACCGCCAACGTGATCGATGAGATTCCCAGCGCGCTGCGCGACCGCTGCGAGGTGATTTCGATCCCCGGCTATGTCGAGGAAGAGAAGCTCGCCATCGCGAAGGCCTACCTGATTCCGCGTCAGTGCGCCGAAAACGGCATCACTCCGGAGCAGTGCGCGATCGAGCCCGAGGCCGTGCGCGGCATCGTGCGTCACTACACGCGCGAAGCGGGCGTGCGCAGCCTGGAGCGCGAGATCGGTGCGCTGTGCCGCCGCGCGGCCGCCAAGGTTGCGGCGGGGGATGCGGCCGGCGTCCGCTTCACCCGCGAGAATCTGCATGAGGTGCTCGGACCCGAGCGCATGGAGAGCGAGGTCTCGCTGCGCACTTCGACCAGCGGTGTCGCGACCGGACTCGCCTGGACGCCCTTTGGCGGCGACATCCTGTTCATCGAGGCCACGCGCATGGCGGGCAAGGGACAACTCGTGCTCACCGGCAAGCTCGGTGAGGTGATGCGCGAGAGCGCGCAGGCGGCCTTCAGCCTGGTGAAGTCGCGCAGCCGCGAGCTTGGGATCGAAGCCCGACAGTTCGAAGGCAGCGATATCCACTTGCACGTTCCGGCTGGCGCCATCCCCAAGGACGGCCCGAGCGCCGGCGTCACGATGTACACCGCGCTGGTCTCGCTGCTGACCGGCCGCAAGGTGCGCCACGACGTGGCGATGACCGGCGAGATCAGCCTGCGCGGCCTGGTGCTGCCGGTCGGCGGCATCCGCGAGAAGGTGCTGGCCGCGCTGGCGAGCGGAGTTTCCACGGTGATCCTGCCGGCGCGCAATCGCCACGACTGGGACGAAGTGCCGAAGAGCGCGCGCGAGCAGTTGGAGGCCGTCTGGGCCGGGACGGTCGATGAGGTGCTGGCTCGCGCGCTGCTGGAGCCCGAGCGCGTCGTGCAAGCGGCCACCTAGCGCCCGTTTTTTGCGCGAGGCTCGCCCGCAAGCAGCGTCCACTCCGGTGGATGAAGCTCCTCTGCCACCTGATCCACGAACTGATGCCCGCGCTGTGCCTGCTGTGCGACGAGCCCGTCGGGCCCGATGAACTCGCCTGCGCGCAGCACCGCTTTCCTGTCGCGGACAGCGTCGGCGCGCGCTGCGCCCGCTGCGCCCGCGCGCTGCCCCGGGGCTTTCCCGAGGGCTACGACTGCGCCGAGTGCCTCAAGTCCGCGCCGGCCTTCGCTGCGGTGCACTGCGCCGCCGACTACCATGGTCCGGCGCGCGAGTGGTTGCTGGCCTTCAAGCACGGCGGGCAGGCGGAACTGGCCGATTTTCTCGCCCTGCAGCTGGATGCGCGCCTGCCCAGACCCGCGGGCCAGGCCGAGCCTGCGCTGCTGGTGCCCGTCCCGCTGCACCGCTGGCGGCATCTGGCGCGCGGTTTTGATCAAGCCCACCGGCTGGCGCGCGCGCTGGCCGAAAGGCGCAGTCTGGAATGCGTGCGAATCCTGCGGCGCGTGCGCTCGACCCGGCCGCAGGGCTCAGCTCTCGCGCTCTCGCGTGAGTCCAACGTGCGCGCCGCCTTTCAATTGCGGCGTGGAGCGCAGGAGCGCATTCAGGGCCGCTGCGTGTGGCTAGTCGACGACGTGCTCACCAGCGGTGCCACCGCCGACGAATGCGCACGCTGTCTGCTCCAGGCCGGCGCCGCGCGGGTCGAGGTCGTGGTGGTGGCCAGAGCCTGAAGGACGCTTGCTCCTCAGTCACCCTTGTATTCGTTGTGGCCCTTTTTCTCCATCGGGCGCAACTCTTCGGTCAGCGTCTTGTTGGCTTCTTCCCACTTGCCCGCGAGGATCTCCTGCTCCAGCTTGCAGGTCACGGCGAGGGTCTGCGCCATCATGGTGCGGTAGCCGGCGAGCGTCGCGGCGCGCTCGGCCTCGGGCTTGGTCTTGACGATCGGGGGTTCCTGATCCTTGGCCTTGTGGATGGCCGCCTGCAGCGCGCTGATCGTCTTCCAGGCGTTGGCATCCTTGGCCCCGATCTCGCGACCCAGACGCTTCATGCCAGCCTTCATCGACTCCATCGCTTCTTCGAGCGGGCCGCCGCCGTCGGCGAGCGCTGCGGGGGCGGGGGCGCTGGCCTTGGCCGAAGTGGCCACGAAGACCAGGCCGCCGAGGCCGACGAGGAGCGCGATGGGCAGGAAGAGCGACTTGGAAAAACAGCAGGTCATGAGGAGCGCGGGGTGGAGTGGGTCAGGTGGGTGGGACGGGGTGCCTATCGGGCAGGATCCTAGCGCAAGTGCAACCCCGCTCGCATCTGTTAGTCTCGCGCCATGAGCCGCTTGTACGTGGAACCCTTTGGCGGGTTGGCGGGAGACATGTTTCTCGCCGCCCTGCTCGATCTGGGCGATCCCCGCTGGACGCTGGGCGATCTGGAAGCACTCGCAGAGGCCCTGCTGCCGGGCGCAGTGCAGTTCCGGCTGGCGAAGGTCTGGCGCCAGAACCTCTCGGGCGCGCACCTGGATGTGCGCACGCCGGAGTCGAGCAGCCAGCCGCATCGCGGCTACCGCGACCTGGAGCGCATCATCGCCGCCGCGGGCCTGCGGGAGACCGTGCAGCAGCGCGCGCTCGCCGTGCTGTGGGCCATCGCACAGGCCGAGGGCCGGGTGCACGGCTGCGCGCCCGAGGAAGTGCATTTCCACGAGATCGGCGCCGTCGACACCCTGATCGATGTCTGCGGCGTGGCGCTGGCGCTGGAGCGCTTGGAGGTGCGCGAGGTGCACTGCGCGCCTCCGCTGCTGGGAGCCGGCACCGTGCGCTGCGCACACGGCGAGATGCCAGTGCCCGCGCCTGCGGTGGCGGAGTTGCTGCGCGGACGGGCGACGCGCCTTGGGGGAGCGGGAGAGCGCCTGACGCCCACGGCCGCGGCTCTGCTGGCGGTGCTGTGCGAACGCTTCGAGGAGCCGCGCTCCTTCGTCGCCGCGCGCATCGGTTACGGAGCCGGCACGCGCGATCCCAAGGAGGGCCCGCCGAATCTGTGTCGCGTGCAGCTGGAGACGGCGTCCCAGAGCGTGCCCCTGCGCACGGAACTCTTCGAAGGCGCCGTGCAACTCGACGACATGCGCGGCGAGGAACTGGCCCCGGCGCTGGAGGCGATCCGCACGGCGGGCGCGCTCGATGCCTGGTGGACGGCGGTGGGCATGAAGAAGAATCGGCCCGGCGTGCTGTTGTCCTTCCTCGCGCGCGAGCCAGAGCGTGCAGGCATCGAAAACGCGGTGCTGCGGCACACCAGCTCGCTGGGCCTGCGCTGGTGGCGCATCGAGCGCGTGGAATGCGAGCGCGAGAGCGTCACGGTGCGCGTCGACGGCTGCGAGATCCGCGTCAAGCTGCGCCGCCGCGGGGAGGCGGCGGGGGGGGCGGAGCCGGGCGATCTGGATCTGTCGCCGGAGTACGAGGATCTGGCGGCGGCCTGCGCGCGGGGGGAGCGCGGGGAATGCCCGCAGCGCTCGCTGCGCGACTGGGAGCGCCTTGCGATCGAGGCTTACCGCTCCAGCCGCTCGTAGACCGCGATTTCCGCCGCAATCCGCTGAGCAAAACTGCACTCGCGCACGACGCGCGCGCGCGCCGCCGCGCCCAGCCCGCTCCGCAGGGCCGGTGATTCGAGCAGCTCGCCGAGGCCGCGGACGAGCGCCTCGACGCTGCCGGGCTCCACGAGGCGCGCGTCTTCGCCATCGCGCAGGAACTCCGCCAGCCCGCCGCAGCGCGTGGCGAGCACGGGCAGCTCCAGCGCCATGGCCTCGAGCACGACATTCGGCAGGCCCTCGCGCAGCGAGGAGAGCGCGAAGAGATCAAAGCTCTCGAACAGCGCGCGCGTGTCTTCCTGAAAGCCCATCAGGCGCAGGCGCTCGCGGTGCGGCGAGGCCGCGATCTGCGCGCGCAGGCTGGCTTCCTGATCGCCCTCGCCCGCGATCCACAGCTCGAAGTCATGCCCGCGCTCCAGCAGCGCCTCGCAGGCCCGGATCAAAAGATCAAAGCCTTTTTCGATCGAAAGGCGCCCTACGGCGCCGATCACGAACGCGGCCTTGTGACGGACTCGCGGCTCGCTTTGCTCCGGCCGGCAGCGGCGGCGAAAGTGACCGGTGTCGATGCCGTTTTCGATGCGGCTGAGCCGGCGCGGGTCGACGCGCGCGCGCAAGGCGGCTTCGTAGAGGTCCTGGCTGACCGCCATCACCGCGCGCGCGCGGCGCAGGCACCAGCGGTCGATCGCGAAGTACAGCGGCGTCTTCCAGCTGGGCTTGACCCAGCCGTGCATCGTGGTGACGAAGGGAATCGAGAGCTGCTTCGCCACGTAGAGTCCGTAGAAATTGGACTTGTAGTCGTGGCCGTGCCAGATGCCGACCTCGCGCTCGCGCGCGATGTCGACGAGGCGGCGCAGCGTGCGCGGATCGAACGGATACGGATCGGGCACCAGCACCAGCTCGCACCCCGCCGCCTCGGCGCGGCGCTGGAGCACGGCGATGCCCGGATCGCCGGGGGCGTGCAGGTAGAGCGCGAAGGCCGAGTAGCGCGAGCCCTTGAGATGCCGAGGCGTGGCGAGGATCGTCTTTTCCGGCCCTCCGCCCGTGCCCGAGACGATGCGCGCGTGGGCGACGACGATCGGCTTCTCCGCTGTGGGCGCGTCCTGCACTACAGGTTGCGAACGAAACGGTTCTGGCCGTCGACGAGGATCTGCGTCGGGCCGCTGGGCCGATCCGCGATCTCGAAGGTCATGATGATGACCTCATCGCCGGGCTTGACCAGCAGCGCCGCCCCGCCGTTGATCTGGACGATGCCGCTTCCCGGCTCGCCGATGAGGGCGTAGGTCTCGAGGCGCGCGCCGTTGGTGTTGTCGACGATCAGCACCTTCTCCCACTCGCCGATGCCCGCCCGCTCCATCAGTTCGGAATCGAGCGTGACCGAGCCGATGTAGTGGATGTCGGCTCCGGTGACGGTTGCCTTGTGGATCTTGGATCGCAGGAACTGGCGCATGGATCGGAGAGGCAAGAGACTACCCGCGCGCCTGTGCGCCTGCCAAGGCGCGCAGGCCGGCGCTCAATCGCGCCAGCCCGGCTTCGACCATCTCCGGGGGCTGCGGGCAGCCGACGCGGATGTGCCCCGGCGCGCCGAAGAAGTGGCCCGGCACGACGTCGACGCCGTGCTCGTGCACCAGCCGCTCGCACAACTCGCGCGTGTCGGCGACGCCGCGCACGCGCGGGAAGGCGATGAATCCGTGTTCGGGGATCCACGCATCGATTTCGGGCGTCAGGGCCAGAAAGCGCTCCCAATGCGGGCGCGAGTGGGTGCGCAGGGTTTCGATTCCCGCGGCCAGCGTGTCGAGTGCTTCCAGAGCGCGGGCGAAGGCGCGCAGACTGCTCGTGGGCGGATCGACATAATCGAGGAACAACAGGTCGATCAGGCGCTCGCGCTCGTGCGCGAGGCCCTCGCCGAGAACCAGCCAGCCGGCGCGCAGCGGACCGAGACCGTAGGCCTTGGTGAGGCTGCCGATCGAAACCCCGTTGGGCGCCAGCAGCGCCGCGTGCGCCCGTTCCTCCGGCGGCACCCATTCCATGTAGACCTCGCACACGATCAGCGTGTCTACGCCGCGCGCCATGGTCTGGATGTCCGCGGCCGTGCTCAGGCTGCCCGTGGGGTTGTGCGGATTGGCGAAGAAGGCCGCGGTCGGGCCCCCGGCGCCGATGGTCGCCGCGCCGATCGCTCCGGGCGAGAGTCGAAAGCGCTGCTCCAAGCGTCGTTCCACGGTCCACAACTCGGCTCCCAGGCGCCGGGGCAGCGCTCGGAACGGCTCGTAGGAGGGGCTGTCGGTCACCACGCGCACGCCGGGGCCGAACCAGGCTTGGGCGGCCAGATGCATGCCCCCGGAAGCACCCAGGCAGGCGATCACGCGGCGCGGATCGATGTTCCAGCGCTGGGCGAGCCGCTGCTCGACCTCGGGCAGCCAGGTCTTGCGCGGGTGTTCGAGGTCGATCGGCGGCAGGTCCGCGAACACAGCGGGATCCGCGGTGGGCAATCCGGAGACCGAGAGCACGTGTGGGGTGCGACCCGCCTGGGTCTGAGCCCAGCTCATGTAGGGGAAGTAGGGCGGCTGCATGGAGCGCAAGAGCCTAGCCAAAGCCGTGGATTGCCGCCGCTCCGACCGCTAGGATCCGGTCCGATGCGCCGCCGGACGCGGCGCGAGGGGAAACATACCGTTCATGACTCGAGTTGCCATCACCTTGTCCTTCTTCACGCTCGTCTGCGGCAGCCTGGCTGCCGCCGCGCAACCCAGCACCACCGCCGTGGCGAGCCGCGCGCTCGCGGCTCAATCGACGCGCTATGTGCAGGCGGGTGCCGACGGCACCCGGCTCTACAACATCGCCGACACCAAAGGTGCGCTCCTTGTGAGCGTCGGCAGCGGCGCGCTGCTGAAGGTGCGCAGCGAGAACAAGGAGGCCGGCTACCTCGAGGTCGAGCCCGCCGAGCCCGTGACGGTGTGGGTTTTTGGTCGGTTCCTCGAAACCACCGAGGAAACAGGGGTCCTGCGCGTGCGCGGCACGGGCGTCAACATGCGCCCCAAGCCGAGCACCTCGCTCGACAACAACTATCCCCTGTCGCGCTCGCTGACCACCGGCGATCGCGTCACGATGCTGACGCGCAGCAATCCGGAGAAGGCGCTCAGCGAGGATTGGGTGCAGGTGCTCGCACCGGTGGGCACCACGCTGTGGTGCCGCAGCGGCGAGACCAAGGATGCGGGTGCGGACGCGGCGACGAGCTTTGCCGCGGCGCAGACCGCCGCGCTCGCCAAGCGCACGCAAAAGCAGCCCACACCCAAGTCGGGCAGCACGGAGAAAGCGGCCGAGAAGCCGGCTGGCGGCGAGAAGCCGGCCGTGCGCGGCGAACTCGCCGAGGCTGAGGCGCTTTACGAAGCCGCGCGCACTTCGGCCGCTCAGGACTTCACGGCCGCCAAGGCGGCCTACAATGCATTCCTCGCGAAGAGCCCGACGGGAGCCGGCGCCGAGCAAGCGCGGAGCCAACTCGAGCGCATCGCGCTGCACGAGGAGGTGCGCCGCCTGAAGTCGGATCGCAACGTGCTGGAGTCTGAGCGTCAGGAGCGCCTCGCGCGCGCGGAAACGCAACTGCGCGAGGCGAGCCTCGCCAACGATCCCTTGTGGGGTCGCTTCCAGGCCCGCGGCTGGCTGGAGCGCGCAGGCGATGGCTGGGTGATCCGCTGGGCCGGCAAGCCGAGCACCGAACTCAGCTGCAGCAGCGGCCGCTACGACCTCTCGAACTATGAGGGTTGCCAGATCGGCGTGACCGGCGCCTTCGTCAAGAGTGCCACCACGGGCGCGCCCGCGCGCGTGGATGTGCGTCGCATCGAGGTGCTCGACGGCCGTGCCGGGAAGCCCTGATTCGCTCCCTTGGTGGCGGCGCATCGCCGAAAGCCTGCGCCGCCTGTTCGCATTCGAGAGCAAGCGCTATCTGTGCGACACCTGCAAGTACGACTACGGCAACGCGTGCACCCGCCGCGAGCGGCCCAATGCGTTGCAGTGTCCTGATTACAAGCGGAAGTGAGCGTCGGCCGTGAGCGCGGAAGACGATTCCCGCCGCTGGCAGACCAAGCAGGCCCACTACCAGGATCCCGAGGTCGTCGCCGGCTACGACGCCGCGCGCTTTGAGTCGCTGCGCTCACGCGGCGACACGGCGCGCATGCTCGCCGCGGTGCGCCGGCTGCTGGGCGCGGAATGGCACGCCGCGCGCAGCGTGCTCGACATGCCCTGCGGCACCGGCCGCTTCCTGCCGGGGCTCGCGGCCGAGGGGCGCACGCTGGTGGCGGGCGATCTTTCGCTGCCGATGCTGCTCGCCGCCGGCGAAGCTTCCGCGCGCCGGGTGCGTGCCGACGCGACGCGCCTGCCCTTCGGGGATGCGAGCTTCGATCTGGTGCTGTGCATGCGCTTTCTCTTCCACGTGCCGCCCGCGCTGCAGCTGGAGGTGTTGCGCGAACTGGGGCGGGTGACGCGCGGCGCGCTCGTCGTCGATGTGCGCCACTCGTGGGCTTTCAGCGCCCAGAGCCGCCGACTGCGCGGCGCGCTGTTCCGCCGGCGCGTCAGCCCGCGCACCAGCCCGTCAGGGATCGATCCCTTGTTTCTCGCCGCTGGACTGGAGGTGCACGGCAAGCACTGGTTCGCGCCGGGCTTCAGCGAGAAGGTTCTGGTGCTGGCTCGCCCGGTTCGAGCGAGCTGAGCACCCGCGCGCGCAGCTCCGCCAGCCGATCCTCGCGGATCGCGGCTCGGATGCGCTCCATCAGCACATGGAAAAAGCGCAGGTTGTGCAGCGTCAGCAGCATGCCGCCGAGCATCTCGTCGGAGTTGCACAGATGCCGCAGCACGCCGATCGGATAGCGGCGGCAGGCCACGCAGTCGCACTCCGGATCGAGCGGCTCGCGCGAGGTGCGCCACTGCTGGTTGCGCACATTGATCTTGCCGCGGCTGGTGAAGGCGTTGTGGTTGCGCGCATGGCGGGTCGGCGTGACGCAGTCGAACAGATCGATGCCGCGCTCGATGGCATCGAAGAAATCGCCCGGAGTGCCGACGCCCATCAGGTAGCGCGGCTGGTCCTCGGGCAGCAGCGGGGCGCTCAGGCTGACGGCCCTGCGCGCCTGCTCGCGCGATTCGCCGACGCTGACGCCGCCGACCGCGTAGCCGACCAGATCGTGGCGCAGCGCATCCTCGACGGAGCGCGCGCGCAGATCCTCGAAGATGCCGCCCTGCACGATCGCGAACAGCGCCTGGCCGCTCGCTTCGCCGCCGTGCTGGTGGTGTGCTTCCACGCACTCTTGCAGCCAGCGCGCCGTGCGCTCCACGGCGAGCTCGCACAGGCCGCGGTCGGCGGGATCGGCGGGGCAGTGGTCGAAGGCCATCGCGATGTCGGCGCCGAGCTTGCGCTGGATCGCGATCACGCCGCGCGGCTCGAAGCGAATCGGCTTGCCGTCGACGATCGAACGCAGGCTCACGCCGCGCTCGTCGATCTTGGCGAGGTGGCCGAGGCTGAAGACCTGATAGCCGCCCGAATCCGTGAGGATCGGCCCGTCCCAGTCCATGAAGCGGTGCAGGCCGCCGAGTTCCGCGACCACGTCCTCGCCGGGCCGCAGGTGCAGGTGGTAGGTGTTCGCGAGGATCATCGTCGAGCCGACCGCCGCCAGATCCCGCGGAAATACCCCCTTGACCGTGCCCTTGGTGCCCACCGGCATGAAGGCGGGCGTGGGGACGGGGCCGTGGGGCGTGTGGAACACGCCGGTGCGCGCAAGGCACCGCGACGAGCGCGCGTGCAACTCAAAGCCGAAGCCGTGGCGCAGGTTCATCGTCGCTCAGGCTAGCGGAACCACTCGCCGCCGCTCTGCTCCTTGCGGCCGATCGCGAGCAGTCCCGCGGGCGTGATCCGGCGGCCGCGCGCGGTCTTGTGCACGAAGCCCATGCGCAGCAGATGCGGCTCGAACACCTCCTCGATCGTGTCCTCGCTCTCGCCGACCGCGGCTGCGATTGTCTTGAGGCCCACGGGCAGCTCCGGGGTCTTCGACAAGGCCGCGAGGATGCGCCGGTCCAGATCCTCGAGGCCGTTTGCGTCGACGCCTAGACGCGCCAGCGCTGTCTCTGCGAAGGCGCGGTTGACACGCGGCACGCGTTCAACCTCTGCGAAATCGCGCACGCGCCGCAGGAAGCGATTGGCGATGCGCGGCGTGCCGCGCGAGCACTCGGCCAGTCGCTGCGCTCCCTCGGACTCCAGTTCGACGCCCAGCAGACCGGCGGAGCGGCGCAGGATCGCGACCAGTTCCTCATCGCTGTAGGGGATCAGACGCTCGGCGATGCCAAAGCGCGCGCGGAAGGGTGCGGAGAGCAGGCCCTCGCGCGTCGTCGCCCCGACCAGCGTGAAGGGCTCCAGCTGCATCGGCACCACGCGCGCGTGCGGACCGGAGTCAATCGTGAACTCGACGGAGAAATCCTCCATCGCGGTGTACAGGTACTCCTCGACGGGCGCCGGCAGGCGGTGGATCTCGTCGATGAAGAACACGTCCGCGCGCTTCAGCTGCGTCAGGATGCCGAGCAGGTCGCGTGGCCGCTCGAGCGCGGGGCCGCTCGAGGAATGCAGCTGCGTGCCCAGCTCGCGCGCCAGGATGCGCGCGAGGCTGGTCTTGCCGAGCCCCGGGGGACCGGAAAACAGCACGTGGTCCAGCGGCTCGCCGCGGGCCCGGGCCGCGCGGATCGAGACCTTGAGGTTCTCCAGCACCCGCGACTGGCCGACGAACTCTTCCAGCGAGCGTGGCCGGAGGCTGGCCTCGGGATCGCGGCCGCCCTCGCCGCCCTCGCCGTCGCCCTCTTCCAGCGCGCTGGGATCGAAGACCTGTCCCGGGGGCTGTGCCATGGGCGGCGAGCATAGCCCCCCAAACCGGGTGGGGCGAGGGCGTAGCGGAGCCCAAATCCAGCCCCTCACGCTTGACATGGGGGGGTGGTGCCAAGACACTTCTCCGACCCCTCCGGTTCTTGCCCCCCCTCGGTGCAGGAGCGCACGCGCGTCGTGCGCCTCCGCTCCACCCGCCCCGGCGCGCCCGTGGCCGTGTAGCACCGATTCGGCAGGCCCTCGGTGGGTAACCCCGCTCCCTGACACGGATACATGCCCCCGATCGCCGGCCCCCAAGGCTGCCGGTCTTGGCTGGCACGAAACTTGAACCGACCGGCCGCTCCGGCTTCCTATGGAAGCCGCCGCGCCGCGCCTGGTTCGAGCGCGAACACCACTCCGAAGATCCCCTGAAACGATGATCCAGACCCGGTCGACAATCGTCCTCCTTGGCACGGCCCTGCTGCTGATTCCCGCCTGCGGTGGCGGTAGCTCCAGCACCTCCAAGCCCTCGCTCGATCTCAGCCAAGTATCCAACGGATTTGGCCAGATCCTGCCGCATACCGCGCTCAAGCTGGACGCCAACGGGAACCCGACCTCGACGCTGATCTCGATCCGCACGGAGGAGGATCTGGTCGCCAACGTCACCTCCGGCAACCCGATCCTGCCCGCCCCGCAGTTCCCGACCACGGCGATCCTGCCCTCGGGTTTCGCGGGCAACCACTTCATCTACGCCGAGTTCACCAGCGACCTCGACATCACCAGCGTGCTCGATGGCTCCCCCGGAGCCCAGCCCACGGGCAGCCTCACGGGCACCGTGACGCTCAATGCGATCGACCCGATCTCCGGCTCGATCCTGCCGGTGCAGGCGCGCGCGTTCATCAACGGCCGCACCTTTGCCGGCTCGGTTCCGCCCAACACCAACCCGCCGCAACTGCCGCTGCAGACCTGGGTGACGCTCGATCCGACCAGCGGCCTGCCGATCGCTCCTACCGTGGATGGCGGCAACCCCGGCGCGGGCTTCCCCGGCGTCGGCGCCTCCTACTTCACGGGCGCGGAGAAGCTCGTCTCGCCGCGCACGGTGGTGTTTGTCGCCGACACCGACGGGGACCTCTCGACCTTGGAAACCTTCCCGACGGGACGCCAGATCCGGCTCAAGATCTCGACTTCGGTCAAGAACACGTCCGGCAAGTTCATGCAGCGCCGCGCGACGGGCTCGACCACGGTCGGTGCCGATACGCTGCGCCCGGAAGTGGCGCGCACGCCGCCGCCGCTCAACAACCCGCTGGTGACGCCGTCCAACGGCTCGGTCGGCGTCGATCCGCTGACCACGATCCGGGTCGAGTTCACGGAGGCGATCCAGCCCTGGTCGCTCGGTTCGCTGCCCAATGGTCTGCCGCCGCTGCCGAGTGCCGCGCTGGCGATCAACTTCGGGCCGCCGACCGCGCTGGTGAGCGTGCCGTTCAGCGTGCTGCCGGTCAGCGTCTACGATCTGACCGAGTATGAAATCCTCCCGGCCTTCAACTTCCCCGGCGAGGGCCCGGTCAACCAGCCTTGCGGCGTGTTCAACGCCGTGACCCTCAACATCAACGCCGCGCAGTTCCGCGACCTCTCGGCCAACAACAACCTGCTGGGCGGCGTCTCGGCCTTCACCACGGGCGAGGGCCCGGGGCTCGTCAACGCGCCGGTGGCTCCGGACACGATCTACATCGGCCGCACGGGCGCTGTCCCCGGCCTGTCGGTGATCGACCTCAACGGCTTCGGGCAGTCGACTGGCAACCCCACCTTCAGCCAGCAGAACCCGCAGTACGGCAACTCGAATTTCCCGAACAACCCCAACGTCGCGATCCAGGGCTCGGCCCTGCGTCCGCCGCTGCAGGCGGGCAACTGCACGATCAACGGGGGATCCTCGGGCGTGTTCACGCTGACCCGGGACTCCAGCCTCAACGATCTTCTGGTGCGCGCGCCCGTGCTGACCGCCGTCGGCGACATGATGCTGGGACACTCGCTGGACAGCACGTTCAACAACGGTCCGGCTCCGTTCGGCTGCCAGAGCGGCGGCGGCAACCTGTGCGCCTTCGACCAGATCAAGATCATCAACCCCACTCCCAACGGCAACACGCTGATCCCGACGCCTGCCCAGCAGGCCAACGGCGTCATCACGCCCGGCGCCGAGAATCTGATCTCCTGGGCTCCGCACCCCAACCCGCCGCCGCTGGTCTTCCCGCCGATCTGCATCTCGCCGTACATCGGCGGCCAGGAGCCGACCTCGATCGACGTGACCGCGACCAACAACCTGCTGGGTCCCGGTGATCCCTTCGGCCAGCCGCTGGCGAACCCGATCCCGGTCCCGCCCTCGGGTCTTTTGAGCCCCGAGCAAAACAACTTCTTCCAAGGTCCCTCGTACAACCAGACGGTGGTGACGGCCTGCTTGACGTACATGGTTCGTCAGCAGATCGGTCAGTACCTGTACTGCATCGACCGCGGTCGGCGCGAGGTGGTGGTGCTCAACTCCAACCGCATGACGGTCATCGACCGCATCGCCACGCCGGACCCGACCTCGCTGGCGATGAGCCCCAACCTGAGCCTGCTGGCGGTTTCGAACCAGCTCTCGGACATCGTGAGCTTCATCGACATCGACCCCAACTCCGCCACCTTCCACACCGTGGTGCAGGAGACGCTGGTGGGTTCGCGCCCGCGCGGCATCGCTTGGGAGCCGGGCGATGAGGACGTGCTGGTGACCAACGAGGCCGACAGCACGGTCACGATCATCTCGGGCACGGCGCTGACCGTGCGCCAGGTGGTCAGCTCGCAACTCAACGAGCCCTTCGAAGTCGCGGTGACGCCGCGCCAGCTGTGCTGGGGCTTCAACCGGCAGGTCTACTTCGCCTACATCATGAACCGCAACGGGCGGGTGGCGATCTACGAGTCGGGTCCCAACACGGTCAACGGCTGGGGCTACGACAACGTGATCGGGATCGCCGACTCGACCTTCCGCCAACCCAAGGCCATGCAGGTGGATCCCACGGACCTGCGTTCGGCGCTGTGGATCGCGCACCAAAACCCGATCAACATCGCGACCAACACGCCCTTCCCGGGTCAGGAGTCGGTCGGCGCGATCTCCAAGCTGGTGATCGAGACCGCCATTCCGGGAGCGCTGCCGCTCAACGTGCAGTCGCTGACGATCCCTCAGTTTCGCGACATGTATCTGGGCGTGCCGGTGTCGCTGGGCAGCGACAAGCTCTCGGGCGTGCCGGTGGATCTCGCCTTCGACAACATGCGCAACCTGTCCGGTCTGCCCAACACGCTATCGACCTTCACGGGCAACACCTCCGTGCCGGTCAACGGCAAGGGTCTGGTCAAGGCCGCTTGCCCCAACGTGCTCAACGCCAACGAACCGCGCTACCTGTTCGTCGCCGTGCCCACGCCGCTCTCCGGCTCGGGTGTGGTCGACGTGATCCGCATCGACCAGGGCAATGCCAAGGTGGACGTCAATCCCTTCTTGGCCGGCATCCAGTCGGTTCCGGCTCCGAATGTGCAGGTGCTGATGGACTACTTCCGTCAGTAAGCGGCTCCCTTGCCAACACGGCGCGCGGTGCGCGGGGGGCGGATCCGCTCCTCTGCCCACCGCGCGCGTCCTTTGGAGAGCGGCTATGCTCCAGCCCCCATGCCTGATCCCAAGAGCGTCCAGAGCATGTTCGCGCGCATCGCGGGCAGCTACGACCTGCTGAACCGAGTGCTTTCGCTGGGCATCGACCAGCGTTGGCGCAAGCGGCTGCTGCGCCAGTCGGGCATCCAGCCCGGAATGACGGTGGTGGACGTGTGCTGCGGCACCGGCGATGTCGCGCTGCTGTACGCGCGCGCCGGCGCACAGGTGATCGGCCTGGACTTCACCCATCCGATGCTCGAACGCGCCGAGAAAAAGCGCGGCAAGCGCGCCAACACGCTGTTCGCGGATGGCGATGCGATGAATCTCCCGGTGGCTTCGGGCGTTGCCGATGTGTGCTCGGTTTCGTTCGGGATTCGCAACGTGGAAGAGCGCGGCGGCTGCATGCGCGAGATGAAGCGCGTGCTGCGCCCCGGAGGTCAGGTGCTGATCCTCGAGTTCTCCATGCCGCCCGGCCGCGTGTTCGGCTGGATCTACCGCACCTATTTCACGCGCATCCTGCCAGGCATCGGCAGGCTCGTCTCCAAGGATGACGACGCCTACTCGTACCTGCCGCGCACGGTCCTCGCCTGGCCCAAGCCGGCTGAACTCGAGGCTGAACTCGAGGCCGCCGGCTTCACCGAATGCGGCCACGAACTGCTGAGCTTTGGCATCGCCTGCCTGCACTGGGGGCGGGTTCCTCGGGCGTGAAGGAGCCGTCGCGAGCCGAGCAGCCGTTGGCGCTGGGTCTCTTGGCGCTGACGCCCCTGCTGGTCCTGCACGAGCTGGCGCGGGGAGCGGGGCTGGGCGCGAATCTGGCGCAGTACTGTCTGACGCTGCCGCTCCGCCTCCTGCCGCAAGCACAGCTTGTGCTGTGGGTGGCGATCGCGCTCTTGGCTTGTGGCTGCCTCGTCTGGCTTTACCGCAGTGACTACGCGCTGGTGCCGCGGCTGCTGACGATCCTCAAGGAAGCGCTGCTGGCGGCGGTTTCGATGGGGCCTTTGCTGCTCGGGCTGGCCTGGCTCCTGTCCGTGCCCGGCGATCTGGCTCATCTGCGCCTTGGGGAGGTCGGCACTCCTACCCTGTCGCTGGTCGCGCTGCGGATGGGCGGGGGGGCCTGGGAGGAACTGCTGTTTCGCTGGCTGCTCTATTCGCTGCTGTACCTGGGCTCGCGACGCGGCCTGCTGATGCTCCGCTGCAGCGCGGATGCAGCCACACTGGGTGCCGAGGTCCTGGCCTTGGTCGCCAGCGCGCTGGCTTTCGCAGCCGCCCACCTCAGCACGGTGGTCTACGTGCTGACCGGTCTGCAGGGAGGCGAGCCCTTCGACCCCGCGACCTTTTCGTGGCGCTGCCTGGCAGGCCTGAGTCTGGGTATCCTGTTCCGGTGGCGGGGCATGGGTGTCGCCGCCTGGACACACGCTTTCTTCAACCTGGCACTGTCGATCGGTGCCGGGGTGGATGTCTTCCTATGACGCGCTACTTCGTCGGCATCACCGGGGCCAGCGGCCATCTCTACGCCGATCGGCTCGTGCGCGCCCTCGTGGCGGGCGGGCATTCGGTCGATCTGTGCGTCACCTCGGCCGGAGCCAAGGTGCTCCAGCACGAACTGGGCATCGACTCCGGGCGTGAGGGCCGCGAACTGGCGCGCGCGCTGCCGCAGTGGTTTGGTGCCGAGACGGCGGCGTCGCTGCGCGCCTTTCCCGAGGACATGATCGAGGCGCCGCCGTCCTCGGGCACGGCGCTGACCGGCGGGGTGATCCTGTGCCCGTGCAGCATGGGCACGCTGGCGCGCGTCAGCGTGGGCTTCAGTTCCAATCTGGTCGAGCGTGCGGCTGATGTGGCGCTCAAGGAGGGCCGCAAGCTGCTGATCGTGCCGCGCGAGAGCCCGCTGTCCGAGATTCACCTCGAGAACATGCTGCGCATGGCGCGGCTGGGCGCCAAGATCCTGCCCGCGATGCCGGGCTTCTACCATCGGCCGCAGTCGATGGAGGATCTGGTGGGGCATCTGGTGGGCAAGATCCTCGATTCGCTGGGCGTGGCGCACTCAGGCGTGCGCTGGAAGGGCACCGATCCACAGCCCGAGCCCGGCGTGGAGCGCACGCGCTGATGACGGCCCTGCGCGACTACGCCGGCCTGGTGCGCTTCAGCCACTCGATCTTTGCGCTGCCTTTTGCGCTGAGCGGAGCCTGGCTGGCGGCGCGTGGCGTGCCTGCACCGCGCATTCTCGCGCTGGTGTTGGTCGCCGCGGTGGCGGCGCGCACGGCCGCGATGGCCTTCAATCGGCTCGTCGATGCCCGGATCGATGCCCGCAATCCGCGCACCAGCATGCGCGAGATCCCCGCCGGCAAGGTCAGCCCGCGCGCGGCTCGCGCGCTCGTGATCCTGAGCGCGGCCGTGTTCCTCGCCGCGAGTTGGCTGCTCAATCCGCTGGCGGGCTGGCTGTCGATGCCCGTGCTGGGCGTGCTGTTCGCGTACAGCTACATGAAGCGCATCCACTGGAGCGCGCATCTGGTGCTCGGGCTGGCGCTCGCCATCGCGCCGCTGGGGGCCTATATCGCCGTGCGCGGAGCGGTCGAGCCCGATGTCTGGCCGGTCGTGTGGCTCGCGCTGGCGGTGTTGACCTGGGTTGCGGGATTCGACCTCATCTACGCCTGTCAGGACGCAGGTTTTGACCGGGAGTCGGGGCTCTGCTCGATCCCGGCCCGCTTTGGCGTCGCGCGCGCCCTCGAGGTCTCGATCCTGCTGCACGCGCTGACCATGGCGGCGCTGGCGGCGGTGGGCTGGAGTGCGGGGCTGGGCTGGATCTGGTGGGTGGCGGTGGCGCTGGCGGGCCTGTTGTTGTGCTACGAGCACTGGATCGTGCGCCCCGATGACCTCAGCCGGGTCGATCTGGCCTTCTTCACGCTCAATGGCTGGGTCGGCGTCGGGCTGTTCCTCGGGCTGCTTCTCGATACTCTGATGGCGGGCAAAGCCGGATGAAAGAGTCCAAAAAACGCGAAGCGACCCCGCTGGAGGAATTGCAGCGGCTGCGCACCGCCCTCGGCGGTGCGCGCGCTCCGCGCGCCGTCGTGCTGCGCGGCGATGAGCGCTACTTTCGCACGCTGGCGATGGACCGCGTGCTGGCCTTCGCCAAAAAAAAGCCCTGGGAACTGGCGCGCCATGACGCCGAGGATCCGGACTTCTCGCTGCGCGGACTGATCGACGATCTGGTCTCACCCTCGATGTTCTCCTCCGAGCGCGCCGTGTTCGTGCGCGCCGGTGCTCGCCTGCTCAAGAAGGAAGGTTCGCAGCCCTCCGAATTCACGCGCGCGGCGCTGGCTTTTCTGGAGGACAAGTCGATCGGCGGGCTGCTCGTGGTCGACGCGGAAGGGCTGCGCGCCGACCATGCGCTCGCCAAGGCCGTGATCGAGCAGGGCGGAGTGGTGCTCGCGCTGCGGCGCCTGTGGGACACGCCGCCGCCTTGGGATCCCGATCCGCGCAAGACCGAACTGGTGCAGTGGACCGTGCTGCGTGCGCGCGAATTGTCGGTGACGCTTTCGAGCGACGAGGCGCTGTACATCAGCGCAGCCACGGGCAACGATCTCTCCGCGATCGACACGCAGCTTGAACGCGTGGCGCATCGCGGCAAGGAGAGCGTGCGCAGTCTCGTGCCCTGGAACAGCGGCGCCTCGCCCTTCAGCGTCTGTGACGCGCTGCTCGCGGGCGATGCGGCACGCAGCCTCAGCGGGCTGGAGGCGCTGTTTCGCGGCGGATTCCAGGGCCGGGACGGCGAGCGCGAGACCGATGCCGCGGCGCTGCAGGCGATCCTGCTCGCGACGCTGCGCACGCGCGCGGCGAAAACCCTCGCGGTGGCACTCGATCCGCGCAATCTCGCGACGCTGGCCAATCCGCGCGAGCAGGCCGAACTCGAGGCTCGCGCTCGACTGCGCAAGGCCGCCGGCTGGCGCCGACTGCACGAGGATGTCCTTGAGCTCGAGCGCCGGACGCGCAGCGCGGCGGGCCTGGACATTCACGAACTCTTCGCTTTTGCGCTGCGTCACCGTCTCGAGCCTGCCGGCAGAAATGCGCCGCAGCGCGCGGGAGCTTCGCGATGAGCCTGCCGACCTCCGCTCCGCGCATCGCGCGCCTCGAGGAGCACATCAAGAATCAGATCGCGGCCGGCGAGGTGGTCGAGCGGCCCGCGTCGGTGGTCAAGGAGCTGGTCGAGAACTCGATCGACGCGGGCGCCACGCGCATCGAGGTCGAGTTGGAAGAGGGCGGCGTCAAGCTGGTGCGCGTGCGCGACGATGGCATCGGCATCCATCCGGAGGATCTCGAGCTGGCGCTCGCGCCGCACGCGACCAGCAAACTCGCGCGTCCCGAGGATCTGGAGCATATCGCCTCGCTGGGCTTCCGCGGTGAGGCACTGGCCTCGATCGCCTCGGTGGCGCGCCTGCGCATCACTTCTCGCGCGCGCGGCGAGGCTCGTGCTTGGCGCATCGATGCCGAGGGTGGAGTCAGCTCGCCCGTGATGGAGACGGGCGGCGGCGAGGGCACGCTGATCGAGGTGCGCGATCTGTTTTTCAACGTGCCTGCGCGGCGCCGCTTCCTCAAGCAGACGGCCACGGAGCTGGCGCGCTGCCTCGACGTGCTGCAGCGGCTGGCGCTCTCGCACCCTGGCATCGCCTTCGTGCTGCTGCACGACAAGAAGCGCGTGCTCGACATCGAGGGGGCCTTCGATCTGGCGCAGCGCATCCGACGCGCCTTCGGCGCCGAGCTCGCCAGCGCGCTGCTGCCGGTCGAGGAGCATGCAGGCGGCATGACGCTCAGCGGTTTCGTCGCTCCACCGCGGTTGGCCCGCGCGGACACCACGCGGCAGATGTGGTTCGTCAACGGCCGCTTCGTGCGCGACAAGCTGCTGCTGCGCGCCCTCAAGGAGGGCTATCGGGGCTTCCTGTTCGACACGCGCCAGCCCGTGGCCTTCCTCAATCTCGCCCTCGATCCTGCGCGCGTGGACGTCAACGTTCATCCGCAGAAGTCGGAGATCCGTCTGCGCGAGGAGCGCGCGGTATTCGGTTTCGTCGCCGCCGCCGTGCGCGAGGCCGTCAAGCGCGGCGATCTGGCGACTCCGGGTGCGTCGCTCGTGGAGAGCGCGCTGCGCCGCGCGGCGGTCCCTCCGACCCCTGAGATCATCTTCCCAGAGCCTCCGCCGCGCGAGGCTTTCCGGCTGGAGCTCCACGAACGCCCGGGCGGAGCGGCCTTCGAACAGCCCGCACCCGCCGCCGCTCCACTCGCGCCGCGCGCCGCGCCGGCTCCGGTTTCGGCCGAGATGCTGGTGCAGATCGCCCGCACGTACATCGTGCGGGCCTTGCCCGAGGGCTTTGAGATCATCGACCAGCATGCGCTCCACGAGCGCATCACTTTCGAGAGCTTGCTCGCCGAACTGCAGGCCGGATCCTGCGAGCGCCAGCGACTGCTGCTTCCGGAACTCGTCGAGCTCTCGCGCGATGAAGCCGTGCTGATCGCGGCCCATGCCGCGGATCTCGCCCGACTCGGCTTTGAGCTCGAGGCTTTCGGCGGCGAGACCGTCGCGCTGCAGGCCTATCCGGCGCGTCTGGAGCGCCTGCGGGCCGCGGAACTGGTGCGCGCGATCGCCGCAGCGCTTCAGGAAGGCCGCTCGCTCTCCCGCGAGCGCCTGCTCGAGGAAGTCCTGCACCGCGCCGCCTGTCGCGCCAGCGTGATGGCGGGCGACGCGCTCGAGCAGGAGGAAATGCGCGCGCTGCTGGAGCGGGGGCGCGCGCTGGAGTCCGACCAGACCTGCGTGCACGGGCGGCCCACGCGCATTCGCTTCAACCTCGCGGACCTGGAAAAGGCCTTCCTGCGCCGCGTCTGATCCAAAGGAGCTTCCAGATGTTGTTCGCATTTCTGTTCGCGCTCTCCCTGCTGGAGGAGCAGGATCCGAAAGGCGTGCTCGTCCGCAAGGATTCGGCGCAGCCCGGCTACACGCTGATCGCGCCGCTCAACTCATCCTTCATTCAGCTCGTCGATCTCGATGGAACGATCAAGCACAGCTGGAAGGTAGAGGGCCGACCCGGCGGTGCGGTGTATCTCGAGGAAAAGGGGGCGCTCCTGCGCAGCAGGCAGATTGAGCCCAATCCGCGCTTCCACGGGGGCGGCATCGGCGGGCGCCTGGAGAAGATCAGCTGGGACGGCAACCTGCTGTGGGACTTTGAGCTCGCCACCGTGGAACTGACGCTGCACCACGATTTCTGCCGCCTGCCCAACGGCAACCTGCTGGCGATCGCCTGGGAGCACCTTGAGCCCGAGGATGTGCGCGCGCTCGGCCGCGATCCGCAATACATCGATGAGGAGGGGCTGTGGACCGATGTCGTGCTGGAAATCGAGCCGAGCGAAGGCGGCGGCGGCAACATCGTCTGGCAATGGCGCAGTGCCGAGCACCTCTTGCAGGATCGCGATGACAAGCTCGCCAACTACGGCAAGCCCGCTGACCATCCCGGCCGCATCGACATCAATGCCGACGTGCGCTTCCTCCCCAAGCAAGAGAGCGCCGAGGAACGCCAGCGGCGCGAGGCGCGCGAGCGCGAGATGAAGCGTCTGGGTTACACCGGCGGCGACGACCACAAGCCCGCGAACTCCGCTGCGAAGGCTGGCCCCAAGATCACGGCGGACTGGCTGCACACCAACGGCATCAGCTACTTCGCCGACGAGCAGTTGATCGCGCTCTCCGTTCCGCACCTCGGGGAGATCTGGATCATCGACCATGCCACGACGATGGCCGAGGCCTCGGGTGAGCAGGGCGGACGGCGCGGGAAGGGCGGCGCGTTGCTGTACCGCTGGGGCAGCCCGCGCAACTACGGAATGGGCGGCCGGAGCGCCAAGACGCTTTTTTATCAGCACCATCCCACCTTTGTGCCCACCGCGCAGGGTCTGACGCTGCTGCTGTTCAACAACGGCAGTGCTCGGCCGCTGCAGGAGTACTCCAGCGTCGAGCAGATCCTGCTGCCCTTCCGCTCCAGCGAGGGTTTCGTGCGCGAAGCGGGCAAACCCTTCGGGCCGGCGGAGCCGCTCTGGATCTACAAGGACCCCGAACGCTTCTTCTCAGCCTTCATCTCCGGTGCGGAGCGACTCGCCAACGGCAACACGCTGATCTGCGAGGGCGCCAAGGGCCGCGTGTTCGAGGTCACGCCCGCCGGCGAGATCGTCTGGGACTACTGGAGCCCGCATGGCGGCGATCTGCAGCCCTCGGAACAGGGCGGCAAGGCGCCGCCGCGCGCGCTGTTCCGCGCGACGCGCATCGCGCCGGACGATGCGCGCCTGCGAGGGCTCTTCTAGCGGGCAGGCGGCAGGAAGGTCGCTTCCTCGAAGCTCGGCTCGAAACTCGAGTTCTTCTTGAGCCAGAACTCGATGCTCGGACGCTCCTCGAAAGCGGAGCGCTGCTCGTCGCGCATGTGCAGCGCGACCTCCTGGGGAACCACGCGGCCCTCCTGCGTGCGGAAGGCGCCACAGGCCAGCAGCAGCCGCGGCACAGCTCGCTGTCCGTCGAAACTCGACACGACGCACAGGCGCGCCAGCATGGTCTTGGCGTCCATGCCCAACTCGACGATCGTCGCGTCGGTCGGCTGCCCGGGGATCTGGAAATCCGGCGAAGCCAGAGCCAGCCACAGCAGTCCTTCCGTGCGGCGTGAAGCGGGCAGTCCGGCCGGCGCCTGCTCCAGCACGCGGATCTGGCTCAGCCGCAGGCTCGAAGGATCGCTCAGCGAAACGAAATTGCGCGAGAGCTTGGCCCATTCCTCTAGCTGGCGACGGTCCTCGGCCAGTTCGCGTCCCACCAGCGGCAACACTTCCCGCCGCGCGGCGTCGATCAGGAAATCGCCCTTGGGGCCGCGCAACAGCTCGCGCTCGTTGCTGGTGGTGAAGCGCACGAAGCCGGGTGAGGCCCAGCGATAGCGCAGCGGTCGCAGCGCCTCGTTGGTCTGGCCTTCTTGGCGGACGCGCACATCGAGCGTGACATCGAAGCCGACGATCGGCTTGCGCACGGCATCCTTGGGCCAGGTCGCGGCGCACAGGGCCTCGTAGCGGGATCGGGCCTCGGCGCTGGTGCCCTCGGGGATCACCCCCGGCTTGAGACCGGCCGACGCGGCCGGATCGGGAGCCGGCACGCCCTCTCGGGGCGGCGGGGGCGGTGCCGGCGGTCCTTGCAAGAGGCACAAGAGCAGGCTGGTGAGCATCGAATGTGAGCGTACGAGCGCCGCGCCAAGCCTGCTAGGATGTTTCCACAAGCCTTGCAGGAACCGCTTCGATTTCTGATCGGGCCGACGGCCGTGGGTAAGAGCGCGGCCGCTCTGGAACTCGCCCGCGAGCACGGACTGGAACTGCTCTCGCTCGATTCCATGCAGGTCTACCGGGGCATGGACATCGGGACCGCCAAGCCGACGCCCGAGGAGCGCGCCCTCGTGCCGCACCACATGCTCGATCGGGTCGGGCCCAAGGAGCGCTACGACGTCTCGCGCTACCTCGGTGATCTCGCCGCGGTGGAGGCCGAGCTGGGCGCGCGCTCGGTGCGTGCCGTCCATATCGGGGGCACGGGCTTTTACCTCAAGGCGCGGCTGGCGGGCTTGTTCGAGGGACCGGCGGTCGATCTCGCGCTGCGCGCAGAGCTCGAAGCCCGCCATGCCGAGGAAGGTGCCGCGGCCCTGCATGCCGAGCTTGCCCGCGTCGACCCGCTGAGCGCCGCGCGCCTGCACGCCAACGACAGGAAGCGCGTCGTGCGCGCGTTGGAGGTCTACCAGCAGACAGGCCGACCGCTCAGCGCCTGGCAGGAGCAGTGGAGCCGTGCGCCCCTGTCGGCGCGCATCGTGGGCTTGCGCATGCCCGGCGAACAGCTCGACGTCCGCATCCTCGCCCGCGTGCGACAGATGCTCGCTCAGGGCTGGGTGGAGGAGGTGCGGCGCCTCGATACCGAGGGCTGGCTCGGTCCAACTGCCTCGCAGGCGCTGGGCTACGCCACGGTGCGCTCGCTCGCTCGGGGGGAGCGCACGCTGGAGGACTGCACACTCGCCATCGCGCTCGCGACGCGTCAGTTCGCCCGCCGCCAGCAAACTTGGTGGCGCAAGTTCGAGATCGCGTGGATCGACGCACAGGCGCCGTCGCTGACCCGCGCGATCGCGCGGGCTTGGGAGCTGTAGCTCGCGGTCTCCACCAAGCAGCAGGTCCGGCTGGGGCCGGACCTGCGCAGGCTCCAGTCACACGCCGCATGCGGCGCGTGACTGGTACAGGAACGGCTTGCGGACTACTGCTCGCTGGCGCGCTCGAAGCCCAGACCGTCGTACAGGAAGCTCGTCGTCACTTGTCCCAGAGGGCGGGTGAACTCGTTGACGCCGGCGAAGAACTCATCCCCGCCGCCTTCCTCGAAGGTGCCGATGATCGAGTCGATCGGCAGCGGGACGAAGGCCCCGGAGGCACCGTAGATGATTGCGCCCATCGCGATGCCCTCGTAGTGGATGTAGTTCTCCGGGTGGGGCACCAGCGAGTTATTGGGGCGCGGAGCGAAGGACGCCGCGTCGTAGGGCTGGAAGGGGTTCTCGGGGTTGTGGTGGAAGAAGTGGCGGCGGATCGTCCAGTTGATCGAGCGCTTCTTCTCCCAAGCGAAGTCGCGGTAGTTGCCGTCAGTCGCGGGGTTGTAGGAGAGGAAGTGGCGCGACATGCTCGGGGCCACGGAGCGCTCCGACCAGTGCTGGTTGACGTACTGGGCCTGAGACTGGCAGCCGCTGGCGATCAGCAGGCTGGCGGCACCGAGGAGGGGGAGGGTCTTCATGGGGGGGGTAGGGGATCCGCTGGTGGTTCGATCCGCTGGCGGGGTGTCTCGCCCGCTGGCGCGATGTCTCGCCCGCAGGCGCGGTGTCTCGCCCGCTGGCGCAACACAGCGCCGGCGGACGCGGCTCGCGGGGGGTGTGAGTGTCGGGTGCGAAGGGGGGAATGTCCAGACCCTGCTAGGGGTGGATTTCGTCCTTCGGTGCGCCTGCTACCCCCGCAGGGGCCCTAAAGTAACCGCCCGATGCCCAGCGCCGCCCCCCGGATCGGCCTCTTCGGAGGCTCTTTCGACCCGCCCCACGCCGGGCATCTGGCCGCTGCCCGCCGGGCCATGGCGGGCTTCGGGCTCGAGCGGGTGATCTGGATGCCCGCCGCCCGCTCGCCCTTCAAGCTGGCTCACCGCGGCGGCGCCAGCGGGCCGGAGCGGGCCCGGCTGGTCGAGCTCCTGATCGCGGGCGAACCGGGCATGCAGTTGTCTCGGCTCGAGCTGGAGCGAGGCGGCGCTTCCTACACGATCGACACGGTCGAAAGCCTGCTCCGCGAGTTGCCCGAGGGCACCCAACTGCACTTGATCTTGGGCGCGGACAATCTCGAGGGCCTGCCGCACTGGCATCGTGCGCGGGAGTTGCTGGAGCGGGTGCAGCCGATCGTGCTGCCGCGCCGCGGCAGCGCACCGCTCGACGAAGCGCTGGGGCTGGCCCGCCTGGGCCCGGAGCTGAGCGCCAAGCTGCGCGCCGGCGCGCTGGCGATGGAGCCCGTCGATCTGTCATCGACTGAACTGCGCGCGGCACTGTGCGGCGCGAGTCAGGCACCTGTAGGGCTCGCGCCTCAGGCCTTCGACTACATTCGCGCCCACGGGCTCTACGGAGTCGCGCGGTGAACGCGGTCTGGCTGGCTGCGGGGAGTTTTGCGCTGTGCGGAGTGCTGAGCACGTGGCTGGCGCGCTCGCGCCTGGCGGATCGCGCCGAGGCGGCGCCCGCACGCAAGCTGCAGCGCGTGCCCGTTCCACGCGTCGGTGGCCTGGCGCTGCATGCGCTCGCCTGCTGTGCGCTGGATGGGACCCATTCGCTGGCGCTCAGCATCGCGCTCGTGGTGGGCGGGATCGACGATCTGGTGAGCGGCGGCCTGACGGCGGGCTGGAAGCTGCTGCTGCAACTGTGCGGCGCGCTGGCGATCGTGGCGATCTGGCCCGCGGCGTCCTGGTGGCATGTGCCGCTGATCGTCGTGGCCTTCAATCTCGCCAACACCTTCGACAACAGCGATGGCGCGCTGCTCGGCCTGAGCTGTCTCGGCGCGGCCCTGTGCGGCGCCCGGGAGCTGGTGGCCTTGACGGGCGGCGTGCTGCCCTGGAACACGGCTCTGCGCCGCGATTCCAGCGCGCCGCGCGCCTATCTGGGCGACAGCGGCAGCCATTGGCTGGGAGCCTGGATTGCGCTCGATCCGCGACTGTGGCCGCTGTTGTGGCTGCCGGCTCTGGATCTGGCGTGGGTCTGCGTGCTACGCGTGCGCGCCCAGGTGCCGCCCTGGAAGGGGGACCGCTCCCACCTCGCGCAGGCCCTGGATCGACGCGGATGGGGACTGTGGCCGCGGCTGGCGCTGCTGCTCGGCATCGCGCTCCCGCCCCTGCTGCTGCCGCTGCAGATAGGCCTGGCTGCGAGTCTTTGCGCCTACATCGGCGGGCGCATCCTTGCCCGAGAACAGGGCGCGCCGGATAATCCCCGACCCCCGATCCCGTGAGCTATCCACGCACCGCGCTGATCTCTGACTTGCATTCGAATCTGCCTGCGCTGGAGACGGCGCTGGCGGATGCCCGCCTGCGTGGGGCCGAGCGCTTTGTCTGCCTCGGCGATGTGATCGGCTACGGTGCCAAGCCGCGCGAGTGCCTCGATCGCGTAATGGAGTTATGCGTCGCCGAACCGCGCGACGCCGCTGGCGATCCCGCCCGGGTGCTCTATCCGGGCCTGTGCCTGCAAGGCAACCATGAGCTGGCGCTGCTGGAGAGCGCCGAGGACTTCAATCCCAAGGCGCGCGCCGCGATCGAGTGGACGCGCGCCGCGCTCGGCGGCCCGGACGGCGCCCGCTACTGGGATTTCATCGGCGAGCTGGTGCCCGCGATGTGCGACAGCCTCGCCATGTTCGCGCATGGCAGTCCGCGCAACCCCGTCAAGGAATACATGCTGCCGCGCGACGCGCAGGACAAGCCCAAGCTCTCCGCCAACTTCGCGGCGATGCAGCAGAACGGCTGCTCGGTGTGCTTCGTGGGCCACAGTCACGTGCCCGCGATCTACTTCGAGGATGGCGAGCTCGTGCGCCCGCAGGGCACCATGCTCGAGCTGCCGCTGTCGCTCGATGCCGGCCGTCGCATGATCGTCAACGTCGGATCCGTGGGCCAGCCGCGCGACGGCGACCCGCGGCTTTCCTATGTGCTGTTCGACGGCTCGACCGTGAGCTTCGTGCGGCTGGAGTACGACCACCGTGCCGCTGCGGACGCGATCCGCGCCGTGCCCGAACTGCCCGAATATCTGGCCGACCGACTCGCGGTGGGCCGCTAGGACCGCCGCACAAGGCGAAGGACTTTCTTGGACAAGCGCATCTTCATCGTGCTGCCGATCTGCCTGGTGATCGTCATCGGCTGGCAGCTGCTCTGGAACCACTTCAACCCGCCGCCGCCGCGCCTGACGCCGCCCCCCCCGGCCGCTTCGACCGCGAGCGCTCCGGGAGCGGCGGACGATCGGCTCGCGCCCAAGGAGAGCGCGCCAGCCGCTCCCGCCCGCGAGTTGCGCGGTTCGGTGCAGCGCGCTGCGAGCGAGCAGGAACTGCTGATTCAGGTCGGCGAAGCCGGCCAGGCGGGCAGTTTTCGGGCGGTGTTCACCAACAAGGGCGGCACGCTGAAGAGTCTGAGTCTCGGCGATTATCCCGACCGCGCCGGCCGCTCCGCCGAGGAGCGCCTCGACAGCGCCAACTGGACGCGCGTGCTTGAGGAGGTGGAATCCAATCAGGGTCGCACGCGCTCGCTGCAGCTTGCGGCGAGTCTTTCGGCGCGCGAGTACATCGACAAGCCTCTGGAAGAGGAATTGTGGGTGGCGCGCGAGCTGACGGAGGCCGACGGCGGACGCGGCGTGGAGTTCACGCTCGCGCCGGGAACGGGTGTCGTGCTGCGCAAGCGCCTGCAGTTCCGGCCGCAATCGCACGATCTGGACCTTCAGTTTGAGATCGAGAATGAGAGCCTCGAGGCGGGGCCCAAGCCGATCGGCTTCGTGCTGACGCCCGCGGCCTGCATGCCGCGCGACAGCCAGGACGCCTACTACTACGAACCCCAGGCGCTGGTCTGCGCGCCCGAGGAGGGCGGCACCCGGCCCCATGTTCAGGTCCAGATCCGCGACGAGGGCGGCGGCCAGCTGCAGGGTGCCTTCACGATCCCGCGTCCCCCGATCCAGTTCGCGGGCGTGCAGAACAAGTACTTCGCCGTGCTGCTGCGCGGTCAGGACGCTCTGGCGCAGAACAGCCTCAAGGGCGCCAGCTGGCGCGCGCTGCGCGACGAGGCCTGGCTGCGCAAGGACCCCGCAGCCAAGCCCTGGCGCCAGATCGTCACCGATGTGCAACTCGAGCTGGCGCTGCCCGCCAAGGGCCAGAAGCAGGTCTGGAACTACAAGCTCTACGCCGGACCGAAGGATCGCGATCTGATCGTCGCCGCGGATCCCGCCGCCGCCGCGCTCGTCGATCACGATCTGGGTTTCTTCACCACGATCGCCTACGTGCTGCTCTCCGTACTGGAGTTCTTTCACAAGCTGGTCGGCAACTGGGGCCTTGCGATCATCCTGCTGACGGTCGCGGTCAAGGGACTGCTGTTCCCGATCCAGCGGCGCTCGCAGACGGCGATGGCTCAGTACCAGACCAAGATGAAGCGGCTCCAGCCGCGCATCGAGGAAATCAAGGAGCGCTACAAGAATGACCGCGCCAAGCTCAACCAGGAGCAGGCCAAGCTGATGCAGCAGGAGGGCGCCTTCCCTCCGCTCGGCGGCTGCCTGCCGATGTTCCTCCAGATTCCGGTCTTCTTCGGCCTGTTCTCGGCCCTGCGCGTGGCCTTCGAGCTGCGTCAGGCCGATTTCCTGTGGATTCCGGACCTTTCGCTGCCCGACCACACGATCTACCTCGGCTGGGACTTCATCGTGCCGATCGTCGGATGGGACATGAACTACTTCAACATCCTGCCGCCGCTGATGATCGTCATGTGGATCTGGCAGCAGAAGGGCATGCCGATGCCGGCCGACGAAAACGCCGCGCGCATGCAGAAGATGATGATGTGGATGCCGATCATCATGGGCGTGTTCCTCTACAACTACGCTGCCGGGCTGTCGCTCTACATGATCACGCAGTCGGGCATCGGGGTGATCGAGCAGAAGGTGATCCGCAAGTACTGGCCGCTCGATGAAGCGGAGAAGCCTTCGCAGAAGGGTTTCCTCTCCAAGATGATGGACCGCGCGCAGGAGGCTCAGAAGCAGGCCGAGGAACTCAAGCGCCAGCGCGGGGCCAAGCGCGGGCGCTGAGTTTCGCGCGAAACCGCCTCTTCCTCGCCATGCTCGGGGACACGATCGTCGCGCAGGCTTCACCGCCCGGTGCGGCCGAGCGCGCGATTCTGCGCGTCAGCGGACCCGCGGCGCAGGCCATCCTGCGCCAGTTGTGCCTCGATCCGGAGTTGTGCTGCCCGCGAGGCGCGCGCAGCCTGCGGCTGTTCGACGGCGAGGGCTGGGTGAGCTGCCTGTGCCTGTGCTTCGAGGCGCCGCGCTCGTACACGGGCGAAGACACGCTCGAAATTCACATGCCCGGAGCGCTGCCACTGGTCCAAGCCATGCTCGAGCGCATCCAGCAGTGCGGAGCGCGCGCCGCCGAGCCGGGAGAATTCACCCGTCGCGCCTTTCTCCATGGCCGCATTGATCTCAGCCGTGCCGAAGGCGTGCTGGCGCTGATCGAAGCGCGCACAGAGGAGGAGCGGCGGGCCGCGTTGGAGTGGCTTGGCGGGGGACTGGAACGCGAGGTGCACGCCATCGGGGCCGCACTGCTCGATCTGCGCGCGCTGTGCGAGGCGGCATTGGACTTCGACGAGTCCGACACGGCCGCCGTCCGAGCACAGGAGCTTGCGCCCCTGTACGCCGATCTGCGCGCCCGCATGGCGCGCGCCAAGGCGCAGGAAAGCGAGCGCAGCGTGCGCGGCGAGCGCGGCCGAGTGGTGCTCGCGGGCGCACCCAGCGCAGGCAAGAGTTCACTGTTCAACGCGCTGCTGGGCGCCGAGCGTGCGCTGGTCGATCCCGCGCCGGGCACCACGCGGGATGCCCTGCGCGAGGATTGGCAGCTTGACAGGCATGCGTTGCTCTTGTGCGACCTGGCCGGCCTGTCGGAATTCCCCGCCGATGAGCTGGATGCGCTCGCGCAGGCCCGCGCTCGCGAGCTGGTCGCAGAGGCCGATCTAGTGTTGTGGATCGCGCGCGCCGATGCGCCTGAGCTCGCTCGCCGGCCCGCAGGGAGCCTGCTCGTCTGGTCGCAGATCGATCGACCGCAAGCCCAGCCCGCGCCGTCCGGGGCGATTGCGGTTTCCGTACCCACAGGTGCGGGGCTGGCGGCGCTGCGCGCGGCGATTGCGCACGAATGGCAGTCGCAGGGTGGCGGACTTTTGGGTGCTTTGCGCGCGCGCCATGCCGCTGCCTGGCAGCGCGCCGCCGAACATCTGGAGCGCTCCTGGTTCCTGCTGCAATCCGCCGCAGCGTTGGAATTGTGCGCCGAGGAACTGCGGCTGGCACAGACGGAAGTGGAGAAAATCAGCGGCGAATCGGGTGTCGAGGATGTGCTCGATCGGATCTTCGCACGCTTCTGTCTGGGGAAGTGATGGACAGGTCTCGAGCGGACTGAGTACACTGCGCGCGTCGCTGGCATCCCGCCGGCGTGAATTCACGAGGCTTTCATGTCCCTGATGTGGCTCTGCGCCCTCCTGCTTCGCGTCCCGCAAATCCCCGCCGCAGCCGATTCGCCGCAGATGGTTGGGCCTGAACTTTCTGGCCGAATCCTCGCTGAACGAGTGGAACTCCCTGCTGGGAAGACCTGGATTGTCTCTGGAGATGTGGAACTGGAATCCAAGACGGACATTCTCATTCGGGGTGACCTGATCGCCCACCTTCGATCCCCGGCCGAGCGGCGCTCGGATGCGCCAAGGATTGTGCTGCGAGCGTCCCAAGTGATTCATGTGACCGGGTCGGTACTGGGTGCCGACGGTCAGACGGGCAGGAATTCAGGTTCCGCCGAGCGCTCGCGAGGGGGGCATGGCTCCAGCATCCTGCTGGACGCGCCCTTGATCGTCATTGAGGGCACCGTCTGGTCTGGTGATGGCGCGCCTGGTCGTGCCGGAGAAGATGGGGGCTTTGGTGGGGATCTGGTTTTGGATGGCAAGTGTCTCGGCGTGAGGCGTCCATCAGGCACAGTGCATATTCGCACAGGCAACGGTGGCCACGCGGGTGCGGCCGTAGATCTTGCTGCACCAGCGCCGATGGCGGGTCGCGGTGGCAATGTTGTGTTCCAGAATCACGAGCGTATCGACGCTTCGAGTGTCCAGCAGCACCGCGCGAGACTTCGCATCGGGGTTTCCACTCCAGCGATCGAGACTTCGAAAAAGGCTTTTCGCCCGAATCCCTGCACGAATGGCACCGAGGGAATGGATGGCCTGACCGGCGTCATGGGAACCGGCGGTCAGGGTGCGACAGGTGCGAACGGAACTTCGCAGTCGCCGCAAGGGGGGCCGGGAGGCAACGGGGGGAATGGCGGTACCTACTCAGGCACTCCTACCGCCGGTGAAGCCGGGGGCACCGGTAGCGATTGCTGTCCCGACAAGGGCGGAACCGGTGGGACCGGTGGGGATGCACCCCGCTTTGAGGGAGGATCCGGAGGACCGGGAGGCACCGGCGGATCCGCCTATTGGGACGCCATGGCCAATCCCCCTGGCTATTCCGCACCTGGTGGCACGGGAGGGCCTGGGGGAACGGGGGGTGGCGGTATCGTGAATTTTGCCGGCCGGGGTGGAACTGGAGGGCCCAAGAACGGAGATCCGGGCATCGGTGGAGCTGGGGCTTTCGCTGCCGGTGGCAACGGGGGGGCTGGCGGAGTGGGCGGACGCGGAACTCCCGCGGGAGATTCGGGCTCCCCCGGCTCCAGCGGGGGGAACCAGACAGCGCAGCAAGCTCCCAGCGGCGCGCACGGCAACCCACTCTGCCCTTTGTAAGGAGTTCGCAGCATGCACAGATCCTCGTTGCGCCCTCGCTGGCTGCTCGCGCTGGCCGCGCTGTTCCTGCTGCTCGGCATCTGGCATGCCCATCGATCACCGCTCATTGCTTTTCGTCCCGCAGCCTCCGGCTCTGTTTCCGCTTCGATCTCCGTGCCTCAAGGTGATCGGACAGAGGAAGCGCCTCTGCCGACCCGCCAGATTTCACTGCCGGCCCACGAGCCATCGCTCATTCTCTCCGCGCCACAACCCAATCAATTGCAGTTGACCCGCCGACCGCACTGGCTGCTGGTCGGGAAAGTCGTCGGACCTCAGAGCATCCTCGAACGTTGCCATGCGGAAGACATCGGCCATGTCGTACTCTCCTATGACACGGGCTTTGCCGAGACCGATCGGCACAGACTGCGCGCCGGAATCGCAGCGGATGGGAGCTTCAGTCTGGATCTGGATCCACTGACGACCTCCGGCTCTCGCTCGCGGTCCAGTGGTGCGGGCCCGTTCCTTCTGGAGTGGCGCAGCACGACCAGTCTGGCGCCAGCTCGGCGCATTGCGCTCGATTCGGCGGTGGATGCCGGCCCGGACGAGGCGGGTCGTCCACTGCGGGTGCTGGAGGCACGCCTCGAACTGCGTGCGGCGGCGGGTCTGCGCGGACAGGTGTTGTCCGCTGACGAGAAGCCCGTTGCGGGCGGCAAGTTGCTCTTGGTGCACCCGGCGGGAACGGCTCGCGCCTATGCGCTGGTCCAGCAGGCTCGCACGGATGCGAACGGCGGATTCCGTCTGGTGGTGGACACATTCGAGCCGCTGCTATTGGCCTGCGTCGGGCCCGACGACGCGCCGCTGGTGGTGCCCGTGAGTCCGGAGGCGGGAGTCGAGCAGGACCTTGGGATGCTGCGCTTGCCGGCTGGTGCCGCCTTGGAAGGACATGTGCGCATGAGCGGGGATGCCCCGGCCCCGACGATGATCTCGGCCACGCTTTCGCGCACAGATCCAAATGGCACGGATCCGCGCGGCACGGATCCGCGCGGCGTACCCAGCGGCGATGCCGGCGTGTTGCTGCTGTGGAGCGGTCAACAGGCGCAGATCCTTCAGCGCGAAGCGCGCGTTGCTCCCGATGGCCATTTCGTGCTGAAAGGCCTTGCCCCGGGACTGCAGAGGGTCAGTTGGGCATCCAGCGCTGGATGCAGCCTGCCCGGACTCGAGGGGTTTTCGACGGAAGTGCTTGCGCCTGCGCGCGGTCTGCAGCTCACGCGGGCCGACTCCCTCATCGCGTTCGAGGTGCAAAGCCGGGGCGTACCGTGTGATGATGCCGAGGTCTTCATGCTCGCTGAGCCGCACCCTGTGCGCTGCATCGTCGATCCGGCGGGGCGCACACAGTGGATCGTGCGCGCGGGCGTTGAGTACCGCTTTCGCATCCAGCGCCCGGACTGCGAGCCCGTGCTTCGGACGCTGAGGGGACCAGATGTCGGCACCACGGTCCGGTGTGTCGTCGAACTCGCGTGTCCGGGCAGCGGAGAACTGCTGCTCATCTGGGAACAGAATCTGCGCGGCGAACTCGTGCGCCGCGCGCGTGTGCGAATCGTGGACGCGAACGAGCCGGACTTTCAGACGCGCGAGTGGTTCGGTGACTACACGCGATCCGGCGTGCTCGTGCAGGACTTCCCTGCAGGCCTTTGGAAGATACGCGTCGAAACGGGAGGGACTTGGAACGGGTACATGGAGACGCTGCTGCCTCAGGAGCCCACAGTGCGGGTGGATCGCGGCCGGCGCGTCCAGGTACGCATGCCTGTGGAGCGCGGCGCTGTCCTGTGTCTGGAGAACGCACAGGCGCAGAGCTTGAAAGTGGAGCGCATCGAGGGCCCAAAAGGCCCCGTGAGCCTGGAGCGGCTCTACTTTCCTCACCGCTCAGCCGTCGCGGGCGATGCGGAACTCCCCGCCGGCACCCGGGCCGTGCTGATCCCCCCGCTGCCGGCCGGTTCCTACCGGGTGGAGGCCCGTCTGGCGGGGATGGGGGAGCCAAAGGTGCGCACCGTGCAACTCCGGGCCGCTCAGGTCACGGCGCTGCCCTGGTGAGGGCGGCTGCAAGCTCACCCAAGCCGCCCGACGCGCCCTCGACGAAGGCTTGCAAGTCCCTGTCCATCAACGCGTTGCCGTCGAGGCCCCGCGCTCTGCGACTAGCCGGCAGAGCGGCCTTCTGCTATGCTCCCGCGCCTCGTGTGACCACCATCGCTTCCGGCCCGCGCGCCTTGTACCCCAACCGCTTGGGGTTGCTCCCCCCCCCCTGCCCTCCCATGAACTGCCCCCGCTGCAAGAAGGACAACGACCGCGTGGTCGACTCGCGTTCTTCGCTCGAAGGCAGCGTCATCCGGCGCCGGCGCGAATGTCTGGAGTGCTTTCTGCGCTACACGACCTACGAGCGGATTGAGGAGACCCCCCTGCGCGTGGTCAAGAAGAGCGGCGAGCGCGTGCGCTTTGACCGCGAACGCGTGCTGCAGGGCATGCTCAAGGCCTGCGAAAAACTCCCGGTGTCGAGCGAGGCCATCGAGGCCGCGGTGGCGCGCATCGAGGCGCGCTGCCAGGAGGAATTTGATCGCGAGGTCGAAAGCTCGGTGATCGGTTCGATGGTGATGGAGGAGCTGCGCCAGCTGCATCAGGTGGCCTACGTGCGCTTCGCCTCGGTCTACCGCGAGTTCACCGATGTCAGCGAGTTCCTCAACGAACTGCGTCCGATGCTCGACGAGCGCGCCGCCCGCGACGGCGGGGAGCCGCGCCCGTGAAGATCCGCCGCGTGAAGAAGCGCGATGGGCGCGAGGTGCCCTTCGACAAGCAGAAGATCGCCGAGGCCGTGGGCAAGGCTCAGTCCGCCGTCGGCGAGCAGGACCCGCTGTTTGCAAGCGAGGTCTCCGATGTCGTCGAACTGGCGCTGCGCCGGCGCTATCAGGGCATCGAAGAACCCATTCCGGGAATCGAGGAGATTCAGGATCTCGTCGAACTGGCGCTGATCGAGCTCGGGCATGCGGCGGTCGCCAAGGCCTACATTCTCTACCGCGACCGGCGGGCCCGGATCCGCAACGTGCTTGCCGTGCACGGCGAGGAGGCGGGCTCTGGCCGCGCGCCGCGCGTGCAGGTGGCGGGCGCGCTGGAGAGCTGGAGCAAGGGCCGCATCGTGGCCGCGCTGATGAACGAGGCCGAACTGCCGCGGCCCACGGCCGAGACCGTCGCCGCGAACGTGGAGGCGCGCGTGTTCGACAGCGGGCTCAAGCGCATCTCGACCGCACTGATCCGCGAGCTGGTCGACAACGAGTTGGTTGACATGGGGCTCTCACAGGCCCTGCGTCGGACGCGCGCGCTCAGCGTGCCGCGCCATGATCTTTCGCGCTGGCTGGCCGAAGATGGCGCGCAGCTGGAGCAGGCCCTCAGCGGCCGGGTTCTGGAGCGCTACGCGCTGGAGGATCTGTTCCGCGAGGAAAGCGCGGATGCGCTGCTCTCGGGAGAGTTCTGGATCGAGGACCTGAGCGCCTTTCACCAGCCGTTGTCGCGTTCGATTCCGCTGGATCTGTTCGCGCGGGCGGGGGCGCCCTCCGAGGGCCTGTTCGGAGAGCTGGCGGAGATCGGCGCCGAACTGGCTCGCGTCCGCGACACGCTGGTGCTCGACGATGTGGCCGGCGAACTCGGTGCCCTTCCGCGCACGCTGCTCGGGCCGCTGCTGCGTGCGCTGGAGGCGCTCGCGCTCGCCCAGCAGCGCCGCATCGAGCTGTGCTTTGCGCCCCTGTCGGGCTCGGCGCGCGCTTCGGCCCAGTTGGCGCGCATCGTGGCCGAGTTGTCCCGGCTGGAGCCGGAGAATGCCCGAGCGCTGCAGGCCAGCATCGCGATCGCCGATCTCGCTTCGCTCGCGGCGGAGGACGCCGAGGCCGGGGCCTGCATCGCCCGCGCGCTGGAGTGCGGCCGCGTGCTCCCGAGCTGGCAGGCGGAGGAATCGCGCGTCGCGGGAGCGGGTCTGGTGCGGGCGCCGCGCGAGCGCGGCGTGCTGACGCTGGCCAGCGCCGTGGCGCTCAATCTGCCGCGCGCGGCCCGTCGCGCGGGAGCCTGGCGCGAGGACGCGTTCTTCGAGGAATTGGCGCGGATGCTCGAGCGCGCTCTCGATGCGCTGGTCGAGCTGGAGCGCGGCGCTGCCCGCGCGCGCGAGGCGCGCAGCGTGCTACGCGGCCGCGTGCAGCAGTGCGTGGTCCCCGTGGGCCTCGGCGAGGCGCTGCGGACGATGGGGGATGGCGAGTTGCGCGGCGAGCAGCATGCGCGCGTGCTGGCCTTCCTGGCGGAGGCGGTCAGTCGGCTGGGCGAGGCGCGCGGCCTCGCGGTCGTGCTCGCCCCGCGGCATGGCGCGCGTGCGGCGCGGCGCTTCGCGGCGCTCGATCGCCTGCAGTTTCCTGCGCGCCAGCCGCTCCTGTTCGGCGAACAGGCCGAGGCCCCCGCGGAGCCTGAGCAGTACTCGACCGGCTTCGAGGTTGGGCGCCTCGGCGCGGCGCTGGGCATCGCCCAGCTGGCGCTGGTGATGAACGCGGTCAGCTGCGGACAGATCATGCCCG
The DNA here is from genome assembly GCA_044359355.1 of Planctomycetota bacterium. Lineage (GTDB taxonomy): Bacteria > Planctomycetota > UBA1135 > UBA1135 > SYGM01. The sequence goes on along the minus strand of JBIKMH010000010.1, from coordinate 22,926 downwards.
AGCGCGGCTGGAGCCTGCAGCAGCTATCGCAGGCGGACGAGCTACGCGCGCGCACGCGCGGCGCCGCCCACACGCTGGTCGTGCTGCCCGGCGCGCTGCCGCCCTCGGGCGATGCCCAGCCGACCCTCTACGACTCTTCTGTTTCCACTGTCCCCGTAGCGCGCACTTCGCAGACCTGACCACCCACATGCGTCTCAAACGACTGGAGCTCTTCGGCTTCAAATCCTTCGCGGATCGCACCGTCTTCGAGTTCGGCCGGAACGATGTCACGGGCGTCGTCGGCCCCAACGGCTGCGGCAAGAGCAACGTCGTCGACAGCGTGCGCTGGGTGCTGGGCGAAACACGCCCGACCTCGATGCGCGGCGCGGAGATGACCGATGTGATCTTCAAGGGCTGTCAATCGCGGCCGGGCATGTCGGTCGCCGAGGTCAGCCTGATCCTCGACAATGCAGCGAGCACGCTGGAAGGCCGCGGCGCAGAGGTGTCGATCACTCGCCGCGTATTCCGCAGCGGCGACGGCGAATACCTGATCGATGGCGAGAAGGTGCGGCTCAAGGACATCCGCGAGATGCTCTTTGACACCGGGCTCGGCAGCCGCGGCTACTCGGTGCTCGAGCAGGGCAAGATCGACGCGGTGCTGTCGGCCAACCCGCTCGAGCGTCGTCGGATCTTCGAGGAGGCGGCCGGCATCAGCCGCTACCGCCAGCGCCGCGTGGAGGCCGAACTGCGTCTCAAGAAGGTCGCCGAGGACATGCAGCGCCTCGATGACGTGGTCAACGAGCTCGACAGCCGCGTTCGCTCGCTCAAGATCCAGGCGGGCAAGGCCGAACGCTTCGTCGAGGCGCGCGACGAGTGGTCGCGCATGCGAACGCGCTGGATTTCCCACCGCAGCCACGTGCTGCGCGAGCAGCTCGACCAGCTGACCCGTTCGCTGGCCGCCATGGAGCAGGCGATCGGTGAATTGCGGGGGCTGCGCGAGGGAGCCGAATCCGACGTCAGCTCACGCGACGCCGAGCGCGGCGTGCTGCTCGCCGAGATCGAGCGGCTCGTCAGCGAAGCCGGTGCTCTGGCGGCCGAGGGTCGCGCGCTCGATGAGCGTCGCGCCCAGTTCGCCAATCGCGCCGCGCAGGAGCGGCAGGCCGGCCGGGACGAGGCCGGACGCGCGCAGCGACTCGGCGCCACGCACGCCTCGCGTGCCGCCGAATGGTCTGACCTGCGGACGGAGGAAACGCGCGTCGAGGTCGAGGCCCGCGAGGCCGCCGTGGTCGCAGAGGAGCTGTTCCGCGAGCTTGCGGCGCTCGAGAGCGCCTGGCGCGAGTGGAAGGAAAAGGTGCGCCACCAGAACGAGGCGGTGCTCGGTCTGCTCGACCAGCGCACGCGCGCCGAGAACCGCGCTCGCTCCCTCGCTGAAGCCCTGCCGGTCACCGAGGAACGCCGCCAGCGAGCGGCCGCGCGCGCCAGCGAGGCTCAGGCAGCCGCACAGCGCATGCGCGAGGAGCTTGTGCAGGCTCAGGAACGCAGCGTCGCGGCCGGAAACGAATTGGCGGAAAAGGACGCGGCACGCAAGGCGCTGGCGCAGCGACTGGCGGAAGTCGCGACCTCGATCGGCGAGAGTGACCGCGAGAAGAACCGGCTGGAGCTCGAGAAGACGCGGCTGGCGAGCCGGATCGAGTTCCTGCTCGATCGTGAGCGCGATCTGGAGGACATCGGCAAGAGTGCACGCAAGCTGATGGAAGGTGTTTCCCGTCAGGGCGAGCCGTGCAGCAAGGAGGAGCTGCTCGGACTGGTCGCCGATCACCTGTTGACCGACACGGTGCATGCACGCGCGCTCGACGCCGTGCTCGGCCTGCGCGGCGCGGCGCTGATGGCTCAAAACCGCGCCGCCGCGCAGAAGATCGCGGCCTGGCTGCGCACGCGGGAAAGCGGCCAGCTTTCGCTGCTGATGCCGGCGGGAGCGGCGCCTGCACCCCTGGAGCGCGAGTTGCCGCCTGTCGGCCTGCATCAGGGCCGGCTGCTGGAGCACGTGCGGTGCAGCGCGGAATGCCGTCCGCTGGCGTCGATTCTGACCGGAGACGTGCTGCTGGTGGCCGATCTCGAGCAGGCCTTCGCGCTGGTGGGCGCGCATCCCGAGTGGCGTGCCGTCACGCCCGAAGGCGAAGTCGTCGACGCCGCCGGCATCCTTGCAGGTGTGCGCAATCTGACGCAGGGCGCCGTCGGTCGCCGTTCCTCGGCCGCCGAACTGAAGGCCGGCGTCGCGGCGCTGGAGTCGCAGCTCGCCGCCGTGGAAGCGCGTCGCAACGGATTGGTGCAGGAACGCCTGGCTCTGCAGCGCGACTGGGAGCGCTCGAGTCAGGAACTCGAGGCGCGCCGCACGCAGCGGGCCCAGGCCGAAAGTCAGCTGGCCACGACTCGCGCGCGGATGAGCGATCTGGAGGCGGCGGAGCGTTCGCAGGCCAACGAAGCCGCGCAGATCGAGCGCGAGATCGAGCGTCTGCAGGCGGAGCTTTCCACATCCAGAGCCAAGGAGGAGAGCACGCGCCTCGCTTGGGATGAGGAGCACGCGCGGTTGCTCGCCATGGAAGCGGAACGCGCCGCCAGCGAGGAGGCGCGCAGCGCCACCGCGACGCGTTCCTCGGACGCGCAGGTGCGCGCCGCGCGGGCGCGCTCCGAGCACGAGGGCCTCTGCCGCCGTGTGCGCGATCTCGCGCGCGGTGTCGAGGAGCTCGAGCTGGAGCGCTCGCGGGCTGCCCGCTTGTCCGTGGAGCACGAGTCGGCCGCCGCGGAGCTGGAATCGCAGTGTTCGCAGCTCGCCGAGCAGAGCAAGCTCCTGCTCGAGCAACGTTCGCGCGCGGAGGAGCAGCTCGGCGGCCTGCGCACACGCGCGGACGAGAGCGGCACCATCGTGCTGAGTCTGCGCGAGCGCGTCGATGCCGTCACCCGCGAGCTCGAGAAGCGCAGCGAGCGACTCTCGGCCGCGCGGCTGGAGGAGCAGCGCCTGTGCCTGGAACTGGCCGAGATCACTCGCCGCGCGGAGGAAGAACTCGGCGCGACGCTGGCCGTGCTGGCGGAGGGCTTCACGCCCGAGCCCGAACTGCTCGAAGCCGGTCGTCTGGAGCAGTTGGAGACCGAGGTGCGCGAATTGCGCGCCAAGCTCGACAAGATCGGGCCCGTCAACATGGAGGCGATGAGCGAACTCAGCGAGGTGGGCACGCGCGCCGAGTTCCTCAAGGCCCAGCGGGCGGATCTGGCGGCCGCGCGCGCATCCCTCGACGAGACGGTGCGCACGATCGACGGCGAGTCCAAGCGCCTGTTCGAGGAAACCTTCAAGGAGGTGGCCGAGAATTTCACCCGCATCTTCCGTCAGCTGTTCGGTGGAGGCCGTGCCGAGGTGAAGCTCGAGGAGGGTGTCGACATCCTGGAAGCGGGCGTGGACATCATCGCGCGCCCTCCCGGTCGCGAAATGCTCTCGATCGGTCTGCTTTCGGGCGGTCAGCGCACGATGACGGCGCTCGCACTGCTCTTTGCGGTCTTCGAGGCCCGGCCCAGCCCATTCTGCATCCTCGACGAAGTCGATGCTGCGCTCGATGATGCCAACATCGATCGCTTCCTCGCGATGCTCGCGGGCTACGCACAGAGCACCCAGTTCGTCGTGGTCACCCACAACAAGGGCACCATGGCCGCCTGTCAGGCGCTGTACGGAGTGACCATGGAGACCAAGGGCGTTTCGCGGCAGGTTTCGGTCGAGCTCAGCGAAGTCGAGCGCTTCGTGGATGCTCCGGCCGGTCGCAGGACCAAGTCGCGCACCGCGGTCGACGCGGAGAGCGGCGAGCCCGTGGTCGAAATCGTCGCGAAGCCACCGCCACAAGCAGCGCCCGAGCCGATGCGCTCCGAGCCTCCGACCGTGATCCCCGAAGAGCCCACCGTCGGCTAGCGGCTCAGCGCGGGCGTCGGAATTCCTGCTCCACTTTCGGCAGGCTGGCGAGCACCAGCCTGCCGATCACTTGCAGCGACGCCTGCGAGCAGTGCTCGAGCGTGTCCTTCGGGGTGTGCCAGTAACTGTTGCGCGGGCCGTAGTCCAGATCGATCAGGTCGACGGAGGGAATTCCGACCGCCATGAACGAGAGGTGGTCATCGCGGATCTCTTCCGCCCGTCCATCGACGTGCCGCTGGTAGCCAAGCTCCCGACCCGTCGAGAAGAAGATCTCGAGCAGCCGCCGATCCGAATACAGATCGCGCATCAACTGCAGGTCCTTGTCGCCGACCATGTCGAGCAGGATGAAGGCGCGTACCCGCGAGGCCATCCCACTCTGCTTGAGCTGCGCGGCATGATGCCGCGAACCATAGGTGTTGTCCTCTCCGGCCCAGTCCCAAAGGATCGCCTCTTCGCCATCGATGAACAGAAAGCGGTAGTTGAGATCGCGAGCACCGTTCGCCGCGATCACCCGCGACAGCTCGAGCAGCACTGCGGTGCTCGAGCCGGCATCGTTGGCTCCGAGGAAGGGCTCGGCGAAATGACCTTCGGTGATCTTCGTGTCGAAGTGGGAGCCGAGGATGATCCACTCCGCATTCGCGGGGTTCTTCGCCGGCAGATCGGCGTAGATGTTGGCGAAGGCGAACTCGCCCTTGGGGGTCGGCGACTTGAAGTCCTCGCGCACAGGCTTGAGGCCGTGGCTCTTCAGCGTCTCGGCGAGCCATGCGCGGGTTTTTTCCAGCGCGGGTGAACCCGCCGGTCGCGGTCCGAAGCTCACCTGAGTCTCCAGATGCTTCCATGCGCGCGCGCTGTCGAACTCGATTCCGGCCGGAGCCTTGGGCGCGTCGCAGCCGGAAAAAATGACCGTGGCAAGGGGCAGGAGCAGCAGGGCGAAGGGCGTCGGCATGCGCATGGTGTAGCGAGGCGGGGCTCCCGATGCCACCCGGGCGAGGTTTTGGGGAGGTTGTCTCACGCTGCGGCAGCCAATTCTCGATGAGAGAGGCGGAGGATCCCCACGTTCCCCGCCATGGCCCCCATGCAAGAGCACACCCCCCTCATCCAGCGCATCGAAGACTCCGTTTCCCCCGACCGCTGGCGCGCACTGCACTGGGAGGGCAGCTTCGAGGACTACCTCGAGCTGGTTCAGGAGCGTCCTGAGCTGGCCCGCAATGCCTGGCAGCGCATCTCGGACATGATCGAGAGCCATGGCTGCATTCCCGGCAAGCAGGGCCGCGCACCGCGTTGGAAGCTGTTCGACGATCCGCACGGTCAGGGAGCGGACGCTGTCTTCGGGCTCGACTCGGCGCTTGACCAGCTCGTGCGCACGATCCGAGCCGGGGCTCTCGGTCTTGGACCGGAACGCCGCGTGCTGCTGCTCCACGGTCCAGTGGGCTCCGCGAAGAGCACGATCGCGCGCATCCTGAAGCGTTCGCTGGAGGCCTATTCGCGCACCGATGAGGGCGCCTTGTACACCTTCGAGTGGGTAATCGACGGTGAAACCACGCCTTCGCCCATGCATCAAGATCCGTTGCTGCTGATTCCTGCGGAGGCGCGCGCGGGGGTCGAGTCCGAGCTCAACCGGCGCAACCGGCGCGAGTACCGCCTGGAAATCCAAGGGGAGCTCGACCCGGTGAGCCGCTTTCATTTCGAGCGCCTGATGGAGCGTTGCCAGGGGGACTGGAAGAGCGTCGTGGCTCATGTACGAGTGCGCCGCCTGCTGCTCTCCGAGCGCAATCGGGTCGGCATCGGCACCTTCCAGCCAAAAGACGAGAAGAATCAGGACTCGAGCGAACTGACGGGCGATCTCAACTACCGCCGCATCGCCGAGTACGGTTCGGACTCCGATCCGCGGGCCTTCAACTTCGACGGCGAGTTCCAGGTCGCCAATCGAGGCCTGCTGGAGTTCGTGGAGGTGCTGAAGCTCGATGTGGCCTTCCTGTACGATTTGCTGGGTGCCACTCAGGAGCACGCGATCAAGCCGCGCAAGTTCGCCCAGACCTCGATCGACGAGTTGATTTTGGGGCACACCAACGAGCCCGAATACAGAAAGCTCGCCGGGAATGAGCTAATGGAGGCCTTCCGAGACCGCACGATCAAGATCGACGTGCCCTACAATCTCGCCGTCGGCGACGAACTCGAAATCTACCGCCGGCAGTTCGCGGGCCGAGGCTCGCCCCTACGCCCGCTGGTGCCGCATGCGCTCGAGATGGCGGCCCTGTGGTCCGTGCTCACGCGGCTGGAAGAACCCGCCCACGCCTCTCTCAGCCTGCTGCAGAAGGCGCGGCTGTACAACGGCGAAGAAGTTCACGGCTTCCAGCCCGCTCAAATGCGCGAAATCCGCGAGGCTGCCGTGCGGGAGGGGCTCGCGGGCATCTCGCCGCGCTACGTTCAGGACCGCATCGCCACCTGCATCGCGAGCTCGCGAGGTCCGGTGACGCCCCGCATGGTGCTCGACGAAATCGAGTCGGGATTGCGTCACCACTCGCTGATCGTCAGCGAAGAAACGCGCAAGCGCTATGTCCAGCTGATCGGTCTGGTGCGGGAAGAGTACGAGACCATCATCCAGCGCGAGGTTCAGGCGGCAATCACCGCCGATCCCGAGGAGATCCGCTCGCTGTGCGCCAAGTACGTCGACAACGTCAAAGCCTGGGTCACGCGCGAGAAGGTTGTCGATCCGGAGGGACGCGAAAGTGAGCCGGATGAACGCTTGATGCGCGGCATCGAGGAGCGCATCGAGATTCCCGAGACGCGCAAGGGTGATTTCCGGCACGAGTTGATGAACTACATCTCGGCCGTGCGGCTTGAGGGCGGAGTGTTTGACTACCGCGACAACGCACGCCTGTGCCGTGCGCTGGAGAGCAAGGTGTTCGAGGACCGGCGCGACACGATCCAGCTGACGACACTGGTCTCGCAGGTCGTCGACCCGCGCGTGCAGTCCAAGATCTCGGAGATCCGCGCGCGACTGATGCGTCAGTGCGGATACGACGAGGCCACGGCGGACGAGATTCTGGCCCAGGCAGCCGGACTGTTCGCCCGCGCGGAGCCCAAGGCCGCGGCCTGAGAGCCTCACGCCATGAGCCTCTCCAGCATCGAGCGCGACCGCAACCGTTTCCGCGACATCGTGCGCGGCCGTCTGCGAGTGGATCTGCGACGGTTTCTCTCGACTTCCGAGTTGCTCGGTCGGCGCGGACAGCGCTCGATCTCTATTCCGTTGCCCCAGATCGAACTACCGCGCCTGCGCTTCGGGGAGAATCCGGCTGGCGGCGGCGGCAGTGCCGACGAAGCTGGCGAGGGTGGTCAGGGGGACAAACGCACCGGCGAAGGCGGCGGCCAGGCCGGAGACGGCGAGGGCTCGCATCTCTACGAGGTTGAAGTCGAACTCGAGGAGCTCGCGCGCATGCTGGGGGAGGAACTCGAGCTGCCTCGCATCGAGGCCCGAGGTCGACGGCAGCTCGACAGCGAAGCGAGCCGCTGGCGTGGAATCTGTGAGCAAGGGCCGGCTAGCCTGCGGCACTTCCGTCGCACCTGGCGCAATGCGCTGAAGCGCAGCATCGCTTCGGGAAGCTACGATCCGCTGCTTCCCAGGATCGTTCCGCTGCCCGAGGACGAACGCTTCCGGATGCGCAAGCCCGAGCCGCGTCCACACTCATCGGCGGTGATCTTCCATATCATGGATGTCAGCGGCTCGATGGGGCGCGAACAGAAGGAGATCGTGCGCATCAAGGCTTTCTGGATCGACACGTGGCTTCGCAGTCAATACAAGAACATCGACGTCGTGTACATCGTCCACGACGCCGTCGCCAAGGAGGTGGACTCCGACTCGTTCTTCCACCTGCGCGAATCCGGTGGCACCAAGATCTCTTCTGCCTACGAGCTGTGTCTGCAGAAGATCCAGGAGCATTACCCACCGGAGGACTGGAACATCTACCCGTTCCATTACTCTGACGGCGACAACTGGAGCGCGCGCGACACCGAGCGTTGCATTTCCCTCCTGCGCGACGAGCTGCTGCCGCGTGTCAACCAGTTCTGCTACGGACAGGTCAAGAGCGCCTACGGATCCGGCCAGTTCAAGAAGGAACTCGACACGGCTTTGCCTCAAGCGGAGCGTCTGGTGACAGTCAACGTCAACGACCGCGATGGCATTCGCGCAGCCATACGCGCTTTTCTGGGGAGCGGTCGGTGATGATCCCGACGCGCACCCTGGATGCGGATCTTCGCCGCGAGGCTGTGCGAATCGAGGCCCGCGCTCGAGCCCACGGACTGAGATTCTTCGACCTGCTGTTCGAGATGGTCGACGCCAATGCGGTCAATGCCCTGTGCGCGATGGGCGGATTTCCGCTGCGCTACCCGTCCTGGCGCTTCGGCATGGAGTACGACCGACTCGAGAAGGGTCGGCACTACGGTCTTTCGAAGATCTATGAGCTCGTGATCAACAACGATCCTGTACATGCCTATCTGGTCAGCAGCAACTCGCGCATGGAGCAGAAACTTGTCATGGCGCACGTCTGCGGACACGCGGATTTCTTCGCCAACAATGCTTGGTTCGCGCCCACGGATCGCCATATGCTCGGTCGAATGGCGGAGCACGCTGGCCTCGTGCGCTCCATGATGGAAGAGCATGGTCAGGATGCGGTGGAGCGCTGTCTGGATCAGTTCCTGTGTCTCGACACGCTGCTGGATCCGCACGCCGCGCTCGCCGAGCATCTGCGGGCGCGCTCGCGAGAGGAGCAGCGCGGCGGGCCAGTCGAACGCGCGCGCCGCTCGCTGGATGCCGCGATGGGGGGCGTGAGCGGCCGCATTTCCGAAGAGCGGCCTCGATGCTCCAGTTGGGATGTGCTGGCCTTCCTCGTTGATCACGCGCCGTTGGCTGCCTGGCAGCGCGAGTTGGGGCGCATCGTTCAGGCCGAAGCGCGCTATTTCCTCCCGCAGCGCATGACCAAGATCAGTAACGAGGGCTGGGCCTGCTTCTGGCACAGCCGGATACTCACCGGGGGCATCCTCGAGCCCTCGGAAGTGATCGACTTCGCCGACTGCCATTCGGGTGCCACCGCGGCCGCAGCCGGCGCGCTCAATCCATACCGTCTGGGGCTGGAGCTGTGGCGCTACGCCGAAGCTCGCGGACTGGACCTGTTCCGGCTGCGACGCGCGCACCATGACGCCGGCCTGATGGAGGCCGTGGTCGACGAAAACTTCGCGCGGCACTCCAGCCTGTTTGCCCCCGCCTGGACTCCCGAGGGCTTGGAGCGCGGCGGCTGGCAAGCGTTGCTCGCGCGATTGGTGCGCGAACTCTCGTGGGGCGGGCAGCCGCGCATCGAGCTGGTGGATTCCAACCACGGGGGAGTGGGCGAACTGGCCCTGCGCCACCACCACGACGGTCGCGATCTGGATCTGGCGGCTGCCGCCGAGGTGTTGAAGTCAATCGCGATGCTGTGGGGGCGTCGGGTGTGGCTGCACACCGAAGAGGAGGGTCAGACGCGCTGCCTGGTCAGCGACGGTCGGGAGGTGCGGCTGGAGGGCAGCGCCTCGACGGCCGTCGCCTAGGACGGATACTGCTCCCCTTTCGGGGACTCGGGGAGCCGTATCCCTAGGGAGCGTCCATATCGAATGCGCCAGCCGTGACCCGCTCCCAGCCATAGCGCTCGTGGACCTGGGCCTGTCCCGCGCGTGCCAGCTGCTCGCGACGCGCCGGATCGTCGAGCAGCGTCTGAACGGCCGCGCAGAACTCCTCGGCGCTGTCGGCGAGCAGGATCTGAGTTCCATTCTCGAGTTCGAGACCCTCGGCGCCCACGCGCGTCGAGACGACGGCGCGCTGCAGCGCCAGCGACTCGAGGATCTTGAGTCGCGTTCCCCCGCCGATTCTCAGCGGCACGATCGAGAAGTCCCCGCTTGCGACGGCCTCGCGCACATCTTCGACGCGGCCGGTGAAGCGCACGCGCCGATCGCCGAACTGCGCCAGATCCGGCGGCGGATGCCGACCGACGACGAGAAGTTCCAGCGCGGGATTGCGCTCCACAAGGCGGGGCCAGCAGTCCGTGAGGAACCAGCGCACGCCGTCGGCGTTCGGCAGATAGTCCATGCCTCCGCAAAAGACCAGCCGCCGCGGCTCGCCGGTGCGCGGCGGCGCCGGCTGATTGCGCTCCAGGTCGACCCCGTTGGGAACGACGCGCACGCGTTCGACACCCCAGACGCGCAGTTGCTCGCGCTCGGGCTGCGAGCAGACCAGCACCCGCTGGGCGAGCCTCAGGATGCGCGGCTCGATGGCCGCCATCTTTCGCCACTGCAGGTGGATGTAGGCGCGCGTCAGCGGGTTCGACGTCTGCTCGCAAAGACGCTGGTACAAGCCCGTCAGCAGGTTGTGCGTGTCGATGCTGGTCGGCGTGCCGCGCGCCAGAGGACCGAGTTCGAGCAGATACTGCGCGGCATCGAGGTGGTTGAAGTGCACGCGCCGCAGATCCGCGCGCCCGAGGTGTTCGCAGAGGCTCTTCAGCAGGGCGCTGGAGTGGTTCTTCGGTAGCGGATGGGGGCGGCGGGTGAACAGCGAGCGCAGCAGGCTCCACAGCTTCCAAGCCGGCGAGCGCCGCGCCGCGAACAGTTCCAGATCGATGCCCTGTTCCCGCAGGGCCTGCGCGCAGGCTGGATTCTCGGGCGCAGGGGCCAGCACCGTCACCGGGCCCTCGCGCCGCAGGGCCGCCAGCATGTGCCAGCTGCGGATCTGTCCCCCGTCATCGAGCGGCCAGGGCAGCTTCTCGGTCACAAACAGTGCTCGTCGAGTGTCCAAGCGAGACGATCATGGCAGGTCCCGGGCGCGCTGAAAAGGCCATGGCTGCGTACTGCTCGCGGAGCCTTCTACGCACTTTGGGAGAGGCGCAGAGGGCTGGGGATTGGCGAGCATGGGGGCATGTGGAACCTGCTGCTTCTCTGCGTGGCTCCGGCGGCTCAGGAGCTGCCCGCCGAACTGCCTCTGGTCTGCGACCAACTCGCGCGCCGCGCCCTGCGGCTGGAAGGTGTACCAGGGCTTTCGATCGCCGTCGCGCAGGGCGAGACGCTCGGGTTCGCCCGCGCGTACGGATTGGCCGACCCGGTGGCCGGGCTGAGGATGGAGACCGATACGCGTCTGCCGCTCGGTTCGCTCGAACGTCCGCTGCTTGCGAGCCTCGCCCTCAGCGCGGTGGCGGAAAAGCGCCTCTCGCTCGACGCGCCGCTCTCCCAGTGTCTTCGGGGAGCGCCTGAGGCCTGGGCCGCGATCACGCTGGAACAGCTACTCAACGGCACCAGCGGTTTGCCTTCGACGAGCGATCTGGTGGGTGCGCTGGCCGCCCGCGAGCGGGCGCAGGCTCTGGATCGTCCCTCCTTTCTTGAATTCGCCGGTGGATTGCCGCTCGCCTTCACGCCGGGCACCCGGCATGTGCACGATACGATCGCTTGGCGCCTGCTGCCGTGGATCCTGAGCGATGCGTTCGGCGAGCCGCTCGAGAAGCTTCTGGCGACCCAGTTGTACTCCGTGGCCGATCTCGAACACACGGGCGCTTGCCCCGAAGCGCTGCGGCCCGTCGGTTACGCCCGCGATTGCCGCGATCTGGACACCGGGCGCGAGCGGCAGCTGTTCGCCGCCAGTGAGCCGCTCGAAGTGCGCGCGGGTCTGTGCTCGACCCCCGCGGATGTGCTGCGCTGGTGGGCTGCCGTGCGTTCCGATCGGATCCCGGCGAGGCGTCTGCTGGAGAGCGGTCGCTTTCTGGACGGCCAGCGCACGGGCCACGGCATGGGCCTTGCGATCGAGCGCTTGGCGAGCGAACCGCGCTGGGTTCATGATGGCGGCATCAGCGGCTTTCGCGCTTCGCTGGGTGCGAGCGCGAGCGGCGAAGTCGCCGTGTGCGTGATGGCGACCTGCGCCAGTGCGGGCACCGGCGATATCGAGGAGGAGATCGAGCGCTTCTGCGCAGGGCTGCCGCCCAAGTCGGATCTGGCGCTGCCGGTCGATGCTGCGCGGGCAGCCGACTGGATCGGTGACTACCTGCTCGGCACGACGCGCATCAAGTTGTTCCTGCGCGACGACAAGCTGGTCTACATGAGCCCCGCCGAAGAACTGGAGCTCTCCTCGCAGGGTCTCGGGCGCTTCACGGCGGGGGAGCTGGAGCTGGTGATGCAGCCGCAAAGCGGACGTGCCGAAGGCTTCTCCGAGCGCCGCAAGGGTGCGGAGTCGCGCGCCAGACGCCAGTAACCGAGACGTCTGGAAGCAAGACGTCTGGAAGCAAGACGTCTGGAAGCAAGACGTCTGGAAGCAAGACGTCTGGAAGCAAGACGTCTGGAAGCAAGACGTCTGGAAGCAAGACGTCTGGAAGCAAGACGTCTGGAAGCAAGACGCGCGTGTGGCGATGGCGCACCCGGCAGGATTCGAACCTGCGACCGGCGGATTAGAAATCCGCTGCTCTATCCAGCTGAGCTACGGGTGCTAGGAAAGCGGACTGGTCGGGGAGATGGGACTCGAACCCACGACTGGAAGCACCCAAAGCTTCCCCTCTGCCAACTGAGGTACTCCCCGAGCCCTGTCGTCCAGCACCTGAGCCTAACGAAAGACCGCGGGATTGGTCAAAAGCCTGCCTGACTGCTAGTCTCTTGCGCTCTTCAGGCAGGAACGCAGGCAGCTCATGAAAATACTGGTGGTCGGCAGCGGCGGGCGCGAGCACGCCTTGGTGTGGAAGCTCGCGCAGTCGAAACTCAAACCCGAGCTGTACTGCGCACCCGGCAACCCGGGCACGGCCCAACACGCGCGCAATCTTGCCATCGAAGCGCTCGACGTGCGCGGCCTGTGCGAGTGGGCGGGCAAGGAGCGCCCCGATCTGGTCGTCGTGGGTCCGGAAGATCCGCTGGTGCTGGGTCTCGCCGACAAGCTGCGCGAGCTGGGCGTGCCCGTCTTCGGTCCCGGCTCGAAGGGGGCGCGGCTGGAAGGTTCCAAGGCTTTCGCCAAGGAAATCCTCGAGCGCCATCGTATTCCCTGCGCGCAGGACCGCACCTTCGATCGCGCCGGATTGGCGAAGAGCTACCTGGAGAACTGCACGCAGTGGCCGCAGGTGATCAAGGCCGACGGGCTGGCAGCCGGCAAGGGCGTGTTCATCTGCCACGATGCCAAGAGCGCCTGCGCCGCGATCGATTCGCTGATGGAGAAGAAAGCGCTGGGCGCCGCGGGCTCCAAGGTGGTGGTGGAGGAGTTCCTCGCCGGCGAGGAAGCCAGCGTGCTGGCGATCACCGACGGCGAGACGATCCTGATCCTCGAGCCCGTGCAGGATCACAAGCAGGTGGGCGATGGCGACACCGGTCCCAACACCGGCGGCATGGGTGTTTTCTCGCCCGTTCCGGACCTCACGCGCCGGCTCCAGCGCCAGATCGAGCAGCGCGTGCTCGTTCCCACCATCCACGCGCTGCGCCGCGAGGAGATCGAGTTCCGCGGCGTGCTGTTCGTGGGCCTGATGATGACCGACAGCGGGCCGAAGGTGCTCGAGTACAACGTGCGCTTCGGCGATCCGGAATGTCAGGCACTGATGCGGCGCATGAAGAGCGATCTGCTGCCCATTCTGCTCGCGGCCGCGAAGGGCGAACTCGGCCGGATCGAACCGCCCGAGTGGGATGAGCGCGTGTGCGTCGGCGTGATCGCCGCCGCGGATGGCTACCCCGGCACGGTTCGCAAGGGCGATGCCATCGAGGGCCTTGAAGCGGCTGGGAAGGTCGAGGACACCGTGGTGTTCCAGGCGGGAACGGCGCGTGCGCGCAACGGCGATCTTCTGACCAGCGGCGGACGCGTCCTGTGCGTCAGCAGTCTGGGGACCTCGGTGCAGGAAGCGCGCGAACGCGCCTACCGCGCTTACGATGCCATCCAGTACACGGGCAAGTTCTGCCGCACGGACATTGGCGATCGTCGGTCTGCGCGCGCTTCCGAGCCGCCCACGACGGCGCATCGCCGTCCCGCCCGCGATCCGCGCATGCGTGCCGCCATCAACGAGCGCATCCAGCGCCAGGTTCGTCACGAGCGCCGCCGCAAGGATCCGGAGAGCTAGCGGAGAAGAGCCGCGTGCAGCACACCAAGGTGGTCGAGCGCTTCGAGGAGTTCCTTCGGGGACGCAGCCTCAAGCTGACCAGCCAGCGCCGCAGGCTGCTCGACCGGGTTTTTGCGACTCACGAGCATTTCAGCGCGGAGGAACTGTATGGGTGGCTTCGGGCGGAACCCGGGGATCCGGTCTCGCGCGCCACCGTGTACCGCACCTTGTCGCTGCTGACGGAAGGCGGCTTTCTCGCGACGCTCGACACTGGCCGGGGGGAGCTGGTCTACGAGCATGTGCTCGGCCACGAGCACCACGACCATATCCTGTGTCTGGGCTGCGGAAAGATCGAGGAGTTCCACGACGAGGTGATCGAAGAACTGCAGCGCCGCGCCTGCGAGGCCAAGGGCTTCATCCTGGTGAGCCATGACCTGCGCCTGCGCGGCTACTGCAAGAGCTGCCAGCGTGGGCAGCAGAGCTAGGCGGAGCGGGAACTACTTGCGCTCGAGATCGGAGAGGATCTTGTCCTTGACCATCTTGGCGGTGTCGCCGTCGGCGAGCCCGTACTTGGTCGCGGAGACCTTGATGGTGCTCTGGTCGAGGTCGTAGGCCTGCACGGTTGCGACCACCTGAGCGCCGTCGATTTCGGCCTTGACGGTGCGCGCTTCGTTGTCGCAGTCGGTGGGCTTGAGCGACATGTGGCTCATGGTGGTCTTGACTGAGCTCCACGTCGTGGCGACGCCGGTGCGGACTTGGACGATGTAGACCGAGTCCTCCAGCGCCTTCTGTGAGATCAGGACGCCGCCGAGGGCGCCCGCGGCGACCACGCAGCCGGGCAGGAGGGTGAAGGCAAGGAGAGCAATGCAAAGCGGAGTGCGCATGGAGGAGAGCGTCTTGGTGTAGAGGATGAAAGGTGGATGGATGGCTTACGCCAGAGCGTGGCTTGCGGCCTCGACCAGGCGTCGGTAGAAGCGCAGGCCCTCGCCTTCGGAGCGGGGCGGCATGCGCGTCCAGTGCGGGTGCTGAAAGGGCGTGATGTTGCGCTCGGGGTGCGGCATCAGGCCCAGCACGCGGCCGGTGGGATCGCACAGGCCTGCGATCGCGTGCACCGAGCCATTGGGATTGAGCGGATGTTCGGTGGCGATCGCGCCGCGCGCATCGCAGTAGCGCCAGGCGATCTGGCGCCGGCGGATCAGGCGTGCGAGCGTGGCCTCGTCGCGCACCACGAAGCGCCCTTCGCCGTGCGCGACAGGCACCGGCATGACCAGCCCGTCCTCGACCCAGCCGGCGGCGCAGGCCTGACCTTGCAGGTGGACCCAGCGGCACTCAAAGCGATTGGAGAGATTGTTGGTCAGCGAGATGTTGCGCGGCGGAAGTGCTTCGTCGCTCGCCAGGCTCAGGTCGGCCTCGAACAGGCCGGACTCGACCAGCACCTGAAAACCGTTGCATACGCCCAGCACATGTCCGCCGCGCGCGACGAAGCGGCGCACGGCACCGAGCAGCGAGCGGCGCAGTTCCAGTCCGAGCACGCGGCCCGCACTGATGTCATCGCCGTAGCTGAAGCCGCCGGGGATCACGAGCAGCGAGCAGCGCTCGAGCCGCGCGGGCTCGCTCAGCACGCTGTCCAGATGGCGCAGTTCCACCGCTGCGCCCGCGGCTTGCAGCGCGCGCACGGTTTCGCCGTCGCAGTTGATGCCTGCGGTGCGCAAGACGAGTGCTTGGGTCTGGCTCATGTGGGTCATCCCTGGAAATTGCCCTTGTGCGCCTCGGAAAGCTCCGCGAGGCCCACGCTGAACAACTCCGCGCCGCGGGTGGAGCGCACCAGAAGCCGAGCTTCGCCGATCACGCGGCCCACGGCTGCGCAGGGCAGGCCACGGAGCGCACGCTCGAACGAAGCAGCCGACCCCTCGGAGACCTCGACCAGCAGGCGGGAACAGGATTCGGAATACAAACGCGCGCTGTCGGGATCAACGGGCGAGGCCGATTTTCCTCGCGGCTCGTAGTCGACCCGCGCCAGATCCAACTCGGCGCCCAGGCCGCCGGCGAAGGCCATCTCCGCTGCCGCGACGGCCAGTCCGCCCTCGGAGAGATCGTGGCAGGCCAGCGCCAGCCCGTCGCGGATCGCCGCGTGGAGGGCCGCCAGGAGGCGCGGCGCCTCGGCCAGATCGGGGCGCGGCACCCGACCGCCGCGGAGACCCTCGTGCTCGTAGTAGTGCGAACCGCCGAAGCAATCGCGCGTGCGGCCCACCAGATAGAGGCGCGAGCCGGCGCGCTTGAGGTCCATGCTGGTCACGCGGCGGATCTCGGGCACGATCGAAAGCGCCGAGACGAACAGCGTCGGCGGGATCGGAATCGAGGTCTCGCCGACGCGGTACTCGTTGTTGAGGCTGTCCTTGCCGGAGATGAAGGGCGTGCCATAGGCCTTGGCGGCCCGATAGCAGCCCTCCGAGGCGTGCACCAGTGCGCCGAGCCGATCGGGCTTGTCGCAGTTGCCCCACGAGAAGTTGTCGAGGATCGCCGTGCGCGCCGGGTCACCGCCGACCGCCACCACATTGCGCAGGGCCTCGTCGATCACAGCTTCCGCCATGGCGCCCGCATCGAGCAGGCCGTAGCGCGGCGAAGCTCCGCACCCGATCGCGATGCCCTTGTGGGAGTGGGCCAGCGGCTGCAGCACGGCTGCATCGCCCGGGCCGTCCATCGCGACGCCCACGCAGGGCTTGAGCACGGACATGCCCTGCACCTCGTGGTCGTACTGACGCACGATCCACTCCTTGCTGGCGATATCGGGCGCGGACAGCAGCGCCAGCAGCGTGCGAGCGTGGCCTGCGCGCGGGGCGGCACAGCCCGGATCTTCCGGCGAGGCCGGCGCATAGCTCGCCTTGCGCACGGGCTTGGGCGTGCCCTCGTGCAGGAACTCCAGATCCATGTCGCCGACGACTTCGCCCCGGGCGCGCAGCACCAGCCGGCCGCTCTGCGTGAAGCGGCCGATCACGCAGGCCTCCACGTCCTCGGCCGCGAACACGGCCAGCAACTCCTCGAGCGTCTCGGGCGGCACCGACAACACCATGCGCTCCTGGGCTTCGCTGATCCAGATTTCCTCGGGCGCGAGGCCGGGATACTTCAGCGGCACTTTCTCAAGCTCCACTTCCGCGCCGCACTCCGCGCTCATCTCGCCGACCGCCGAGGACAGTCCGCCTGCTCCGCAGTCGGTGATCGCGCGGTAGAGGCCGCGGTCTCGAGCCTGCAGCAGCGCGTCGAGCACGCGCTTTTCCGTGATGGCGTCGCCGATCTGCACGGCCGAGGAGGACAGTTGTTCCGACTCCTCGTGCAGTTCCGCCGAGCTGAAGGTCGCGCCGTGGATGCCGTCGCGGCCCGTGCGCCCGCCGGCCACGACGATCCAGTCGCCGGCGGCCACGCGCTTGGTGGCCGCCTTGTGCGGCATCAGCCCCACCGTCCCGCAGTAGACCAGCGGGTTGGCGATGTAGCCTTCGTGGAACCACACTCCGCCCGACACGGTCGGGATGCCCATGCGGTTGCCGTAATCGCGCACGCCCGCCACGACGCCGCGCAGGATGCGGCGAGGGTGCATGCAGCCCTTGGGCAGCTTCTCGCGCGCCAGATCGGTCGGTCCGACGAAGAAGGCGTCGGTGTTGGCGATCGGCCGCGCGCCGAGCCCCACGCCCAGGATGTCGCGGATCACGCCGCCGACGCCGGTGCCTGCGCCTCCGTACGGATCGATCGCGCTGGGGTGGTTGTGGGTTTCGACCTTGAAGCACACGTCGAAGCCCGCATCGAACTCGATGATGCCCGCGTTGTCGTGGAACACGCTGACGCACCAGGGCTTGTCAAGCTCCAGCGTCGCGGCCTTGATCGTGCGCTTGAGCAGGTTGTCGATGCGCCGGCCGTCGATTTCGACTTCGCCGGTGAAGGTCTTGTGCTTGCAGTGTTCCGACCAGGTCTGCGCGATCGTCTCCAGCTCGCAGGCGCTCGGCTCGCGTCCCTGCGCGCGCCAGTGCGCCTGGATCACCTGCATTTCCAGCAGATTGAGCGAGAGCCCGCCCTGGCGCGAAATCTCCATCAGGCGCACGTCGTCGGCAGCGCACAGCGGCACTTCCACGCGGCCGTGGCGCGCCACGGCCGCCACGAGCTCAAAGTGCAGACCTTCCATGTTGACGGCGACATCGTCAATCGTCTCGTTGCCGAGGCAGCGCGTGCCGATCTGTCGCAGGCACAGCGGGTCGCGCTCGCCCTCGATTTCGTACACGCGGAAGGTCGAGCAGTGAAAGCGCGCTTCTTTCCCGGCGGGCAGGAGCCCGGTCTTGCGCAGCGTGCGCTGGATGGTCAGCGCGACCGGATCCATCACGCCCGGCTTGCGCGCCACCAGAATGCGCGCGCGCGACTCGGCCACTCGCGGTGCGCCCCGCGGTGCGGTGATGCGCGGCTCGTCGAGCACGAAGTCGCTGAGACATTCGCGCGTGATCGTCTCGACCTCCTCGCGCGTGAGTTCGGGCGAGAGCAGGAAACCCCGTCCCACGCGCACGCGCGTGACGCTCTCGATACCCAGCTCGCGGATGGAGGACAGCGCGCTCTGGCCCTCGGGGTCGGCCTGATTCTCGGCGCGGAAGACCTCGATGCGCCAGGCGTTGGGCAGGGACAGTTGGAGGGGGGAGGCGCTGCTCAAGGTGGTGGAGGCCATGTCTGGCCGAACAGCGTAGGGGCCGCGCACCCGCGTTTCTAGGAAGTTGCCGAGGGCTGTTCCCCGCCCGGGCGGCGCGCTAGGCTCTGCTCCACCGTGAGCGACACCCCGAAGAGCCGCAACGACAACACGCCCCCCGGCATGGCCTTCGAAAGGCCGATCCGCGAGCTGGAGAACCAGCTCCTGGAGCTTGAGGATCTCGCCCGCCGCACCAATCTGGATCTCGGCAGCGAGATCGCCGCGCTCAAGACGCGGGTCGCGGCCGCCACCCGCGAGGTCTACGCCGACCTTGCGCCCTGGGACCGGGTCAACGTGGCTCGTCACAACGACCGTCCGGTGGCGGCCGACTACATCGACAAGGGCCTCGATGAGTTCCTGGAATTGCACGGCGACAAGGTCTTCGGAGAGGACCGCGCCATCGCGACCGGCTTCGCGCGCTACGGCGACACGCGCTTTCTCTTGGTTGCCCAGCGCAAGGGCCGCACCACCAAGGAGCGCATGGCCTACAACTTCGGCTGCGCGCACCCCGAGGGCTATCGCAAGGCGCTGCGCAAGATGCGCCTCGCCGAGAAGCTGCGGCTGCCGATCGTCACCATGATCAACACGCCCGGTGCCTATCCGGGCATCGGCGCGGAAGAACGCGGCCAGGCGGCGGCGATCGCCGAGAACATCCTCGCCATGTTCTCGCTGCGGGTGCCGATCCTCGTGATCGTGATCGGGGAGGGTGGCTCGGGCGGGGCGCTGGGCATCGGCGTGGGTGACCGCGTCTGGATGATGGAAAACTCGTACTATTCGGTGATCAGCCCCGAGGGCTGTGCCGCGATCCTGTGGAAGGACCCCGAGCGCACGCCCGACGCGGCCGCCTCGCTCAAGCTGACCGCCGGGGACCTGATGGCGCTGCGGCTGATCGACGGAGTCATCGGGGAGCCGTTGGGGGGGGCCCACCGCAACCCCGCGGCCGCCATGGCTTCGGTGCGCAAGGTGATCCTCGAGGAACTGGCGGCACTGGCCAAGGTGCCGATCGAGACCCTGCTGAAGCAGCGCCGGCAGAAGTACCGCCGGGCCGGGGAGATTCCCGGACGTTTCCCTCGGTTGGACTGAAGGCCCCGCTCGGCGCCGGGCTTTTCGCCAACAGCGCGGGCCCGCGGAGCGTATCTGGGGCGGTCATGAAGGCTGTCCGCTCCACTCCAGAGGTCGCCAGAGCTTATGCTGGGGGTAGCGTGAGCGTGAGGCCCGACAGCGACTCGGAAAAAGATTCCCGCGAACTCGACCATGCCGACGTCCGCGCCGCGCTGGTCGGAGATGCGCAGGCCTTCGAGCGCCTCGTCCACCGCCACGAGGCGCGTGCCTTCCGTGTCGCGAAGAACCTGGTGGGTTCCGAGGAGGACGCGCGTGACGTGGCCCAAGAGGCCTTCCTGCGCGTGTTCCGCAGCCTTTCGGCCTTCGACTTCGATCACGCCTTCTCGACCTGGCTCTACCGCATCGTCACCAACCTCGCGATCGACCATCTGCGCCGCCGTCGGCCGCAGTGGAGCACCAGTCCGATCGACGAGGACCAAGGCGAGGTGCAACTGGCGGATCCGCGTCTGGCGACCCCGCACGAGGACTTGGAGCGCCTCGAGTTGTCGGGCGAGGTGCGCGCCTGCATGGAAGCACTGGCGCCGCACTTCCAGTCCGTGCTCGTGCTGCGCGAGATCGAGGGACTCGGTTGCGGCGAGATCGCGGAAATCGTGGGCGCGACGCACGTCACGGTGCGCTGGCGCCTGCACCGCGGCCGCAAGCTGTTCCAGGAGGAGTGGGAGCGGCGAGCACGGCTGCGCGAGCGCACCGGCCATGCCACCAGCTCCGAAGCTTCCCGCACGGACGCCAACGCACAGACCGCGAAGACACCTGATCGCAAGCTTCACGAACACAAATCAACGGATTGCAGGCCACGCGATGGCGAGCCACTGAGGGGGGATGGATCATGAACCAACGCAATGCTCAATGCATCGAACAGGAGAGCGCGCTGGTGCTGTTTGCCAGCGGCGAACTGGAGTCCGATGCGCTTTCTCGGCTGCACGGGCACTGCGAGGTCTGCGCCGATTGCCGCGCGGAACGCGACGCACAGTTGCGGATCGCGGAACTCCTGCGCGCTGGGCTGGAGCAGCGCGAGTTCTCCCCCGGTCTGTGGGCCGGCATCCAGTCGGAACTCGCGCGTGAGGGCCGCATCGCCGCCGCGCCCCGGACACCCGTCCCAACCGTGCGACGCTTTCCGTGGAAGGGCCTCGCCGCCAGCGCCGCGGCTGCGGCGCTGTTCGCCCTGGGCCTGTGGCTGGGCCAGAGCGAGCCCCGGCCGACGCCCTCCGTGGCGCCCGTCGCGAGCGTGATCGAAACGCCCGCGCCCAGGCTGGTTGCGGCGCCGGGCAACTCGCTGGCGCCCATGCACGGTCTGCGCCCGGTGGGGGCTTCGGAACTGCCGCTGGCCGCCACCGCCGAGCCGCTCACTGGCGCGCCCCTGCAGCCGCTGGAATGGATCCCCGCGTCGCCGGGCGCGAGCACCGCCTCGCACGCGCGACTCCTGCACTGAATCGCGTCTGAGCCGACTTTCGCTAATCGGAGCCGAATCATGAAAATCTGGTGGATCGCCGCACCTTTGTGCCTTGGAACTCTGACCTTCGCCGCTCTGGCCCAGGACCCTTCTCCGGAGCGTGCGCCCGGCCGACTGGCGCCGGTCACCAGTCCGCAGCAGGAGCTGGAATCCCAGTGGCGTCAGCGGCTCTCCGATCCGGATCTGGAACAGCGCCTTGGGCACTACGAGGCCCTCAAGGCCAAGCTTGCCGAGCAGCCACAGCTGCGTGACATGCTGCAACGCTTCCAGAGCGAGGGCGGGGAGCTGGCTTGGACCGCGCGCCTCCTGCTTCGCGAAAGCCAGCCGTCCTCCTGGCGCCAGCGCGCGCGCTCCGGTTTCGAGGAGCTCGAGCGGCGCATGCAGGAGCTTGAGCGCAGCTTCGGCGACTTCGACCGCATGTTCGGCAACTGGCAGCCGCCGCGTTGGCTGGACGATTGGCAGCCGGGCCTCCCGCCGACCATGCCCAACACCCCGGGCCTCCCGCCGACCATGCCCAACACCAACGAGAGCCGCAGCGACAGCATGCGCATCCAGACCACTCCCGATGGCGTCGAGGTGGAAATCCGCACGCAGAAGAACGGCAAGGAAGAGGTGCAGCAATTCAAGGCGCGTTCGCTGGAGGAACTCTACGAGCAGCATCCCGAACTGAAGGAGCGCATGAATGGCGTGCGGATCGATGTTCGCGGTCCGAGCCTGACGCCGCTGGCACCCAAGTCCCGCGCTCCCGCTGAACTGCGCACGGATGTGCTGGGCGTGTATTCCCAGAAGCTCGAGCCCGACACCGCCAGCGAATTGGGCATCAATCCGGAGCAGGGCCTGTACATCGAGCGCGTCGAGCCGGGCACGATCGCTCAGGTGATCGGCCTGATGCGCGGTGATGTGCTGATCGAGATCAACGGACAAGCGATCTACTCGGTCGAGGACGTGCGCCGCATCCTGAAGGAGCGCGCTCCTGATGAGGCTTTGGAACTGCGGATCATGAACGAGGGCAGCAGCGAGCGTCGCACCCTGCGCTGGAAGCCGAGTGAGTTGCAGAAGCCGGAAGAGTCCAAGGGGCAGGCGCAGCCCAAGCCGTTGAAGAAGGTCTAGGGGGGATACTGCTCCCCGAGCGGGGACAGTATCGATATTGGGAATGGGATTTTCCGCGCGAGCGTGAGATGGCGGCCCCGTCTCCATAGGTGCCGGGGGGCATTTTCTCCCCGGCACTGGAGACACCGATGCAGAAGTTCATCCCGCCGCAATGCCCGTACCCCGCCTGTCCCCAAAGCCCCTTTCTCTACCGCCGCCGCGGCTACTACAAGCGACTGTGCGGTGCTGAGCGCATCCCGCGCTTTCAGTGCCTCACCTGCGGACGGCGCTTTTCCTCGCAGACCTTCCGCAACGACTACCGCCACCACAAGCCCGACCTCAACCTCGGAATCGTCGATCAGCTGATCTCGAAGGTTTCGCAGCGCCAGATCGCCCGCAATCTCGGCTGCAACCCCAAGACGGTCGCTCGCCGAATCCCGCTTTTCGGTCAGCACTTTCGGAAAGCTCACGAGCGCGTGCTGGCGAAGAGTGAGAAGCTCCTCGGCAGCAACGGACACCTCGTCTTCGATGAGCTCGAGACCTTCGAGCA
>JBIKMH010000042.1:0-30866 GCA_044359355.1 Planctomycetota bacterium | reverse complement strand
GCCTTGTGGATGAGGCCCAGGCAATGCGGCGGAACCGGGAGCGGTTGGCCGGGCGGAACTGACCGGCAATGAGCCATGTGGTGCGAACGGAGTCCGTACCGACTTGTGTCCCATTGCATGAGAGTTGAGATGCTGTCCGGATGGGGCGGTAAGTGTATTCGGATGTGTGGATGAAGCCGCGGTCCGAAGACTGCGGAGAGACCTGCTTGTTGTGGTTCGCTACCCTGGCGAGAACCTTGCTTCAACGGAGCCGCTGTCCGAAGACCGCGGACGACTCGCCGAGGATCAAGGCACGCGGGCTGCTGAAGGTGCGGGCGCTCTGCACAGCCGTGCTGATGTCGGTGTGGCTCGGGCTCGGGTTGGTGGGAGAGCGCCTCTCATGGCTCAGCAGGGAATGATCCACGCGGCACGGGCAGCGCTTGGCCCGTGCCCAAGGATAGGCATCTGGGAATAGTGACAAAGACATGGCGTGCTTGGCTCCCAGCGAACGGGGAAGTTGTCGCAGTAGGTCTCGCATGCCTGGTTATAGCAGTAGAAGCTCCATGCACCATTACTTTCGGTTACCACGGCGGTGCATGCCTGTGAGCCATACGGGTAGTGAGCCGATGTCGATCACATGGCGGCTGGAGACCCCTATGCCGACGGATGTGTACGGAACACTCGCTGTGGCCTAGTGCCAAGCGTGGATGGTGGGCCTTTGTCCCTACAGGGGCAACTCCCACCCTCGCCACGCATCTGAAGCTCGTGGAAATACCCGGGAACCAAGGAGCCCCGCCACAGCCGCCCGGCACAGGGAAGCCAGGGCTTGCAAGCGGCTTCCTTCCCGGTAATCTCTTGCGACCTCGTTGCCGGGGTGGCGAAATGGCAGACGCGATGGATTCAAAATCCATTTCCCGCGAGGGAGTCGGGGTTCAAGTCCCCGCCTCGGCACCAAGCGCACAGCTCGCCTCCGAGCTGTTGCCCGTCCTGTTGCACAAGCTCAACAACGTGACGCAGGTCTTCAGCGGGCTGAACTCGCTGCTCACGGTCACCAAGGACGCAAGCCTGCTCACCGAGCGCGCCGGGGATCTGGAGTACGCCGGGGCGCAGCTGCACCGGCTGGGCTGGGTGGTCGGCATGCTCGGCGCCTCGCAGGGTGCCGACCTCCTGCTGGCGCGGCGCGAGGCGCAGGCCTTGCGCTGGAGCCTGGAGGCGCTCTGCGAGCTCTACGGCCGCGAGGGACGGCGCCTGGAGCTGCCGGAGCGCCTGCCGCGGGTCACACCAACGGAAGCCGAACCGCGCGTGTGCTGGGAGCTGCTGGTGTGGGTGCGTGCCCATGCCAGCGCTGCCCAGTCGCGGATCCTGCTCGAGGCGACGGACGAGGCCTGGGTGTTCCGCGTGGAAGGTGTGGCGGCCGAGTACCGCTTGCCGCGCGCGGTGCTGGTGGAGCTCTCGTGAGCTGGCTCGCGCGCCTTTGGAAGGGTTCGGGCGAGCGAGCGCGGGTGGCATCCGCGCTGGGAGACCCGGGCCAGATCGCGCTGGTGGAGAACGAGCTTGTGCGCCTGCGGCCGATGCTCGCGGCCGACGGTGGCGATGTGGAGCTGGTCGAGGTGCAGGACGGTGTCGTGCGCCTGCGCATGGTGGGGGCCTGCCGCTCCTGCTCCGCGTCCGCAGCGACGCTGGCGCACGGGCTGGAGCCCGCTCTCAAGGAGCGGCTGGCGTGGGTGCGCTCGGTGGAGGCGGTTTCCTGAACTCGCGCAGGACCACCGTGGCGTAGCTGCCCGGAGGGAGCGCGAAGGCGATGCCAAGATCGCTCGCCGGCGCGGCGCCGTCGAGCGCCGTGATCTCGCACTCGGCAACCCGCAGCCAGGCCGCGCGGCGCGCGCCCGGCAGCTGCACCCGGGCCAGGTCGTCCGTCGTGATGCCGTGCGAGGCCAAGAGCGCCGCCTCGAGGGCCGCGCTGGGGCCCGTGCACTCGCGCATGCGGTAGCCGTACAGCGGGCCGGTCGGGACGATCTCGCCGGCTTGCACGCGCAGCCGTTCGCGCGCGGGATCTTCGACCTCGAATTGCGGTCCATCGCTGCGCTCGGCGATGTCGCCCTCGAGCAGTGCCGGCAACGCGCCGCATGCGTGGCGCTGCTCGAGCCACTCGTGGAAGAGCTGCGACTGCCAGGCGGAGAGCTTGAGTTCCGCGAGCCAGCCGCGGGCAGGCTTCTCGAAGAGCTCGCGTCCGCGCAGCGCGTTGTCGCCATCGCGGCCGAAGCGCTGCTCGCCGAAGGCGTTGGCAAGGCCGTGCTGCTGGAGACGCGCGGCGATGGCCTGGGCACGCGGCAGGGCTTCGGCGTGCACATCGCGCAAGCGGATCGTGAAGCGGTTGCCCCGCAGGTGGCCCAGGCGCAGCTTGTTGGCATGGCGCGAGGCCTCGAGCACCTCGACGCCGAGCTCGTCGCGTACCCGCGCGGCGCACACTTGTGGATCGAGCGCGTGGAGGTGCAGGGAGAACCACTGCGTCGAGAGCGCCTGCTTGTCCTTGAGACCTGCGAGACCCACGTTGGCCGGTCGCAGCCCGAACAGGCGCGCGAGCTCGTTCTGCAGGTCGCGCGTGTTGCGCTGCGCGCGGCGGATCCGGAGGTAGACATGCTCGCCGGCTCCAGAGGGCAGGTAGGCGGGCAGTTCCTCGACGCAGAAGTCCTCGGGAGCGGCTTTCAGCGTGCCGCCGATGCCGGGAAGATCCGGCGTGGCATGGAAGGAGAGTTCGCTCACGACTGCTCGCTCAGGTTCGCTTGCTCAGGGTCGCTTGCTCAGGGTCGCTTGCTCAGGGTCGCTCGCTCAGGACCGCTTGCTCAGGGCCGCTGCGAGAAGAGCCAGGTGATCGTGGCGGGCAAGACCTCGGTGACCAGCAGCGTGTGGCCGGAATCCTCGCGGCGCTCGAAGGTCACGGCGTGTCCGGCCTCCTTGAGCGCGAGGCAGCCCTTCTCGAGGCTGTTGGCGTTGGCCAAGGGATCGAGCGCGCCGGCGATCACCAGCAGCGGCGGGAGCTTCTCGGCCTTGCCGCGCGGACCGCCCGCGAGGCAGGCCACGGCCCGGTAGCGCGACGGATTGGCGGAGGCGAGCGCGAAGGCCGCACCGGCCCCCATCGAGTGTCCGACAAGGAAGATGCTCTGAGTGTCGATTGCGTACTGGTAGCGCAGCGCCGTGACGAGCCGCTCGATGGTGGCGTCGCTGAGCTTGAGGCCCACGCGCGGCGCCACCGCGAGGAAGCCGTGCTGGTCCGCGAGCGTCTTGATCACGCCGGCGCCGTAGGCGTCGAAGAACATGTTTTCATCACCGCCCGCTCCGTGCAGCACGATCACGAGCGGCACGGGTTTGTCCTGCGTGGCGGCGAAGGGCGCGTAGACGCGCATCGGGAGTGCACCCTTCTCCAGCGGCAGCGAGCGCCACCAGTCACCCAGGCGCCGCCGGTAGGGATCCTCGCCCTTCTCGAGCAGCTCGATCTCGCGGATCAGGTCCTTGGCGAGGCGCGGCCGGTCGCAGAAGAACTGCGCGGAGTCGGTGGTGCTCAGCTGGTTGACGAGCAGTGCTGCGCGCGCCTTGGCTGCGGCGAGCGCCAGCTGCAGCGGTTCATCCTG
The DNA here is from genome assembly GCA_044359355.1 of Planctomycetota bacterium. GTDB lineage: Bacteria > Planctomycetota > UBA1135 > UBA1135 > SYGM01. The sequence goes on along the minus strand of JBIKMH010000042.1, from coordinate 27,258 downwards.
GGGCGCAAGGCGGTTGAGGCGCAGCTGCGCCGCAAGGCGCAGTTCGTCGTAGTTGGTCCGGTCTTCGGAGACCGCCTCCAGCGCGGGTGCGCCCAGTTCCAGGCTCAGCTTCTCGAGGTCCTGGATGACCTGCTGGCTGTCGCCGGTGAAGAACGCGATCGACGCGCGGTCAAAACCCTGGTGCAACTCGCGGCGGCGCTCTGGCGTGAGCTTTGCCTGTGCCCCGGCGTAGGCGCGCTCAAAGCGCACGTAGGCCTTGGCAAGATCGGCGCGGGTGGGCGACTGGAAGAGCGGCAGCAGCGCCAGCAGGAGGCTTGAGAGCATGGAGCAGGAGGATAGCTCAGAAGCGACCGCCGAGCGAACCGGCGTAGCCGGTCAGCTCGGCGTAGCCGCTGCCTGTGGTGGAACCCTTGAGGCTCACCGGGCCTTCCCAGTAGATCACCTGGCTCGAACCGGCGGTGTCGAGCTCGCAGTCCTCGAGTTGTGCGCGGACCTCGCCGTCGATGCCGGTAGAGGGCACCGAGAGGCGCCAGCGGCTGGGATAGCGGCCCTTCGTGCGCGGGCTCGTCCAATGCTCGAGTGCCTCCAAGGTGATCTCGTCGCGCCGGAGCGTCCGCGTGCTTCCATCGGCGAGCACCAGCGTGCCGCCGGACTGCTCGATCGCCGTGCCATCGCTGCGACGCAGGAGGTAGATCATCAACTCGCGCCCGTCCACAAGCCGCAGACCGAACCAGTCCCAGCCCACGACACCCGCTCCCAGCTGGCTTGAACCCCACTCGTGGTCAAACCAGGCGGAGCTCGTGACGTCGAGCTGCTGCCCATTCCACTCGAGTGTTCCCTGGCCTTCCAGGCGCGTCCAACTCATGTAGGCCGAAGCGTTACCCGGCTCGGGCCCCTTGAGCGAGAGGCCGCGATCGCCGTGCAGCACGGCCGGCTTGCTCGGACGCCAGGAGAGGTCCACGGCGATGCCGGTTTGCCCATCGCGCGCCTTCGCCCGCAGCCCGCCCTGCGCGTCGAGCGCGAAGCTCCAATCCTCGATCCAGACATCCAAGGTCTCCTCCGAGGCACCCGCGAGCCCGCCGTTGGCGCGACGCACGCGCTCGGCGTGGACAAAACGCCCCTCATCCAGCGCCGCGATCGCCAGGTGCCCGGCATAGGCCTGGCGCAGCTTCCAGCGCGGCTCCCCGGGCCCGGGCACACCCGCCTGCATTCCCTGGCGGAAGATCGTCAGCTGCACGCCGTAGCGTTGGCCGGCTGCGCTGCGGCACTCGGCTGTCAGGTACCACCACTCGGTGCGGAACTGCGGATGCGCCCCATGGTCGCGGGGAAAGGTGATCGTGGGCGCTTGGGTGTGCTGCTGCCATTGCGGCGAGGGCAGCAGGACTGCGGCAAGCAGAAGGGGCAGGATCATGTGGCTTCCTCGCGCAGGATGCGCGCGGCAGGGCTGGAGAGAACTCGCAGCGCGGGCAGCGTCCCCGCGAGGAGCGAGAACAAGGTCACGAGCAGCAGCAAACGGACGCAAGCCTCGATCGGCTGCAGAAAACGGATCGTCCAACCGAAGGACTGCAGGTTGACGACATCGACGAGGATCACGCCGATGCCCAGGCCTGCCACGACACCGATGACGCCACCCACCAGCCCGATCCAGCCGGCCTGCAGCAGTATCTGCGCGATCAGGCGAGCCCGCGTGTCGCCCAGCGACCACAGGAGCGCCAGGTCGCTGGCGCGTTCGGCCAGCAGCGCATACAACACGGTCAGCACGGCAATCAACGCGACGACAGCGCTGACCAGCTCCAGCGCGCGCGTGATGGCGAAGGTGCGATCGAATACGCGCAGGATGCGTTCCAGCAACTGCTCGCGCGTCAGCACCTCGACCGAAAAATCCGGAACGAGCGCGTGCAGCAGCCGTTCGCGCTCCAGCGCGGCCGCGCGGGGATCGTCGAGGTAGATGTCGATCGTGCGCGGCAGGCTGTGGGGGAACAGGCCCAGCAATTCGGCGCGTTCGGTGATCACGAGGCCTTGGGGATCCCCGTAGTCCAAGAAGACCCCTTCGATCACCTTCTCGAGCGTGCCGGCCTCGGTTTCGATGCGGATCGAATCGCCTTCGGCCAGCCCGGTCCACGTGGCCAGGGGTTCGTTGATCAGGACCCGCTGCAGGCGGTGCGCTCGCTCGAGAACCTCGCGGGGATCCCGGCCGTCACGGTAGGCGACACCCCCGCGACGGGCGATCACCGCCAGATCACCGCCACCGAGCGTCACCGAGCGGCCGGAAACCCGCGCCGGCTCGCGATGGAACGGATGCACGCGCTCCGCTCCGTACAAGTCCGTGCAGCGTGCCAGGATGCCCGGATCGAGATCGCCCAGCGGGACCCCACCCTGTGTCGCAACCGGACGCAGTGCCAGGTCGGCGAGCAAGCCCTCGCGAGCCCAGGTCTCGACGCTCGTGCGGAAGGAAAGCACCATCGCGGCGATCGAGATCGACAGCGCCACGCTCATGCCGACAGCCGCGCTGGCCCAAGCGGCGCGCCGCCGACCGGCCGAGAGCGCCGAGATCGAAAGCCGCAGCGCCGGCAGCCGCGAAAGCAGTCCGGGAACCTGTCGTGCGGCGCGCCCCAGCGCATCCAGGGCCGGAGCCTGCACGCAGACGAGTGCCGCGAGCAGCGCGATGGCGGCTCCCAGACCGCTCAGCGGCAGACCCGCCGGGCTCGGCACGTGTGTCAACCGCAGCGCCAGCCAGACAAGACCACCGGCGGCGATCAGCGCCAGCAGGCGCGCCCTTGTGCCCAGAGGCTCATGCTGCTCTCGACGCAAGGACTGCAGCGGGGGCGTGCGCAGGATCTCGACCAGCGGCAGCAGGCTTGCCAGCAGGGCGGCACAGAGCCCCATACCGATGCCCAGCAACACGACCACGGGCTCGATGCGCACGCCGCCCTGGGGCAGGGCCCCCAGTACCGTCTCGACGCTGGAGCGCATCGAGGGCGCGAGCAGCGCGGCAGCCAGCGATCCAGCGAGGGCTCCCAGGGCACCACCGACCAGCCCAAAAAGCGTGGCCTCAAACAGCAGGATGCCCGCCAACTGCCGGCGCGAGGCACCCATCGAGACGCACAGCGCCAACAGCTTGCGGCGCTCGACGACGGCACTGGCCAGCGCCGTGGCCACCAGCACCGCGCCGACGAGCAGCGAGATTCCCGACAGCGACAGCAGGTTGAACTCCAGCGAGCGCACCATGGCCTGCCGCTGGCGCTGGTGCTCGCTGCTAGTCTCGACACGCAGGGGCGCGCTCAGGCGCGCACGCGCGAGCGCCGCCAGCCGCTCGGCGCTCCAGCCGGGGCGCGGCAGGAGTTCCGCGGCATCCAGTCGACGACCGGGGGCAAACAGCGCTTCGATCGCCGCCAGATCGCCGATCACGGCGCTCTGCAGCGGATCATCCGGACCACGGCCTGCAAAGCTGCCGATCACGCGTACCTCGCGCGGCACACCCCGGACCAGCAGCGCCAGCGAGTCACCGGGAACCAGTGACAATGCCCGCGCGAGGCTCTCGCTGATCCAGACACCCTCGCCGCGCCACGTCGCCTCGATTTGCTCACCACGGGGTTGTGGCCCGCCCGCAAGCCGCAGGCGCGGATCGACCAGCGCGTCGATGCCATACAGGCGCAGGACGGTGCGCGTGTTGCGCTCGAGCACCCACTCGTCCATGCGCGGCAGGATCAGGGCCTGCTCGCTGAGGGGTCGCAGGGCGGACAGGGCGGCTTCGTCGAGCCCGCCGGGCGCCTCGACGCGCACCCACGCGCGCGCGTTGCCCGTAGCTTCCTCCAGGGATGCCACCGCAGAGCGCGAGGCCAGCAGCGTCGCCACGAAGGCGGCCACGCCAGCCGCGATGCCCAGCACGGTGGCGAGCGAGCGCCACGGTCGCGCGCGCAGCGGAGCGAGCACCAGGGCGCGCAAGAGCATCAAGCAGTCTCCGCCGGCTCCAGGCTCCAGATCGCGCCGTCCTTCATGCGCGCCACCCGATCGGCGCGCGCGGCCAAGCCTGCATCGTGCGTGGCGATCACCAGGCTCGAGCCCTCCTCGCGACGCAGTTCGTCGAGCAGGTCGAGCACGCGCGCTCCGCTGTGGGAATCGAGATTGCCGGTGGGCTCATCGGCGATCACCAGCCGGGGCCGATGCACCAGCGCGCGCGCCAGGGCGACGCGCTGCTGTTCGCCACCGGAGAGTTCGCTCGGCAGGTGGGTGCGGCGGTCCTCCAGCCCGACGCGCTCGAGCAATTCGCGAACGCGCTCGGGCTCCCGGCGACGATCGAGTGCCAGCGGCAAGGCCACGTTCTCCTCCACGCTGAGGTGGGGCACGAGATGAAAGGCCTGGAAGACGATCCCGATGCTGCGTCGACGCAGGAGCGCACGCTCCCGCTCGCTGCCCCGGGCGAGGTCCACTCCCAGCACCTCGGCCCGGCCGGCGCTGGGCTGATCGACCCCGCAGAGCAGGTTGAGCAGCGTCGACTTGCCGCAACCAGAGGGTCCCACCAGTGCCAGCCACTCTCCCCCGTAGATTCGCAACGAAACCTCGACGAGCGCCTGGACGCGCGCCTCGCCGCGCTCGTAGCTGCGCGAGGCGCGCTCGAGCAGGGCCACGCAGGAGCGCGCATCCGAGGTGGAGGCCGGGGCGTAGGTACTCATCGATGGAGAGAGTCTTGAAGTTCAGCCGTGAAGGTACCGACCGCCTGCTGCAAGCGGAACAGGTCATCGAACGCCCGTTGACCGATGTCTTCGCCCTCTTCGCGCGCCCGGAGAACCTGGATGCCCTAACGCCGGCCTTCCTCAAGTTTCGCACCCTGACTCCGGCTCCCATCAAGATGCACCCGGGTGCCTTGATCGAACATGAGATCCGCATGTTGGGCCTGCCGATGCGCTGGCGCTCGCGCATCCTCGAGTTCGACCCGCCGCGGCGTTTCGTCGATTTCCAGGAGTCGGGTCCGTATGCGCTGTGGCACCACACGCACCGTTTCGAGGCGCTCGATGCACAGCACACGCGCGTCGTCGACGAGGTGCGCTACCGCATGCCGCTGGGACCGCTAGGCTCGATCGCCCACGCGCTTTTCACGCGAGCGATGCTGACCCGCATTTTCGCGTTCCGCCAGGTGGAGCTCGAAAAACGCTTCCCGCCGCTAGGCGCGCGAACGACGCAGGGCCTGCAGGGGGCCGTAGAGCCAGCTCGCTGACTCGCGCCAGCCTCCCGGGCGGTCTTCCAGCGACCACAAGCGCTGGTGTTCATCGACCAGACCCTCGAGTTCATCCGCGAGCAAACGCGCCCTGGAGCGCGGCAACTGCGTGAGTGGCACACCCCTACCGGCGTGGAGCCGCGCGATGCCGAGGCGGCAGCTGAAGGCCAGCGCCTGTGCGACCCAGCGGGCACCATCGAGCGGAACTTGAGAGGCCGGTCGCGAGGCCTCCAATCGCACGCGCTCGGCGGTGAGACGCTCCAGGCAGGCGTGCAGACCTTCGACGCTGAGATCCTGGGTGCGCGGGTGGGGGAATTCAAGTTCGGCAAACGCCAACAGGAAGAACAAGGCCGTGCCGTTGGTGCTCTTCGCTCCCGACCACTCGTGTGCGCGGCCCAGCTCCAGCAGGCTCGAGCCGAAGCGTCCACGCGGATCGTGGAAGATCCAGCGGTCGAGCCACTCCGAAATTCGCTGCCCTGCAGCGCTGGCGCAGCGCTGGTTCCAGCCACAGGCGGCGGCCATCACGATGCCCGGCCAGGACACAACGTGTGGTTGCAGGTGGCCTCGATCGCCCCAGTCGGTCACGAGCAGGCCCTGCGCGCCGTGGGCCGCGCCGGCGCGCGCCGCGGAGGCGATGTTGGCGAGCATGTTCTCCGTGCGACCACCCAGGCTCTGCCACGACGAGGTTCCCGGGCACACCTGGAACACGCGGCCGCTGGCGGCAAAGCGCGCGAGGTTTTCGGCGAAGGGGTGGTCCGCGTCGTAACCCCACTCCATCGGGATCGCGTTGCGCGGGATCTCGGGAATCAGCTCGGGATGCTGCAGGATGATGTCACCCCAAAACTGCATGCGCCGGCCGCGGCGCTCGACCTCGAACTCGAGGCGTTTCAGGAAATCGAGATACACGCGGCCCTTGCCGCGCGCCTCGCAGGCGGCCTTGGAGCGGCCCAGGCCAAGATCGAAGGTCTCATCGCCGCCGATGTTGAACTGGCGCGAGCGAAAGTGCGGCAGCAACTGGTCCCACAGTCCCGTGACAAACGGCAGCACCCGCGGATCCTCGGGACACAGCGCGAAGGGTTCCTTCTGGCGGCTGAAAGCGTGCTCGACACCTTCAGGCAGCTCCGCCAGGCCGCGGTAGGGTTCGTGGATCAGCCAGCGATGCATGTGGCCGAAGCTCTGCTGGTTGGGAATCAGCTCGATCCCGCGCTCGTGGGCTGCGGCGTCGAGCTCGAGCAGATCCTCGCTCGTCAACGGGCTGGAGTCGGCCCACACACGCTCATGACCCGGATAGGCGAAGGTGTGCTCGGTGTACAGCTGCAGCTGGTTGAGGCGCAGCGCCTCCAGCGTATCCAGCAGGGAAAGCAGCCAGGCGCGCGTGGGCACGCGCGTGCGGCTGATGTCGAGCATCAGGCCGCGCGCCGCGAAGTCGGGAGCATCGTGGATCTCGAGCGCGGGTAGGCTGACCAGGCCGGTTTCGCCGCGAAACAGTTGGTTCAGCAAGGCCAGGCCATGGCGCACGCCGCTGGGATCGCCAGCAACCAGCCGCAGCTCCTGCTCGCGGACGAAAAGCTCGAAGGCCTGCTCGCCGAGGCGCGAGTGGAGCTCGATGGTGAGGGACGGACTGCTCTCCTTGCTCTCGCGCAGCGCCTCGATGCTGCGGATCCAGCCCCGGGCGCGTGCGCGTTTCACCAGCGCGTACAGTGCCGGAACAGGTGAGCCGATCACCACGCGCAGCGGCAAGCGCAGTTCGACTCGGCCCCCGGGCTCTCGGCACTCGCGCGGAGGCGGACACAGGGCGCCCGGATCGAAACTCAGTTCCTTCATGGGCCGGGAGTGGCGCTCGGCAAGCGGAAGATCGCCCAGGTCCCCTGGGCGCGGGCGATCAGGGTGCCATCCTCGCGGAAGCACTCGCCCTCGACAAACGCCAGACGGGTCCCGCGCCGCACGATCCGGGCCGCAGCGCGCAAGCGCCCCTGGGCGGGAAGGAGGAACTGGTTGGAGAACTGCACCGTGCCGCAACCTTCGCCCGCGGCCAGCGAGCGCCCCACCGTGCGCCCCATGGCGCCATCGAGCAGCAGCATCGTGATGCCGCCGTGGATGATGCCGACCTCGTTGCAAAAGCGCGCGTCGGTTTCCAGTTCCAGACTCGAGGTCCCGTCCGGATGGTCGGTGGTGCGGATGCCCAGCGTGGTGTTCAGGGGGGAGTGCATGTTCAGTCCGCGAGCTTACGGATTTCCCCAGGCTCAAGGAACCACAGCTCGCAGCGCACCGTGCTCGCGGGCCAGGCGCGCCGGAGCAACTCCGAATAGGCCCGCAGTTGTTCGCAATAGTGCGGCAAGCGCGCCTCGATCGCGGGCGCGGCATCGGTCTTGAAGTCGACCACCACCAGCGCTCCGTCCGCGGGATCGCGATAGAAGAGGTCCATGCGCCCGGAAAGGTGCAGCGCGCGCGGAGCCTCGGCGAGATCACTGGCCACCAGCTCCAGTTCCGCACCGATGCGGTGAGCGCGCGCCCTGTGCAGCGCGTCCACCATCGCCGGGTTGCCAAGCCCAGGCAGCTTGGCGCGCGCGAGCGGTGCGTAGTGCTCCAGGGCCTGCTCCAGCGTCAGCGACGCATCCAGCAGCCACTGTTCCAGCGCCGTGTGCACCTGGATGCCGAGTTCCCGTCCCGCGCCGCCGGGGCCGCTCGCCTTGGGTTCCTCGCCGAGACCGAGCGATGGACTGCGCGAGAACAACAGCTGTTCGCGGGCCTGTGCGGCGGCCCGATCCCGCGCGCGCGCGGGCGGAAAATCGCCCGCTGTCCCCGTGCGCACGGCTGGCGCCGCAACCGCTGGCGCAGTCTGCGCCGAAAACTCCTCGAGGACCCAATCCGGGTGCTCCGGACGGACACCGGCCTGCAGGCAGGGCAACATGCCGGCGTGCGACGAGGATTGGGCGGCGGGCTCGCGGTAGCCATCCTCGGGGTATTGGCCCAGCAGGATCAGTTCCTCCTTGGGCCGCGTCATCGCCACGTACAGGGTGCGCACGCTCTCGGCCTGCTCCACCGCCTCGCGACGCTGTCCAGCCGCGAGTTCCAACGGATCGGGGAGCCCATCCAGGGCCAGCGAGCGTCGCCCATCCGCCAGGCGCGTGCTGCGCACGGGCTCGACACCGCGGAAAGCCCGGCCCTTGGATTCAAGCCCCACCAGGAACACCCGCGGGAAATCCAGGCCCTTCGCCTGGTGGATGGTCATCAGCTGCACGGCATCGCGGGCCTCGCGCAGCGGCTTGGCCTCGCGCTGCTCGCGCTCGTTCTCCAAGTCACGGGAAAGTTCGCGCAGCAGGGCTCCCAGGTCGCCGTCCAGCTCGGCGCTGCGATGCTGAAGCGCGTCGAAGAAGGACTGCAGGTTGGCGAGCCGATACTCTCCAAGGTAGCGGCGGGCCTCGAGCCACTCCAGGCGTGTTTGGCTGCGTAGCGCGTGGAAGAACTCCGCTGTGCTGGCCGTGCGTGCGAGGCGCCGAAGTTCGCCCAAGTCATCGACCGCGGCGTGCAAGAGCAGCGGCCAGTTGAGCGTGCCGGCAGCCTCCTCGAGCAGATCCGCAACCGCGGGAGCGGCCCTCGCGATGCACTCGTGCAAGCCCGCGATCAGCGGTTGGTCGGCGAGCGGGTCGCCGACCAGGGCCTGCATTCGCGTCAGGAAACCTGCTTGCTGCAGCGGAATCCAGGCCGCGTCGGGCACACCGCAGGCGCTGCTGCGCAGTGCCGCCAGCAGTGCCAGCGCGTCACCCGGATCCACTGCGGCCCGCAGCCAGGCGGCGGCATCGAGGATTTCGCGGCGACGGTAGAAGCTGCGGTCCCCGCGGACCTCGTAGGGGATCTCGGCCTCGCGCAGGCCCTTGATCAGCGCTTCATACTGACCTCCGCGGCGCACGAGGATCGCATGGTCCTTCCACGCGCGACCGGCCGCACGGGCCTCGAGGATGTCACGGGCGATCCACTGGGCCTCGCGCGCGCGCGAGGTGTACGCCAGGTTGGATTCACCCGGGACACGCGTGTCGCGTACCCGGATCGGCGGACCCTCGGCTTGCTTGTGCGCCACCAGCACCTGGAAGGGGGGCTGCACGCCGGGCTCAGGCCGCATCGCGCTCTCGAAGACGCTCTCCACCGCGCGCAGGATGCGCGGGGTGGAGCGGAAATTGCGCGCCAGAACACCCTGCACACCGCCGGCGCGCTCAACGCTGCCCTTGAAGTCCTCGTAGGCCTTGAGGTCGGCGCTGCGCCAGGCGTAGATCGACTGCTTGGGATCGCCGACGATGAACAGGCCCGGGCGCCGAGCGTGCGCCGGATCAAGCGCCAGCCGTTCGACGAGCTCGCATTGAACCGGATCCGTGTCCTGGAACTCATCGACAAGCAGCTGACGGATACGCGCAGCGTGCATCCGGCAAAGATCGCGATCCCGCACCACCCGCAGCGCTCCCTGCAACAAGTCTTGGAACGAGACGATGCCCTCCTGCTGCAGGCGTGCGCGCAATTCCCGCAGCAGCTTGGCGAGCAGCGCACGGACGCGTTCGTAGCCCACCGCATCCAGCGACTGGAAGTAGCGCAGTTGCTGGGCCAGGCGGAGCGCGACCTCGGTGGCCTCGGCGGTGTTCGCGAGCAGCTCAGCCTCCGACTTGTTGTACTTGGACTTGGCGTAGTCGCCGATGCGCTTCACCAAGCTCGCCTCGAGTTTCTCCGCCCAGGCCGCGACAGCGCCGCTGAGCGTCCCGAGGTCTCCCGCGTCCTGTTCCAGCAGCGTCCGCAGGCCTTGAACATGGCTTGCCAGCCGCTCCGGGATGGTCTGCGTGATCTTGGAGCGCGCACTGGCTCTGGCCAGCGGTGCGAGCACGGGTTGTGCGTCGGCGAAGGCCGCCTCCAGCGCGGACAGCAACTCGCGCAACACCGCGTGCGTGTAGCGCGGCGTCTGCAGTTCCTCGAGCCCCACGCCGATCTCGCAGAGCTTGTCAAGGCAATCCACAAGTCGCTGCGGCGTGCCCCCGGAGCCAAGGTACTTGAGCCACTGGGCGTCGGGAGGCTCCTCGAGCGCGCGGCGCAGGGCGGAATCCACGACAGCGCGCATGCACTCGCGACGCTCGAGGCCCTCGGCATCCACTTGGTAGGCGAGCGGAAAGCCGGCGGCGGGCGGATCGGAGCGGATCAGCTGCTGTGCGAAGGCGTGCAACGTCATCCCGATCGGATCCTGAAGCGCCTGGAGCAACTGCGTCGCGCGCTCCGCCTGCTGCTCGCGACTGCCCGACAGGTCCCCGGGCTCGATGCCGATCGGCATGCCCCCCGCGGAGAGCTCAGCGAGTGCTTCGCGAAACCGCTGCTGCATCTCCGCGGCGGCTTTCTCCGTGAAGGTCAGCGCGCACAGGCCCTCGAGCACGCGCTCGGCCGCAGCCTGCCCGCCGGTAGCCTGCCCCTGCAGTTCGAGCCGGGCCCGTTCCCAGCCCGTGCCAAGGGACCAGACACACAGGCGCGCGACGAGCAGGGCCGTCTTGCCGGTGCCCGCACCAGCCTCGATCCACACGGGCCGGGTGAATTCGCGCCGCGCCAGTGCCCGCGCCGCCAGGTCGTGCTCCAGCGGTGTCATTCCTCGCCCTCCGCCTCCGCGGCAGTCTCGTGTGTCAGGAGGGCGTGCGCGGCCCGCTCGTACTGCGCTGCGGTCGGATCCGGGGGCGCCTGCAACCAGCGCTGCAAGCGCAGCTTGGCACCCGAATCTCCGCGCTGGCAGGCCAGGCGCACCTCGCAGTGTTCGCAGGTGGAGGGCTCCTCGTCCTTCCCACGCTGCGCGAGCCGCGGAACAAATCCTCCGTGGATCCAGACCTGGTCCAGCCGCTGGAGCGCGCCCTCGAGCGCCTTGACGAGCTCGACGGGGTCCGCGACGGCGGCACTGCCGATCACGCGAGCGTGATCCGGCGTGTGGGCACCGAGATACAGGTAGCGCCCGTGCGCAGCATTCGCGACCGCGTAGACCGCGACCTGCAGATGCTCGCCGCTCTCGATCGCTTGGAGCAGCGGTCCCTCGCGCTGCTTGGAATTGCTCGTCAGCGGTTTCCCGGTCTTGAAGTCGGTCCATAGCGCACCGGATTCCGACTGCTCGACCCGATCCGCGATGAACCTCAACTTGCGACCCGTGCCCGAAAGGGCCATTTCCCCGCGTTGCTCCACACCCAGCACGCGGATGGAAGCCTGGCCCTGCAGTTCGCCCGCGACGCGCAAGTAGGGCAGCGCCAGTTGCACCAGCCAGTGCCGCAATCCCAGCGGTGCCAGCTGCTCGCGTCGCACGATGGCTTCCGCGGCCTGCTCGGTGCACGCCAGCAGCCGGGCCTCGTCGGGCCAGCGAAAATCGCCCTGGGGCGTGGCCAGTTGCTCGAGCACCTTGTGGACCACGAGGCCGACCACGTTGGCGGGCAGATCGGGAACGCTGGCCAGCGGATCCTGCACGGTGCGGAGCCTGAGCACGCGCCTTAGAAACGCCTGCCAGGGGCAGCGCGCGGTGGATTCAAAGGCGCTGACCGACACAGGGCGATCCGGCGGGAGCGCACGCCCCACGCGTCCCAGGTACAGGCCCGGCCGCGCCCGGCCGCTCCAACCAGGCTCAAGTTCGAGCAGCACCGTCTGGTGCGCAAGGGCGCGCTCGGGTGCCCACAGTTCCTCCAGCACGCGGGCGTGTTCAAGCTCCGGCGCCTGCACGGCGCGCGCCAGGCTGCGCTCGGCTGGCGTGGAGTCCTCGCGACCACGCCAGGACTGCGGGAGGTCACAGGGATCCGGCAGTTGCAGCCCACGCTCGCGTACCAGCGCCTCCACCAGCGGCGAGACGGCCAGCTCGACGCCGAGTTCATCACCGATGCTCCAGCTCAAGGTCACACGCGATGCGGACCTCAGCAGGCTCTCGAAATAGTACTGGTCCTCCGCGCGGATCCCGGACTTCAGCGGCAGCGTCTCAAGCACTGGCTGCAGCGCGCGACGCACGGACTCGGGCAGCAACGGGTCCTCGGCGCTGCGCTGGGGGAAACGTCCGGCCTGCAGCCCAATCACAAACAGCGCGTCGAACGTGCGGGCGCGCGCCTCCATCACGTCGAGGATCGCGACGCCGCCGCCACTGCCTGCCAGCGGCGCGCGGCACCGCGTGGCGTATTCGCGCAGCAGGCACTGCAGGAACTCCTGCGCGCGCCATTCGAAGCCGGGCGCGGCGTCCTCGAGCAGACTGCGCTCCAGCTGTTCCCAGTGCTGCGGGTCCAGAGCGAAGTGCTGGTGCAGGAACTCGCCGCAGGCTGGCAGCAACTGGCTCGTGTGACCGCGGCGGCCGAGCAGCGCGAGCCAATCCTCGCGCAGCGCCCGCGCCGCCGAGACCAATCCAGCGATGCTCTCTCGCGCTACCGTTTGCGGCGCAGCCAGTTCCGGATCCGCAAGGTCCGGGCTCGGCAGTGCCAGTCGCTCCAACCCGCCCATGCGCACCGCGAGGTCGAGCTCCGCCAACTGCGCGAGCGTGGTCGCGCCGAGCAGGTGGCAGGCCGCGAGCAGCTGCCAGCCATCCTGAGCCCAGGCCCGGCCACGGGCCAACGCCCAGCGCGCGAGGCGCCACTCCTCGCCCGAGCGGACCAACTCCTGCAAGGCGCGAGCGGCGCGTTCGTCGGCACCGATCGTGCCGCGCACCTCGATCGCGGAGCAGGGGACACCCAGATCCTGGAGCGTCAGCCGCAAGCGCGCCGCGCTCTGCTCCATGCCGCGTGCAACGATTCCGATGCGCTCGGGCTTGAGGCCCTGCTCGATGCAGGCCTCGATGCTGCGCGCGACCTCCCGCAGCTCAGCGGCCTCCACGCGACCGCGAACGAGTTCGATACGACCCTCGGCATCGGCGTCGAGCTGCGAGCGGGACGCCCCGGAGGCCGCCAAAAGGCGCTCGCGCAGTCGCAGCCCGAAGCCGCGCTCTTCCAGTTGGCTTGCCAACCCGTCCTGATACAGCGTGACTTCGGGCTGCTGGATCAACTGCTCGAGGAATTCCAGCGCGCTGCCGGTGGCATCGGCGAAGCCCACGATGTGCAACCAGCGCCAGCCGGCCTCGTGCCGGTCACGCAGCACTTGGATGGCCCGCGCGAACTCCGCACCCGGAGCACAGACGCCCTGGCGCTCGCTCTCCACGCAGACCTGCGCGGCGATCGCGAGCAGCGCCTCGGCCCGGCCGACGATGCTGCGCGGCAGGCCCGCCGCACGCAGGGCCTCGCGACACACCGGCTCCAGCTCGGGCTGGTAGTGAGCGTGCAGCAGGTCGCGGACCGCGGCTTCCACGAGGGAGAGCTCGGCTGCGGTTTGCGTCGGGCCGAACTCGACTGCTGCTGCGCGTTGGACCAGCGCGCCGAAAGCCAGGCTGCCGCTGTGTTGCCCGGGCTCCAGGAGGCTGTGGACGAACGCGGGCAGCGCCACGATGCGCACGCCCAATAGCACACCGCCGAGATCGGCGAGTTCTGCGACGGCGCTCGCCATGCAGTGCTGGCGCAGGCTGCGCGAAGGCACGAGTACCACCCCGGGCAGGCGCAGGCGCGCTGGATCAAGCCGCACCGACTGCTGGTCCGCGAGCAATTCCGCCAGCCAGGCCTGCTCGAGGCCGCGCGGGCCGGCCCCGCAGACGATCCGTGCTCCCATGTCCCTAGTCGAGCAAACGCCCGAGCGGGGGACAATGGTTCCCGGACCGGCCGCCCGCTACACTCCGCCCACCATGATCTCCCTGACTCGTGTCGCGGCCTGTGCCAGCCTGCTGTTCCTGTCGGCCTGCGATGAGAGCGATGCCGTTTCCGTGCGCCTGCGCATCGCTCCTGATTTCTCGGGCAGCGTCACGGTCTCGAGCCTCAGCCCCAAGGGAGCCGATGCCCTGCTGCGCATCTCCAACGACGGGGTGGCCTGGAAGAGTCAGGTCGAATTGCGCGCGGCAGCCGGCGATTTCGCGCGCATTTCGGCGCTGCGCCTTTCCGACATGGAGTTCAGCGGAGGCGAAGCGGCGGACGGCCTATGCTTCCTACGCGTGCGCCTGCCGCGGGGCGAGTCCGCGCGCTGGGCCAACGAACTGGTGCCGCTGAACGCCGAGCAGCGCAAGGATGCCGCGCGCGCGCTCGATCCCAAGGGCGAAGCGGACGGGATCGGCGAGACGATCAAACTGGAGGTGACGCTGCCCGCCAAGGCGCTGGGCAACGGGCTCTCGGGGCGCACCCGCGGAGTCAAGCTCGATGCCGACAACGAGGTCGTCACGCTGACCGTGCCCGTCACGACGGCCACGACCGCCGGCGAGCCGCTGGTCTGGCACATCACCTGGCAGAAGTGAGCGGAGCGTACTTCGCGAGATAGGGGCGCACCTCGAATTTCTTCGCGGTGTTGGTCGAACTCATGTAGCGGATCGAACCGAAGATCTTGCGCTTCGGCGCCCAGGGCCGATCGAAGCGCCCGAGCACCCAGAAGATGCCGCTGTAGGAATTGGGGTCGCGGCCGTCGAGTGCGTACTTGTTGTTGAGTTCGATCATCACCGCGAGCGCCTCGCGCGGCGAAGCGGTCCACTCGAGGATCTTCTTGCCCCACAGCATCCGCAGATAGTTGTGCATGCGGCCCTCGCGCAGCAGCTGGCGCTGCGCAGCATTCCACAGCGCATCGTGGGTCTTGGCGCCCTCGAATTGCTCCAGCGAATAGGTGAACTCGCGCGGATCCCGCGCGTGCTCTTCCAGCGTCGCGCGCGCCCACTCGGGCAGCGACTCGTAGCGGTCGTGGTCGGGACGCTTGTGAGCGAACTGGTAGCCCAACTCGCGCCAGGTGATCAACTCGTCCAGGAAGCTCTCGGCGCTGGGGCTCATGTTCCACCAGCCTTCACGCTTGCCGCTGGCCTTGTCGGAAACCGAATCGGCGCTCCAACCCTCACGCCGCGCGACGGCCTGGAGGATCTCGTGGACCGAGAGGTGTCCGAAGTGGATCCAGGGCGACAGACCGCTGGAGGCATCACTGGTGGGCTCGCTGCGCTCGGTGCCGTAGCGGGAAAGGCGCAATTCCACAAACTGACGCAGGGCCGCACGCGCCGCGCTCGAACCGCCGCGCTCGTTCACCACTCCGACGGACTGGAGGATCGGCAGTTTGCATGGATCCAGTTTTTCGAGCCTGGTCGCGGGGAAGCGCCGTTCGAAGCCCTGGGGCAGGGCGGCCTCACGGGGCAGCTTCAGGCCCTCCAGGCGATTTTCGCGCGGGGCCTCATCGAGGTAGGGACGCAGGTTTTTCTGCAGGTGGCGGCGAAAAGCGTACGCGGTGGGAAAGCTGCTCGAGCAACTGGCAAGCGGCAGGATGCCCGTCGAGTCGACGACCTCCAGCGGCACTTTGAGCGCGCGCGCGGCCGCCGCCTGCAGCTTGGGATGGAAGTAGCAGGGATACTCATCGGTCACGACCAGTGCTGCCTGACTCGCCAGTTCGGCCAGTGCACCCTTGGCGGCTCCCGGCTCAGGCTCGATGTGCGGGAGATAGCGCACACCCGCAGCCGCGAAGGCTGCGGCGTTGTCACGCATGCCATCGGCCACGAAGGCATGGAAGCGTGCGCTGGTCCAGGGATAGCTGGCAGAGAGGGGCTCGTAGACCAGCAGCGGCAATTGAAGGCGCTCGCACCAGCGCACAGCCCGGTCGAGCGCGAAGTTGTGCTGCGCCCGACGCGTTGCCGTCATCCAGTACAGCACGTACTGGCCCGGAGCGCTGGTGCGCACGGCGTTCGCCAGGCGGATGCGGGGATGCGGGCTTTCGGTCAGTGTCATGGGCTCAGCGGTAGGGGTTTTGCGGTGCGCTGCCAAGCAGCAGCGGCACCAGAGCGGCAGCGCCAAGGGCCGCCACGAGCAGCGTGCGCGCCCAGAGTCCGGGCAGGCCGAGCACCCACAGCCCGGCAGCCAGGCACAGCGCACTCGATAGGGGCAGGTCGGCGTAGAGCCAGGCGCTGAGCAGCACGGCTCCCAGCGCCGTGGCCAGGCCGGCGCGCATCGGCGCGACCAGCTCGCGCTCGGGCAGGCGCCAGTTGGCCAGAGCCACGAGCCCGCCCCCCAAGGCCAAGCCGCCGGCATACATCCCGAGCGTCGCGCTGTGCGCCAACACGCAGCAGCCGGCCGAAGCACCCAGCAGCAACGCCAGGGCGGGGGCGGCCTGGGACTGCGCGGTGGGCCGCGCCGCCGCGATCACGCCCAGGCCCAGGACGAGGCTGGCGAGGGCGCGCTGCCAGACCGGCCAGGCCGCCGGCTCGAGGCGCCAGGCCAATGCAAGCACGGTAGCTGGTCCGATCAGGACCAGCATCCAGCGCAGTCGAGCGCGGCTGCCGAGCGCCACGCCGAGCAAGCCCAGGAGCCAGAGCCAGTCACGGCTGGAGTGTATCGGAGCGGTGAAGGGGGCCAACTCCTGGTAGTGCGCCCACTGCACGCAGGCGAGCGCGGCCATCAGGCCCAGGCCCTGCAGCCACAGCGAGCGCGCGAACAACAGTGCGCTGCCCGCGATCAGGATCGCGGGCAGCGCAAATCCCAGCGCCAGGGTCAGCGCCGGCAGCATCGATCAGCGGGTGGCTTCCAGCGAGAGCGTGACTTCGACCTCGTCGCCGATGCCCTCGAGCATGGTCTTCATGCCGAACTCGCTGCGCTTGATGGTCGCCACGGCGTGGAAGCCAACGCGCTCGCCGAAGCGATCGGATTTCGAGCTGCCGGTCTTCTCCACCAGAAGCGTCAGCGGTTGCTTGACTCCGTGCATCTCGAATTCGCCGCTGACCGCGAGCTTGTCGCCGCGCGCCTCGACCTTGTTGCTGGTGAAGCGGATCTTCGGGAACTCGCGCGCCGAGAAGAAATCGGGGCTCACGAGGTGCGCATCGCGATCCTTGTTGGCGGTGTCGACGCTGGCGACATCGATCTCGCAGCTGACCTTGGATTTCGCGGGGTCCTGAGCGTCGTGGACGATCTCGCCGCTGAAGCTGTTGAAGCGGCCATAAGCCCAGGCGGTGTTGAGGTGCTTGACCTTGAACAGCACCGTGGAGTGCACGGCATCGATCTTCCAGGCCCCTTCGGCGAGCGGCGCCGCGGCGGGCGTTCCGGACGTCAGAAGCAGGGGGGCGAAGGCCAGAGGGAACAGCAGAAGGAGGGAGCGGATCATGAGTTTTCCTTGAGATCTTTGCTTACGAAGTCGGCGCGGGTCCGGATGCAGCAGAGCCGCCGGAAAAGCGCGCGTCACTTGAAGGGGTTGCCGAGTTTACGCAACTGGCTGTCGATTTCGCCGCGCAGTTCGTGTTCAAGTTGTTTCACCTGTCCCTTCAGATCCTGCAGCAAGTCCTGGGGCAGAAAGTCGACGCCGGAGCGGGCCAGTTCCTCCAGCGTGGCCTGGATGACGGCCTCCAGCACGACACCGGCGATGTGGGCGGCGTCCCCGTCGGTCTGAAGGCCCTTGAGTTCCAGACGCGGGAGCCTGAGTTCCTTGCGTCCGCCCACGATGGGAACATCGCTCAAGGTCAGGCCGCAGCGGATGTCCTCGAGCACGATGCTGTCGATGGCGACGCTGCGGGTCGAACCCGATGGCGGCGGGGTGGACGAGCCAGGCGAGCGCTGCTGGGACATGCGCTTGAGCAAGGGCTCCCAATTGCCTCCCGAGCCATTGCGCTCCAGTTCCAGGCGCAGTCCCCGCACCGTGAGTTGGCGGACGACGATGCGCTGGTCGAGCAGCGTGCCGTTGTCCCATTCCGCGCGCAGTGCCTCGCAGGCGAGGAACTTGGCATCCGAGTAGCCCGGCGGGTTGTCGACCGTGAGTCGCTCCAGCCCGAGGTGCCCCTGGAAGAAGCCGGCATCGACTGAGTCAACCCGCGTGGGCACCCCCGTGGCCGCGCTGCCGCCCTTTTCGATGGCTGTCGAAACGATCCGGTCGAGGAACAGCACAGCACCCCCAAGGCCCAGCAGGGGCAGCAGCAGCAGCAGCAGGATCCACTTCTTCATGTGGGCGAGCCTAGCGGCTCGCCGCACTCATTGGCAAAACTGCACGTGGATCGCGTTGGACAAACCCAGTCCGTGGCTGCCCGCGCTGTCGCGCAACACGGCCTGATAGTTGCGGGCTACGTTCGCCAGCGCAGGATTCAGGGGAACGGGGAACTGGGCCACGCCGAAGGAGTTGAGCGTCGCCAGGCCCAGGCGCGCGGTGGTGCCGCCCAGATACATCGTGCCGCCCGCGAAAGGTGTCGTGGCCGACACCGGGCTCCACAACACCATCGCCAACGCGCCCGGTACGCCGGATTCGAGCCTCAGGCTGAAGCCCGCGCCGCTGACGCTCGGTGAACCGACCGCCAGCAGGTGGGGAATGCGATGGTTGGAACCGCGCTTGCCCAGCCCGTATTCCACCGGCTCGACACACGCTCCCGCTCCGAAGGAGATCGCGCCCTCGAGCATGCGCGTCGGCCGGCTCTTGCCATGCTGAACCCACTGGTTGTAGGCAATCTGCCCCTTGTTGTCGGTCACGTTCTCATCGCGCAGGAATTCGATGTACTCCTTGGTGGTCGTCTGGTGCCAGACACGCACGCGCGCGTTCGCCGCGCCGGCGGGAATCGTGTACCAGCTGTCGTCCCAGTACTGGCCTTCCGCGTAGCTGACGCCGACCGGCTCGGCCTGATGGAGGAGGAACGCGGGAAGCGAGAAGCCGCGCGGCGGGATGCGGTTGTCCTTCAGCACGGTGTTGTTGAGCACGAAGTGGAAGCTCTCGCCGACGGGCTTGCCTGTCTGCGCGGACATGTAGGCATCGAGCCCGTGCTTGATCTCGTAGACCTTGGTGTCGGCCATGCTCAGGATGGCCGTGTTGGGATCGTAGGCCCCGCGCGTGGCGATCGGGTTGCCGACCCCGTTGAGGAACTCCACCTCAATCCACATGCGCCGCCCCTCGCCGTAGCCGGTCGGCAGCTTGTGACCGCTCTGGTTGACGATGCGCACGCGCAACTGGTCGGCGTGCCAGTCCAGATCGAGATCGGCCGCCCGCGCGAGCATCGAGCCGTTGCGTCGGTGAGCCGCTTCGACGGATTCCGCGCTGAGGCCGGTCTCGCTGTCGGGGTACAGGCTGCGGACGGCGTGCAGGACCCAGGAGTTGGCGCCGTTGAGATCGTGCTGGGGCAGGTCCTGACGCACCTCTCCGCCCAGCAGCGGCTGGCATCCGGTGCCCGTGATCTTGGGCATGTGGCAATCCTGACACGACTGCACGAGGTTCTTGTCGCCGCCAAAACGGCCCGTCATGTCGATTGCACGCTCGGCAAAGTCGCTTTCGAGCCACTCGCTGTAGGTGCGCTCGATCGGGAACTGGTCGCGGCTGTCGTGCGTGGGGTGCGGCTGAGCGCTGGCGTTGAGCGTGTAGCTGCCGTTGGCCTGGCGGCTGAAGGCCGGATTCGAGACCTGGTGGCAGGTCGCGCACAACAGCGACTCGCGGTGGAAGCTCGACTGCTCGAAAGCGTGGAAGAAGAAATTGGGCCCCAGATCGAAGGGACCGCGGCGCACATCAAAGGGGTCGACGATGTACTGCCCGTTGCCCGGGGAGAGCGGCTGCTGAGCCAGGGCCGCGAGGATGCCGATGTCGGAGGGCGGGTTGTCGGGCGTGTAGTGCGGATCGACGAGACGGTGGCAGACGTTGCAGTTGACCCCGTCCAGATCGCCTTGCAGGGGATCGAGCGCCGAGCCATCGGCGGGTGTGGCCCGACCGGCGAGCCAGGCACCGGGCGTGTGGCAGCGCATGCAATACTCCCCACTTCCGGCCGCGTCCTGATTGGCGATCGTCATCGCGGCATGGAAGATCGGGTCGCGCCCCGCCTGTCCCATCATGCTCGCCGCCCAGCGCGTGTACGGCTCCTGAGCCTCGTCGTAGCCCGAGTGGCAGGTCGTGCAGCCGTTGGAGGGCACGATCGCATCCAGAATCCCGCCTGGCTGCGTGCCGGGCTGCTGGAAATCCGCCCCCGTGGTCGCCAGGGGCAGTTGGTGAAGCCAGCTGGCGGAGGCGATCGACGCCGTCGTCAGCACAAGAAGAATCGGACGCAGGCGCATGATGACCCCTATAACTGTCCCTCAGAAGTGTCATTCAGGCAAGTTCCCACAAGTGCGCAGCGGCAATGGGGCCCCGTCCGCATGTGGAAAACCCCTCACCCAGGAGCGGCAGCGTCCTTCCCTGCGCCGCGGGCACCTTCGCCGGCGGCAGCACTCCGCTGACCTACCCTTGATGAGGATCTCGATGAATCTGTTCGCTCTCGCGCTCTGCAGCGCAGCTCCCCAGCCCTTGTTCCAGGCGACCGCCGTGACCCCAGCACCCATCCATCCAGCCCTGCTCGCCATGGCTTCGCCCGAACAATCCGGGCAGGTCGTGATCACCGAATTCCTGAAGGATCCGGCCTTCGTCACCGATGCCAAGGGGGAGTGGATCGAGATCTGGAACGCGCTGCCCAGCCGGGTCAACCTCGATGGCTGGACGATCTCCGATGATGCCGGCAGCTCGCACACGCTGAACGCCAACGGCACGACACAGTTGATCATGAAGCCCGGCGAGCGCTGGGTGCTCGCGATCAACGGCGATCCGACGCAGAACGGCGGAGTGCAGCCGCGCTATGTGTACTCAGGCTTCACGCTCGCCAATGGCGCCGACCAGATCATCCTGCGCAAGCCCGACGGCACGCTGGTCGATCGCGTCGAGTACGACGATGGCGTTCTGTACCCGGACACTCCGGGTCGCTCGATCCAGCTGCACCGCGACTACAGCACGGTCTACTACAACGACGACCCGGGTGAGTGGTGCCACTCACAAAGCCCGTGGAACAGCTTCAACACTGACACCGGCAGCCCCGGGGCAGCCAATCAGCCCTGCTGGTGAGCCGGCCGACAGCTGACTGAAAATAGCAGGCGGGCGGCCCGTCGCCGGGCCGCCCGCCGCAGGCTCACGCGCGACTCAGGTCACTGCCAGGTGATCTGGTAACCCTGTGTCGCGTTGAAGTTGGCGCTGGGGCAGAAGGTGGCGCAGGCGTCGCGGTAGTACACGAGGTAGTAGCGCGTGTCGCCCGTGACGAATGCATCGCCCAGAGCCGCGGACTGTGCCGCGACACCCGGACCGAAGTTGTAGACGCCGGCGCTCGAGCTGGCGACGTTGATGCGCTTGAGCGTGCCACCGAAGCAGCGCACGCCGTCACCGAAGGCGACCCCCGTCGGCAGCAGGCTGGTGCCCTGCAGCAGGATGCAGGTCAGGTTGTCGTTGAAGCCCGCGCAGCTGCCGGTCGCCGTGGCGATGCCACTGGCCGTCAGAACCAGCGCATCGGCCGTCGTGCTGGCCACGCCGGAGCCGGACAGCGAAGCACCGCCGTTGTTGGCGGAGTTGTTGCAGCCCTTGCCGGGGCTGCCGTTGTTGGCGCAAGGGCAGGCGACGACACCGTTGACACCCGGCTCACAGATCACCACGCCCGGAGCGGCGGCGCAGCCACCGTTGATGGCACCAGGAGTCGGAGGACGCACGGGAGCGGCGGAGTTGGGATCGAAGTCGAGGAACAGCGTGGTGCTCCACGCGCCATCGCAGGGACGGTAGATGCCGGCAGGCAGGAAGGTGCCCGTCGCGCTGACTTCAGGGCCGAGGACCACGGCGCCGTCGAAGGTGACATCCGCGCCGGTGGCCGGCGGGGGATCGATCACCGCGATGATGTCGAGGATCGTCGAGAGGGTCGGGATCGAGGTCGTCGTGCCCGTGGCGATGTTGGTGGCCACCAGCGCGGTGATCGCGGCCGGGTTGGCGGTCTGGACGAGGTAGAAGGTGTCCGTGCCGTTCTCCAGTGCGTCGTTGGCGACACCGGTCGAGAAGTTCTGCTGGACGGGCTGGCCGAGGATCGTCGCGCCGTTGTTGGAGATGACGAAGTAGCCGCTGGCGGGGATCACCGGCGAGGCGGCATTGCCGAGGTTGTAGGCGCGGTCCAGCGTGCCGGCGAGGGCGCCGTCGCCTTCGACGACCAGCACCATGTAGCCGGCGAGCGAGGTGCCGGGAGCTCCCTTGAGCTCGATGAACTCGGCGGTGTCGGTGCCGGTGGTGCTGATGTAGATCTCATTGAGCGTCACTTGCGCGGACGCGGCGGAGGCAGCGCCGCAGAGAGCGGCGCCGGCCAGAAGGAGTCGGGTGAGTTGCATGGTTCCTGAGTGCCTGTCGGGGCGGAGAAAAGGGGAGATCTCGGGCCTTTGTCCTGAAGCCAGAGGATCCGTAAAGGTTACCCCAGACAGGCGCGTCTGCGGAAGTCAAGAGTGCCTGAAATCGGGATCAAGGGGCCTTGATGAGCACCTTGAGCGAGCCGCAGCTCTGGCAGGGACCGTTGGCGGGCACCCGCAAACCGGGGTGGCGGGGGCAGAACCAGACCCACTGGGAGGGGGCGCCCGCCGTGCTGTCGTTGCCCACATAGCCCAGTCCCTCGAGCACATTGCGCGCACCGGCCAGGTCCTCGGTGGAGACCTCCTTGGGAAAAGGAGCGCTGACCCAGGGCTGCTCCTTGGCGAGGTGCACGAGCAGGCGCTCGACGGTGGCGGGATCCTGCGTCAGGCGATTGTCGAGCTCGCGCGGATCGGCCGCCAGATCGAACAGCTCGCTGCGCTCGGGATGGTTGGGCCGCCAGATCAGCTTGTCCTTGCCATCGATCACCATGTACAGGAAGTCGTCGTGGGGACGGCTCTGCACCATGCTGGCGTTGAGGTCGTAGCCGTTGATCTGATCGGCGAAGGCGATGCGCGGCTCGTCGGCGCGGCCTTCCAGCAGGTTGCGCAGCGAGCGCCCACTGACCGGCCGCGGCGCGCGCAGACCGAGGTAGTCGAGCACTGTGGGCTGGATGTCGCGCGAGCGCACCACCGGCAGCACCGCGCCGCTGGGAGCGAGTTCGGGCACCTTGACGATCAGCGGCACGCGGATCTGCTCCTGGTAGACGAGCCGATGGTAGAACCAGTCGTGATCTCCCAGGCCCTCGCCGTGATCGGCCACGACCACGAACAGCGTGCGTTCGAGTTCGTTGCGCAGACCCAGCGCCTCGACCAGCCGACCGAACTGCGCATCCACGTAGCGCACCTCGGCCGCGTACAGCTCGCGGCTGTGCAGCAGCTGGCCCTGAGCGTTGCGCGGCAGCTGCGCGGGCAGCTCGGAGATCGGCGGCACCTTGACGGCATCGTGCGGATCCCAGTAGTGCACCCACAGGAAGAACGGTCGTTCCTCCTCGGTCAGCCAGTCGAGCACCAGATCGGTGGTCTCATCCGAGCGCCGCTGGAATTCCAGCACGTTCCACTTGCCGCCCTGTCCGGCTTCCAGCGTGGTGTCGAAGCTGTCGAAGACCTGAAAACCGTTGGCGAAGCCAAACCACGAGCTGACGGGGAAGGCGCTGTGGATGGCCGCCGTGTGGTAACCGTTCTCCCGCAGGATGGTCGCCAGCGTGGGGATCTTGTTCGACAGCCGGAAACCGCTGCCGGCGGCGAGCACGCGCAGGCCGTGCTCGTGGTTGTCGAGTCCGCTCAGGATCGTCGCATGGCTCACCGGAGTCAGCGCCGAGGAAGAAATCGCCATGTCGAAGCGCGCACCGGCCTGCGCCAGTGCATCGAGGTGCGGCGTGGGATTGCCCGGGGCTCCGTAGCAGCCCAGCGCGTCGGCCCGGGTCGTGTCGAGCGTCACGAGCACCACGTTCCAGCCCTTGCCCCGCACGCCCTGGCAGGCGAGCGGCCCGAACAGGAGCGCCACGCAGCCCAATCCAATCCATGCTTGCGGAGGAAGCTTCACCCCCGCGAGTATTCCCGCGCCGCCTCCGGCAGGCAAGCCTCCCCTGTATCACGACCCGCGCAGGGGCTAGCATGGAGCGCATGAATGCCAAGTGCTGTGTGGGGCTTCTGGCCCTCGTGCTTTTCTCCAGCGCCTGCTCGGACGGGCAAGAGGAGCCGCGCAAGGTGCGCCGGCGGCCGCAGCCGCAGGGCCAGGCTTCGCCAGCGGCCGCCGCCCCCGTGGTGCAGGATGGCGTCGAGATCGTCTGGTACGGCGAACCGAACAAGAGCCAGAAGCGCTCCGAAGGACTGCGCCAGGCTGGCAAGCGCGAGGGCGCCTGGACCTGGTGGACGGAGCAGGGCAAGCTCGCCGTGACGGGCCAGTTCCAAAACGACGAGGAGACGGGCGTGTGGATCGAGTACTACCCGACGCAGACCAAGAAGCGCGAGGATCACTGGGAGAACGGCCGCAAACAGGGGCCCTCAATCGAGTACTTCGAAAGCGGTCAAAAGAAGCAGGAAGTCCAGTTCGCCGGCGGACTGCAGGAAGGTCCCTTCCAGGCCTGGCATCCCGACGGCAAGCTCGCCACGCAGGGCAGCGCGCGCGCCGGAAAATTCGAGGGCGAAATCCGCGAGTGGTATCCCAACGGACAGCTCAAGCAGCAGGCGAGCTTCGCGGAGGGCGTGCAGACCGGCCTGCAGGAACGCTGGTACGAGACCGGGCAGCTGGAGTCGAGCACGCAGTTCCAGAACGGCGCGCCGCACGGCGAGGCGCGGAGCTTCTATCCCGACGGCAAGCTGCGCTTCGAAGGCGCCTTCGATCAGAACCGGCGTACCGGCGAGTGGCGCTGCTTCAAGCCCGACGGCAGTCCGGATGCCCAGGCCTCCGGCTTGTACGAGGCTGGTGCTCGCAAGGCTGCGCTGCCCGCGGAGGCGAAGTGATCCGATGAGCACGCCCGCCGCCTCGGCCCAGTTCCCCGGCGCACTGCGCACCGACCCGGCCGTATGGGCCGCGATCGATGCCGAGCAAAACCGCCAAGAAACGCAGCTTGAGCTGATCGCCTCCGAAAACCACGCTTCGCGCGAGGTGATGGCGGCGATGGGCTCGGTGCTCACCAACAAGTACGCCGAGGGCTATCCCGGTCGGCGCTACTACGGCGGCTGCGAGCACGTCGACACGGTCGAGGAACTCGCGCGCGAGCGCGCCAAGCGCCTGTTCGGGGCCACGCACGCCAATGTGCAGCCGCACTCCGGCACGCAGGCCAACATCGCCGTGTTCCTCGCCCTGTTGCAGCCGGGCGACGCGATCCTGGCGATGAGCCTCGACCACGGCGGCCACCTCAGTCACGGGCATCCCAAGAACTTCTCCGGCATGCTCTACCAGATCCACTCCTACGGGGTGGAGCGCGGCAGCGAGCGCATCGACATGGACCGTGTGCGCGAAGCCGCGCTGCGCGTGCGTCCCAAGCTGCTGCTCGCAGGCGCCAGCGCCTACTCGCGCACGCTGGATTTTGCGGCCTTCGGCGCCATCGCGCGCGAGGTGGGCGCACTGTTTCTCGTCGACATGGCGCACATCGCCGGACTCGTGGCCGCGGGCGTGCATCCGACACCGGTGGGGCATGCCGATGTGGTCACGATGACCACGCACAAGACGCTGCGCGGACCGCGCGGCGGTCTGATCCTGTGCGGAGCGGACACGATCAAGGGCATCAACAGTGCGGTGTTCCCCGGCGATCAGGGCGGTCCGCTGATGCATGTCATCGCAGCCAAGGCGATCGCGTTCGAAGAGGCCATGCGGCCGAGCTTCGCGGTCTATCAGCGGCGCGTCGTCGAGAACGCACGCATGCTCGCCCAGACGCTCGCCGAGGGCGGGCTGCGGATTGTCTCGGGCGGCACGGACAACCACCTGATGTTGGTCGATGTTGGCTCGGTGGGCCTGTCCGGCAAGCAGGCCGAGGATCTGCTGCACGCCGTGGGACTGACCTGCAACAAGAACCTGATTCCTTACGACGCGCGGCCTCCGATGGAGGCCTCCGGCATCCGCCTCGGCACTCCGGCGATCACCACGCGCGGGCTGGAGCCGCGCCACATGGTCCAGCTAGGCCGCTGGATCACGACGGTGTTGCGCGCGCCCGAGGATGCGCAAGTACGCCAGCGCGTCGCCGCGGAAGTGGCGGAACTGACTCGCAGTCATCCGATCTATCCCTGAGGGGATACTGCTCCCCGAGCGAGGACAGTATCGGTATTGGGAATGGGATTTTCCGCGCGAGCGTGAGCTGGCGGCCCCGTCCTCATCAGTGCCGGGGGGCATTTTCTCCGCGGCACTGGAGATACCGATGCAGAAGTTCATCCCGCCGCATTGCCCCTATCCCGCCTGCCCCCAAAGCCCCTTTCTGTACCGCCGCCGCGGCTACTACAAGCGCCTGTGCGGGGCTGAGCGCATCCCGCGCTTTCAGTGCCTCACCTGCGGAAGACGCTTTTCCTCGCAGACCTTCCGCAACGACTACCGCCACCACAAGCCCGATCTCAACCTCGGGATCGTCGATCAGCTGATCTCGAAGGTCTCGCAGCGCCAGATCGCCCGCAACCTCGGCTGCAACCCCAAGACGGTCGCTCGCCGAATCCCGCTCTTCGGCCAGCACTTTCAGCAAGCCCACGAGCGCGTGCTCGCAAAGAGTGAGAAGCTCCTTGGCAGCAACGGACACCTCGTCTTCGATGAGCTCGAGACCTTCGAGCAAAACCGCATCGAGAAGCCGGTCACCATGGCGGTCCTGGTCGAGGCGCGCACGGGCTTCATCGTGCATGGAGAGGCGGGGACGCTGCCCTCACGCGACAAGCAGCGCGGCGATCCCACGCGGGTCAGCCAGTCACGCGAGGTCGTGACCCGCTGCATGGAGGTTCTGGCGCGCCACCGCGACCCCAAGTCGCTGCTGGTGGTGGTCAGCGACCTCAAGACCACCTACCCCTCGATCGTGCACCAGACGCTGCGCGACAACGTCGTGCACGTGCAGGTCTCGAGCAAGCTCGCCCGCAACACAAGAAACCCCTTGTTCCCCATCAACCACCAGTTCGCGATGCTGCGCGACAACCTCTCGCGCCTCGTGCGGCGCAACTGGGGCTACAGCAAGCGCATCGAGCGCAAGCAGGATCACTTCTGGATCTACGCTGGCTACAAGAACTACATCCGGCCGCGCACCAACCGCGACCACCGCCCCAGCGCCGCCAGCAAGCTGGGCCTTCTACCCAGACGCCTCAGCATGGCCGAAGCGATCG
>JBIKMH010000009.1:0-100274 GCA_044359355.1 Planctomycetota bacterium | reverse complement strand
ACCAGTCGAACCTCGTGGTCGAGCGCTGCCTGAAGCGCGTGAAGGAGCTCGTCTCCGGGGCCTGCACGCCGCACTTCGTCTCCGATCGCAAGCAGAGCTACGTGATGCTGCTGCGCCAGATCTTCCCTCAGTACGCGCACCTGCGGGTCAGCTCGAAGGCTCCGCGCGTGAAGCACAACCCGATGTTCCCAATCAACAACCTGTTTGCGCAGATGCGCGACGGCCTTTCGCGCCTCGTGCGGCCCAACTGGGCGCATTCGAAGAAGCGGGAGCGGCTCGTCGACCACCTGTGGATCTACGTCGTCTACCGCAACTACGTGCGCGAGATCACGCGCGACTGCCTGAAGGACTCATCCGCTTCCGCGCTCGGCATCCTCCCGCGGCGATTGACGGTCAAAGAGGTGCTGACCCTGCGCGGCAGAATTGCTCTCTAAAAAACGTCCAGCGGTCTGGAGCAGTTCAGTCTGGTAATCGGTACGTTCTCATCACCGGACCCGGACGTTCCACTCTCCAGATCCCCGTCAACGGGAACTCCATCTCCGTAGGCAGCAGCGCCTCCCCACCTCTGCCCGCCTTTCTCGGATCGATGCTCCACAGCAACTCCTTTCCGCGCAACAGCTCCTCGAAAGCGTCATAGTCCTCCGCCCCCATCCGTCGCCGCACGTGCAGAAACTGCTTCGCACCCACGGCATGCAGGGTCTGCCCCACATCCGGTCCAAGGCTCTCAAGCCCCTTACGCACGTTCACGCGGTGCGCCCGTTCGTCGATTTCAAACAACTCCCCGACGGCAATCGCATCGATCCCCGCATACTGCGCCAGCTCACCCCGCTCGAAGCGGCGCTTGCGATTCTCTTCCCGGGCCCGCAGCCCTTCCGGCGGCAAGAGCGAATTGCGCAGAGTGGTCAGCCGGGCGAGCGCTTGACGTGAAAGTTCGGGCTCCGGACCGTAGCGATCGATCGCGATGGTCGTTCCCGCGGGCAGCTCTCGCAGGCGATCCTCAGCCAGCGCACGCGTATCCGTCTGTCGCATCACGTGCACGAAGCGGACGCACTGCACGAGCGGCAGCAGCGCGAAGAAACCCACACAGAACACGCCTCCTGCCCGCGCCATCCAGCGCTCGGCGCAGAGCGCCGCCGGAAAGGCCAGGCAAAGCACGAGCGGCAGCAGATAGCGCACGTGATCGCTCTCGTAGAAGAGGAAAAAGCCACCCCACAGCAGCGCGAAGATCGCCACGGGCCGGATCAGCGCCTGCTTCAGGGCCAGCCAGATTCCGCCTAGACCGAGCAACAGGATCAGCGGGTCGTATCCGAACAGCGCGCGCAACATCCGGAGCGCCGATTCGCCACGCATCCCGAAGATCACACCCACCCCGCCGACCTCGAAACCGCCCTCGGCGGCGAGCTTGTCGGCCAGAATCACGCGTTCGCTGGCGCCGTGCGTGAGATAGTAGGCATGCCCCAGAAGCAAGGCCGCCAAGAGGCCGAGCGCAAGGCCGCCGGCTCCTCGCAAGAGTTGCGCCGACCAGCGTCCCTGCGGCTCGCGCAGCCAGTGGAGCAACCAAGCCAGTCCCGGCAGCGCGAACACGGCCAGACCGCTCTGGTGGCAAGCGAAGGCCAATCCGGCCGAGACACAGCCCAGAGCCAGATGCCGGAAGCGGGCCTCTTGCATCCACAGAGCGCAGGCCCACGCGCTGCAGAGCAGAAAGAAGCCCACTGGCACCCACGGACGCTCCTGCACGGAGAAGTGCAGATGCAGCAGGCTCGTCCCGATGAGCAAGGACGCCACCCAAGCACCGACGCCAAGCCCCATCGCGCGCGCTGCCCGATAAGCGACCCAGGCGCTGGCCGCGCCAAACAGCGCGATCAGGACGCGCGCGGGCAGGTGCACGCGGCCGGGCTCTTTTGCGACGGCCGCGGCGAAACCCGCGGGATTGTCCCACTCGCCCGCCGCCTTGCCGAGCGCGTATTCGCCCGCGTAGATCGGCAGCAGCAGGTACGGCAGCAGGTACGGATAGTTGGAATACTTGCCGGCCGGGGGCGCGAGATCCTTGTCCTGAGCCATGCCCAGCGCCGAGCGCACGATGTGAGTATCGGGCACGTAGTTGCGCCCATCTCCATGACCGATCGGCGCCAGACGCAGGAGCAACGGCAGCAGCAGCAGGACGCTCAGCGCAGCGACTCGTCGAGACATGGCAAAAGACGACATGCGGGAGCGCTGGCGCGCTCAGGCCTCAGGATCGACTTCGAAGCGCTTGAGGAAGTCGTCCGTCTTTTCGACATCCGAAAGACGCGTGATCAGGAGATCCATGGCCTCGGCCCAGTGCATCCGGTTGAGCACCCGGCGCAGGATCTGGACCTGCCGCAGGCGCTTCGAGGAGATCAGCTTCTCCTCCTTGCGCGTTCCGGATTTCTCGATATCGATGGCCGGGAAGATGCGCCGGTCCGCGAGGCGGCGACTGAGCACGAGTTCCATGTTCCCCGTGCCTTTGAACTCCTCGAAGATCAGCTGATCCATGCGCGAGCCCGTGTCCACCAGGGTCGTGCCCAGAATTGTCAGCGAACCGGCCTTCTCCGTGTTACGCGCGCTGCCGAAGAACTGCCGCGGACGCTCCATCGCCTTGGAGTCCAGTCCGCCGGACATGGTCTTGCCCGAGCCCCCGTGCAGATTGTTGTAGGCCCGCGCCAGTCGCGTGATCGAATCGAGCAACAGCACCACATCCTGCCCCAGTTCGACCAGTCGCATCGCGCGCTTCCAGACGAATTCCGCGACTTGCACGTGGTTCTTGGGAGACTCATCGGAAGTGCTGACGAACACCTCGCCCTTGGTCGAGCGCGTCCACTCGGTCGCTTCCTCGGGCCGCTCGTCGACCAGCAGCACCATCAGATGCACCTCTGGGTAGCCCAGCTCGATGCCCTTGGCGAATTGGCGCATGATCGTCGTCTTGCCGGAACGCGGCGGCGCCACGATCAGGCCTCGCTGGCCGCGGCCCACGGGACACAAGAGGTCGAGGATGCGCATCGAAACTTCGTCCGTGACATCGCCGACCGCGTAGTGGAAGTCCGGATCGATCGAGGTCAGCGTGCGGAACTCGGGCAGGTTGCGCACATCCATCGGAGGCCGGCCATCGACCGTGTGCACCTCGTTGAGCGCGTACTTGTGCTTGTGCCCGCGACCCAGCCGTCCCTGAATCAGACTGCCGTCGCGCAGCTTCAACTGCTGAATGAAACGCTCGGGAACGAAGATGTCGCTCTTCGAGGGCAGATAGCGCGTCGCCTTTTGGCGCAGAGTACCGAACCCGCCCATCTCCTTGACGAGTATGCCCTCCCCCTCCGTGGCGAGCGATTCCTCATCAACCGGTTCGCGCGGCGTCGGCGACTGCGCCCGCTCCGCGCGCT
The DNA here is from genome assembly GCA_044359355.1 of Planctomycetota bacterium. Lineage (GTDB taxonomy): Bacteria > Planctomycetota > UBA1135 > UBA1135 > SYGM01. The sequence goes on along the minus strand of JBIKMH010000009.1, from coordinate 96,879 downwards.
GTCCCATGGCCGCGGGCGCGTGCGCCAGCTCGGGCTCGGCGAACTCGCTCAGCGTGTCCGTCTCCACAGGCGCAGTCGGAGCGCCGGACACAGGGCCCGCGGGCTGAGGCCCGCCACCCGGCCGCGCGTCGGGCGAATGCCCGGAGGAAGAGCCCTGCTGTTCTGCAAACTGCTGGTTCTTCCGGCGGCGGCGACGTCCCCCGCGGCGCTTGCGGCGCGGCAACCCATCGGGCCCCAGTTGAATGCCCGGCTGCTTGAGCAGCTCCGCGATCTGCTCCGGCGAGAGCGGCCCGGGCGGAATCGTCACCGGAGGACGCTGCTGAGATTGCTGCGGATGAGATGGCTGTGGCTGCGGCCGAGTCTGCTGCTGCGCCGAGCGTTGAGGCTGCTGCTGCTGCGGATGCGGGCGCTGCTGCTGCGGATGCGGGCGCTGCTGCTGCGGATGCGGGCGCTGCTGCTGCGGATGCGGGCGCTGCTGCTGCGGATGCGGGCGCTGGGGCTGGGGGTACTGCGGACGCGCAGGCGTCCTCGCCGGAGATCCCGTCTGCGCCGCCGGAGACTTGGCGATCCCTGGCACCGGCGGACGCTGCCGAGGCTGGTTGTCGGCGCTCGCGGAGCGGGCGGGCGCGGGCCCGCGGGACAAGGGACGCGTCTCCCGCGGCAGCGGGATATCCGACTCGTCATCTTCGAAGTCATCTTCGAAGTCGTCGTCGGGGCTCGAGGAGTAGAACGTTGCCCCTTCGGTGTATTCGCTGGGCAGAGGCGCCGGACGTGAGACCCCATGCCTGGGAGTGGCAGCCTGAGGAGCCGCCGGTTGTGGGCTTCTCGGCTCGGGGGCCGCGGGCCGCTCGGGCGCGCGGGGCGGCGGAATGGCGGCGCGAGTGGGTACCCGCCCCGGCTGCGCCGGGGGCAGGGACGCGCTCGCGGCTGCGCTGGCCGAGGTGCCGCTTGGGGTGGTCGGGGTGGTCGGGGCCTTGGCACTGCGGCGCGGGCTTTCGGCGGCGGCGCTTTGCGCTTCGCCATCGGCCGCCTCGGCCGGGGCGGAAGCGCGCTTGCCAGCCCGGCTGGCAACGCTGCCCAAGGCCGGCACTTCGGCGGTCTTGCGGGCCGACTTCTCCGCCGACTTCTCCGCCGACTTCTCCGCCGACTTCTCCGCCGACTTCTCCGCCGACTTCTCCGCTGACTTCTCCGCCGACTTCTCCGCAGACTTAGAGGGCGCCTTGGCCCTGGTGGGCGCCTTGCGGGCCGCCTTTTCAGCCGTCGGGCCGGTTTTCGCGGCCGCCGATCTGGGGCTCTTGGTCACAGCGCTCTTGGCTTGACCCTCCTTCGCGGCGGCGGGCTTGCGAGCGCCCTTGGCACGGGTCTTGGGGCTCAGTTCGAGCCCCGCGCCGAAGGCGTCCGAAGGCTCAGGCGCGGCCCCGCGCGGGTCGGCGGTGGCGCTCTTGGCGCGGCGCGCCCGGGTGCTGCCCGCGGTGCGGGCACGTCGAGATGTGGAATCAGACTCTTCGGAGGCCATGGAAACCCTCGATTTCGCAAAGTGAGCTCCGGGGACCATCCCCGGCGCTGCAGCACGCGGTCAGTGCGGAGCGCGCGTGAGCAGCGACTCCTACCGCAGATGAGACACGCGACGCGACCGAAGGTCGTGCGTGTCAGCGATGGAGGGAACTTGCCCTATTCGGAAGCTCGATGGAACCAAAAAAACGGGAAAAATCAGCCCGGCTGGCAGACCGGTCACGCAAGCCCCCTGAAGGAGACCTGCGGGAAGATGGTCGGGGCGAGAGGATTTGAACCTCCGACCTTTGCGTCCCGAACGCAACGCTCTACCAAGCTGAGCCACGCCCCGACGGATGAGGACGGAGAAGCATAGGCTCCCGAGGGCCCCTCGTCAACTTGGAGGGGGCTCGAAGAGCTCCTATTTGCCCAGATCGACGAAAACGCCGCCGTTCTGGTCGGCGAGGCGCTTCATGAACTCCTTCTGGAACTCCCCGATCGCGATGGTGTGCAGGACCACCTTGCGCAGTTCGTTGATGGCCCGGATCTCGCGCAGGATGTCGTCCGGATCGACATATTCGCCCACGGTGGGACGGCCGTCGGAGAGGAAAAAGACCGTGTCCGCTTCGACCTTGTAGTTCTGATCCTGCGTGCGCACGTCGTTGACGCCCAGAGCCGTCTTCAGCGCCCCGAAAGTGTTGGTCTTGCCCTTGTCGAGGTTGGCGGAGCCCGCGAGCCCCACCGAGGCCAGATCCTCCTTCGAAGCGCCGCCGATCGGTTCGAGGCGCATGACCCATTCCTTGGCCGCCGACTTGTTGAGGATGTTCGCCGGCTGCAGTGCTTTCTTCCACATCCCGACATCGGTCGCGAACCAGATGATGTTGAAGCGCACGTTCGCGTCGAGTCGCTCGATCGTGCGCGCAAGCTCCGTCTTGCAGATCGCCATGCGCGAGAAACCGGGGTAGTTGCCGGCCTCGAAGCGCTCCTTCTCCGTGACCAGCGCCTCCATCGAACCCGAGCAGTCGATCACGAAGATCATCTGGCGCGAGGCAGTCTGGATTCCGTTGTAGTTGGTGGCGACACCCGACTTGACGAACTCCCAGCCTTGGCCCTGACCCGACTTCAGGCTTTTCTTACCGCGCAGGAAGGCGATGCCTTCGGGCGTGGGGATGATGTAGTTGGCCTTGTCTTGCTGCCCCCACCACTTGAGCCACTCATCCGGCTTGGGACCGATTTCCTGCCCCGTGAGGTTCGCCAGCGCCTCGGCGAGGTCGGGCACCAGTCGCCCGTCTTCCTTGATCAGGCGCTGGATCAGCGGCTCGACGGCATCCTTGTGCCGCACCAGCGTCAGTGCCTTGATCGCGCTGGCGCGCACCTGCCAGACCGGATCGTGGAGCGCCGCGATCGCCTTGGGCACCACCAGCTCGCTCTTCATGCCCGCCAGCGCGTCGAGGGCATCTCCTTTGACGGCCGGTTCGGAGTCATCGCACAGCGGTAGGACCTGGGGAGCACAGGAGGCATCCGAGCTCGCCAGCACCGACTTCAGGGCCAGACGCCGGATGGTCCACTCCTTGTCGGCGAACAGCCCCGCGATCACGCCGTTGCGATCCTTGTGCTTGCCTTCGGTGATCGCCCGCAGCAGCAGTTCCTTGCCGTCGGCGCTCTTCTCCGACTTGAGCGCATCGAAGACCTGCGTCAACTGCGCCTCGTTGCGGAATCCGCCGAGCACCCGCACCACGGCCCGCACCAGCTCGGGTTCGGCGTTCTTCTCCTTGCCGCGCGCGAACAACAGCTCGAAGACCTGCGGATCTTCGACGCCCTCCAGCGTCAGCACGGCCTCCACGCGGCTGGGCGTGTCCTTGTACTGGTTAAAGTACTTCTTGAAGAGCGCGACCGGCGAATCCGACTGGGCCGCCGCGGACAGCGGCCAGAGAACCAGCGCCAGCAGTGCCAGCAGCGGAGAGAGGCGGGCGGGGACTTGCATGCCCCTATCCTAGCCCTCCCGACGCTTCAGGTATCCTCTTGCCAACCCGGGAGTTCCACGCAGGAGCCTCCGGGCAGCAGCAGACGGGTGCTCGAGAAGCTGCTTTCGATCGGCTGACCCTCGAAGATGCCGCAGGGCGCATGCACGGCGGTGCGCACTTCGAGCTGTGGCCCCGCGAGCGGAGCGGGAAGCTGCGTCAGCGACGACACCTCGGCCGCCGCGACCAGGATCAGCCCCTCGGCTGTCCGGATCCGGAACTGGCCACGGCCCAAGCCCGCCAATGCGCCCTCGACGTCCGGCAGCCCCGCGCGCTCCAGCCGCACCCAGCCTACGTGCGGGGTCTCGACCAGCACGCTGCTCCGCAGCTCCGCCAGGGGCACCAGCACCCCTTCGAAGATACGCCGCGGGAGGGAGCGCTCGGCGCCCGCCGACAGGCACAGCAGCCCGAGGAGCAACATCCAACGCATCACGCAGGCTACTTCGGCTGAAAAACCGCCGGCCTTTAGCGCCTGCGCAGCACCCGGTTGGCCCCCTGCCGCAGCGTCAAACCCGCCGCATCGAAGTGCTCCAGAAGCGGGATGATCCACTTGCGGGTCGTGCACAGCTGGTCGCGCAGCGCGGGGATGTCGAGCGAGCCGTGCTTCTGGCAGTTGGCGACGATCGCGGCGCGCGCCTCTTCGTGCAAGGCCGTCGGCAGCACAAACTCGCGGGTAATCCGCACCAGCTCGCCGCGGTCGACAAGCAGCTCTAGCACGGGTGCCAGCGTCCTTTCCGGCAGCCCCATCGCGAGCGCCAACTCAGCCGGCGAGGGCGTCTGGAAGCGCGCCGCCGTGAGCCGCGCCAGCGCGTCGGTGCTCAGCGCCTGCAGCCGGGGGTCGAGCTGGCGCGGACCCGACTTGCGCACCATGCCGCCGGTTTGTGCAGTCCACAGCCCGCGGGCCTCGCCCTCGGCGAGCAAGAGGTCGAGGTACGCGGCATCGAGGCGGGTGCGTGTGCGCAGATCGCGCACGTCCATGAGTTCGCGGTGCTCCTGCTCGTCGAACCAGCGCGCGAATTCGGCGCGCGCCCGCTCCAGATCCTGTTCCAGGCGTTCAGCATGGATCCAGCGCGAAAGCCCCAGATGGCGCACCTTGCCCTGCGCCTTGAGGTCGTTGAGCAGACGTTCGGTGTCCGCGCGCGTCTTCTTGATCTCGACGCTCAAGGCCTCGGGGGTCTGCACGGCGTCCTTGGCGCGCGAGAGCGCCACCTCGAGCCATTCGCGCGGCGTGTCCACGCTCTCTGCCGCACGCCCGAGTTCCTCGACCACGAAGGCCTTGAAGCGCTTGAGCCGGTGCTTGGACTCCTCCAGCACCACGCCCCCGCCGAGCGTGATCGTCGGCGAGGCGAGGCGCACGATGAAGCGATCTCCGGGCGCGCAGACCACCGGCGCTTCCATGCGCAGCTGCACCAGCCCGGTTTCGCCCGGCGCCAGTTCCTGCTTGTCGAGCAGCACCAGCTCGCCGATGTGCTCCGCCGTGCCCAGATGCAGGCGCACCTCCGTTCGGTCCCGGATCGGGCGCGCCAGACCGGGGAGTGCGCTCAACTGCGCGCCCAGCATCCGCACTCCGCGGTAATAGCCCGGCGCCGCCAGCACATCCCCGCGCGTGACGCTCTTGTGGTCGACATCACTCAGATTGACCGCGCAGGAGTGGCCCGCGCGCGCGCTGTCGGTGCCTTGCGAGTAGGCCTGCAGCCCACGCACCTTGCCGACGAGGCCATGTGGCAAGATCTCGAGCGTGTCGCCCACCCGGATCTCGCCGCTCATCGGGATCCCGGTCACCACCGTTCCAAAGCCCTTGGCGCTGAACACGCGCTGGATGGGCATGCGGAACACGCCCTGCGCGGAGCGCGGCGGGGTCTGCGAGGCCAGCTGGTAGAGCGCCTTGCGGAAGGCCTCGAGGCCATCGCCGCGCAGCGAGGACAGCGGGAAGATCGGGGCTTTCTCGAGAAAGGTGCCGGCCACGGCGGCGCGCACGTCATCGGCCGCCAGCTGCACCAGCTCCGGATCGACCATGTCGATCTTGGTGAGCGCGATCAGCCCGCGCTCGATGCCGAGGAGGCTCATGATCGAGAGGTGCTCGCGGGTCTGCGGCATCACGCCGTCATCGGCGGCAACCACGAGGATCACGAGATCGATGCCGGTCGCGCCCGCGACCATGTTCTTCACGAAGCGCTCGTGTCCGGGCACGTCGACGATGCCCACCGTGCGGCCGTCGGGCAGCTGGAAGCGTGCGAAGCCCAGATCGATGGTCATCCCGCGCTCCTGCTCCTCCTTGAGCCGGTCCGGGTCGATGCCGGTGAGCGTTTTCACCAGCGTGGACTTGCCGTGGTCGATGTGACCGGCGGTACCCACGACGATCGGCTGGATCTTCATGCTGCGATCCCCACTCTAGGGCGCTAGTGCAGCGGATAGAAGCGCCACGCGGGACTGAAATCGCGCGCCGGAGCCTGTTTCTTCAGGCGGAAGCGCACGAACTCGATCGGCATGGAGCCGCCGGAGAGGATCGTGTCGTGGAACTCGCGCACGCTGTACTGCTTCGTCTCGCTGACCAGCTCGCGGTACAGCTCGCGGAACTGCAGGCCGCCCACGAGATAGGCGATCTGGTACAGCGGGCCGTACGAGCCGTTGAAGGAACGGCGCACCTCGGCCTGTGCGTTGCGCCGCTCGTGACCGACCTTGTCCACCAACAGATCCACGCACTCGGCGGGCGTCAGCTTGCCCAGATGGAACGAGAGGCTGAACTGGATGCGCACGCAGCGGTGCATGCGCCAGAACAGCATGCCGACCTCATTCTCGGGCGTCTTTTGGAAGCCGCGCTCCCACAGGAACAGCTCCCACCACAGAGCCCAGCCTTCCCAGTAGAACGGCGTCGCGAAGACACGGCGGTGCGGGAAGTGGCGCTGCGTCTGGAAGGCCTCGAGATGGTGGCCGGGAATCAGCTCGTGGTGCACCGTGGCGCGCGCGAAGTGCCGGTTGTTGCCGCGCAGGCTCATCAGCTTCTGCTCGTAGGTCATGTCGGCGGTCGGGAACGAGATCGAGATCACCTCGCCACCGGTGAAGAACGGACTGACGAGCTGGCGTTCCTTGCTCATCATCTCCATGCGCCAGACCTCCTTGGCGAGCGGCGGTATCGTGACGAGCTGGTTCGTCTCGAGGTACTCCTCGGCCTCGCGGGCAAGATCGTGGATCAGCTTGGGTTGCTCACCGGGCTCTACATGGTCCCGCTTGACCTTTTCCAGCGCCGCCTTCCAGTCATCGCCGCAACCCATGCGACGCGAGGCATCGAGCATGCGCTCCAGACACCAGGCGTATTCGCGCTCGGCGATCTCGAGCAGCTCCTCGGGCGTGTAGGCGATCGCCGCCGCCTGCAGCTCCTCGACCAAGGCCTCGCGCAGGATCGGATCGCCCACCACCGGTTCATCATCGCCGCCCTTGAGTCCCGCGACCTCTTCCTTCAGCTCGCGACGATACTCCCCCAGCTCCTTCAGCAGGGCAGCCAGCGGTTCGGCGCACCACCAGTCGAACTCTGGATCGTAGGAGGCACGCCAGCCCTTCCACTCTTCCAGATCGGAGCGCAGCGCCTCGAGAAGCTCGCTGGCGCGCGCCGCGAGCGAGGGCTTGGGCTTGTTGCGACGGCTCTGCTCGCGCCAGCCGGCGATTTCACGGCGCAGTCGATCGAGATCGCCGGCCGCCTGCGCGGGTTTCCGACTCCGATCTTCGCAAAGTTCGATCAATGCTTGGCGGAAAGGCAGCCAGAGTTGAACTTCCGAGGCGCGAGTGCGCTCGCGCGCACGGCGCACGCTCTCGCGTTCCAGCAGCCGCTCGAACTGCACCAGATCGAGTTGCTCCTCGAGCGGCAAAGCGGCGTAGTCGATGCCGCCTAGCGCCGCGCGCTGCTCATCGAGAAAGCGCGCCATGCGCTCTTCACCGCGCGGCGAACCGCGCACACCGTTCGCGCGCTGCAGCGCATCGAAATCGAGGCTGTAGCGCTGGATGCGCTCGGCGATCGTCGCTCTGGGAGCGGGATTCTGGAGAAGACTCAAGGCGAGAATTGCGGTTAGCATGGGCGGAGAAGAGTCTACGCCGATGCTGCCCTTTCAAACCCTCGCGCCCTGGCTGGAGCGCCGTTTTTCGCGGCCGATCAGCCGCATTGCGCTCGATGCGGGATCCTCCTGCCCCAATCGGGACGGCACGCGCGGCTTTGGCGGCTGCAGCTACTGCGATGTCGAGGGTTCGGGCACCGGTGCTCTCAAGGGCGGCGTGGAACTCGCCGCGCAGCTAGATGCGGGCCTCAGGAAGATCGCGCGGCGCCCCGATGGAGCGGGCGCCATCGCCTACCTGCAGTCCTACTCGAACACCTATGTCTCGCCCGAGCGCCTCGATGAGGTGCTCGGAGTGGTCGAGGCGCGTCTGGGCGATTCCCCTGTGCCGATCGCGGCCTTCTCGATCGCCACGCGCCCCGACACGCTGCCCGACTGGGCCATAGCAAGACTGCAGCGGCTCGGCGAACGCGTGGAGGTCTGGGTGGAGCTGGGTCTGGAAAGCGCCAGCGACGAGGTGCTGATGCGCATCAACCGCCTGCACACGCTGGAAGAGTTCGAGGAGGCGGCCGCGCGCGTCGCGCGCGCGGGCCTTCTCAGCGTGGGCCATGCGATCCTTGGCCTGCCGGGCGATGGACGCACAGGCGCGCAGCGCACGGCGCAGGCGCTGGCGCGCTCGGCCGTGCTGGGCGTCAAGGTGCACCACCTGATGGTGTTGAAGAAGACGCAGCTGGCCACGCAATACCGCCGCGGCGAGCTGGAGCTGCTCGACGAGGCGCAGTACATCGAGTGGCTGGCGGACTTCGTCGAACGCCTGCGCGAGGATCAGGTGCTGCACCGCATCACGGGTGATTCGCCGGTGGAGGCGCTGATCGCGCCCGCGCCCAACTTCGACAAGAACCGCGTGCGCGAGGGACTCGCCCGCACGCTGCGTGTGCGCGGCACGCGACAGGGCTCGCTCTATCGGGCGACGCGCTCGGCCTTGTAGGCGAGCTTTTCGACCTGCTTGCTGACGAATTCGCGCTCGATCGGAATCGGATCGCCCTTGGTCTTGAGCTGACCCCACTCGGTGGCGGTAAGCTCGAGTTCCATGGTCCCCTCGAAGGCCATCGTATAGCCCGCCTCGAGGTTCCACTCCAGCCAGCCCTCGAGCGTGCCCTTGCCCTCGCGCCGGTAGCGCTCCGCGCCGCCTTCGCCTTCCGCGCGCTCGGTCTGGGCGGAAAAGCCCAAGCTGCCCTTCCACTCGATGCGCGCGCAGGGCTGGCCCTCGCGCTCCACCCGTTCGGCGTAGCGCAATTCCAGCTCGCCCTCCATCGAGTCCCAAAGCCCGTCCGAGAGGCGCTCCTCGGCCGCCGGTGCTCCCGCGGGCAACGGCCAGCGCAGTCGACCGCCCGGCCTCAGCAGCGCGAGACGGAACTGCTCCGCTGGCACCTTCCAGGTGCCGCCGATCTGGGGCGCGGACCCCGGCAGGATGCCCAAGGCGCCCATGTCGACATCCAGGCGTGGCAGATCCTCGCGCGGCCCTTCCTTGTCGAGCAGCTTGGCCCCGAAATCCTCCGACGGTCCGGCCCGCTCGAAGCGCACGGTGCGGCCCTCGAGTGCGCCGTTGTCCTTGAGTTCACGGCTCTGCGGCTGACCATCCTTGCCGGGCTGCGTGGCCTGAAGGGTGCGCGTGACTTCAACGAAGCGTCGCTCGAGCGCCAGCAATTCCCCCGCCGGCGCCGCGACCACATGATCCTCGACGCGGAGCAGGTTCTGCTCCTGCGAGCTGACGCCGGGGCTTTCGACATGCTTTTCCTCGCCGTTGGCACGCACGTAGGCATCCTGCATCTCGGTTTTCGAGACGCGCGTGAATTCGCGTCGGAAGACGCGGCCCGATTCATGCAGCCCACTCCAGCGCTCGCCCCCGGCGAGCACGACCAGCGAGACAGCCAGCAACGCGCGCATCGGGCTCAGCCTGCGCTGTACAGGATCCGCGAGCAGCCCGGGCACTGCACCAGCTCCGAGCCGCGCGAGAGGCGCACCACGAGGTTGGCGGGCACGTCCATGAAGCAGGCCTGGCAGGCGCGGCCTTCCAGCGAAGCCAGCGCCTGGCCTTCGCGCGCCGCGAGCAGCTTGGTGTAAATACCCATCGTGTCCGGCGGAATCGCGGTGCCCGAGCGCCGCTTGCGCTCCTCGAGCAGCGTGGCGAGGCGCGCGTTGGCGGACTCCATCTCGCGCTGCATGTTGGCCTCGAACTCCGCGAAGATCTTCTGCTCGCTTTCGAGCGAGGCGGCGATGGCCGCGGATTCCTTCTCGATGGCGTCGATCTTCTCGAGCTGGCCGAGGCCTTCCTCCTCCAGCACGCCGATTTCCTTCTTCAGCGTGCGCGCTTCATGCTGGAAGGCGACCAGCAGGGCCATGTCCTGGCGCGAGCTGGCGGCCTCCGCCTCGACCTTGCGCACGCGCTGGCGCTTCTCGGTGGCGCCGTCTTCCAGCTCCTTGATGCGGGTGCGCAACAGCATCACCTCGCGCTTGAGCTCGGCAACGCGCCCGGCCCGCTTGTCCAGCTCCGCCTTGCGGGTCGTCCGCTCCTGCGGGAGCCGCTTGAGTTCCGCTTGCGCGCGGAATATCTGGGAGTCGAGTTCTTGAAGACCGAGAAGCGCTGCCAAGACTGCCTGCATGGGGGCAAGAATTCTAGCGGAGTCCGCCAGATCCGGGCAAACAAGCCTGGGATTCGGGCTGGTTATTCGTCGCCGTCCAACTCGCCGTCGGAGAGCAGGATTGGTTCGTTCTCGTCGGGGATCGTGACCCCGTCGAGGAAGCTCGCCAGCTGGCGCGCGCGCACCGGGTGGCGCAGCTTGCGCACGGCCTTGGCCTCGATCTGACGCACGCGCTCGCGTGTGACGCGGAAGATCCGGCCGACCTCCTCGAGCGTGTAGGTGTAGCCATCGCCGATGCCGTAGCGCAGCTTGACGATCTCACGCTCGCGGAAGGTGAGCGTCGAGAGCACGTCGTCGATGCGCTCTTTCAGCATCTCGTGCCCGGCAGCCTGCATCGGGCTCTCGGCCGACTCGTCCTCGATGAAGTCTCCGAAGTACGAGTCATCCGACTCGCCGATCGGGCGGTCGAGGCTGATCGGGTGCTTGGAGATCTTCATCACGCGCTTGGCCTCGTCGACGGAGATGCCGGTGGCCTCGGCGACCTCCTCCACGCTCGGCTCGCGGCCCTTCTGCTGCACCAGCTTCTTGGTGACGTTGCGCAGCTTGGACATGGTCTCGATCATGTGCACCGGGATGCGGATCGTGCGGGCCTGATCCGCGATCGAGCGCGTGATCGCCTGACGGATCCACCAGGTGGCGTAGGTCGAGAACTTGTAGCCGCGGCGGTACTCGTACTTCTCGACGGCCTTCATCAGACCGGTGTTGCCCTCCTGGATCAGGTCGAGGAAGGACAGTCCGCGGTTGCGGTATTTCTTGGCGATCGAGACCACCAGACGCAGGTTGCCGCTGGAGAGCTTGCGCTTGGCTTCCTCGTACTCGGCGTAGTGCAGACGCACCTGATCGATGCGGCGCTTGAGACGCGGCGCGGGCTCCAGCGAGCGATGCTCCATGTCCTGGAGCTGGTCGGAAAGCTCCTTCACCTGCTGGGCGGCCTTCTTGTTGCCCTTGAGGGCGGCGAGCTTGCGCTCGATGGCGCGCATCTCGCGGTAGTGCTCGTCCATCCGGTCGAGGTAGGGACGGATCTTCTTGACCTGCAGGTGACACTCCTCGATCAGGATCACCAGCTTGCGGCGCAGCAACTGGACGCGTTCCAGCGCGGCCGAGCGCTCGGCCTTGGTGAGGCGCGCATCGAGCAGCGGCTTGTACTCCTCCTGGATCTTTGCGACGAGGCGCTGGATCGTGGCGATGTTGACCGGCAGGCGCTTGGCGAGGAAGTTCTTGCCCAGCGTCTCGACGATCTTGGGGTCGTCATCGGGCTTGGGGTTGGGGTTGACCTTGAGTGTGCGGTCGAAGGCCAGTTCGCCGCGCTGCACGTCCTCCAGCGTCTTGAGGGCCGAGACCATCGCCAGACCGGAGCCGACCGCCTTCTTGCGAAAGCGCTTGCGGGTGATTTCGATCGTCTTGGCGAGGAAGATCTCCTGATCGCGCGTCAGCAGCGGGATCTCGCCCATCTGCGTGAGGTACATGCGCACCGGGTCGTCGATCTTCTCGGGCATCCCGGCCTTGGTGAAGATCGTCTCGGGCAGCTCGTCGCCGTCCTCGCTCTCTCCGCTGTCGAGCGGCAGCTGGCGATCGACATCGACCGATTCGTCGCGCAGGGCGGTGGTGTCGACATCATCCTGGATCTCGATCCCGGCGTCCTCGAGCGCCATGAAGAGCGCGTCCATCCGATCGGGCGGCAGGAACTGGTCTTCGAGCAGGCGATTGATCTCGTTGTAGGTGAGAACGCCGCGCTTTTTGCCCTCGGTGAGCAGTTGCTTGAGTGTCTCGTCTTGCTTCTCGGCCATGTGAGCTGTGCGTTGGGGCGACGGTGTGCGGATCGGGGATGGGTCAGGACGTTGCCCGACTGAGCTGCTTGTTGATGTCTTGGATTTGCTGGAGCAGGGCGCGCGTCGCCTCGTCGTCGAGCGCCTCCTCGAGGAGGCGCTGTTCGATCAAGCGGCGCTGCGCTTCGAGGCTGCGCTTGTTCAGGTAGTCGATTTGTCCCACCAGCAACGCGAGCGGACTCTCCGCGGCGCGGCCGGCCTCGAATAGGGGCACGACCTTCAGCCGGACAGGGTCCTCTCCGAGCTCTGCCAGCAGGCTCGAGCAGTCGAGGGTGGATTCCACATCTTGCTCCATTTTGGACAAAGCTTCCAGAATCCGTTCTAGATCCTCGTGGGGACAATCCAGGCCGTGGCGGCGGTAGACCGGCAGCAGCGCCGGATCCGCCAGCAGGGCCCCGACGATGAACTGCCAGGCCTTCCGGGATTGCGGATCCGCAATTTGGGCCTCCCCGGAGGCTTTTTCGAGGGTTTTTTCGCCATCGCCGGCCGCGCCGGTCCCGGCCCTGGGACGGGCGGCGCTCCGCGAGGCCCCGCGCGAGCGCGACAAGGCGTTGCCCTGCGCCCTCAAATCCTCGACGGGGATCTGGATCCACTCGGCGAGGTCGCGCAACAGGGCGGCGCGGTGCACCGGTTTGGGCATGCGGGCCAGCAGTTCGAGCACGGAATCGACGGCCTTGGAGAGTTCCGCCCCGCGCAGGCCCTTGAGCCCCGCGCAGATGAAATCAAACCAGGGCGTTGCCACCTCCAGTGCAGCGACCATCGGCGCCGCCCCCTCGCGCACCAGCAGGTCGCAGGGATCGATGCCGCCGCTGAGCGTGACCACATCGACCTCCAGTTCGAGCCCGAGCAGTCCATGCAGCGCCTTCCAGGCCGCCTTCTGTCCGGCCGCATCGCCGTCGAAGACCAAGCTGATGCGCCGGGCGCCGCTCTTGCGGACCAGACCGGCGTGATCCTCGGTAGTCGCGGTGCCCAGCACGGCGACGACCTGCGTCAGCCCCACCTGGTGGGCGGCCATCACATCGGTGTAGCCCTCGACGAGCAGCACGTGGCCGCTCTTGCGGATGCTCGGCAGGGCGCGATCCAGCGCGTAGATCAGGCGTCCCTTGTGGAACAGCGGCGTCTCGGGCGAGTTGATGTATTTGGGCCCGGCGGTCTCGCCATCGGACAGGCGTCGCGCGCCGAAGCCGACCGCGCGGCCGAGGTGGTCGAAGATCGGGATCATCAGACGACCGCGGAAGAAATCGTAGCTGCGACCCGTGTCGTTGGTGCGCACCAGACCCAGCGTGTGCGCGGCCTCGAGGTCGAGCCCCTTGGCGCGCAGGTGCGTCAGCAGCGCCTGACCGCTTTCGGGCGAGTAGCCCACACGGAAGGCTTCGCTAGTCTCCCGCGTCAGCCCGCGCCCGGCGAGGTAGCGCACCGCGAGCTGGCCCTCGGCGCTCGCGAGCTGACCGCGGTAGAAGCGCACGGCCTCATCCATCAGCGCGTGCAGGCCCTCGTCGACGCTGGGGCGCGGACCTTCGTTGCGGCGCTTGGGCAACTCGACCCCGGTGCGCGCCGCGAGGATCTCGAGCGCCTCGAAGAAGCTGAGATTGTCGAGCTTTTCGAGGAAGGAGAGCTGGTCCCCGCCCGTGCTGCAGGCGCCGAAGCAGTGCCAGGTGCCGCGGCGCGGATCCACCTTGAAGGAGGGCGTCTTCTCCTCGTGGAAGGGACAACACGCCGACCACAGCGCGCCGCTTTTCTTCAGGCTCGGCACACGCTCGCGCACCACCTCCTCGATGGGCGCACGAAGCTTGATCGCTTCGATGGTGCGGCGGAGCTCATCACTGGACATGGGGCGCGGCGGAGGCAGGGGACTGGGAGGAGGGATGGCAGCATACCCGGCCCCAAGCCGACGGCGATCCGTCAGCCACCGGGGACAGTGGTGGCGCAAGGAAAAGTACCTCAGAAGCCGGGCCCGTGCGGGGTCGAGGGAAAGCGTTTCCACCCCGCGCGGCTCAAGGCCCCCCCCGCTCCGCGCGCGCCAGGCGCAGCAGCGTGGGCAGCGGCAGGTCCTCGCCCCGGGCGGCATCCGCCAACCCCAGCTCAGCGAGGACCGCCTGGGCCCGTTCCCGGCCCCAGCGCTCGCCCAGCACCCGGCCGAGGCTCTGGCGTCGGCGCTGGAACAGCGCCCCCGCCAACTCGACCAGCGCGGCCCGGTCGGGGCGCGGCACGAGTTCGTCGCGCCGGACCAGACGCGCCACGGCGCTTTCGACCTCGGGCCGCGGCCAGAACAGCTGGGCCGCCACGGTGCGCGTGATCGTGACCTCGTAGTCCAGTTGCAGAACGGGCGAGATCAGCCCGTACTCAGCCTCGCCCGGCCGGGCCGCGAAGCGCTCGGCCATCTCCTTTTGCACCAGCACCGTCATCGCCGCCGGCGGGTTGGAAAGCTCGCTCAACACCAGCACCAACGGGGCACAGATCGAGTAGGGCAAGTTCGCGACCAGTTGCCAGCGCCCCTCGGCGGGCAGCAGCGCTTCCAACTCGGGGTTGAGCGCATGCTTGCCGGCCAGCGCATCGGCGCGGAGCCACAGCGGGTTGTGCGCATCCCCCACCCAGCTCCGCGCGATCTCCAGCAGGCGCGCGTCGACCTCGCAGCAGATCAATCGCGCGCCCGCATCGAGCAGTTCGCGCGTGAGAAAACCCAGCCCGGGCCCCACCTCGAGCACGGCATCGCCGGGCGCCAGTCGGGCGTCGCGCACGATCGCGCGCACCATGTTCTCGTCGCGCAGGAAATTCTGACCGAAACGACGCGAGGGCCGGAAGCCGAGCGCGGACAGCTGGGCTTCGAAACTCGACCAGACCGGCCGTGTGCTCACGAGCGCGCTCCTTCCAAGAGCCACTGGAGCGGCTGGCTTTGCGGGCGCTCCCTCACGAGGGCTTCGAGCAGCGGCACCGCCGCGGGCCCAAAGCGGCGGCCCACGGCGACAAGCCGCAGGCGCGCGCGCGGAATCCCGGTCCATTCCGACTCCTTGGTGAGCAGGTACTCGCGCGGATCGGCGACCAGCCGCGCGCCGACATCCAGTGCGCGATGACGTTCATCCAGCGCGACATGGTCGATCCCCGCGAGCCCCTCGCGCGGCTCGAACAGCCGCTGCTTGCGCCGCAGATAGGACCCGCCCATGGCCCAGGCGAGCGGCGTCGCGGGATCGAGCGGCTCTTCGACCCACTCGGAGACATTGCCCGCCAGATCGTAGGCACCCAGCGGCGTGCGGCCGCGCTCGAAGCTGCCGACCGGCATCGGCTCGAGCAGCGCCAGATCGAGGCTGTTGGAGACCGACAAGACGTCGCTGGTGCCCCACGGATACGGCGAAGCGGAGCTGCCGCAGGCGATGTAGAGCCACTCGGAAGCAGTCGGCAGGCGCATCTTGCGCGCACGCGCATGCTCGCGCGCCTCGTCCAGCGTGAAGAAGCTCGCGGGCAGATCCTCGCTGCCCGCGGGCCAGCTGGCCTGCGCCGTGGACAGCAGCGGATCGAGCGGGCCGGAACCTGCGTGTGCGCGCCATTCACCTCGGGTGATCTCGAATACGCTCACCAGCAGCGGCGCGCGCACTTCGACGGTCCCCCCGCTGAACAGCGTGCTCGATCCGGGAGCCACGAAGCACAGCCGCTCGAGTTCAATCGCATCGTCGTCTGAGGCGCTGCTGCGGCGCTCGCAGCCCGCAAGCAGCAGCGTGCAAGAAGCCGCGAGCAGCGCCGCGAACAGAACTGTCCGCGGCACTGCTCGCTGTCTCACGAGAAACCGCGGCGAGGTGCCGCGCTCGCTCACTTATTCGCCTCGGGCGCAGCGCTCTTGTCCGAATCCGCCACGAAGATTTCCACGCGGCGGTTCATGCGCTTGTTGTCCGCGCTGTCGTTTTTCCTGAGCGGGTCGTACTGGCCGAAGCCGGCGACCACGATGTCGCGCGACTTGACCTTGTCGGTGCCCGACAGAGCCGCCGCGACTTCCACGGCGCGCATGGCCGAAAGCTGCAGGTTGCCGTGCGGAAACTTCTGCTTGGTCGAAGGCTTGGAGACCGGATCGGTGTCGGTGTGACCTCGCACCCAGATGCGTCCATGCGCCTGGCTGGCGATCTCGTCGGCGATCTTGGCGATCGCGGCCTTGCCTTCAGTGGAAAGCTCGGCCGAGCCCGAGTCGAACAGGATCTTGTCCTGCACCATCAGCACGTAGCCGCCTTCGACGTCGAAGCGCTCGATGTCGTTGAGCGGACGGCCGAGACCGTCGATGCGCGCCTGCAGATCGGAGAGGCGCGCGTCGATGTCGCCGTAGCCGGCCTCGGAGAGCGAGGTCACGTCGCTCTGCGCGATCGCCTTCTTGAGCTTGGCGTTCTCACCTTCCATCGCCGTGAGGCGTTCCTCGGCCTCGTGCAGCTTGGTCTGGTAGTGCTTGGCCAGGGCGACGGCGTCGTTGTGGTCCTTGGTGCTCACGCACGAAACGAGCGAGAGGGCGGTGCACGCGAGGATCGCGGGCAGGGGCATGTGGAACTTCATGGTGATCATCCTGAATTGTGGATGCTGTACGGAATGGCTGGCTCGCGCAGGAACCCCTCAATCGGTCCGGCCGCGGCTCGCGCGGGGCGAGTCTAGGGGCGCATCGGCCGCGATTCCATCCCCTGCTTCTCCCAGAAAACAAGCGCGCGGGCCGAGGCGGCCCGCGCGCTGCGCTGAAGGCAGGCCTGCGAAGGAACTACCGGGGGCCTTGGCCGAACAATCCGGCGATGGTCTGCGCCACCGTGGAGAATTCGCCGCGCGAGGCGGAGAGCGCCAGCGGCACGCCGAGCAGCAGCACCAGCGTGGTCAGCACCAGCAGGGCCTTGAAGCCCGCGCCTTCGACTTCGCCTTCATCGTAAGCCGCCGCCGAGGCTGCTACTGCGGCCGCCACGGGCTCAGGCTCGATTTCCGATTCCGCGGACGGCGCCTCTTCCCCGATCGCGATCTCTTCGGTCACGGCCGGGCCGGACTCATCGAGGATCGTCTCGACATCCGAGATCGCCTCGGTCGCCATGCCGGTCGCCTCGGTGGAGTCA
This sequence comes from Planctomycetota bacterium, assembly GCA_044359355.1. Lineage (GTDB taxonomy): Bacteria > Planctomycetota > UBA1135 > UBA1135 > SYGM01. The sequence goes on along the minus strand of JBIKMH010000009.1, from coordinate 79,733 downwards.
TCCTCGAAGACCAGTTCCTCGTTGGTGTCCAGATCGATCACCTCGCCGCCGGAGAGTTCGCTCTTGAGCGTTTCCACGTCGGATCGGCGCAGGCGCATGGTGTCGCCTTCGCGGAAGGCGCGGATCTCACCCTCGGAAACAAGGCGCTTGAGCTCCTCTTCCTTGAGGCGCAGCTCCTTGAGGGCTTCTTCAAAGCTGTAGAACTGTTCTTTCTCGGCCACGGGGGGGTCTCCGGTCTGGGTCTGGGGTCGCGGTCACTTGACGGGGCGGCTGCCCTGCTCGGCGAAACGCTTCTGCAAGTCTTCGTAACTGTACTGGGAGCGGTCGTTGTAACCCTCGACCTGCAGATCGAGGTCGATTTTGCGGGCGCCCACGAGCTTGAGCCCCTGGGTGCTCTCGCCGCCGCCATTGGCCTGATAGATCGCCAGCTGCTTCTTCTCCGTGTCGACCAGATACAGGATCGAGGCCCCGGTGACGTCCATCCCCGTGACGGCGATCATGCTGTGGTTGGAGTCGGCGGTGGCGAAGCCACCCGGACTGCGCGTCTGCATCAGCCTCTGGAAGAACGACTCCATGTACTGGGTCGTCACCTGGGTGCCGGGTGGACCCCCGCCCTGCGGGCTGGCGGAGGGCTGGAGTACCAGCGCGACGCTGGCGAGGGCCAGCCCGCCCAGCAACAGGGCGGCAGGACGGGTGAGGTGCTTCATGGGCCTTGGCGGGGCATGAGTATCCACGCCACCACCCCCGGTTGCAACCAAAAGCTCACCAGCCGGCCAACTCCCCGGAGATCTCCTCGACCAGGTCCTTGATCGTGACCAGCCCCAGCGGAGCCTCCCGGGGGCCCACCAGCGCCAGGCGCTGGCCGCTCTGGCGCAGCCGGGTCAGCGCGCGGTCCACCGACAGGCCCGGATCGAGGCTCTCGATCTCGAGCAGCGGATCGAGCACCGGCTCCTCCGGCCCCGCCCCCAGCACATCGATCTGGTGCACGTAGCCCAGCACCCCTTGTGCGCCCACCACCGGCAGGCGCGTGTGCGGGGTGCCCGCCACCTGTGCGTACAACCGGGCCTGGCTGGCGGATGCGTCGAGGCGCACCACCCGCTCCCAGGGCACCATCACGCGCCGGATCGGGATCGAGCGCAGCTTGAGCACGTTCTGGGCGAGTTGCTCCGCCTGCGGCGGCAGCGTGCCGAGCAGCCGACCTTCATGGAACAGCTTCTGCACGGTCTCGCGCCCCCGCGCATCGCGCCAACCCGCGGTCTCGGCGCCCAGCAGGCGCCCGACCAGCCAGGAGACGAGCCGCAGCACGCGCTCGAGCGGCCACAAGAGCAAGCGCGCGAAGATCAGCAGCGGCAGGGTGGCAGCCAGCACCGAATGCGGCCGGCGGCGGGCGATCTCCTTGGGCAGCAGATCCCCGAAGAAGAACAGCAGCGGCGAGATCAGGGCCACGAGGATCAGCTCATGGCTCCAGTCCGGCAACGCCAGGCGTTCGAGCAGATCCTGCGAGATGAAGGTCAGCGCCTCGGCGACCAGATTGTTGCCGATCAGCACCAGAATGATCAGCGCCGTCGCGTCCGCCATCAGCCAGCGCGCCAGCAGGGCCCGCAGCCCCTTGCGCCGCATCTCGATCGACAGGCGCACGCGCGAAGCCGAGTAGAAGGCCGTCTCACCGGCCGAGAAATGCGCCGAAAGCAACAGGCAGCCGACGATCAGCGCGGCATCAACCCACAGGCTCATGCCAATCCGCCCTCCCCGGCCGAGAGGTCGACCGACATGTCGACCTTAGCGACGCGTCGCGCGCGCACTTCGCGCACCTCCATCACCAGACCGTGCGCCCGCACGCGATCACCCGCGCGCGGGATGCGCCCGAGCAGCGCCGTCACGAAGCCCCCGACCGTCTCGAAGCCCTCGGGCACGAGTTCCCGGCCGAACTGCTCGTTCCAATCGCGGATCGACAGCGAACCCGCCACGCGCCAGCGCCCGCCGTCGAGGCGCTCGACGCCCTGCTCCTCCGTTTCGCCTTCGCGGCGCAAATCGCCGACGATCTCCTCGAAGACATGCTCCAGCGTCACGAAGCCCGCCGTGCCGCCGAACTCGTCGACGACGATCGCCTCGGTCGCCTTGCGCTCGCGCATCAGCCGCAAGAGATCGAGCGCGCTTGCCACTTCGGGCACGTACAGAACCGGCTGGGCCAGTTCCTCAAGCCTCGATTCCTCGCGCGCCAGCACGTCGCGCAGGCGCACGATCCCGACGACCTCATCGGCATGCCCGCGCACCAGCGTCAGCCAGGTGAAGCGATGGGCCAGCGCGCGAGCGAGGATCTGGAGGTTGTCATCGTCCTCCTTGGCGAGGTCGAGCAGCAGCATGTCGACGCGCGGAGTCATGAACTCGCCGACGCGCAGCCCCTCCAGTTCGACCACCTCCGAGAGCAGATCGGCCTCTCCGACGCCGATCATGCCGTGATGGGCGCTGTGCTCGAGCACCTCGCCCAGCGTCTCGGGGCTGATCGAGGGCTCCTCGCGCGCCGCGCTGCCGAGCGCGCGCACGAAGGCCGCCAGCAGCAACTCGATGCCGCGGCGCACGGGTGCAAGGAACAGCACCAGCGCCTCGCACAGCGGCGCTGCCACCCGCGCCAGCGGCAGCGCGAAGGAGATCGCCAGCGCCTTGGGCAGCACATCCCCGAAGATCAGCGCCGCGAGCAGCGCATACAGTCCGAACAAGAGCCCCTGCGCCGCGGGTTCGCTCTCGGCCGAGTGCAGCGAGGCGACCAGCGCGAAGAACAGGATGCTCGCCATGTTGAAGGCGAGCAGGAGCGAGATCAACAGGGCCTGGGGCTTGGCCAGCAAGCGCTGCACGCGCGGGCCGGCGCGCTCGCGCTCCTCCGGGGAGAGCGCGAAGAGCGCCGTTTCGGCGCCGCTGAAGAAGCCCGCCACGACCAGCAGGACGGGCAGGCCGATCCACTCCAGATGCATCAGTGCCGCTCCCCGGGCGCATCCGCCTGCGAAGCGCGCGGCAGCTGCCAGCGCACCTCCAGGCCGCCCTGCGGATGGTTCGCAAGCTGCATGCGGCCGCCGTGCGCGCTGACGACCCCGGAGACGATCGAGAGGCCCAGCCCGCTGCCCTGACCAACCTCCTTGGTCGTAAAGAACGGATTCGCGATCCGCTCGAGCAACTCCGCCGGCACGCCTGGCCCATTGTCGCGCACGCGCACCCGCTGCTCACGCTCGCCCAGACTCAGCTCCAGCTCGATGCAGGGCCGCGGCGTCCGGGCGCCTTCGAGAGCGTCGAGCGCGTTGACCAGCAGATTGAGCAGCGCCTGTGCCAGCTCGCCGCGGGCCCCGTGTAGCGCAGGCTGCTCGCGCCAGCGCGCCAGCGCCTGCTCGCGCGCCAAGCGCACGCCGTCGGCGAAAAAGACCACCTCGGTGCCGGAGCGGTCGAGCCGGTGCTGCACCAGACCCAGTGCATCGAGGAACGCATCGCAAAGCTGGAAGGGCGCCGCCGAAGGGGTCGCTCGCGGCGTCAGGCGCAGGAGCTGCCCGACGGTCGACTGGATGCGGGTCAGTCCCATGCGCAGGAGCTTAAAGTAGCGCGCGCGGCGTTCGGGCGGCAATTGTCCCGATTCGAGCGCCTCCGTCGCGTTGAGCATGCCACCCAGCGGGTTGTTGATCTCGTGCGCGATGCCCGCCGTGAGCTCGCCCATCGCCGCCAGCCGCTGCCCGGTGCGCGCCGCGGCCTCGGCGATGCGCGCCTTCTCCGCCGCGATCTCGACCTCACGCGCCAGGCGCTCGTTGAAACCCTGCACCCCAGCGGTCATGGCGTTGAAGCCGCGCACCAGATCCGCCAGCTCGTCGTTGCGCTCGGGTACGGCGAGTTGCACGGACAGGTCTCCGGCCTGAACCCGCCGCTGCCCCAGCACCAGCTGACCCAGCGGATCGAGCACGGTGCGTCTCAGGAACGTGAACGTGAACAGCGTCAGCACCAGCAGCGACAGCAGGAACCAGGGCAGCAGCGTCCAGACCAGATTGACCGGCGGCGCGCTCTTGAGCGGCAGCCACAGGCCGCCCCACACGGCGCCGCTCGAATCGAGGATCGGCGCCGCGATGCCCTGCTCCTCGATCCGCGTGCTGCGCGACTCGATCGCGGAGACGATGTGGCCGAGCACTTCGCCCTCCTCGAAGTCCGCCGGTCGCCGGAAGCGGCCGCGCGGGTTGACCCAGGCACCCAGCGGGCGCACTTCACCGCTCGCGTCGCGCGCATAGCTCGCGCGCAGCACCATCGCGCCCGGAAAGGACTGCCACAGGCCCCACTTCAGCACGGGCACGACGGAAAGATCGCTGTCGGGTGCGATCTGCGGTTCGATCTGGCGCAGCAGCGCGTAGAGCGTTTCGCCCGCGTACTCCCGTCGCAGTTCGTCGGCTCGCGGCGCCAGCGCGTACAGCGACAGCGCGAACAGCGCGCTGTTGAGCAGCACGAGCACCAGCAGGACCCGTACGCGCAGCGAGAGCCGCATCGCAAGCTCCAGGCGAGCGCGCTCAGGCGCTCTGGATGCCTTTCATGATCTCCATCAGCGGCAGGAACAGCGCCACCACGATGAATCCGACCAGCGCCGCGACCACCAGGATCAGCACCGGCTCGATCAGCTTGAACATGGCGTTGATCGTGCGGTCAACCTGGGCCTCGTAAGCCGTCGCGACCTTGAGCAGCATCTTGTCGAGCTCCCCGGTGGCTTCGCCGACGTCGACCATGTTGACCACCAGATCGTCGAACAGGCCCGACTCTCCCATCGGGCGCGCGATGCCTTCGCCCTCGCGCACGACCTTGCGAATGTTCTCGACGCCCTCCATCAGCACTTCATTCCGCGTCGAATCGCGCACGATCGCCAGCGCGTCGAGGTGCGGGACGCCGGCCTGAATCAGGGTGCCGAAGGTGCGCGAGAAGGAAGCCACCAGCGAGCGCGAGAGCACCGGGCCGAGGGCCGGGATCCTGAGCAGCAGACCGTGCACCCGGTAGCGGTACGGCTGGTTCTTCGCCAGCAGGGCGAAGTGCGCGATCAGCAGCAGGATCGGCAGGCCGAAGACCAGCCACCAGTAGTTGACCGCGAAGCGGCTGGTATCGAGCAGGATCTGCGTCGCCGTGGGCAGCGTGATGCGGAATGAGCGGAAGATCTCGTCGAAGCGCGGAATGATCCAGACGATCACCGCCGAGACCACCGCGATCGCCACCAGCACGATCACGGCCGGGTAGACCATCGCGCCGACGATCTTGGCGCGGATCTCGCGGGCCTGCTCCATGTACTCGGCCTGGCGCGTCAGCACCTTGTCGAGCACGCCCCCGGCCTCGCCCGCGCGCACCATGCTGGTGTACAGCCGGTCGAAGACCTTCTCGTGCTTGGCCATCGCTTCCGAAAGCGGCGTGCCCGCCGAGACGTCTTCCAGCACCTCGCCCAGCACCGTCTTGAACGGTCCGGGGCGCGCCTGGCCTTCGAGGATCGCCAGCGACTTGGCAATCGGGATGCCCGCCTCGCTCAAGGTCGCCAGTTGCAGCGTGAAGTCGGTCACCAGCTGCGCGGACACGCGTCCCTTGCGCCCCTTGGGCGCGGGCTCGCCCGCTCCCGCACCGGAAGGTTGGGCCGCCCTGGGCGCGCTGCGTTGGATTTTCTTCGCCATGTGTCGTGAGGGAGCGGCGTGTCGTGGTGGGGTTGGCAGGATGCTCAGCTTACAGCGCGGTCTCGCGCAAGACCTCTTCGATCGTCGTTCGTCCGGCCGCCGCCGCTTCCAGCCCGCTCTGGCGCAGCGAGCGCATCCCGCCTTCGATCGCGATCCGGCGCAGCACCTGCGTGCTCTCCCGAGCCAGCACCGCGCGGCGCAAAGCGTCGTTGACGACCAGGATCTCGAACAGGCCGGTGCGCCCGCGGTAGCCCGTGTGGTAGCAACGCTCGCAGCCCTTGCCGTAATGCAGCGTGACGCCCAGAAGACGCGCGGCGTCGGGGCCGAGCTCGCGCAGCAGATCCTCGTCGGGCTGGTAGTTCGTCTTGCAGTCCGGGCAGATGGTGCGCACGAGCCGCTGCGCCACCACCGCTTCCAAGGTAGCCGTCAGCAGGAAGGGCTCGACGCCCATGTCGACGAGGCGCGTGACGGTGCTTGGAGCGTCGTTGGTGTGCAGCGTCGAGAAGACCGTGTGGCCGGTGAGGCTCGCTTCCACCGCCACCGAGGCCGTTTCGCTGTCGCGGATTTCGCCGACGAGGATCTTGTCGGGGTCCTGCCGCAGAATCGTGCGCAGCACGCGCGAGTAGGTCACGCCGATCTCCTCGTTGACGGGCACCTGCACGATGCCCTCGATGTCGTACTCGACTGGGTCCTCGACCGTGATGATCTTGACCTCCGGGTCGTTGGCGCTCTGCAGCATGGCATACAGCGTGGTCGTCTTGCCGGAGCCCGTCGGACCCGTGACCAGAATGATGCCGTGCGGCAGGCGCGTCAGGCGCTCGAGCTGCTCGCGATCGCTCGACCCGAGTCCCAGCTTGGAGAGATCGAGCGCGACAGCGCTGCGATCGAGCACGCGCATCACGCAGCCCTCGCCGCTGACGCCCGGAATCGTCGCGACGCGCAGATCGACCGGCTTGCCGTCGATCGACAGCTCGATGCGGCCATCCTGCGGCATGCGCGTCTCGGTGATGTCGAGATCGCTCATCACCTTGATGCGCGCGACCAGCGGCAGCGCCAGATGCGCAGGCGGGGCCTCAACCTCGTACAGCGCGCCGTCGACGCGGTAGCGGATGCGGAATTCGCCTTCGAAAACCTCGAAGTGGATGTCGCTGGCGCGATCCCGGATCGCGCGGTGCAGGATCGAGTTGAGCAGGCGCACGACCGGCGTCGAGGAGGCCGCCGACTGCACATCGAGGCCGCTGGTGGCCTTGGAAGCCTCCGCGATGGCATCCGAGAGCGTGCCCTCCTCGCCGTAAGCGGCCAGCACCGCGGCCTTGATGGCTGCCGCGTCCGAGAGCACGCCGCGCACATCCAGTCCGGTCGTGAAGCGCAGGTCCTCGAGCACCGCCGTGTTGAGCGGGTCGCTGATCGCGACCACGAGCGTCCGTCCCTGCACCTGCATCGGCAGCACACCGAAGGTGTGGGCGAAGCTGCCGTCGACCAGCGCCAGTGCCGCCTTCTCCGGAGCCTTGGCGCTGACGTCGCTCCACTCCAGACCGGCCTGCTCGGCCAGCGCGCGGGCGATCTGGTCGCTTCTGGCATGGCCCAGTTCCATCAGGATCTGCCCGATCAGCCCGCCGTGCTTCTTCTGCAGCGTGAGCGCCTCCTGGATCTGGCTTTCGCGCACGACGCCCTGACTCTTGAGGATCTGGCCGAGCAGCCGCCGGCCGAGCGCACCCGCGCCGTTCGCCGGGCTGGCACTCGCCGCGCGGTGCACCACGCCGCCGCCTTCGCTCACAGGCGGACCTCCAGATCCTTGTCGTCCTGCGCGGACTCGAGCGCCGTCTCGCGGGAGATCAGACCCTTTCGGTAAAGCTCGAGCAGGTAGTCATCGAGCGTGATCATGCCCAGCTTGCGCGAGGTCTGGATCGTGCTGGGAATCTTGTTGGTCTCGTTCTTGCGGATCAGGTTGGCGATCGCGGGCGTCATGATCATCACCTCGAAGGCGGCCACGCGGCCCTTGCCGTCCTTTCTCGGCAGCAGCACCTGCGACACAACCGCCAGCAGCGCCACCGAAAGCTGCGCGCGGATCTGCTCCTGCTGGTTGGCCGGGAAGGCGTCGATGATGCGGTTGACCGTGCGCGCGCTGCCTGTGGTGTGCAGCGTGCCGAACACGAGGTGGCCGGTCTCGGCCGCGGTGATCGCCGCCGAAATCGTCTCCAGATCGCGCATCTCGCCGAGCAGGATCACATCGGGGTCCTGACGCAGCGCGCGGCGCATCGCCTCGCTGAAATCCGGCACGTCGGTGCCGACCTCGCGCTGCGTCACCAGCCCGCGGCCGTGTCCGTGGTAATACTCGATCGGATCCTCGATGGTGATGATGTGGCAGTCGTCGTTCTTGTTGATCCAGTCGATCATGGTGGCCAGCGTGGTCGTCTTGCCCGAGCCCGTGGGGCCCGTGACCAGAATCAGCCCACGCGGCTTCTTGAGCAGCGGCTTGATCGGTTCGGGAAGCCCGATCTCCTCGAAGGAGAGCAGCTTGTTCGGGATCAGGCGCAGCACCGCCGACCAGCGCCCGCGCTGGCGAAACACCGAGACGCGGAAGCGGTTGCCGTCGGGGTGCGGCAGGCCGAAGTCCGTCGAACCGACCTCTTCGACCTCGGCGAGGTGCCGTGGATCCGTGATCTCGCGGCATAGCCGCTCGGTGGCGGCCTCGTCGAGCACCGTGTCGGTCAGCGAGGCCAGCTCCCCTCCCGTGCGCCCGACCGGGGGGCGTCCGGGGTTGATGTGCAGGTCGGAAGCGCCGCGACGGATCGCCTCGCTCATCAGCTCGCGCAGGGTGGAGAGTGTCATGGGCCGGCGGATGATACGAAGCGCCAGCCCCTCGTACACGCTCAAGCGGACCCGGCAACCGGCCCGGAGAAGCAAACTTCCAGCCCGCCATGAGCTCCGGGCACGAGGGCGAGCTCGTAGCCGTGCCGCTCGAGCACGTCCCGCGCGATCGAAAGTCCAAGGCCCAGCCCCGAGGGGTGGCGCGCGCGCGCCGCCTCGCTGCGGTAACTGCGCTCGGTCAGGCGGGCTAGCTCCTCGGGCCCGACCCCCGGGCCGTCATCGAGCACCCGCAGCGTAAAGCGGCCGGTCGACTCCTCCAGCACGACCGCCACATGGCCGCCCTCGCGGTTGTAGCGCACGGCGTTCTGGATCACGTTCGAGAGCGCCTGCTCCATCAGCGTCCCGTCGGCTTCGATCTCGATCGGGGCCTCGGGCACGGCGTGCGCGAGTTCGATGCCGCGCGCGCGCGCGATGCGCTGCTGGCGCGCGACCGCGCGCTCGACGAGCTGACTCAGGGACAGCCGGTGGCGCACCAGCCCGATTTCCCCGGCCTCCAGCTTGGCGGCGGTGCCGAGGTTGTGGATCAGCGAGCCCATGTAGTGGGCTTCCTCGATCATGGCTCGCGCGCGGCCCGGATCGGTCTTTTCGAGCTCGCTGATGTGCCCTTGCAACACCGACAAGGGCAGCATCACGTCGTGCGTCGTGTTCTCGACGAAGTTGCGCAGGCTCTGCTCGCGACGCTCCAGTTCGCCGAGGCGCGCGCGCACCTGCTCGCCGGCCCGATTGAAGGCCTCGGCCAGCTCGGCGATCTCGTCCGAGCCCTGCACGGGCACACCCTGCGCATATCCGCTCGCCGCCGAGCTCTCGACGGCGGCGCCCAGCCCGCGCAGACGGCGCACCAGCGGCCCCAGCGCAAGCAGCACTACTGCGCTCATCAGGCCGCTCAGCAGCAAGGCGCCGGCCAAGGACGAGCGATCGACCGGACGCGGACCGCCGACGACACGCCGCGCCAGCACGAAGGCGAGCGGACCCTCCGGCCACTGCGTGCGCAGCGCGACGAGCTGCCCGTGCGTGTCCGGCTCGTCGTAGTCCTTGTGTCCGCGCGCCTGCCCCTGCTCCAGCGCGCGGCGCAGTTCCAGCGGGAAGTACGGGGCGCGCGGATTGTCGGACAAGAAGTTCGCGCGGTAGGCGTACAGCTCCAGCCGCACCCCGCCGGCGGGCAGCGGCGGCAGGCGCGGCCGCGGTGCTAGCTCGGGGCGCGGTGCTAGCTCGGGGCGCGGTGCTAGCTCGGGGCGCGGCGCCAGCTCGGGCCGCGGCGCCAGCTCGGGCCGCGGCGCCAGCTCGGGCCGCGGCGCCAGCTCGGGGCGCGGTGCCAGCTCGGGGCGCGGTGCCAGCTCGGGGCGCGGTGCCAGCTCGGGGCGCGGTGCCAGCTCGGGGCGCGGTGCCAGCTCGGGGCGCGGGGGCCGCGGCGGCAGCATCTGCGGCGGCTCGGAGTAACTCAGGGGATCGCGCTCGCAGGCTTCCTTGCCGCCGTTGGCCAGCCGGTCGAGTGCGTAGGCCTCGAGAGCATCGGCTTGTGTCTGGGCCTGCCAAGCGCGCTGCAGCCAGACGAGGCCCAGCGCCAGTGGCACGAGCGTCAGCAGCAGGGCGAGAAGCAGCCGCGCGCGCAGCTTCACGAAGCGTCCTCCGCGCACTCGAAACGGTAGCCCACGCCCCAGACGGTGACGAGCGCGCCGCCGTGGGTACCGAGCTTCTTGCGCAGGCGCGAGATGTGCACATCCAGCGTGCGCTCACCGCCCTCACGCTCCGGATCGAGCACGTGCGAGACCAGCCAGGAGCGCGTGATCGCCTGACCCTTGCGGCGCACGAGCGCGCTCAGAAGATCGAACTCGACGCGTGTCAGCTCGAGCGCGGAATCACCGGCGCTAGCCTTGCGCGCCGCGAGATCGAGCACCAGATTCCCGGCCTCCAGCCGGCCGGGCGGCGCCAGACTCGGACGTCGCAGCCGGGCGCGCACCCGTGCCACCAGCTCCTCGGGCCAGAAGGGCTTGGTGAGGTAGTCATCGGCTCCGAGTTCCAGCGCGCGCACCTTGATCGCGGTGTCGGTCTTGGCGGAGAGCACCAGCACGGGGGCCTCGCTGTGCGCGCGCCAGTGCTTCAGCACGTCCAGCCCGTGCGCTCCCGGCAGCATCAGATCGACGATCAGGAGCGCATGCAGGCGCGGCTCGGCCAACAGGGCATGCGAACCGTCTCGCAACCACGCCACGCTGCAGCCTTCGGCCTTGAGGCTGGCGACGATCTGTGCGCCGAGTTTCGCGTCGTCTTCGACGAGGAGGATGTTCATGCGGGTGAGATCCGTCCGCCGGACCGCGGGCTCCAGTGTCTGCCGGCCCCTCTGAAGTTTCCCTTGCGGCAGGTTGACGAAAGCGCTTTTTCCGTGAACCTGCGCTCCGGCTTCAGGGTCTCGCAAGGTGGATTTCCGATTCTTTTCCTGGTCCAAGCCCTGCCGAAGTCCCCGCGGGGTGGTTGGATATCCAAAGGACAACCCACTGCACCCATCATGAGCGCACCCTACCTCCGACCGCTCCTCGGTTTTCTGGCGGCCCTGCTTTCCGTCGGTCTCCCGGCCCAAGCCCAAGGCCCCGGTCCCGGCACTCCGCCTCCGCTGCAGCCCCCGCCGGCTCCCCCGCAGAACCCGATCACGGCCTCCAAGACCAACCTCGGGCGCGTGCTGTTCTGGGATGAGCAGCTTTCGAGTTCCAAGACCATCGCCTGCGGCACGTGCCACATCCCGACCGAGGGCGGCTCCGATCCCCGCACGAGCGTGACGGGCATGATCACCCGCCACCCCGGCCCCGACAATCTGTTCAATACCGCGGACGACAGCTTCGGCTCGCCGGGTGTCGCGCACATGGGGACCAACCTCGAGTTCGTACTCGACCCGCGCTTTCGCCTCGACACCCAGGTGACCAGCCGCAAGGCGCAGCCGATGCACATGGCGGCCTACTCGCCCAGCCTGCTCTGGGACGGCCGCGCCAGCGGGACCTTCGTCGATCCGCTGACGAACAGTGTGATCGTTCCGCTCGGCGGAGCGCTGGAATCGCAGTCGCTCGGTCCGATCCTCTCGAGCGTGGAGATGGGACACGAGGGCCGCAGCTGGGCCGATGTCACCAACCGGCTCGCGGCGAGCACCCCGCTGCGACTCTCGCCGCAGATCCCCTCCACCATCTCCACCTACGTCAACGGCCGCAGCTACCCGCAGCTGTTCCAGGAGGCCTTCGGTTCGCCCGACATCACGCCGGTGCGCATCGCCTTCGCGCTCGCGACCTACCAGCGCTCGCTGTGGACCGGTCAGGCGCCGATCGACGCCTTCTTCGGCGGACAGCCGGGCGCGCTGACCCCGCAGGAACTCGCCGGCCAGAACGTCTTCACCGGCCCCGGCCGCTGCGTCATCTGCCACGCCGGCAATCAATTCACCAACCACACCTTCCGCTACATCGGCGTGCGGCCGCAGGACGACGATCTTGGCCGCTTCCTCGTCACCAACGATCCGGTCGACCGCGGCAGGATGAAGGTCCCTTCGCTGCGCAATGTGGAGCAGCGCGGTCCCTACTTCCATAACGGCGGCAAGGCCACCTTGGAAGACGTGATCAGCTTCTACAACAACGGCGGCGACTTCGCCGGGCCCAACAAGGACCCCAACATCATCCCGCTGGGACTCTCGGTCCAGCAGCGCGCGGATCTGGCGGCCTTCCTGCGCCGTCCGCTGACCGACCCGCGCATGGTCAGCGGCAGCGGACCCTTCGAGCGTCCGCTGCTCAACAGCGAAGCCAGCCCCGCGCGTCTGCCGGTGGCCTTCGGCGCGGGCACGCTCTCCTCGCAGGGCTTCCTGCCGCTGATCCAGGCCGATGAGCCCGCCTTCGTCGGCAACGATCGCTTCGCCGTGGGCATCGACCGCGCGACCCCGGGCAAGGCGGCGGGCCTGCTCGTCAGCGAGAACCCCAACTTCGGCGGCGTGCCCTTCAACGGCACGACGATCTTCCTCGACCTGACGCAGGGCTTCCAACTGAAGCGCATCCCCGCGCTCTCCGGCCTCAACCCGGGCGACGGGCACGGCACGGTCTCCTTCGCGATTCCCAACGATCCGACCAAGGTGGGCGTGCCGTTCTACGCGCAGTTCATCGTGCTCGACAACCCGCAGCCCGGCGTGCGCTTCTCGGCGACGCAGGCGATCTCGAGCTTGCGCTTCTGATTCGCGCAGGGTTTCGGACCCGACCTGAGGTGCGGCCGCGGGAGCGACACCCGCGGCCGCGCTTTTGTTTTCAGTTTGGAAGCGAGATCCGCGCGCGCAGCGACTTTCAGTCTGCACGCCGCGCAAGGAACTCCACTCCGGAGTTCTCCGCCGCGAATTCCCTAGTAATCCCATGAACACACTCTGGAAATCTGTCCATACCTTCTCTTTTCTGGCGATCTGCACGGCGAATATTGGCTGGGCTCAGGATCCGATCCTGAACGTTCCCAAGGCTGAAGACTTCGTCGAGCGCTTTGCTTCCCGTGAATACAGCGGCATGCTGATCGTGCGTCCCGTTCAGGTCGAAAATGCCGCGAAATACGAGCTGCATCCGCGCGAAGTGCTGGCGCGCGCGCAGCTGGCGCGCGAGATCCTCAACGGCTTCGATCTGGTCAGTGCCGCTCCCGAAGTCGATGAGTACGTGATTCGCATCCCCGCCGAGGACAACGAGTACGCGCTGGCGGTGCGACTGATGGGCACGGGCGCCTTCGAATACGCCCAGCCCAACTGGATCGTTGCGCCCATCGGCTGCCCCAACGACACTCTGTTCAGCTCGCAGTGGCACCACAACACGCTGGGTTCCTGCACGGCCTGGGATTACGCCCAGGGCAGTTCCTCGATCACGGTGGCGGTGCTCGACACCGGCGTGCGCCTGACGCACGTCGATCTGACCGGTCGCAAGGAGGGCTACAACGCCACCACCAACAGCTGGGAAAGCGGCGGCGGTCAGGTCAACGACCTCAACGGCCACGGCACGATGACGGCGGGCCTGGCAGCCGCCAAGGGCAATAACTCGCAAGGCGTCAGCGGCATGGGCTGGAACTTGAGCTTCCGTCCGGTGCGCGTTTCCGATCTGAGCTCCGGTTTCAGCGACATCGCCAAGCTGACGGCGGCTGCCCGCGCGGCGGCCGATGCGGGTGACAAGGTGATCAGCGTCAGCTACTCGGGCGTTGGCGATCCGGCGGTGGAAACCGCAGGTGCCTACGTGCGCTCGCGCGGCGCGCTGCTGGTGTGGGCCGCGGGCAACAACTCGGAGAACCACACGGGCAATCGCAACGACAACGTGATCATCGTCGGCGCGACAGACTCCGCCAACCAGATGCCGAGCTGGTCGGGTCGCGGCCAGCGGCTCGATTTCGTGGCGCCGGGCGTCAACATTTTCTCGACGACCAACGCGGGAAACTCGAGCTACGGCTCCAGCTCCGGCACCAGCTTCGCCACGCCGCTGGTGGCGGGCCTGTGCGGGCTGATCTTCTCGCGCAACCCGGGACTGAGCCCGGCTGAGGTCGAGAACATCCTGCGCGCCAGCGCGCTGGATCTGGGCGCGGGCGGTGCCGACGACAACTTCGGCTACGGTCTGATCCGGGCCGGCGCTGCGCTGGCCATGACAACCTCGGCCACGCGCACGACGCACTGGGCGACCAGCGTGCCGAACAACTCGGCCTGGACCAACGAGTCCTACGCCGCCGGCGCGCAGAACTGCGATGACTGCAACAGCTCGGCCTGCCAGTACTCGACCAACTCCACCAACGGCAACACCACGGCGTTGACCGCGGCGGACTTCGAGAACTTCACGCTGCCTGCGGGCCGTCGCATCACCAAGGTCGAGCTCGAGGCGGTTGCCCGCTACAACACCGCCACCAGCGCCAACATCGGCATCCGCGCCTTCATCCCGGGCGGACTCGACAGCGGCTGGCGCACGACCCCGAGTTTCACCAGCGGCACGACCTGCGCGCCGCGGGCTGGGGCCACGGGCGACATCACCTCGCTATCGGGCAACTGGACGGCCGCGATGATCAACAACCTCCAGTTCCAGATCCGTCGCCAGTCCAACCTGAGCAACAACACCCTACGGGTGGTTTCGATCCGGCTGATGGTGACCACGGCTCCGCTGTGATCCGGGGCGCAAGCGGGCATGGCAGACACTAGAGTGTCTGCCATGCCGCCCGAGCGAGCCGCGAGCGTCGAGATCTCTCTGCGTGAAGCGCAGGTGCTGGTGATCAACCTGCACCGGCGCTTCGCCGGCGTTTCGGCGACGATGCTGCAGTTGGTGCCTCACCAGCAGAGCCTGCGTCCGCTGGCGGTGCTCGACCGCGGCGGACTGGGCCTTCCCGGCACGCTCCGCTGGAGCGAGTTGGTGCGCCATGGCTGGAGGCCGCCCGCGGGCCAGCGCTGGCGCATCTGGCACGCGCGCCGGGCGGGCGATCTGCTGCTCGGGCTGTTCCTGCGCCATGTCCTGCGCCAGCCCTGGCGTTTCGTGTACACCAGCCCCAGCCCGCGCCGGCACGGCCGGGTGTGGCGCGCCATCGTCAGCCGCAGCGACGCGATCGTGGCCGTGACGGAGAACGCGGCCGGCTTTCTCGACCGCCACGAGGCCGTGATTCCCCATGGCATCGACGTCGAGGCCTTCCGGCCCCCGGCCGACAAGCGCGCCGCCTGGCGCGAAAGCGGCCTCTGCGGCGAGTTTGGCATCGGCGTCTTCGGCCGCGTGCGCCCGAGCAAGGGCACGCACCTGTTCGTGGAGGCGCTGTGCGAGCTGTTGCCCCGCCATCCCTCGTTCACCGGCATCATCTGCGGCGCGTGCCTGCCCGCGGATGCCGACTACCTCGGGAGCCTAAAGGAGCGCGTCGCGCGCGCCGGCCTCGAGGAGCGCATCGTGTTTCTGGGCGATCAGCCCGTCCCCGAAATCAAGCGCTGGTACCAGCGCATCGCGCTGTGCGTGGCGCCTTCGCTTTCGGAGGGCTACGGCCTGACCCCGCTGGAAGCGATGGCGAGCGCAGCCGCGTGCGTCAGCTCCACGGCGGGCGCCTACGCGACGATGATCCAGCCGGGCATCAACGGCGAGCTCGCCGAGACCGGCAATGCCGTAGCTCTTTGCGAGGCTATGGAGCGAGTGATGCGTGACCCCGAGCGCATGCTCCGGATGGGCCTCGCCGGGCGGGATCTCAGCGTGCAACGCTTCTCGATTCACGCCGAGGCCCGCGCCTACGATGCGATCTACCAGCGCCTGCTCGCCGACTAGATGCTCGCTTCGGCCGCCAGCCGGGTCACGCGCATCACTTCCGCGAGGCTGGTGTCCCCGCGCAGCACCTTGCGCGCGCCATCGACCACCAGCGGCGCGAGCGCGCCGCTGGAGAGCGCGCTCGCACGCAGCTCCTCGAGGCTCGCTCCGCGGAAGCACAACTCGCGCAGCGCTCCGTCCATCTCCATGTGCTCGAACAGCGCCAGCCGACCCCGGTAGCCGGTCTGCTCGCAGACGCGGCAGCCCTTGGCGCGGCGGAAGCTGCGGCCCTGGTGCAGCGCCGGATCGAGATCGAGCGCACGCAGCTCCAACTCGCTGGGTACGTACTCCTCGGCGCATTCCTTGCACAGGCGGCGCACGAGGCGCTGCGCGATGACGGCCTGCACCGAGGCCGAGACGAGGAAGGGCTTGACGCCGATGTCCACCAGCCGCGTCAGCGCGCTGGGCGCATCGTTGGTGTGCAGCGTCGAGAACACGAGGTGTCCGGTCAGCGCGGCCTGGATCGCGACCTCGGCCGTCTCTGCGTCGCGGATTTCGCCGACGAGGATGATGTTGGGCGCAGCGCGCAGCATGGCCTTCAGAATGCGAGCGAAGGACAGGCCGATCTTGGGGTTGACTTGGACCTGATTGAGCCCGCGGATGTGGTATTCGACCGGGTCCTCGGCCGTGATGATCTTGACATCGGGGCGGTTGAGCTCCGAAAGCGCCGCGTACAGCGTGGTGGTCTTGCCCGAGCCCGTGGGCCCGGTCACGAGCACCAGGCCATTGGGGCGCTGGATCAGCCGGCGGAACCAGCGGTAGTCCTCGTCCTCGAAACCCAGCTCGCGCATCGAGATCAACGAGCGCGAGCGGTCGAGCAAGCGCATGACGATCGACTCGCCGTGGCTGGAGGGCAGGATCGAGCAGCGCACGTCGACTTCGCGGCCCTCCAGCTTGA
The DNA here is from genome assembly GCA_044359355.1 of Planctomycetota bacterium. Classification (GTDB taxonomy): domain Bacteria; phylum Planctomycetota; class UBA1135; order UBA1135; genus SYGM01. The sequence goes on along the minus strand of JBIKMH010000009.1, from coordinate 63,009 downwards.
GCCCGATGCGGCCGTCCTGAGGCTTGCGCTTCTCGGCGATGTCCATGCTCGCCATGATCTTGAGCCTCGAGATCAGGGCCGAGTGCAGGTGCAGCGGATGCTCGGCCGCGTCGCGCAGCATGCCGTCGACGCGCAAGCGCACGCGCACCCGGCCATGGCCCGGCTCGATGTGAATGTCCGAGGCGCGCGCCGCGAGCGCATCGTGGAAGGTGCGGGTCACCAGCCGCACGATCGGCGCGTCGCCCTCGTCCTCGCCCGCGCGCACCTGCATCGAACGCGCCACCGATTCCTCGGCCTTCTCGCCGTAGTAGCGCTGCAGTGCGCGCTTGAGACCGGAACTCGTCGCCAGCGCGCAGCCGATCTTGACGCCGATCATGAACTCCAGCTGCTCGGCAATCATCTTCTTCAGCGGGTCGTCGATCGCCACCACCAGCCGGCCATCCTTCTCGAGCAGCGGCACGAGGCCCTGCTCGCGGGCGAACTCGGCCGGCACGCGCGCCAGGATCGTCTCGCTGACCCGTCCCTTGTCGAGATCGACGAAGGGCAGCCCCTGCTGCTTGGCGATGGCGCGGGCCACGGTGGTCTCGTCGGCGAAGCCCAGCCGCTGGATCGCCTCCCCCAGCGGCAGCCCGCCGTTGCGCTGGTAAGCCAGCGCCTCGCGCAACTGCGCCTCGGAGATCGCCCCCGACTCCACCAGATACTCGCCCAGTTGCCTGCTCATGGACGGCGAGACTACCGCGCCGAGTGCCCGGGGCAACCGTCGGCTGCACCAGAAGCAGCGCTCCCCGCCCCCTGCCGGGCGGCAGAGAGCGGGGAGCGTGTCCGAATCACTTCGGTCTTTTGCTGGGGCCAGCTTGCTGGGGCCAGCTTACTTCGGCGGGGTGACACCGGGCGTCGGTGTCGGTCCGCCGCTGCCGCCGCGGCACACGCCGCTGATCGGCAGGCGCAGCTCCGGCTTCTCCGGGTGGCCCACCTTGATCACGAGGTTGCCGCTGAACGAGCCGTTGAGCGTGTCGGGCAGGCCGTTGAGGCGCACCTCGACGTCGACGGCGTTCTCACCCTGCACCGGGCGCACCGAGGTCGAGAAGCACTTGGAGTACTCCCAGGCGGGCGTGTCGCGGCCCTGAATCTCGACCGGAATGTCACCGAGCTTGAAGTTCTGGTCGTAGCAGTTGACGCGGATCGTGCGCGAGAGCGACTGCCCCGGCTTGATCAGGCCCACGGAGACGAAACCCGGCGTGAAGCTGATCATGCCCGTGACCTTGGCGATGATCGAGAGCGAGGCATCGTAGGTCGGCAACTGACCGTTGGGCAGCTTCTCGCTGCCGGGGATCACGATGTCGCTGCGCAGCGGAATCGTGGCCGAGAGCGGGCCCTCGATCAGGCCGGGACCGGCGGTCGCGACCACTTCGAAGCGGCTGGCCTTGCCTTCGGCATCCGCGTCGAGCGCGACGAGCTCCACGCGCAGACCCTGCGGGATGTTGTCGCGCACGACGGTGAGCTTCATGCGCTCGCCGCGGGTCGCGCTGATCACGACCTTGTCTGTGACCTGATCCTTAGAGGAGATCTGGTTGAAGTTGATCACGTTGGGGTTCATCTGGAAGAACGGATCGACGTCCGCCTCCAGACCCAGAGAGATCTGACCGCGAGGGTCATTGGTGACCATGTTGATGCGGCTTGACGCGTGGCCGCGCTTGCCTTGGGTGTTGAGCGTCGCTCCGATCTCGACCTTGCGGCCGGGGGGAATCGGGTTGCCGAACACGTAGGGCGCCATCGTGCCGTCCGCCTGCTCGCAGGCGATTTGGGCCAGCGTGCAACCGCAGGTCGGCTTGGCCTGACGGATGATCAGATCAGCTTCGCCGGTCGACTTCAGCTGGAACTTGTGCGTCAGCACATCCCCCTGCATGACCTTGCCGAAGGCCTTGTTGTCGGTGCCGTGCTCCCAGGTGATGCGCGCCTTGGAGTTGGGATCCGGCGGTTCCTGACCCGGGTCCGGGCTGGGGGTCGGGCTGGGGAGCGGGACGGGCTTGGGATCCTGCGTGCCGGCGGCGGTGACGCTCAGCGCGAGACAGGCGATCCCCAGACCGATGGAGAGGGTTCGAAGGGAGGTTTGGATCATGGTGGTGGAACGAAAAAAATCTGGTGTGGGGATGCTAGCATCCTGAGAGAGCTGACACCCCGACTACGCAACGTTTGTGTATGGCGTTGGAGGCGTCGGCCGCTTTTCTGAATCCTTCTGAGTCGGTCGTTCTCTGCACCGCGTGTAGCCGAAAATGAGCCTTGGGAATCTTTTTCGCTCGCTGGCCGCTTGGGGCAGAGCGAGCAGCGGCCGCAGGGCCCGGGCGGCCGGCTGGGCCCTGATCGCCGGCTCGGCCCTGTGGCTCTCGGGCTGCCTCGCAGCGCCCAGCTCCCGGGATTGGCTGGCCGTGGGTTTTCGCAGCCCCGAGCAGTGCTGGCGGAGCTTCCAGACGGCTGTCCGGGCGGATGAGCCCGGTCTGGAGTACCGCTGCCTGTCGCAGCGCCTGATCCGGGAGCGGCAGCTGTCGCAATTCGTTTGGCGGGAACTGCGCGAGGAGTTCTACCGGCCGCTCGGCACGCGCTGGGCGATCGCCAGCGCCGCACCCAGCGGGCCGGCGCGCATCGCCGGCGAGCAGGCCGAGCTGACCGTCGAGGCGCTGGGCAAGCGCGTGGTTCTGCGCTTCGTGCGCGAGGACTACCGCTGTCTGTGGTCCGGCGAACAGCCGCTGGTCGACGAAGCCGCTCCGTTTTCGGCCTCCAGCGGCGTGCAGAATGCCTCGGGCCAGCGCTGGTTTTACGCTTCCGTCCCGCTGCCCGAGGGGACCGAGGCCGCCGCGGTTTCCGAGCTGCAGATCGGCCGCGAGTGGAAGCTCGACGGCCTGTTCGAGGAACCAGCGCCCTGACGGAGGAGTCCCGCGGGCTCGCCGGCCCTTGGCCTACTGGCCGTCGATCACATCCTGCTGCAGCGCGTCCAGCATGCGCACCACCAGCCGCGACACACGCCGGATCTTGTCGTAGTCGAGCTTCTCCGGATCGTCGCTCACCTGGTGGTAGTCCTCGTGCACGTCGGCGAACAGGAAGCACGCTGGAATGCCGGCCTTCACGAAGTTGTAGTGATCCGAGCGCTGCCAGTACTCATCCGCGCTGGCGAGCTTGGGGAAGCCCTCCAGCGGCGCGACGGATTCGGCGACGCGCGTCAGGAAGCTGTAGCTCTTGTGCTCGGAGGTCGGCGTGATCAAGAGCTTGTCGGGCGCATTGCGACCGATCATGTCGATGTTGATGTTCGCGACCGCCTTGGAGCCCTCCGGGAGCCAGGGCTTCTCGTTCCAGGCCTCCGAGCCCCACAAGCCTTTCTCCTCGCCGCTGACCCACAGGATCAGCACGCTGCGGCGCAAAGGACCCATGTGCGTCAGGGCCTCGGCCACCGCCAGCAGGCCGCAGGTGCCAGAGCCGTTGTCATCCGCGCCGTTGTAGATGCCCTTGCGGCCGACGCCGACGTGGTCGTAGTGCGCGCTGAGGATGATCACTTCCTTCGACAACACAGGATCGCTGCCGGGCCACAGGCCCGCGACGTTTTCCATCTGCAGCCGGCCGCCCCCGGCCAGCCCCGGACGCTGCTCGCTCACGCTGAGCTCCAGCCCGGTCCCCGCCAGTTCGCCTTCCTGACGGCCCAGAAGGCCGAGCAGCTTCTGCTTGGCCTCGGCCGCAAGGTACAGCGTCCCGATCTGGGGATTGCGCGGGCTGCGCTGCGCCGCCTCGCGCGGGCGCACCGGCTGGTAGCTGCCCTTTTCGAGCGCTTCCAGATCGGGTCCAAAGCGCTTCTCGTAGCTTTCGCCCTTGAAGTCCGCGGGCGGAATCACCAGCAGGCCGCGCGCGCCCATGCGCCCCAGCGAACGGCGCGTTTCGCGCAGATCCTTGCCGGGATCGAGCACCAACACCCACTTGTCCGCGACCTCGAGCTGCTCCAGCGTCTCCTTGGCGCCATCACCTCCGAACACCAGACCGCCTTCGATCGGCGTCTGCTGGCGCGGCGCGCCGCGACCGAGCCAGTAGTCCTTGCCCAGTTGCAGACCGAGGCGCTGCTCGCCGCGCGCGAGTTCGAGCTTGCAGTTGGCGATGTCGAGGCCGGTGCTCTCCAGATCCCACAGATGGAAGTAGCCGTTCTCGGCACCAGGCTGCCAGCCGAGCCGCTCCAGTCGCGAGCGCAGGAAGCGAGCCGCGATCTTGAGCCCCTCGCTGGGTGTGTCGCGTCCGGCCAGTTCGTCGGAGGCGATGAAGAACACATCAGCCTTGAGATGCTGCTCGCGAATCGACTCGAGCGCCGCCGCGAGCTTGGCCGATGCGGGGTCGACGGCGGCGCGGGCGGGCGCGCTTCCATTCGGAAGAAGGGACAAGACGACGGCAAAGGGTGCGATCAGAAGCTTCATGGATTCCTCAAGGTCCGGCCCATCCTAGGATTCGGCCCGCCCCCGCGTCAGGGGGGAAGTTCCCCCCGCGAGCGCAAGAGGCGCATGGTCGAAGCGCCGACGCGTTCGAACATGGATTCCAGATCCTGTTCCCGCGAACGGCGCGAAAGGTCGTCGCGGTTCGCCGCGCACCAGGGGCAGCCCGCCGAATCGATATGAAAATCGATGAACTCGGCCATCGAGGCTTCGAGCGAGCCAGCCAGCCGGCGCGCGATCCAGTGGCGGGCCGGACAGGAGGCCCGCGAGCGACGCCAGACGGCCGCCACGTCAATGCCCACGGAACCGGGATCCTCGCCGAGGCTGCTGGCGAGCTGGGCGGAGCACTCGCCGCTGGGATCGAATGCAGCCGTGAGTTCCCGCATGCGCTTGAGGGCCCGGAACTTGATCCCGGCGATCGTCGTCTGATCGCGCAGCTGGAGCTTCTCCCAGGCTTCGCGATTGCGCCAGCCCGCCGAGAACAGGCCTTCGATCACCATCAGCCGCTGAAACTCGCGCTCGGCCCAGGTTTCCTGCACCCACTCGCGCAGCACATCGGCCAGCAGTGCGCGGCCCCGCTCGGCGAGTTCCTGCTCCGCGCCCAGCGTGGCCGGCGTGTCCTCCTCGCGCACCAGCTCCTCGAGCACCGGCCCTTCCTCGGCTTGTGAGACCAGTTGCAGGGACCGTTGACGCCGCAGATGGTCGATCGTGCGGTTGCGCAGGATGCCGAAGAGATACTGCTCGAAGCTGTAGCGCGGATCGAAGCCGCCGATGCCGCGGATCGCGCCCAGAAAGGTCTCCTGCAGAATGTCCTCGCAGGCATCGCGGTCGCGCACGCGGCGCTGCACGAAGCTGTACAGCCGGCCCTGATACTCGCGCTGCACGCGCAGCCATTCGGCGTCGTCGCGCGCGCTGAGCAGCGCGATTTCCGGCTCAAAATCGCTCATCCGGTCCATTCCTCCCCCGCCAGCATCAGCACCACGAAGGCCACGATGGTGCCGACCAGCAGCAGGACGAACAACAGCCAGAGGGCGCGCACGGCGAGACTGTAACCGCGCGAGGAGCGGCTGTCGCGCTGCGAGGAGTTGTGCAGGTCGTAGCGCACGGAGAGGTAGATGCCGCGCACCAGCCCAGCGAGCACCTCGAAGGCCAGCAGGATGACCGAGAGCGGCAGCTCCAGTCCCCGCAGCCGCGCGCTGGGCGGCAGCGGAATGACCTCGCGCATACGGCGCGGCGCCTCCTCCAGCCAATCCGGCGGAGGCGTGCGGCCGAGGAAACCCTCGCGCAGGGAGCGGAACAGGTCGCGGGAAGCAACCCACAGCTCCCGCAGCACTTCGCGCACGCCGACGACCGCGCCCGCTCCGGAAGCAGCCGCTCCCAAAGCGCCCGAGCGAGCGAGCTCCGGCTCGGCGCCGAGCGTCGCGCTGGCGAGGATCGGCACGCGCGGGGTCGAGCTGTCGAGCGACAGCGGCTGCAGCGGCAGTTCCCGATCCGCCCGGCGCTGGGGCGGAAGCGGCTCGGCGAGCCCCTCCAGAGCGCCCAGCGCCTCGAGTTCGGAGAGCAGCGCATGGACGCTCGGGTAGCGGTCGGCCGGCGACAGACGCAGGCAGCGTTCGACGATTCCGCGCAGGTCCTCCGGAAAATCGGGCGGGAAGGGCGGCGGCTCGTCGCGATCGCGCAGCGGAATCGCGCCGGGAATCTCGCTTTCGAAGGGCAGCTTGCCGCTGAGGCATTCGTACAGGATCACGCCCAGCGAGTAGATGTCGGCGCGCTCGTCCCCGCGCGCCATCAGCATCTCCGGCGCCATGTAGTGGGGCGTGCCGCGCGAGAACGACAGCGTCATGCGTCCCTCGCCGAGCAGGCGCGAAAGACCGTAGTCGCCCACGCGCGCCTCATCGCCCTTGAGGAAGATGTTGCCGGGCTTGAGATCGAAATGCGCCAGCCGCAGATCGTGCAGCGCCGCCACGCCGCGCGCCGCCTGGGCGAAGTAGCGCAACGCTTCCTCGCGCGAAAGCCGGCCCGCGCGCAGCGCTTGGGCCAGCGTGCGGTCGCCCGCATAGCCCATCACCAGATAGGGCACACCCATCACGCTGCCCAGATCCTCGATCGTCACCAGATTCGGATGGTCGATCGCGGCGAAGTGGCGCACTTGTTCGAGTTCGCGTTCGATCGCCGCGCGCGCCGAGTCGTCGCCGACCTTGAGGAACTTGATCGCGAAGGACTTGCCGATCGAGTGCTTGCGCGCCTTGTAGACCTCGCCGAAGGCCCCGCCGCCCAGCCGGTTGAGGATTTCGTAACCGGGCACGAAGTCCGTCTCTCGAAAGCGGGCGTAGAAGGCTTCCCAGTCCATGGCGTGGCCGCGACCTAGACGCTGGAATCCAGCGGCATCAGTGTCAAGGCGAAGGGCGGCTTGCCCGTCGGCCGGGCCCGCGGCTCGATCCACACGCGCCCCTCGAGCGGCAGTGCGACGCACAGCGTGGTGGCCCCCAGCGGCAGCGCCGAGCGCGCAAAGCCCCCGCTGCAGTGGATTTCCAGCTGATGGCGCGCCAGCTCGAGCCGCACTTCGTGCTCCAGCTCCGGCACGCGCAGGTGGTGCTTGTTGCGCGCGCCGATGCGCAGCGCCCCTTCGGGTCCCGGCGCCATCAGCAGGATCTCGCGTGCGCCTTCGCAATCCTCGCTGGTCTCCACCGACAGCTTGGCGGAGGCGCAGTCGACGCTCAGTTGTCGAAAGCGCAGCCAGATCCGGCCGGCCAGCGCGAAGGCATCGCCGTGGCGCAGCCGGCGCGGCTGCGTGCACGCGCCCGAGCCGGCGCACTCCAGCGGGGCGCCCTCGTCGGGAATCAGCCAGTACTGCACACCGTCGCGCAACGAAACGCGCCGCTCCAGGCAGCCGTGGCGCGCGCGCAGCGCCGCCAGAAAGCCCAGATCGACGCCGGCGGCCGTGCGGTGGCCGAACTGCAGCCGCGCAGCGCTGGCCACGAGGAATTCCCCGGCCTCATCGATCGCCAGATGAAAGCGCTGGGCGCTCATGTCCCTGCATGCGCGTGTGAGGGGCGGAGATTTCCGCGCGGTGGCGCGTCAGCTCGCCGTCACGACGCCGCCCCCGACCTCGCGGGCGGAAAAGAAGGCCTTGCGAGCCTTGGCGAACAGATCCTCGCGGCGCCGCACGTCGCTCGAGGGGATCGCGGCGATGCCCACGGAAATCTGGATCGGGTCGCCGACCAGATCCACCAGCTCGCGCTGGTGGGCCAGATCGCCGACCCGGCGGGCCATCACGGCCGCGCCATCGGGGCCGGTGTTGGGCAGCAGGAAGAGGAACGAATGCTCGTCGAAGCGCCCGAGTATGTCCGTGTCGCGCGAGGCCTCGAGGAAGGCCGAGGCCAGCTCGCGCATCACGCCGGGATGCACCTGACCCTCAAATCCCAGCATCACGCAGGCGAGCGGCTGGTGGAAGCGATCCGAGCGCTTGAATTCCTCGTCGAGCTTGTAGTTGAGGAAGGCGAAGTTGAACAGGCCGGTCTCGGTGTCGATCAGCGCCGAGACGAGATTGTGGTCGGGCTTGCCCGCCAGATCGGTCAGGAGCTTTTCGGGCAGCGGGTGCTCCCCGCCGGTCTGTCCGCGCTGCTGGTGAGCCAGCGGCTGGCGCGCTTCGCAGTGCTGGGCGAGCAGCTCGCGCAGGCGCGAACCCTGGATCGGCCGCTCGAGCACTCCGGTCGCGCCGCAGAAGCGTGCGATGCTCTCGGCGAAGCGGTTGTCGCGGTCGGTCACGACGAAGGTGCGGGCGCGCGAGTGGCCCGTCAGCTTGCGAACGGTCTCGTAGACGTTCCCGCGGCGCAGCCAGCAATCCACCAGCAGCAGATCACCCAGAGCGGGCGGACAGCTGAGCAACTGCTCGAGTTCCGTCACGCCCTCCACCTCCCAGCCTTCGAGCTTGCTGGTCGCGGCCCGCACGTTGGCGAGCAGGGACTCGTCGGTGGTCAGGACTCGTATGGTGCGCAGGCCATCGCCCATGGGTTGGGAGCTTTCGTTCAAGGGATCGGATTGCGAACGGGAGATGGCGTGAGTGTGGCATCGGCCTCACGCGCATGCAACCCGCGACCGCAGGGGAGGAGCCAAAACGAAGCCCAACCCAAGGCGGCGCCCAAGGCGCCGGTCCCGGATCGGGCAGCGAAGCAGTATTGCAGCGATCAGCGCTTCGAGAATTGGAAGCCGCGGCGTGCGCCACGACGACCGTACTTCTTGCGCTCCTTGCGGCGGCTGTCGCGGGTCAGCAGCGCGCCCTCCTTGAAGGCGACGTCCAAACCCGGGTTGATCGACTTCAGCGCGCGGGCAAGTCCCATGCAGATCGCATCGGACTGTCCGACCGGGCCGCCCCCATCGACCGTGCACAGCACGTCGTAGCTGCCCTGCACGCCGGCGGCGCGCAACGGCTGGGTGGCGCGCTCCTGCATCTGCAAGTTCGGGAAGTAATCGGAGAGCGGGCGGTTGTTGACCAGCACACCACCGGCGCCGGCGGACAGGCGCACGCGCGCGACGGCGGTCTTGCGACGGCCCAGACCCCAGATGAATTGCGTGTTGCTCATGAGGAATGCGATCGTGATCAGGCGTTGACGGAGACGGGCTGTTGCGCCGAGTGCGGATGGCTGGGACCCGCGTAGACCTTGAGGCGCGCGTACATCTGACGGCCGAGGATCGTCTTCGGCAGCATGCGGCGCACGGCCAGGCGGATGATCTCCTCCGGGCGGCGGCCTTGCAGGTCGCTGTAATCGACTTCCTTGCGGCCGCTGGGATAGCCGGTGTAGTGAGCGTAGGTCTTCTGCTCGCTCTTCTTGCCGGTGGTCCGGACCTTCTCGGCGTTGACCACGATCACGAACGCGCCGGTCTTGGAGTTGGGGGTGAAGGTGGGCTGATCCTTGCCCATGAGCTTCATCGCGATGTCAGAGGCCATGCGGCCGAGGACGCGATCCGACGCGTCGATCACGAGCCAGCGCTCCGGAACGGAGCCGTTGTGGATGTGGGTGGTGGACATAAGATCTGAGGGAGCCTCGCGCCTGGAACCCCCTTCGCGGGGCTCGAGAGTCGGGGCGGAGAAAATCCGGGGGAGAGAAAGTACCCGCGCCGGGGGCCTCGTGCAAGCCCTCGCCAGCCCAAATGCTGCGGCTGGCGGGGCTCAGTAGACCCGCAACCAGTGGCCCGGGGCCTCGGCGAGCTCGCCCAGGTACACCTCCACTCCCTGCGGCAGGCCTTGCACCAGCCAGCCCGGCGGCGGCGGTCCGGGCTGGGCCGGCGGGAGCGCCAGGCCGCGCTCCCAGGCTCCGTGAAAACTCCAGCCCTCCGCAGACCGGCGCCAGACGCGTCCCAGCGCGAAGACCGATTGCGAGCGAGCGTCGAAAGCCTCCAGTTCACCCGTCAGCAGGCGCTGGCCGCGCAGTTGCGCGCTCGCATTCCCCGGGCTGTGCACGCGCAGCGCCTCGGCGGCGGACAGCGAGCACTCCAGCGCCAGTCGGGCCGAACGGGGCTCGACCGAGAGCTGCCAGCCCTGCGTCGGAGCCGCCAAGCTCAGCGTGCCGACCCCCAACTCGCGTTGGACCCACGCGGTCGATCCCGGCGTGCCCTCGTACAGCCGCACCCCGCTCGCCGCCGGTCCCGATAGCTGGGCGAAAAGCGCCAGCGCGAGCGCCCCGCCGCAGCCCAGCGCCAGCGCGGGCAAGGGGCGGCGCAACGCCAGCGTGCACAGGCTGGCGGCGAGAGCCAGCACCAACAGGCTCAGCGGCAGCGCGCCCGTCGCACTGGCCCACTCGGGAAAGGGCCGGTAGGCGAGTGCCACGGGCAGTTCCGGCGTGCTCGCATCCCAACCCAAAAAGCGCGCGCTGCCGAGTCCCGGCTCGTTCTGAGCGAAGTGCAGGCGGGGCTCGCGCGGCAGCGCCTCGCCCGCGGGCAGCCAGCACGGCAAGCTGTACTGCGCGCGCTCGCCAGCCTGCAATTCGCCCCGCACGCGGGTGCTCGGCGCGAGCTCGAGTTCGCGCAGCGGACCGCTGAGTTCCACGCGCGCGTGCGGCAGCGAGCGCTCGTTCATGCCCGGGCCTCCGGTGGGACCGGCGCCAGCGCACCGGCCGCGCGCACCAGCAGCGCTCCGACCAGCGGCCACAGGCTGCTGAGCCCATTGCCGGGCGCGCGCAGCGCAAAGTCGAGCGGCGAGAGCCGCGCCAGCGCATCGAGCAGCAGCGGTGCCTGCGGGAAGTTCTCCGCGCCGAGCACGGGCACGATCCAGGCCACCAGCACCAGCGCCACCAGCGCGCCGCGCAAGCCCTGCGAAAGCGGGTGCGCGCGACCCATACGCAACAGCCACCAAGCCGCCGCCAGCGTGGCCAGCAGGCGCGCGAGCGTCAGGGCTTCGAGGCCGCGCGCCAGATCCAGGCCCGCCGCGAGCCCCAGCAGCGGCAGGGCCAGCGCCGCGACGCGCGCCGTCAGCGGCTGCGAAGCGGGCCGTGCAGCGGGCGCTGCGTGGAGTGCTGAGCCGGTAGCTGAGCCGAGCGGTGCCAGCAGCGCCCACGCGATCCAAGGCACGCAGCTGAGTGCCAGAAGGCTGTGCTCCCCGCCGTGCGCGAGCAGCAACAGCACAGCGCTCGCGAGCCAGGTCGAGAGCACGCTCCAGGGCAGGCGCGCGTTCACGGCTTGTGCGGCTTGGTCTTGGCAGGCTCCGGCTGCGCGCGCGTCTGGATCGAGGGCATGTCCCAGCGCACGTCGATCACGCTCCAGTCCTGCGGAGCGGAATTCTCCGAGCCGCGCAGCAGTTGGGCGGCCTTGGCGATCGAGCGGAACTTGAGTTCGCTGGGCAGTTCGCCCGGCTCGCCATTCCAGGGCGCGCGGCCGAACAGGATGCGGCGCTGGTTTTCGAGCTCGAGCACCACGCCGGGGGTTTCCACGCTCGCCGACCGCGCCTGTGAGGCGTCGATCAGCACGGGACCAAGCGTGTCGAGATCGAGCGGCAGCAGGCTCTGGCGCAGAAAAATCGCTACCGACAGGGCATCCACATGCCGCGCCTGGTGGAGGCGCGTGCCCGGCGCCAGCCCGGCGAGATCCTTGCCATGCGGCCCGATCACGGGCAGCAGCCGTTCGTTGATGCGCGGGGGCTGCGGCCAGTCTCCCGGCAGCACATAGCCCTCCTCGCTGATCAGCAGGAAGCCCTCCCCGCTCTGAATGCAGGCAACCGGACGGCGCAGTCGCACGGACAGCTCACAGCCATCGGGCCAGATCGCACGCGGCGTACCGACCTGCGCCACGAAGGACAGGCTCTCGACGGCGACACGGATGGCGGCGAGCCCGACCTGATCCTCGACGCGCGTGGCCGGCAGACGCGCCAGGCACTCCTGCAGCTCAAAGGACCAGCGCGGGTCGACGAACTCGGCCAGCCCCGCGTCGAGATGCGCGCGGCGCGTGTCGATGGTCGTGAACTCGGCCGCCTGCACCGTGTCGCCGAGGCGCTCGAAGGACCAGATCGCAACCAGCGCCAGCAGCAGCAGCGGAATCCACAGGCGCACGGCCCCACGGCGCGCGCGGCGCAGCGGGGCGGGCTCCCCACGATCCCGCCAGCAGCTCATGCTCGATGGAAGGCGGCAGGCTCAGTTGCGAGTGCCGACCAGCGGGGTCTCGACGTTCGAGACGCTGCTGGCCGCACCAGCGCGGCGGGTCTGGTCCTCGATGAACAGGTCGATCGTGGCCTGAATCTCGACCACTTCGTCGCGCGACAGGGTCAGCGCCTTGCCGGACTGCGCGTGCAGCTCGTGACCGAGCAGGCGCGAGAGCACCTTGAGCGAAGCGAGCTGGCGAAGGGCGGCGTTGGAGGCACGGTTCTGCGGTTGGATGTCCATGGACAGGTCTCGGATCGGCACTTCGATCGGCGCAAGAAACACGATCCAGAAGCGGACCACCCTTCCTTCCCGATTCGACGAGTGCTTAGATACTGCGCTGGAGCCCCGTTCTCAAGCCCCCGACTCGAGATCCTAAGGCCCTCGTCCCATTCCTGCCAAACCCCGATGAGCGCCGACCAACCCGAGCTGCCCGAGGAACCCGCCTCCCCGCGGGAGAGGCGGCAAAAACGCGAGGAGCGGCGGGCTGGGCGCAAGGCGGAGCGGGCCCGCAAGGCGCACGAGCTCCTGCACCAGGACCCAAGCTCCGAGGACCTCTCGCGCGCGCCCGAGGTCTGGCGCGGCTACCGCCTCTCGAGCTTCCAGCGCCGCGCCATCGCCGCCATTGAGCGCGGCGGCGATGTGCTGGTCAGCGCCCCCACCGGGGCCGGCAAGACGCTGGTCGCCGAGTACGCCATGCACGCCGCGATCGAACGCGGAAAGCGGGTGGTCTACACCTCGCCGATCAAGGCGCTCTCCAACCAGAAGTACCGCGATTTCCGCGACGTGCCCGGCCTCGACGTGGGCCTGATGACGGGCGATGTCACGATCCGCCCCGAGGCGCAGGTGCGCATCATGACCACCGAGATCCTGCGCAACGCGATCTTCGAGAACCCGCTGCTACTCGGCGATGTCGAGTACGTGATCTTCGACGAGGTCCATTACATGGACGACTTCGAGCGCGGCTCGGTCTGGGAGGAGAGCCTGATCTTCGCCCCGCAATCGATCCGCTTCGTGTGCCTCTCGGCGACGATCTCCAACGCCGAGGAACTCGGCGCCTGGCTGCGCGAAATCCGCTCGCGCGAGGTCAGCGTGATCCTCTCCTCGCGCCGGCCGGTGCCGCTGACGCACCTGCACTACACCGAGCGCAGCGGCGTCTTCGATCTCAACGAACTTGAGCGCGTGCGCAAGCACGAGCTCGAGCGCGCCGGCCGCATCGGACGCGGCAAGGACAAGCACCGCGTGCGCCACGACCAGCGCCACTCACGCCGCGGCACGGGCCGTGAGCTGACCGAAGTGCCCGATCCGGGCCCGTTGTTCGATCACCTCGAGCGCGAGGAGCTGCTGCCCGCTCTGGTCTTCGCCTTCAGCCGCAGGGACTGCGAGCGCCTGGCGCTCGCCAACGCCGGACGCGATCTCTTGAGCCGCGAGGACAAGCGCCGGCTCGATGCGCTCGTCGACGAGTTGGTCCGCGTCTTCCAGCTTTCCCATGCAGGGGCCGAAGCACCGCTGTTTCAGCTGGCGCGGCGCGGCATCGCCTACCACCACGCGGGCATGCTGCCGATCCACAAGGAGCTGGTCGAGCGCATGTTCACTTCGGGCCTCATCCGGCTGCTCTTCACGACCGAGACCTTCGCACTGGGCATCAACATGCCCGCGCGCGCCGTCGTCTTCTACAGCCTGCGCAAATTCGACGGCGTCAGCTTCGACTACATGAGCACGCGCGACTACATGCAGATGGCTGGCCGCGCCGGACGCCAGGGCCTCGACGAGACCGGACTGGTCTTCAGCATGCTCGCGCCCAAGGATCTCGCCGAGGCCCCGCTCAAGCGCCTCATCGAGGGCCGTCCCGAGCCAGTCGAAAGCCGCTTCCGGCTGGCCTACTCCTCGATCCTGCACCTCGTCGAGCGCCTCGGCCGCGCGCGCATGGGCGAAGCCTGGGAGAAGTCCTTCAACCGCTTCCAGCACCGCCTCGTCGGCCGCAAGCAGGAGGAGCAGAATCGCCGCCAGCAGGAGCGTGTGCTCGAGAGTCATCTCGCGCTGCTCGAGGAGCTCGGCTACGTGCGCGGCGAGGAACTCACGCCGCGCGGCCGCTTCGCCAAGCTGATCAACGGCTACGAGCTGCAGGTCACCGAGCTACTCTTCCGCGGCGTGCTCGAGAACCTCTCGCCGCCCGCGCTGGCAGTCGTGTTCACCGCCATCCTCCACGAGGATCGAAAAAAACAGCCCGGCGAGGTCTTCGTGCCCGCCAAGTACTTCTCCGCGCTGCGGGGCAACGTGACTCGCGAGATCCGCGCCCTGCGCAGCAAGGCCGGCGAGCACCTGCTGATGGAGACCATCAAGCCGGTCGACTGGGGCCTCACCGTGCCGCTGATGGCCTGGATCGAGGGCGCGGACATCACAGCGCTCGAAGAGCGCAGCGACGCCACGCCAGGCGACATGGTGCGCACCTTCCGCATGAGCATTCAGCTGATGCGCCAGGTGCGCCGCGCGATTTCGAAGGATTGGGATCTGCACGGAAAGCTCGACGAGGCCGTGCAGCTGCTCAATCGCGACGAAGTCGACGCGCGCCGGCAGCTGGAACTGGGCTAGGCCGCGGCGCAGCGCGCGGCGGCCCAATGGAAGCCCCCCCGACTCAGCGCCCCGCGTTGAGGGCCAGAGAATGCTGAGGGGATGGGAAATGTTGAACGTGCTGCCCGCCGGCGCAGGGCAGAAGCTCGCGTTCGCATCGCGGTAGTCGGCCTGGTAGTGCCGGGTCGTTCCCGGATCGATGGGATCACCCAGCGCCGCCGACTGCGTCCTCACCGAGGGCCCGCCCGCTCCGGGAGCCGCTGAAGTGGCCGCGCGGTGCAGGTCTTGGCTTGGCGGAGCAGGCCTTCAGGGCTGGACTATACTCACGGGAAGTGAGACTGGGACCTCTGATCGGCCTTGGCGTTGTGCTGTTCCTGTGTGCTCTGGGCGCGCGGGCGCAGAGCACCGCGCGCATCAGCGTCGATGCCCTTGGTAACGAGGCCGACCATGCCTCGGGCACCGCGGTGCTCAGTGGCAACGGTCTGGTGGCCGCCTTTGAAAGTCAGGCCTCCCAGCTGGTGCCCGGCGATGTCAACGGCGTGCGCGATCTCTTCGTGGTGGAACTGGAGAGTGGCGCGGTCGAGCTCGTCTCGGTGGGCAGCCTCGGCGAGACGGTCGAGAACTCGGCCTCGCGGCCGAGTCTCAGCCACGATGGGCGGCTCGTCGCCTTCCACTCCCCCTCCGCGCAACTGGTGCCCGGCGACACGAATGGATTGTCGGATGTGTTCGTGCGCGACCGCGCACTGGGCACGTTGCGGCGCGTGTCGGTCGCCAGCGATGGCTCGCAGGGCAATGGCATCTCGAGCTTCGCAGCACTCTCGGGCGACGGGCGCTTGGTCGCCTTCCTCAGCAGCGCGCCCAATCTGGTCGCGGGCGATGGCAACCCGTACACGGATGTGTTCCTGCACGAGCTCGCGACGGGCCTGACGACGCGCATCAGCACGGCTGTCGGCGGCGGCGATCCCGACGGCTACAGCTTCTGGCCCACGATCAGTGCCGACGGCGCAAAGATCGCCTTTCAAAGCTATGCCAGCAATCTGGTCGCGGGCGACACCAACGGCCTTGCCGACATCTTCCTGTACGAACGGCCGAGCGGCAGCATGCAGCTCGTCAGCACGGGGCTTGCCGGCCTGCCCGCCAATGGACAGAGTTCGCATCCCGCGCTCTCGGGCGATGGGCGTTTTGTGGCCTTCACGAGCGTTGCCACCAACCTGATCGCGAGCGATCTCAACGGTTTCGACGACGTGTACGTGCGCGACCTGGTCAGCGGAGCGATCGAGCGTGTCAGCGTAACGCTGTTCGGCGCCGAGGCTGACAACTGGAGTGCCTTCCCCTTCATCAGCCTGGATGGGCGCTTCGTCGGATTCGGCTCCCAATCCGACACGCTGGTGGCGGGTGACTCCAACAGCGTGCGCGATCTGTTCGTGCGCGATCGCCTCGCGCAGACCACCGAGCAGCTGAGCCTAGATGGCAACAGCGTCGGAGTCGGTGACGAGAGCTCCGGCGTGTCGATCAGCGCCGATGGAACGCGCAGCGTGTTCCAGAGCGACAGCGCCGATCTGGTGCCGAACGACCTCAACCTGCGCGCCGATGTGTTCCTGCGCGTGCGCGGGCAGAGCTTCGCGCAGCATTGTTTCGGCGATGGCAGCCAAGGCCCCTGCCCCTGCGGCAATCAGGGCCTCGTGGGCCGCGGCTGCGCGCATTCCTTCGACGCGCGCGGGGCGCGGCTCGCGGCCGCTGGCGAGCCCACGCTCGATTCGGTGGTGATCGCCGCCCACGAGCTGCCGCCGAGCGCCCTGTGCATCCTGCTGCAGGGCTCGCAGACGATGCCCGCGGCGAGCTTCGGCGACGGTCTGCGCTGCGCGGGCGGGCAGCTCATGCGCCTGTACTCGCGCAACGCCAGCCTCGGCAGCGTGAGCCTGCCGGGACCCTTCGACACGACGCTGAGCGCGCGCGCGGCGCAGCTCGGCGCGCCGATTCCCACTGGCGCGCAGCGCTGCTACCAGTTCTACTTCCGCGACGCCGCGGTGGGCTTCTGCCCAGCGCCGCAGGGCAGCACCTTCAACACCAGCCCCGCGATCACGATCCAGTACTGAACGCTCACCGGATGCAATTCTCCCCCGCCGATTGGCAGCGACTCGAGGCCCTGCGCGCGCGCTTTCTGGATGCCGACGGCGGCGCCGATGTGCCGGACTACTGGAGTAGCACGCGCGATCTGGAGCTTTACCACGCGAGCTTCGCGCAGCGCATCGGCTGGAAATGGGACGCCGTGCTGGCCGAGCTCGATCGCCGCGGTCTTTTCACCGAACCGACAGCGGTCACGGATCTGGGCTGCGGCAGCGGCATCGCCGCCGAGCGCTGGCTGGCGCGCCGCGGCGCGCAGACGCTGTCGCTCTCGCTGCGGGATCGCTCGGCGCGCGCCGTGGAGTTCGCGAGCGCCCGCTTGAGCGCCGCGCATCCGGGGCTGGTGCGCCCGGAACCGGCGGGTGGAGCCCCGCGGCTGGTCCTGATCAGCCATGTGCTCAGCGAGCTCAGCCCAGCGGCTCTGGAAGAGTTGCTCGGCTCCGTCGAGGGGGCTGACGCGCTGGTCTGGGTCGAGCCGGGTTCGCGCGAGCTCGCCACACGTCTGGTGGCGCTGCGCGAGCGCCTGCGCGCGCGCTTCACGCCGCTCGCTCCCTGTCCGCACCGCGGAGCCTGCCCGCTCGCTCTCGATGCGGGGGCCTTCTGGTGCCACCACTTCGCCGCGCCGCCGCGCGAGGTGTACACCAGCGCCCACTGGAGCCAGTTTTCGCGCAACCTCGGCATCGATCTGCGCGCGCTGCCCTACGCCTTTCTCGCGATGCAGCGCCAGCCCGCGGGAGCGGCGCTGGCACGGAATCTCGTGCGCGTGCTCGGCCGCCCGCGCGAGGGTAAGGGCCATCTGCGTCTGGATGTGTGCGATGCGGCGGGCGTGCGCACCGAGAACTTCCTCGTGCGCTTCGACAAGGGCCGCGCCAAGGAGCTCGCGGGCGAGCCCGCGCGCGAGCGCTTGTACCTTGTCCAGCGCGAAGGCGAGCGCATCCGTGCGCTCGATCCGCCCGAGTTCGTAGACGGCGCTACCCACATCGCACCGTCGGACTGAGCGCAGTAGCGCAGTGCGCGGCGGACGATGGGCCCCGATGCTGGAGGACGTGGAGACAATCACC
The DNA here is from genome assembly GCA_044359355.1 of Planctomycetota bacterium. GTDB lineage: Bacteria > Planctomycetota > UBA1135 > UBA1135 > SYGM01. The sequence continues at coordinate 45,165 of JBIKMH010000009.1, read as the reverse complement.
ATGACACCTCTGGAAGCTATCGTGATCGGACTCGGTCCCTTCGTCCTGTTCGCCGTCGGCATGCTGATCTTCGGCATGACCTACATGAACCGCATTGCCCACTCCGTGAGCGCTCACGGCGGCAAGGAGTGATGCCATGCAAACTTGGTTGCTGCTAGCCGTGCTGGTGGGTGGCCCTTTGGCCATGATGTTGCCCGTGTTCCTGCTGATGCTGCTGTCGCGCGATGCGACCAGTCAGGCCCGCGAGAGCGTGCAGCAGGCCAGCTGAGCGCAGGCTCTGGAGGACGGGGAGGAGAGGGCCTATGCTCTTTCCCCCATGTCTGCCAATGCCCATGTGATCGATGTCGGCTACGAGAACTTTCAGGCTGAGGTTCTCGAAGGTTCCCGCGCGCAGCCGGTCCTGCTGGACTTCTGGGCTGGCTGGTGCGGGCCCTGCAAGACGCTGACGCCGGTGCTGGAGAAGCTCGCCGCCGACTACAACGGCGGCTTCCGGTTGGCGAAGGTCGACATCGACCGCTGGCCGGAGCTGGCGCAGGCTTTCGGCGTGCAAAGCGTGCCGACGGTGGTCCTGATCAAGCAGGGTCAGATCGCCGACGGTTTCATGGGCGCGCAGCCCGAGAAGCTGATCCGCGAGTTGCTCGCGCGCCAAGGCGTCAAACCCCCGCGCGATCTGCTGGCGGCGGCGCGCGAAGCGCAGGCTGGCGGCGATTCTGAGGGTGCCGTGGCGTTGCTGCGCGAACACTTGGAGCTCAACCCCGAGGATGTGCCGGCCCGCGCCAAGCTCGCCCATGTGCTGGCGCTGCTCGGCGATGTCGAGGGCGCGGAACTCGAACTCAGCCAGCTGACCGAGGAGGAGTTAGGCCAGGAATCGGCGGCCGCGGCTCGCAAGCTGCTGGCGGCCCGTGAAAAGGAGATCGACCTTGGGCCGCTGGAGGCGGCCCTGCGGGCCCAGCCGGAGAGCATCCCCGCGCAGCTCGCGCTGGGTCGCGCGCTGCTGGAGTCCGGGGCCCACGAGCGCGCACTGGAACTGCTGTTCGCGGCTGCGCAGCGCGACCTGCGCTTCGATGACAGCGCGCCGCGCAAGGCGCTGCTGGAGGCCTTCGCCCAGCTGGGCGACGAGAACCCCCTGACGCTCAGCTACCGCCGACGCCTCTCCGTCCTGCTGTGCTCCTGAGCCCGCCTGCGGACGCAGGGGGAAAAATTTCCCAAGCCCGCGGGCGAAACTTGACTTGCACCGGGGAGCGGGCCTATGGAGTATCCTTGGGATGCGAGGGGTCGGATCCGCGCGGCGTGGCATGCGTGTCGGGGGTCCCTCGATCGGCACATGGCTTTTTCCAGCGCGCTCCACCAACCCGCCCTCGTACTCAATGAATCCTGGGTGGCGATCCGCACCGTACCGGTGCGCCATGCCCTGCACCTGATGGCCACGGGGGCTGCCAGTGCGCTCGACCACGAGAGCTTCCAGCTCTACGACTTCGGGGCCTGGATGGAGTGCGAGGTGCGCGACGGCGATTCCTACGTTCGGACCGTGCGCAGCGCGATCCGCGCGCCCGAGACGATCGTGCTCTCGCGCTACAAGGGTGTGCCGATCATGCTGGCCCCCTTCTGCAGGAAAAACCTGTTCCGGCGCGACCGCCACACCTGCCAGTACTGCGGGGTGCGGCCCAGCGGTTCGGACCTCTCGATCGACCATGTCCTCCCCCGCTCGCAGGGCGGCCTCACCAGCTGGGAGAATTGCGTGCTGTCCTGCCGGCGCTGCAACCACAAGAAGCGCAATCGCACGCCGACGCAGGCCGGCATGCGGCTTTTGACCGTGCCCGTCCAGCCGCGCTGGAATCCGCTCTTCGAACTGTCCGCCGATTCGATCCGCGAGAGCTGGTCGCGCTTCGTGCGCCTCGAAGCCTCCTGAAGCCTTGCTCCAGAGGCCTCCGCTGGCGAGAATCGGGCCAATGCGGATCCTGAAACTGCGGGTCAACGGCGACCTTCGCGAGGTGGCGGCTCCCGACCATTGGACGCTGCTTGAGGTGCTGCGCTACCAGCTTGCGCTGACGGGCAGCAAGCAGGGCTGCGACAAGGGCGACTGCGGCGCCTGCACCGTGCTGCTCGATGGCAAGCCCGTGCTGGCCTGTCTGACGCTGGGAGCGACGGCACAGGGCCACGAGATCACCACCATCGAAGGGCTGCTGCCCGCCCACCGCCGCGCGGGCGGTTCCGGCGCGGATCCAATCCAGCAGGCCTTCGACCGCTGCGGCGCGCTGCAATGCGGCTTCTGCCAGCCAGGCATGATGCTCTCGGCGCGCGCGCTCCTCGCCCGCAACGCCTGCCCGACGCGCGGCGAGATCCGCGAGGCCCTGAGCGGCAATCTGTGCCGCTGCACGGGCTACACGCAGATTTTCGAAGCGGTGGAATCCGCGGTCTGCGAGCAACTCGGCATCCAACCGAAGCTGCGCGCCTGGGAGCACCCTGCTCCAGTCCAGCCGACGGAGCCGCGCTCATGAGCGCGCGCGAGATCCACGGCATCGGCGCGCCCTTCGGTGCGGCACAGCCCGGTGCGGCCGAGAACCGCGATTTCGCGCTGATCGGCAAGCCCACGCGCAAGATCGACGGCCTCGCCAAGGCGACCGGGGCGCTGCAGTACACCGACGACATCCAGCTGCCGGGCATGCTGCACGCCAAGACGCTGCGCAGCCCGCACGCTCACGCCCGCATCCGGCGCATCGACACGCAGCGGGCCTGCGCCCTGCCCGGCGTCCACGCCGTGATCACCGGCCGCGATCTGCCCGAGCGTTACGGGGTGATTCCCTGGACGCAGGACGAGACCGCGCTGGCGGTCGACAAGGTGCGCTTCATCGGCGATCCCGTGGCGGCGGTGGCGGCGATCGACGAGGACACCGCCACCGCGGCGCTGCGCCTGATCGAGGTCGAATACGAGCTCCTGCACCCGTACTTCGATCCTCGCGAGAGCCTCGTGCGCCACGATCCGGCGATCCACGAGGACAAGAAGGACGGCAACATCTCCAAGCACGTCGAGCTGGTCTTTGGCGATGTCGAGGGCGAGCTCCAGCGCGCCGAACTCGTGGTGGAAGGCGACTACAGCTTCCATGGCACGACGCACGCGGCGATCGAGCCGCACTGCGCGGTCGCCACGCACTCAGCCGACGGCCTGCTGACGGTCTGGTCCTCCACGCAGATCACGCACTACGTGCACCGCGCGCTCGCCAAGGTGCTGGGGCTCGATCCCGCGCGCATCCGCGTTGTCCAGCCCGCGCTGGGCGGCGCTTTCGGCGGCAAGTCCGATCCGTTCAGCCTCGAATTCTGCGCGGCGAAGCTGGCGATGCTCACGGGCCGCCCCGTGAAGATGCTCTGGACACGCGAAGAGGTCTTCTACGCGCATCGCGGCCGCCATCCGATGCAACTGCACTACCGCACCGGCGCCACCCGGGACGGCCGCATCCGCGCGGTCGACGCGAAGATCCTGATCGACGGAGGTTCCTACTCCTCGTTCGGGCTAGTGACGACCTACTACTCGGGGCAGCTCCTGACCGGCCCCTACGATTTCCCGACCTACCGCTTCCACTCGACGCGCGTGTTCACCAACAAGCCGCCCTGCGGACCCAAGCGCGGCCACGGTTCGGTGCAGCCGCGCTTTGCCTTCGAAGTGCAGCTCGACGAGCTCGCCGAGCGCATCGGCCTCGATCCGATCGAGCTGCGCCGGCGCAATTTCCAAGGCGGCCAGACGCGCACGGTCAACGGCCAGCGCATCACCTCCAATGGCTTCCTGCAGTGCCTCGAGCAGGTCGAGCGCGCGAGCGGCTGGCAGCAGCGCCGCGGCAAGCTCGGGCGCGGACGGGGCCTGGGCATCGCGGGCTCGATGTACATCTCGGGCACCAACTACCCCGTCTACCCCAACGAGATGCCGCAGGCGGGCATCCAGATCGCCGCCGAACGCTCGGGCCGCGTGACGGTCTTCACCGGCGGCAACGACATCGGTCAGGGCTCCAACTCGATGGTCGCCTACATCGTCGCCGAGGAGCTCGGCCTCGATCTCGCGCAGGTGCGCGTGGTGGCAGCCGACACCGATCTGTGTCCCGTGGATCTCGGCGCCTATTCCAGCCGCGTGACTTTCATGGTTGGCAACGCGGCCATCGATGCCGCTCGCAAGCTGCGTGCACTGATCGTCGAGGCCGTGGCCCACGAGTGGAAGGTCGAGCCCGCGCGCGTGCGGCTGATCAACGGTCGCGTGATCGACACGCAGGATGCCGCGCGCTCGATCTCCAGCGCCCAGGCGCTGCAGATCGCCGAGGCGCGCCATGACACGCTGGGCGCGACGGGCTCGTACAACACGCCCAAGCTCGGCGGCGACTACCGCGGCGGCACGATCGGCGCCTCGCCGGCCTACTCCTTCACCGCGCACGTCGTCGAGGTCGAGGTCAACGAAGAGACGGGCCGCATCCGCGTCGAGCGCTGCTGGATCGCGCACGACTGCGGACGGGCACTCAATCCGATGATCGTCGCGGGGCAGATGGAAGGCTCGGCCTACATGGGCCTCGCGGAGGCGCTGCTCGAAGAGCACGACGTCAACCGCTTCGGCCTGCACTCGGGCCCCAGCTTGCTCGACTACCGCATCCCCACCGCGGTCGACACCCCCGAACTGGCGGCCCTGATCGTCGAGAGCCTCGACCCCGAGGGCCCCTACGGCGCCAAGGAAGCCGGCGAGGGTCCCCTGCACCCCTCGATTCCGGCGATTTCGAACGCTGTCTTCGATGCCGTCGGGGTGCGCCTGCGGCACTTGCCCTTCACGCCCGGCAGGGTCCTCAAGGAACTGCGCGCCGCAGGCACCCGGACAGGATCGGTGAGCCGATGCTGAGGATGCCGCAGTTTGAACTCCTCGAGCCGACCACGCTGGAGGAGGCGCTCGCCGCGCTCGCCGAGCGCCCCGGGAAGAGCATGGTGGTTGCGGGCGGCACGGATCTCTTGCCCAATCTCAAGCACGAGTTGTTCGCACCCGAGCGCGTCGTGTCGCTGGCCCGCATCGAGAGCCTGCGCGGGGTGCGCGAGCGGGAACAGGGCTGGCTGAGCCTCGGCGCGATGCTGAAGCTCGAGGAACTCGCGTCGCACGCCGCGCTGAAGCAGCGCCATCCCGCGCTGGCGCAGGCTGCTGGCCTCGTCGCGGGGCCGCAGCTGCGCAGCATGGGCACGCTGGGCGGCAATGTGCTGCTCGACACGCGCTGCCAGTGGTACAACCAGACCTACTTCTGGCGCCAGGCGCTGGGCTTTTGCCTCAAGAAGGATGGCACGTTGTGCCACGTCGTCGAGGGCGGCTCCAAGTGCGTGGCGGCGGCCTCGAACGACACGGCGCCGGCGCTGATGACGCTCGACGCACAGTTGGTGATCGTCGGCCCGCAAGGCCAGCGCGTGGTCCCGATCCACGACTTCTGGCTCGCCGATGGCGCGGCCAACAAGAAACTCGAGCCCGGCGAGATCCTCGTCGAGGTGCTCATCCCGCCGACTCCCCGCGGACACCGTGGCGCGTACGGCAAGCTGCGGATGCGCCATTCGATCGATTTCCCGCTGCTCTGCGTGGCGGCGCGACTCGATCTGGACGCTCAGGGCTGCATCGAGCGCGCCGACGTGGTCGTGGGCGCGTTGCAGGCGCGGCCCGTGCGCATCAAGAAGCTCGAGGAAACGCTGCTCGGCGTCGCGGCCAGTGGCGCGGCGCTCAAGTCCGCAGCGCTCGAGAGCGCGGCGCGCGCTGCGGGCGAACTGGCTTACAAGCAATGCCACCCGATGCCCAACGTGCCCGGAGACCACGAGTGGCGGCGCGAGATGCTGCCGGTCTACGTGCGCGAGACGCTGCTCGCAGCGGCCGCGGGCGAGGGTCCGGTCCACGGGCTTTGAGCCGCAGAGGGGCGCCCGTGCCGGGAATTGTTTTTTTCAGGGGCGCCGTCGTGGAACCGCAAGCAGCTGCCTGCGGCCCGGAGGCCCGCGCGGCCTTCAAGCCCCGAGTCTCCTCCTGACGGTGCCTCAACTCGACCAGCGTCGACGCTTTCGCAGGCGTATCCGCAAGCCGACTCCGGCTACTTGGGCTCAGCTGCTTTTTCCCCCGTCTTTTCGGCCTTGGGATCGCGCAGCAGCTGGGGGTGCTCCTCGAAGAACTTGTCGGCGCCTTCCTGCTCGACGAAGTACCAATCGTCGTTGTGCCATTTCCAGGTCTCGACGATCGGGATCTCTTCGGTCAGGGACTGACCGGGCTCGAGCTTGAGGGTCTTGATCTGCGGATGCTGCGGCGTCCACACCACGCGGCTGCGCAGGTAGGCCTGCCCCTTGGCCTCGTCCCTGGACAGGATGCTCTCGACCACCGGGTTGTCGTAGCGGTGGTTCTCCTTGCCTTGCAGGTACTTGCCGATCGGGTTCGCCTTGCGGACCTCGGGGGTGATGAAGTTGTAGGCCCCGATCCAGTCTTCGGTGTCGATCAGGCCCCAGCGGGCGCGCGCGCGGGCCAGCAGACCTTCGTCCGTGGGCGTCTTGGGGGCGGCGACGGGAGCGACGGGAGCCGCTTTGGATTCGTTGCCCGAGGGCGCGCAGGCGGCCAGCGCCAGAGGCAGAGTCAGCAGGAAGATACGCATAATCCGGAGAGTACGGAGCAGGTGTCGGGAAAGTGAGAGGGCCGGAGCGGATGCGCTCCAGCCCTCGCAAGACTATCCCGGCCGGAGGCCGGAGGACGGCTCAGCTCACTGATTGTCGGCGTTGTTGCCCGAGGGGTCGCCGAACACGCCGCGCGGCAGGAGGTCGCCGTTGGCTTGCAGGACGGTGGACTCAAAGGGCAGGTCCGCCGCGCCCACGCTGCTGATCTTTTCGACCAGCACCGCGTAGATGGCCGGGTCCGCGATCGATTCGGCCGTCGACCAGGCCGTACCGCCGTAGATGCGCATCCAGCCCGACTCAACCTTGTTGGCGCCGACGATCTCGTTGGCGGCATGGCCCGTCGAGCGCAGGAAGCCCTGCGTGAAGACGCCGTTGATGTCCTTCAGCGGGACGCGCTGCCAGCAGTGGAACGTGTACTGAGCGGAGAAGGCCTCTTCGTTGTCGTTGTAGACCCAGAAGTTGATCATCGTCTGGAACGAGGCGCCACCCGACAGGCCCACGAGGATCAGCTCGCTGTTGTAAGGACCGGAGTTGCTGCCGTTGGGTCCGCCCGAGCCGATGAAGCGCGGGATCAGGATCTCCGTGGTCACCTTCTCGTACTCCGCGCCGTCGAGGTCACGGATGCCGTCGCCGGCGCCCCCGTTCTCGAGGTCGGTGTTGGCGCCGAAGGCCGGCACGCCCGCGAACACGACGGGGTTCATCGAATACTCCAGCGTTTCGATGCCCTGGATCGTCAGCACGTTGCCGATCAGGAAGTTGAAGCTGATCGGCTTGCCCGTGATGCGGTCCTTGGCGAACACATAGAGATAGCCCTGCTCCTGCTGGGGGTTGTGAACGCTGGTGATCACCGACAGCGTGTCGTTGGCCGTCAGCGTCTCCGTGCGGTTGAACTCGAGGCAGTTGAGCGGCTGGCTGTTCGGGCCGTACTTGCCGATGTAGATGAACTCGACCTTGACCGTGCCGTCAGCCGAGCCGGGGTTGCCGACACCGGGGTTGACGTTCGTGACGGTCACGAGCGTCAGGTTCGACGTACGGTTGTCGAATTCGGGGAAGAGGAGGAGGCTGCCGGCATTCCGGCCGCCCGCAAAGGCCGAGCCCGCGAGCGCCAGGGTGGCGAGCGAAACCAGGGCCGAGGATGCAATCTTGTAGAGGCTCATGTTGCGGAGTCTGTGAACGTTTGGGAACCGAGGGTCTTGTGGCTGCGTCCGGCACGAGCGTGCCGGGCGCGGGGGATGCGCAACCGAAGCGACCCGCGGACCCACCGTCGTTAGCCGACGAAAAGCCCGGGATTTCGGTTCTCCAAAGGATATTGCTATTTGACCAAGGAGAACGGCAGGGCGCAAGGGAAATCGTGCAAGGCGGACGGGTTTTCTGCCGATAGCCCTTGCGGACCTCGGTCCTTCCCCGTACGCCCAGGGATGCCCGGGCGCCGCTGCGCACAGCAGTTGCACCAAAACCTACCCCTTTTTTTCCGACTCGGAAGAAAACGCCGTGTTTTTCAAAAAACAACCTCTCTTTCTGGCAGGACTCGCGGTCCTGACGGGTGCGTCCTGCAGCCGCGAGACCCCCCAGCCGCCCCCCCCGCCCAGCCCGGTGGCCCAAAACCCCCTGCTGGTCCAGCCGGTTCAGGGTCAGGGCACCACCAACCCGGCCGAGATCTTCGGAGAGGGCAGCGAGGCCCCCAAGCCCTACGTGCCGGAGTTGAAGGAAATCCCTTTTCAGGAGAGCTCGGTGGGCCTGCCCACCTCGGGCACCTGGATCGGCTACCCCCTGCTGTTCGACTTCACCGCGGACCAGCGCGCGGATCTGATCGTCTCCAACCGTGAGGAGGACGGCTACAACACCTGGCAGGCGCCTGGCGAGGGCGCTTCCGGCTGGCAGCTCAGGATCAAGGATCTGGCGCGCGATCTGGGCTACGGCCCTGCCCGGGGCGGGGACTTCAACTCCGACGGCATCCCCGACCTCTTGATCGCGGCCCACTCCGACGGTGTGCGCCTCTACCTCGGCGACGGCAAGATGCACTGGACTCAGGCCCCCGGCAAGATCGAGAACCCTAACCTCGCGCTGGATGTCGCTCTCGGCAACCTCAACCGGGATGGGCATCTCGATGTGGTCGCGATGGGACACTTCGAAGGCGGCATCGGCATCTACTTCGGCGATGGCAAGGGCGGTCTGGTGCGCCAGCCGCAGTCCGCGGACCTGCTCTCGCGCAAGGTCTTTGGGCGGCGCATCGATCTGATCGATCTCGATGGCGACGGCAGCGACGACATCGTGGCGGCCACGGACAAGGGCCTCAAGGTCTTCTTCACGCAGCCCGGCGAGACACTCAGCTGGAAGGAACTCTCCGAAGGTCTGCCCAATCCGAGCATCGGCAACACCATCTACGGGCTGGCTCTGGGTGATTTCCTCGGCAGCGGCCGACCGCAGATTGCAGCCGCGATCATGCCGGATCTCAGCAAGCCAGCGAGCGAGCGCCAATCCTTCGGCATCTTCGCGCTGGACACGGAAAAGGGGCGCTGGGTCGCCCGCGAGAGCGGAGTTCCGCGCGAGGATCGCTACCGCGATCTGGCGGCCGGCGATCTCAACCGGGACGGTCACCTCGACCTCGTCGCTTCCAGCATGGAGAACGGCGCGGCGATCTATCTGGGAGACGGCAAGGGCGGCTTCACGCAGAAGGGCCGCATCCCGGGCATCCTCGGCCGTGGCCGCGTGGCGCTCGGCGACATCAACGCCGACGGCTGGCTGGACTTTGCGGTGGCGATCCCCGCCTCCAAGGAGAGTCCGGACAAGGGCGGAGTGCGTGCCTTCCTGAACGCGCCGAAGCACTGGCAATAGCGCGCTGCGATACGGCTCCCCTTCCCTGGGGACAGCGGGCCGATGGGTAATCTCCTGAGGCCGCGATCGGGAGGCTTCAGAGCCCTTCGGCGATGCTGCTGCCCAGTCCCTGGTGCAGGTTCGCGCCCGAGTAGATGCTATCCGCATCCTGAGCGCTGCGGTTCTGCAGGGTCGGCTTCCAGTGGAAGACGTACACGCGACCGCTGCCCCCGTTGTTGTAGGTCGAGCCCGCGGCGAGATCCGCCAAGCCGTCGCCGTTCATGTCGAGCAACGAAACCGAGCGTCCGAAGCCGTCCTGGAGGTTGGCCTCCCCCGTGAAGATCGCATCGGCATCCGTCGCGACCAGTTCCGGCGCAAGGTTGGCCTTCCCGCGGAACAGGTAGACCCGGCCGTCGCCGAGGTTGTTGTTGGTCGCCTGCGGCGCACCCACGACAATGTCATCGATGAAGTCGCCGTCGGCATCTCCCACGACGATCGCGCTGCCGAGTGAATTGTGCGAATACAGGCCGCTGAACTTGAGGTCCGCCTGAGACGCGGAACGTCCCAGCAGATCTCCGCCGCCGAAAAACACGTAGGCCCGGCCAAAGTCGGCGCCGTAGTAGTCGTTGACCGGAGCGCTCACGATCAGGTCCGCGGTGCCATCGCCGTTGATGTCACCGACCGAGGCGCGCGATCCGAACAGGTCGTCGACTTCTTCGCCTGTGAAGACGATCGGTGCGTTGGAGGCGTTGAGCGAGGTCAGGGCCGCGCCGCCCGGGATGACGTACACCCGGCCGCGGATCTGCAGCCAGGGCGGCATCAGCGGATCGCCGCCCATGGCACCGACCACAAGGTCCAGGCCCGCGTCCCCGTCGAGGTCTCCGCAGCTGATCGAATCACCGAGGCGCTGGTTCTGCTGCGCGCCTTCGACACTGGCGATCGCGGCTCCCGCGCCCAGACCCGGCGGCGCTTCGGCGAGCCCCAGCACGTAGACCTGGCCGGCATCGACCTTGCCCGGCAGATCGTGGCGAGTGGCGCTGGCCGAGAGTTCATCGAGGCCATCGGCGTTGACATCCGCCAGTTCCACGACGCTGCCAAAGCGGTCGCCAGCGACATTGGCCTCGCCGAGGATGACGTGGTCCGCGTCAGCGGCTTCCAGCGTCGTGCCCTTGGCGAGCGGACCGAGGAACACGTAGACCGCGCCGACTTCGAGCGTGCTCAGGCTGTCCACGCCTTCCGCGCCGACGACGAGGTCGTCCACGCCATCGGCATTGACATCGCCAATGCACATCGAGGATCCGAACAGGTCACCAGGCTTGGCGCCGAGGAGCTTGATGTCGGCGGCGCTGGTGCTGCGATCGGCCAGATCGAGAGCCTCGCGGCTGCCGAGGAACACGTAGATCGCACCGGCATTGAGTCCCGCCGTGTCGTCTTCGCTGGCGCCGATCAGCAGGTCGGCGATGCCGTCATCGTTGATGTCGGAAGCGGGAGGCGGCGGCACCAGGTAGCGGTAGCCCTGGACAAGTTTGCCGTTGCCAAGGCTGTTGCGCACTTCCACATCGACCTTGGCGCCGGGGGTTCCGGCCGGCGACAGGCAGGTCAGCGTCTTGGAGTCGATCACGGTGACGTCCGCGCAGGCGATGCCCCCGACGAACACCTGGTTCGTGCCTTCGGCGGGCAGCAGGAACTTGTCGCCGCTGATGCGCAGCAGCGTGCCGCCGAGGAATGGCCCCTGATTGGGGAAGACCGTCGTGACCTTGACCGGACTGGTGACGCCGGGGTTGCCGCCACCGCCGCCCTTGCCACCGCAGCCAACCAGCGGGAGCGCGGGCAGGGCCAGAGCCAGCGCCAGGATCAGACGCGGCCAGGCGGCGGAAGGAGAGTTGGGGTTGGAGTGGGATCGCATGGGGGTCAAAGCGGGGTGTCGGAGGGTCGGGGGGGCAGGGAATCAGACCGCAGGGCCTTCCTTTCCCCTTGCAAAACTATCACGAGGCCGCCCGTCACCTAAATGCAATTTCCTATTTTTCAAATCAGACACCACGCTCCTCCACAGCCTCGATAGGGCTGGTCTCCCCGCACCCAAGGAGAGCGCCGCCGTGCCCGTCGGCGAGGGTCGCTACTTGGGCTTGGCGGCCGCCTTCTCGGCATCCCTGCGGGCCTGCTCGGCGACCCGATACTTGTTCTCGAGGTGCGGGGGGCTCTTTCCAAAGCGCAGAGCCTCGGTGTAGGAGGCCACGGCAGCGACGTAGTCGCTCTTCAGCAGCCAGTAGTCACCCATCAATTCCCAGGTGTGGTAGTCCTCGGTGAATTTGTCCTTCACATCCCACAGCAGCGCGCCGGCGCGCTCGACCTGCGCGGGATCACCCGGAGCCTCGGCCAAAAGCACGCGCGCGAGTTCGCGGCGGGACTCGTCGTGCTCTGGATGCTTGGCGAGCAGCGCTTCGAACAACGCCCGCGCGCCCTTGTAGTCCTTGCGCTGGAACTGGATCAACGCCTGGTTGTAGCGGATCTGGATCTCATCCCCGCCCGCAGCCAGCGCACGGTCAAATTCCGCTGCTGCCGCGTCGGTTTCGCCTAGGCGTCCGAGGACTCCGCCGAGCAGCAGGCTGATCGCACTGTCCTTAGCGCCGGCCTCGCGGGACTTCAGCAGAGCATCCTTGGCCTTGCCGTACTGTTCGATGTTCTCGTAGATCAGGCCGAGCTCGTACCAGATCGCGGGCGAGCGAGGCTGCGCCTCACTGGCTTGGCGCAGCAGCGTGATCGCCTCACCCTCGCGACCGTCAGCGCGCTGGACCCGCGCCAAACGCGTGACGATGCCCGGCTGCAAGCCATGCTCCTTGAGCATCGCGGCCAGCGCCTGCTCGGCTCCGGCGAGATCGCGCTTTTGCAGCAGCGGGTCGACGGCCTCGAAGCTCAGCTTGCCCGCATCGGCGGGCTGACTGCAGGACAGCGGAAGGGCCAGACCGGCCAACAACAGACTCAGGAAGGACAGCGGTGCTTTCATGGCGAACTCCTTCAAGTATGCCTCAGGCCTGGGCTGGCCGTTGAAGGAGATCGCATTTAGGTGGAGCGGCCGGATCCGTGGGTCATTTTTTCCTCCTTTCGACTCGAAAAGGTCCGCGGCAGCTTGACTCTCACTAGGATGTTGCAATAATCGGCTCACCGAGCGGGTGTTCAGCTCTCCACCTTGGCGAGCTGGCTCCCACACCCCGGCAGGCCGGGGTCCCTTCGGCAGATTCGTCCGCCAGGCGGGCCTTGCGCTCGCCTGGCATCTTCCATCCTCCCCTCGGTGGAAGCCACCAGGACGAGTCTCGACAGGGGCGCTCCATCTGCCTGGGGAAGGTCGATCCATTCCTCCGAACCGATGGTCGGGCAGCCTTGGAGGGTCCTCGCGGACCGGCCAAGGCTGCCTTTTTCACCGACGGCCCCTCTGGCAAGGGCTCTTGACGCACGCCGTCATGGCCTGCCTGGGAGTCCGCCACGATCGGGAGGCTCGGGCGGCCCTCGATCGCCAGATCTTGGACGGCGAGGGCTTTCGCCCAGCAGCCGTCCACGCTCGGGGAGCAGTGCCCCCTAGTGGACCCAGAGCACCCTCAGCCCATTGCTCGCGTTGAAGTTCGCGCTCGGGCAGAAGCTCGAGCACGCATCGCGGTAGTACACGAGATAGTAGCGCGTCAGCCCCGGGCTCAGCGGATCCCCCAGCGCGGCAGACTGGGCCGCGATGCCCGGTCCGAAGCTGTACGTGCCCGCAGCCGAGGGGCTGGTGTTGATGCGCTTGAGCGTGCCGCCCACGCAGCGCACCCCGTCCCCAAAGCCCAGACCCGAGGGAATCTGCGCGGTGCCCTGGAGCAGGATCGAGGTCACGTTGGTGATCGATCCCGAGCAGAAGGCGCCCGCCTGACCGATCGCCGTCGCGCTGAGCACCAGACTGTCCCCAGTGAGCTGCGCGATTCCGCTGCCGTTGAGGGCCGCACCACCGGTGCCGAGCGAGTTGTCGCAGCCGCGGGCAGGCCCGGAGGGCGGATTGCCGCACGGGCAGGCGAGCACACCCGCCACACCGGGCTCGCAGTAGACCAGCCCCGAGAGCCCCTCGCAGGAGTCGATCGTCCCGTTGCCGTTGAGATCCGCTGCCAGCCCTTCGGCCAGTTCCTTGTCGTCAGGGACGCCGTTCTGATTGCAGTCCGTGGCCGCACCGACGTAGAGCAGCACCTGATAGTCCTCATCCGGGCTGGCCGGATCGCCACCGGTGCCCGTCGAGCGGATGAACTGTCCGTCACCGTTGGTGTCGTAGAGAATCGAAGCGTTGATCAAAAGGCCGCCGAGGGTGCGGTTCGAGCTGGTGAGCAGGCCCACAACCGCCGCGTTGCGATCGGCCGCGGCGCTGATGTTGCCCGAGTAGGCCGTGCCGGAGGAGACCGAATCTGCGTCCGCAATCTCCAGAAAACGGATCAGGTAGTCGGTGTTCGAGTTCTGCCCGCGGACCACATCACCCTGCTTGAAGACCAGCTCCAGCTTGTAGCTGAAGCTCGCCGGATCGAGCACGGCGCGGATCAGGCCGACCACGACGCTGGCGGGAGCCACATCGAGCACCAGCTGTCCGAGGAACCAGACATTTCCGACCGAGTCGATCATCGCGCCCGAGAGCGCCGGGCCGAAGGCCGAACCCGTCAGGCGGCCGATCGGCGTGCTGCCGTTCTGGAAGATGGTTTTGCCATCGGAAACCGTCGTGGACTGCTTGGTCCAGGCCGCGACGGTCCAACTCGTAGCACCCGCGGCATCCGTTTTGGCGACGGCGATGTAGTTGTTCGGGTTGTTGAAGGGAGCCAGCGAGGGCGGCGTGAAGCCGTAGTAGACGACGCCGGCCGCGAGCAGGTTGCCCGCCTGATCCTGACCCAGCGCCACCTGCGCATTGCCGCCGCGGAACGCGGTCTGGCTGTGGTAGTGGTCGAACTCCTGCGAGCCGGCGAGATCCGTGTTCGACCAGGCCTGCACCGGATCGCTGATCGTCGCCGGCAGCGCCAGCGCGCGCGGGCTCACGATGCCACCGTTGGCACCGAGCCCCCACAGGTTGAGGCTCTGGCAGAAGCCCGAGCCCGTGCTGCGCGCGAGGATCGCGGCCGTGCCGATCGCGCTGCCGGGAAACAAGGCCGGGAAATTCGTCGGAGTGTAGCCCACCGCACCGCGATGATCGCCGATGCCCGCGGCGAAGTGAGCGTTGGCCGGTGAGGCACTGGCGGTGCCCGCCACCTGCTCGGCGAGGAACTCGCGGTTGAAGTTGCTGCCGATCAGCAGCGGACGGCCTGCCAGCAGAGTGCTGACCGCGGCGGGCGTGTTGTGCGTCACGGCCGAGTTGGACAGCAGGAAATCGCAGGCCGCGGCGTCGATGCCGCCCGCCGCGCTGATCACATTGACGATCGCCGTGCGGTTGAGCGTGCGGATGCGCAGCAGATTGTTGCCCGTGATCGGATTGAGGCCGCTGCAGACGCTGGCGCCGAAACCTTCCACGCGTGCATGCAGATGGCCGTCCTCATCGACGCCACCCATGCCGAACTGCGACAGATTGCAGCTCTCCTGCTGCGCGTTGACGGCTGCGTTGACGCGCGTGACGTACAGCCGCGAGGGGCGCGCATCCGTGAAGTTGACGACACCGCCGACGAGATTGTTGAGGCTGGCGGGGTTGCCGGCCGGATCGGTCGTGCCGCTGCCGAATTCGGCGAAGCCGTAGCCGAACTGGTAGCCGCTCTGGCCGGCCGTGGCGAGCGGGGTGCCCGGATCATTGCGGGCGGGATCATCGTGAATTCCAAAGCCCTGCCCGCTCCAGACGGAGTACGAGCCGCGCGCGAAGGGCACGTTGCTCTTCAGCGAGCGCGAGAGGCTCTGCGCCCCCATGGCCTTGTTGAAGAAGTTGGGGGCCGTGTCGCGCACCAGACCGGTCTTGGCGATCGGCGCGATGCCGAAGGTGTTGCCCCAGCTCGAGCGCAGGGCCGTCATGTCGACGACGTAGTCGTTGATACTGTCGGAGGCGGTGAAGGAACTGACGGCATCGCCCGGCAGCGCCTGGAGCTTGGAGACGCTGTCCTGCGCGCGCGCCAGGGGGGCGAGGCAGGCCAGCACAAGGAGTGAGTGAGCGGTGTGCATGGTGGGGCTTGAGCGTAGCCCCGAGCCTCAAGAAAGAACCAAGAAAGGACAGGGCCCGCGTGGAGGGCCTTCTTCGAGATCCAAGGCCTTGCCTGCCATGGAGTTGCGCCCGGACCGAAGGCCGAGACGGCCCGGCTGACCCCTGTCCTTGACGCACAGCGCCTGCGCTCGACAGCGGTCCACGCGTGGGGAGCCGTCTGTGGCTCCGGCTACTTGGCGCCCGCCCGCAGCCAAGCCTCCCGGCGCAGGGCCCGGGCGGCACGCTCGGCCTCCACGGGATCCTGCGACCAATCCAGCCGCGTTTCGAGCATCTGGTCACCGCGCGCGAGCTTCGCCAGCTTGACGGACCCGCCCTGCTGCAGGAGCAGGACGATCTCGTCGCGGCTCTTCACCGCGACCCCGTCGATGGCGAGCACCCGGTCCTCGGCCTGCCAGCCGGCCTTGGCGGCGACGCCGTTGGCGCGCACCTCGCCGACGACAGCACCCTCCAGGCTCCCCACCCCGAGCAGTCGGCGCGACAAAGGCTGCATGTCGGTGCGATCCAGCGGATTCTCCAGCTGCGCGATCGCGAAGGCCGCCAGCGCCACGACGCGCGCGTTGTGGCGCTGGTCATCGGGATCCACGCTATCCAGCCGGTCGTGCTGCGTGTGGTGCACGCGCGTGTAGCCCGCCCCGCTCTGCTCCCAGAAGAAGGCCGGCGTCGGACGCTTGCCGCTCAAGAAGGGCGCATGATCTGAATCGCCGGAATTCTCCAGCCCCAGCACCTCCTCCACGCGCACGGGCCGCGCCGGGTCGAGCCCGGCGAGCGGTGCGAAGACGCGCTCAAGCTCCGGCACCATCGCGTAGCTGGCCTTGAGGCCGGCGAGCGGACTGGCGCCGCCGTCGTGGATCAGGACCGCGCTGCAGCGCTCAAGTGCGTCGGCATGCTCGCGCACGTAGGCCTCCGAGCCGAACAAGCCCTGCTCCTCGCCGCCGAACAGGACGAAGCGGATGCTGCGCCGCGGCCGAATGCCGAGCTTGGCGATCACGCGCGCGGCCTCCAGCGTGGTGGCGACACCCGTGCCATTGTCCTGCGCGCCCTGCGCCCCGTCCCAGGTGTCAAGGTGCGCCCCCACCAGCACGAATTCCTCGGGCTTTTCCGCGCCTCTCCACTCGGCGACCACGTTGGTGCAGGGCACGGGCCCCGGCCGGAAGCGATTTTCGATCTCGAATTCCAGCTGGCACTCCACGCCGGCGACGAGATCGGCCACCAGCGCGCTGTACTGATCCTCGCGCAAGGTGATCTCCACGTTGCGGCGCTTGGTGTCGAGTTCCTCGTACCGGACGCGGTGGTCGCCGTTCATCACCAGCAGCCCACCCTTGCGGCCGCTGCGCACGAAGCCCAGGGGCTTGTGCTGCGCGTACGCATCCTCGAGCAGCTTGGCCAGCGCGCGATTCTCGCTGCGGCTCTGGGGTTTGATGATCCAGGCGCCGACAAAGCGCGCGGCGTCGCGCTCGAGTTCCTCGGCGCTGCCCGGCTCCAGCACGGCCGGTCCGCGCTCGACGCCGCTCGTGCCGCGCGTCCACGACCGCGTCAGGAAATCCAGTTCCAGCGGCGCCGCGCCGCCCTTGTGCAGCACTCCGCGCTGCACCCCGCGGTCGAAGCGCACCGGGAACTCGCCAAAGACCTCGAGCTTCGCGCTCAGTCCGTAGCTCTGGAACTGTTCGAGGCACCACTGCGCGGCACGGTCGTAGGCGAGCGAGCCCGTCAGCCGCGGCGCATGCTCCTCGCACAGCGTCGCGAGGTGGCGGTCCACCGCGCTGTCGCGTTCCATCAGCGCAAGTAGCTCCGCCGATCCGGGCAGGGGGGCGGGCTTTTCGCCCGCATGCAGCAGCATGCACACCAGCAGGGTCAGCATGGCTTCATTCTAGCGACGTTGGACAGCCGGGCACGCAACACTCAAGATGTGGGCTAGAGCCATGTCCCACACGCTGGTGCTGATCCCGACCGAACTGGAACTCAGCCGGCTGGCGGATGCCGGCGGCTTTCCCGCCGGCACGCCCGTCGAGGTCTGCGGCTTCGGCCCGATCGCGGCCGCGGCGCGCAGCGTGCAACTGATCGAACAGTGGCGCCCCGCGCGCGTGCTGCTGGTCGGCATCGCCGGCAGCTTCGATCCCGCCCGCTATCCGATCGGCACGGCTTGGAGCTTTGCACAGGTACGAATCGAGGGCATCGGCGCCGGCATGGGGCTTGATCTTCAGGGACCTGCGGCGCTGGGCTTCCCGCAATTGCCCGCCCGCGGCGAGGATCCGGCCGTGGTCGAGGAGTTGGATCTGAGCCCCGCAGCGCGCACGCGAGCGGCCGGGCTGCTGCTGACGACCTGCGCGGCCTCGGCGAGTCCCGAACAGGCGGCCGCCCGGCTCGCGCGTCATCCGGGGGCCTGTGCCGAAGACATGGAGGGTTTCGCCGTGGCGCTCGCCTGCGCCCTGTGCCACACGCCGCTCTCGATCGTGCGCGGCATCTCCAATCGGGTTGGCGAGCGCGACAGCACGCGCTGGAAGATTCCTTCCGCTCTGCATGCGGCGCGTCTCTGCGCGCTGGAGGAACTCGAGGCGTGAAGCCGCTGGTCTGCGCCCTCTCGCCCTGTCCCAACGACACCTTCGCCTTTCACGGCCTGTTGTGTGGCGAGGTGCGCGTCGAGGGTCTGGAGCTCGAATTCGAGTTCCATGACATCGAAGTGCTCAACCAGCGCTTCCGCGCCGGGATCAGCGCCTTCTCCAAGGTCTCCTTCGCGGCACTGCGCGGCTTGGAGGGCTTCGAGATCCTCAGCGCGGGCGCGGCGCTCGGCAGCGGAGTCGGGCCGCTCCTGTTGGCGCGCTCCGCGGCGCTGCCGGCACGGATTCCCGCCGATGCGCGCGTGCTGCTGCCCGGAGAGCACACGACGGCGACGCTGCTCTACCGGCGCTTCCACGGACAGGCCGGACGCGTCGAGCAGGTCGTGTTCAGCGAGATCCTGCCACGCCTCGCGCGCGGGGAGGCCGACTACGGCGTCTGCATCCATGAGGGCCGCTTCACCTATGCGCAGCATGGGCTGAGCCTCGTGGAAGACCTCGGTGCGCGCTGGCAGGGCCCGCTGCCGCTCGGCGGGCTGGTGCTGGCGACCGCACGCCTGCTCGAGGCCCCCGCGGGGCTCGCCCAGGAGCTCTCCCGCGCCGTGCGCCGCTCGATCCTCTATGCACGCGCTCATCCCGAGGAAGCGCTGGAGACGATGCGCCGGTATGCCCGAGAGCAGAGCGATGCGGCGCTGTGGAAGCACGTCGAGCTGTATGTCCAGGACGAGACCGAGTGTCTCAGCCCGGAAGGCAGGGCGGCGATCGCGGCCCTGCTGGCCGCCGGTTGAAGGGCACGGGTTGCCGCGCGGCCCGCAGAGGCGCCAGGGCCTCAGGTGTCAGGGGCTCAGGCGCACAGACCTGCAAGCCACAGGCGCACCCGGCCACCAAGGGCTGGATGCGCCTGCCAGTGCCTTCGAAGCTGGGGCCGATCAGGCCTTCTTGTCGGCGTCGCGCAGCTCGAGCATCTCCTTGCGGATCTCCTGCGCGAGGTTCTTGATGTCCATCATCGCCTTGCGCACGCGCGCCGTGGCGGCCTTGTTGCCGGCCGTGGCCTTCTCAACGTCCTCGCGCACATCGGTGACGAGCTTGAGCAGGTTTTCGTAGTTCTGGCTCATGGTGATTCCTGGAGGAGCTTGTGGTCTGGGGGGGGCTTGTGGACCGCTGGGGTCCGCTGGTTAGGCCGCCATTGTGACAACTCCACCCCTGCTTTTGAAGCCGCCGACCCCTATTTGTGGCCCTTGGGGAGCGGGTCAGCGCGAATTCCGCCCAGTTTCAAGACGATTTTCCATTCCTCCGGACGGACGGGCTGGACCGACAGGCGCTGCCCCTTTTGGAGCACCGCCATGCCGCTGAGTCCCGGCTCGGCCCGCAGGAGGGACAGCGGCACGAAGGGCTCGCAGGTCCTCAGACCCTCGATCTCGACCATGCGCCAAGTGGGATCGTCGCGCTTGGACTTGGGATCGAAGTACTCGGAATCGGTCGCGAACTGGGTCGGGTCGACCAGATTGCTCCGCACGACCCGCGCGATGCCCGCGACACCCGGCGGCTCGCTGCTGGAGTGGTAGAACAGCACCCCATCGCCGGGCTGCATCGCGTCGCGCATGAAGTTGCGCGCCTGGTAGTTGCGCACGCATTCCCAGCCCGTGCGGCGCTGCTTTTCGCGCATCAGGCGCTCGAAGGAGTACACGCCGGGCTCGGACTTCAGCAACCAGTACTGCATGCGCGGCCCCTAACGATCGCTGCCCAGACCGCCAGGACCCGCGCGCAGCGCCAGCGGCGGTCCGAGCACCTCCCGCAGGACGATCGCCTCGCGGAGCGCCGCGCGGCGATCGCCACTGCGCGCGAACAGGCGCAGCGCGGCGGGCTTCTGGGCGCTGTCGTGCGTCTCCATCTGCGCGCCGACGGCCAGCAGCTGGCCTTGCGGCGCAGCCGCTTCCTCCAGGCACTGACCCTCGACATTCCCCGCCAGAGATGCGGGCGTGGCGAGTTCCGCGAGCGGCTGGAGCGACTGGTCTTCCAGCGAACGCTCCTCGATCACCGAGGGCTCTTCGGAGGCCTGCGCGTCGAAGGAACGCTCGCGGTCGTAGTTCTCCGGCCGCGAATCCTGCCGCGCTTCCTGGCGCAGGACGAGGGGCGGGGGCTGTGCGGGCGCGGCCGGCGCGGGCGCGACGGGCTCGCCGCGCGAGAGCGCCTCGAAGGCGCGCTGGCCCTCGCTTTCGACATCTGCCGCCGGCTCATCCTCAGGCTGTGACCAGGAGCGCTTGCGTTCCTGCTCGGCGCGCTGCTTGCGCGCTTCGAGGATGCTCTTGATCACGGGCAGAATGAAGAGAAAGCCAAAGACGAGGAACTTCAGGAGTCCTTCGATGAACTCCTTGAAGTCGAAATCGCTGCCTCGCTGCGGCAACAACATGGAAAGGCTCAGCTCTCCTGCGCGCCCGCCGCCGGAGCGTCGCCGCCGGCGATCGAGCGGCGCATGTGCGTGTCGCTCTCGAGGTTCTTCATGCGATAGAGATCCATCACGCCCAGATTGCCGCTCTTGAGGGCACTCGCCATCGCCAGCGGAATCTCGGCCTCGGCCAGCACCAGCTTGGCGCGGTTTTCCTGCGTCTGGGCGCGGAATTCCTGCTCGGCGGCGACGGCCATGGCACGGCGCTGCTCGGCGCGGGCCTGCGCGACGCGCTTGTCAGCCTCGGCCTGGTCGGCTTGCAGGCGCGCGCCGATGTTGGAGCCGATGTCGACGTCCGCGATGTCGATCGAGACGATCTCGAAGGCCGTGCCCGCGTCCAGGCCGCGCGCCAGCACGGTCTTGGAGATCGAGTCGGGGTTCTCGAGCACGTCCTTGTGCGATGCCTTGGAGCCGATCGTCGACACGATGCCTTCACCGACGCGCGCGATGATCGTCTCCTCGCCGGCGCCGCCGACGAGACGCTTGATGTTGGTGCGCACGGTAACGCGCGCCTTCGCCAGCACCTGGATGCCGTCCTTGGCGACAGCGGCGACCTCGCTCTTGCCCTGCGCCGGGTTGGGGCAGTCGATCACCTTGGGCGTGACCGAGGTCTTGACCGCCTCCAGCACGTCGCGGCCGGCGAGGTCGATGCCCGCCGCGGTGCGAAAATCGAGCTCGATGCCGGCGCGGTTGGCGCTGATCAGGGCCTGCACGACCTTCATCACGCGGCCGCCCGCCAGCAGGTGCGCTTCCAGGTCGCGCGTGGTGATGGCCTCGATGCGCGACTGCACCAGCATCACGCGCGCGTCGACGATCGTCGCCGGGTCGACCTTGCGCAGGCTCATGGCGAACATCTGGAACAGCCCGACACCGGCTCCGGTGGTCACCGAGCGCACGTACAGGCTGGCGTAGCGCAGGAAGATGACCAGGAAAACCAGCAGGAAAATGGCACCGGCGATCAGGCCGGCGATCTGCAGGATCGACCAGTCCTCGCTCGAGGCGGAGAGCTGGGGGCGCTGGAAGAAGAACAGTGCGGTTGTGTTCATGGGGGCTAGGTTTGGGGGTTGGTGTTCTCGGCTGCGACGACGACGACTCGGTTGCCTTCGACCTCGATCACGCGCACGCGCGCGTTCGCGGGAATCGGTTCGCCGCGGGTGACGACATCGACGCGACGGCCGTCGAAGAGCGCCGTGCCGACGGGGCGCAGCAGATTCTCCGCCACGCCCTCCTTGTTCAGAAGCTCGCGGTCGCGCCGATCGACGGCGGCTGCATCGGTGAAGCTCGCGCCCTGCGCGACGAGCACCTTGCCGAGCGGACTCCTCGGCAGGAGCTTCATGCCCAGCAGGATGGCCGCGGGCACGAGCACGGCGGTCGAGATCAGGAAGGTGAGCCCGCTCGAGTGGGACTCGCGGAAGGCCAGCACGATCGCCGCAATCAGGGCCAAGGCCGCCGCGATACCCAGCGCTCCGAAGCTTGGAAACAGCAGTTCCAGCATGATCAGGGCCAGACCGACCAACAGCAACACGATCGCGATTGTCATGTCTTGAGCACCTCCACCACCAGTCGACCGCCCGCCACTTCGACCACGCGCACGCGCGCGCCCGCCTCGATCAGGGCGCCGCTGGAGCGCGCTTCGAACTCGTACTGCGAATCCCCGTCGAGCGCGACCTTGCCCACCGGACGCAGGGCGCTGAGGGCGCTGCCCACGGCTCCCACGCGCGCCAGCTCGCTGCCGCGCCCGCGAGTTTCCGGCATGGCCCCGCCGTCGGCGCCGCTTTCGCCCGGCTGCAGCACCATGCGGCCGAGCAACGGCGTCTTGGGCAGCAGGCGCGAGAGGATCAGCATGCCGGCGACGGCGGCGCAGGCGCTGGCGATCATCCAGGTGCTCGCATCGAGCAGGCGTTGGCGATCGTAGGCGCTCGCGAAGCTGAACTCCGGGCCCAGCCCCGACAGGAGCAGCCCGCCGAGCAGCAGCACGAAGCCGCTGATGCCGGCCCACAGCGAGCCGGGGATGAAGAAGATCTCCGTGACGATCAGCGCGATGCCGGCCCCCACCACGACCAGGTGCAGCACGTCGGCCAGACCCGCGAAGTAGCGGCCGAGCAGCAGCACGGCGAAGCACAGGATCGAGAGGATGCCCGGCAATCCGAAGCCCGGCAGCTTGAGTTCGCTGTAGGCGAGCAGCAGCCCCGCGACCAGCAGCAGCGGCGTCAACAGATCGATCCACTTGATCCAATCGTCCGACGCGCTGCGCTCGATCTTCCGCGGCGCGCCGCCAGGAAAGCCGGACTTCTGGGCGACCTCATCCAGCGACTCCGCGATCCCGTCGGCAAAGCGCAGCTCCACCGCGCGCCGGGCGCTCAGGTTGAGGATCTGCCCGGGCCCGCTGATCGTCGCGACCAGCTCGGGCACCTGCGATCCGGCGCGCAGATCGTCCCACACCTGACCGCTGACCAATTCCAGTTCGCCCTCGCGGCGGATCTGGTAGACACGCGCGTTGGGATCGACCATCGCCTCCGCGAGCGCCGCGGGACGGCCCATGCTCTCGGCCATGGCCCGGAAATCCGAGCGCATCGCCGAAGTGATCTTCTCGCGCACGGCCTCATCCTGGGCCACGGGTGCCAGACCGGCAGGGCCCGAGGTCACGGGCAGGGCCGAACCGATCGAGCCCTCGCTGACCATGTAGACGCGCTCGCAGGAGATCGCGAGCAAGACCCCGGCGGAGACCGCATGGCGGTTGATCCAGGCGACGGTGGCCACCCCATCCTTGCGGACAGCCCGCAGTTGCTTGGAGAGATCCCACATCAAGTCGACCGCGCCGCCGGGTGTGTCGATTTCGACCACCAGCGTGGAACCGGGCTGCGAGCGGGCCTCGCGCACGGCCCGCGAGAGCTGCGGCAACATGCCCTTGTCGAGCGGGCCCTCCAGCCGCACATGCACCAGTTCCCCGGCCGTCAGCGGCAGGGCAGCCCAGAGGGCCAGCAGCAGGCAGAGGAACAGGCGGCAAGGCGAGGGGGCGAACATCAGATCACAAGAGTCTAGTCAATCACCGCCTACTCCCCAAATGCCGCCGTATTGCTCCCCGCCCGATCCAAGCTAGACTTCTTCTTGTCATGAAGGTGCTGACTTGCCTGGGATTGCTGGTGGCGGGCGCGTGGCTGTGTGCCGCCCGCGTGGAGGAACCGCCGAGGGATCCGATCGATTGCGTGTTCTGCGGAGGCAATCCGCTCGAGCACGCCCGCAAGCTACTGATCCTGCAGGTCGAGGTGAATCAGTTCACTTGGCGCCTGCTGCTGCGCTGAGCGCCGCACCCGGCACGGACAGCTGGCACGGACAGCCAGCAGGTTGGCGGGAGTGCATGGGAATCGAACCCACCTCGCCCGCTGTTCACGAGCGACGACCGGCTTTGAAGACCGGGCGGCACACCAGCACCGATCCACTCCCGCACGGAGCCCCGCTATCATCCCGCTTGCGTGAACGCACTGCAAGCTGAGTTATCCGCCTTCCCCGCCTTTCTGGCTCAGGCCCTCGATGCCGCGGGTGATCCGGGCGCGCGCCAAAGGCCGGCGCCTGAGCGCTGGTCGCTGTGCGAGGTGCTCTGGCACCTCGCCGACATGGAACGGGAGTACTTTGCGCGAGCGCTGGAACGCGGAGGCTGGGAAGGATTGATCGCACCGCCGGCGCGGACCGGAATGGCTCTGGATCCGTACTTGGCGCTGGAGCGTTTTCGCGGCGCACGCCGCGAGAACCTGCAACGCGCCGCGAATGCGGCGATCTGGCAGGCGATCGCGGAGCACGATGCCCGGCACCGCCGGCAGATCTTGTCGAGCAGCGCCTGAGGCACTAGCCTTGCGCGGGTCCTTCCTGCCTTTCCCAAGGAGTCTCGCATGCGCTGGTTGCTCGTGGTTGCGGCGTTGTCGCTGTTCGTGTTGGCCTTGTTTTGGTTGCGACAGCCGCAGACCCCCGCAGGCATCGAACCGCTGTCTGATTCGAATACGCCGACCATGGCACCCGCCCCCGCCGCCGGGCTGGAGTCACATTCAACAGTGGAGCCCGCGCGCCAGTCCGCGCCAGCCGACAGCGCTGTGCCCGCAGCCGCGCCCGCACCCCTGCCGACCGCAACCGTCGGTCTCGCCCGCATTGTCGGCCTGCTGCTCGACGGTCAGGGAGCGCCGCTCGCCGGCGGCAGCGTGAAGCTCGCGGGCTTCCCAGCCAACGCCGATCGCCTTCGCCAGTACGGCCGTCCTGCGAACTGGAAGGACCTCGAGCTCCTCACCGACCCGCAGGGCCGCTTCGAGATCCGCTTCGAGCCGCCGCCCGCCTTTCAATTTTCCCTGAACCTCACGGCGCAGCGTCATGCGGGGCTCTCGTGGCGCTGGTCGCGGTTCGAAGCGGGCCAGCAGCTGGATCTGGGCAGCGTGCAACTGGCGTTGGCGGGCTCGATCCGCGGGGTGCTGGTCGATGCGGCGGGCCAACCCTGCCGTGGCAGCTGGCGCGTGAGCGCGAACTCGGCCGCTGGGTATCGCGACGAGCGCATGCCGGTCGGCGCTTCCCGCGAGGTGGACGGAGCCAGCGGTGAGTTCCTCTTGAGCGATCTGGCTCCGGGAATGTGGAAGCTCAGGGCGAGCACGGCGCTTGCCTCCAACGTCGAAGGCCCCAAGGTGGAAGTGCTCGCGGGGCAGGAGAGCACGGCGCGCTTTGTGTACTCGGGGCCGACTCTGGATCGCACGATCCTGTTGCGCGTCGAGACGAAGCCCTACCACGGCTTCGCAGCTCCCAAGGTCGAGGTGCAACTCCTGCGCGGCAGCGAACCGATCCCGCCAGCCAGCGCCGATCCGCGTCAGGGTTCCAACCAGCAGCGCTTTGAGAATCTCGAGCCCGGCAGCTACCGCGCGCGGGTGGAGCATCCCGCCTACCTGCCGTGGCGCGAAGACGGCATCCAGCCCGGCTCGGTGGTGACAGCGCGGCTCAAGGGCAACTCGCGAGTGCAGCTCAAGGTGCTCGACGATGCCAGCGGTGAGCCGCTCTCGTGCTACGAGCTCCGAACGCGCTTTGAGAAGGCGAGCTTCAGCCCGAACGAGTTCGAGCTGCTCAAGGCCGATGCACTGCCGCCCCCCGACGGGCTATTCGAGGGTCTGGTGCCCGGCGATCAGACGCTGCTCGTGCGTGCCCCGGGCTACGCGACCTGCGAGGTGCCGCTCGGTGTCATCGAGCCCAACAGCAGTGCCGTGCACGTCGCACGAGTCCAGCGCGGCGTGACGCTCCAGGTTAGGGTGCTGCGCGCCGACGGTCAGACGCCGGTGGAAGGCGCGCATGTGCGCCTGGAATCCGCCAACATGCGCAGCGGCTCGATGATGCAGACCGACAAGGCGCCCAGCACGACCAGCGATGCACAGGGTTGGGCGCAGTTTGAAGGTGTCTCGCGTGGCGAGTACACGCTGCATGCCCTGCTCGCCCCGCTGCTGCGCGCGCAGGCCTTGGTGATGGTGACTCCCACGGAGCCTGTGCAACAGTCTGAGCTGCGGTTGCCGCCCTACGGCTCTTGGAGCGGCGTGATCGAGGGCGCGGACCCAGAGGTGCTCGCCAAGGCCAGCGTGGAGCTGTGGCCGGCGGGCATGCAGGAAATGGAGCTCTGGACGGAATGGCGTGAGGCCGGCCTTGCCAAACGCGCGAAGCTGCTCCGACCTGATGCGGAGGGTCGCTTCGAGCGCAACGCGGTGCCTGCGGGTCGTCACACCGTCAAGCTGCAGCTGAAAGCCAACGAAGTGTTCGGATTCCGGGGTCAGGGCGCCGTGCTCGTGCTGGGCGAGATCGAAGTACGCGAGGGCGAGACGACACAGGCGCACTTCGCCTTGCCGGAACGGGCGCTTGCTCGGGTGCGCTACAGCGTGCGCAGCGCACTGGGATGGGAAAAGGGTGCGATGGCCGACGCCATTGCGATCCGCGAAGGCGGACTGGGTGGACAGCCGCTAGAGACGCTGCTCGACAACCAAGGCAATGGTCTCAGCGACTTCGTCAACCCCGGCGAGATCGAGATCATGTTGCATGGTCCGCAGGACGAATGGCAGTGGTTCGCTCCGCAGCGCTACGTGCTCGCAGGCGGGCAGACGCTGGATGTTGTGCTCGAGCTCCCGATCGTGCCCGGCAAAGTGCGCCTGCTGGGCGCCAGCGATGGTCAGGTGCTTGCTGCGGTGTCCGGCACATTCCACCTCGAGGGATCCGCGCCCCAACGCCGTCTGCCCTGGCGGACCGATCCGCAGGGCATGCTGGAAGCCTTGCTCGAGCCCGGCAGCTACACGCTCGAGCTTTACACCAAGCCTCCGCAGAAGTACCTGCCGCTGAGGATCGTCTGGCCGCCGGCGGCCGAGGGGACCGAGTGGAAGCTGGAGC
The DNA here is from genome assembly GCA_044359355.1 of Planctomycetota bacterium. Taxonomy (GTDB): domain Bacteria; phylum Planctomycetota; class UBA1135; order UBA1135; genus SYGM01. Next base: position 18,140 of record JBIKMH010000009.1, on the reverse strand, counting down.
TCGGTGAGCCGCGCTGAGACGAGTTCTGCTACGCGCGAACGATCGGCACGAGCCGTCCCGGCGCTCCGCTGCGCGGGCCGAACGGCAGGCCGCCGCACAGCCGCGCCTCGCAGGCCTCACCGGCCTCCGTCCAGCGCGCACGCACCGCAAAAGCGATGCCGTCCGCATCGCGATCCCAGTCCGGGGGCAGATTCACGCGCACACCACGTGCTCCGGTGTGGATCGCATCCCCCACGAGCACCTCGATGCTGAGATCGGCCCACTCGCGCCCGCCTTCCATCGACACCAAGAGCTGCTGGCGGTGGCGGCGCACCAGCAACGTGCGCGGCGCCTGGTGCGGAGGGCTGCTGAGCAAGGGCACGCGCAGCGGCAGCGGATCGGCCGGCACGACGCGCACGCGCTCGAGCGGACCATCGAGCAAGAGCTGCGCGCCATCGGCCAAGCGCAGCAGCGCGAACAACAGCGGGTCGGCGCCGGGCTGCTGGGCTCCGCCGCGCAGAGCGAGGGGCACTTGTGCATGCTCGCCCGCTTCGAGCACGAGGGTCCGCGGCAGCCCGTGAATCACGAACGCGCCTTGACGCGGCAGCACACCCAGCGTCACCTGCACCGGCTCTGGAAACGGGTTGTGCACGTGTACCGGGAATTCCCAGGCGCCGTGCCAGCCCGTGTTCGCATCGTCCTCCAGGCGCAGGCGCGGCAATTCCAGCGGAAAAGCGCGCTTGCCATCGGGCGTGCGCGCCACCAGCGCCTCCACCGCCTGCGCACGCAGCGCTTCGTGCGTCACCATTCCATCCATCCAGAGGCGCAACGCCTGTTCGAGTTCGTCCGGATGGTCGGCGTGCGTCCAGCGCTCGAACTGCGGCCGCTGCAGGCTCTCGAATCGCGCCCATTGCGCCACCGGCAGCCATGCACCGCGCGCACCGCTGGCGAGCAGCGCTGCCAGCTCGCGCTCATCCAGTCTTGGGGCGCGGAAGAGCGCCGCGAAACCACTGTGGACGGCCTGACGCACGATCGCGGGGTCACTCGAGACGACGCGCAGGGCGGGCGGCGGAATCGGGAGCAGCTCCTTCAGAAGCTCGACCGCGCGGGCTTCTTCGAGGCACAGGCACCAGCGCCCCGGAGCGCTCACCTGCGCCAGTTCGAGAAAGTCCTCGGCGCAGTCGGGGGGCATTCCGCGCAGGCGCGCCGCGAACTGTGCGCCGATGTCCACCGTCGAGACCTGGGCGCGCGTGTGCTCGGCGATGCGCCCGAGCCCTTCGAGCACCGGCTCGGGGGCCGCGATCAGACCTCCATCGCGGCTGCACCACAGCGACACGGCAAAGCCATCGAGTCCCAGCGCGAGCGCGCGCTCGCAGCCCAAGCGCGACGCTTGCGGAGCCTCCAGCACGGAACCCTGCCAGCCGAGGATCCAAGGCGGAGCGCGGCGGGCACCGCGTCCCCGACGCGCGGCGCGCTCGTAGAGCTGCCGCAGATCAAGTCGCGTCCTCACAGCAGGCGGATGGCGCGGCCCCGCGGCGCGAGCACCGTGCCCACGCGCACCACGGGCAGCTGCCGGCGCTCCAGTTCGGCGCGCAGGGCCGCTTCGCGCTCCGCGGGCACGCAGATCAGGAGGCCGCCCGAGGTCTCGGCATCGAACACGAGGTTGACCAGCGCCTCCTCGAGCGCTCCGACGAGTTCGACCTCCTCCGCGAGCGCTGCGCGGCCGCGCTTGGCACCCCCCGAGCAGTGGCCGGCGCGCGCCAGATCCAGCGCGCCCGGGAACAGCGGCAGTGCCCCGGTGACAAGCTCCAGCGTCACGCCGGAGGCGCGCGCGATGTTACGCGCGTGGCCCACCAGCCCGAAGCCGGTGATGTCGGTCGCGGCGTGCGCGTGACAGGCGTTCATCGCCTCGGCGGCGCGGTCGTTGAGTGTCGCCATCACCCGCGCGGCAGGCTCCAGCTCCTTCCAGCTGATCACGCCGCGCTTGGCGGCGGTGGTCATCGCGCCCATGCCCAGCGGCTTGGTCAGATACAGAACATCACCGGCGCGCGCGCCGCTGTTGGCCTTGACCTCGCGGGTGTCGACGATGCCAGTCACGGCAAAGCCGAACAGCGCTTCCTTGGAGGCCACGGTGTGGCCTCCCGCGAGAATGCAACCGGCCTCGCGCAGCTTCTCGATGCCCCCGCGGAAGATTTCGGCCGTCCACTCCGGCGGGAACTCGCGCGGGATGCCCGCGAGATTGAGCGCGCTGAAGGGCTTGCCCCCCATCGCGTAGACATCCGAGAGCGAATTGGCCGCCGCGATCGCGCCGTAGTAGTAGGGATCGTCGACGACGGGCGGGAAGTAGTCGACGGTCTGGACCAGCGCGACATGCGAATCCCCGGGCAGACCTCCGACGCCCCGGAGCTCGACGATGCCCGCATCGTCGAAGGTATCCGGTCCGACGAGCAGACGCCCGCCTGAGCCTGCCTGTATCCCGCGCAACACGTGCGCGAGCTGCCCGATGGGCATCTTGGCCGCTCAACCCGCGCAGTCGGCGTAGTCGGTGAGGCGTTGCTTGGCGCTCTCGCTCATGATTCCTCCTCTGCAAGAGCTTAGGGGATCAGAGCTTGCGATCCAACCCGCGCGAATCGCGGCCGCTCGCGCCGTCCTTTCAGGTGCATGCGCAGCATCTGGATCCTGTGTGCACTGGTGGGCCTGTGGGCGGCGTGGCGCATCGAGCCACAGCCACAGCCGCAGTGGAGCATCGCCTTCGAGGCTCGCCGTCAGGCCTTGGAACTCGAAACAGCGAAGGCGCCGCTAGAAAGCCGCGAGTCGTGCGCCCGAACGCCGCTGGAGCCCGCCGCACCTGTGGAGCGGGCGGGCGAGCGGGCGGGCGAGCGGGCGCAGGGGCGGCAGTCCGACTGGGCCCGCTTGGGTTCCCTGCTGGCGCAAGGCAAGCAGTACGAGGCGGCGCGGCTGGAATCGGAGTGGCTGGTCGATCCGACACTCGCCGACCGCGCGCTCGCGCACTTGCAGAGCGGCACCGCGAGCGACGAGTTGACGAACTTCGGTTGCGTGCGCTTGGTCGTCGCCAACCTGGCGCGCGAACCGCAGGGCCTTGAAAACGTGCTGCTGGCCCTGCCACGCGTGCCGTTGCCCGCGCAGCAGGATCTGGCGCAGGCCTTGGCGAGCCTGCGGCGCGCGGATGGCAAGGAGCCGCTGCTGGGCTGGCAGCAGTTGCCGCTGGCGCTGCGCATCCTGCGTGAGCAGCCCTGGCAAAGCGAGCGTCTGGAACTGCTGTTCGTGCACCTCGGCGAGGCGCGCATTCCGGAACATGGCGAGCCGCTGTTGCTTGAGATCGCCCACGATCCCACGCTGCCCGCGACGCTCGTCGCCAGCGCGCGCAGCGCCCTGATCGCCCGCGACCCGCAACTCTACGGCGCGCGCTTCACAGCGGATGGATCTCGTCCGCCTTGAGCCCGCGGCGAGCGAAGGCTCCGCGCGTGTCGAGGATCGGCACGCCGCAGCGGGCGAGCCCGGCGTAGTCGAAGGCGGCGTGGTCGGTGACCAGAATCCAGGCCTCGCAGGGCGTGTCCGTGGGCACGGATTCGAGCCCCAGCTCCGGCAATTCATGCACCCAGGGATCGCTGTACTGCACGCGCGCACCGCGTTCGCAAAGACGGCGCAGGATCTCCACGCCCGGGGACTCGCTGATGACATCGACTTCGGGCTTGTACGCGACGCCCAGCACGCCGACGACGCGGCCGCGCAGGCTGCCGAGCAGGCCTTCGAGCGCGTCGACCACCGCCTGCGGCCGCTCGCGGTTGATCCGGATGGCCTCCTCGACCAGCGCCGCGGGAACGCCTGCGGCGCGGGCGGCATGCGTGTAGTAGCAGGGATCCACCGGGATGCATTGCCCACCCGTGCCCGGACCCGGCTGAAAAGGCATGAATCCGAAGGGCTTGGTGGCGGCGGCGGCGAGCACCGCCTGCGGATCGAGGCCCTGGGCACGCGCAATCTGCGCCAGCTCGTTGACCAGCGCGATGTTGACCGCGCGGAAGACATTCTCGAAGAGCTTGGCGGCCTCGGCGACTTCCGCGCTCTCCACCAGGTGCACCGTCTCGACGAAGCTCGCGTAGAACACCTGCGCGAGGCGGGCGCTCTCCCCGCAGGTGCCGCCGACGAGCTTGGGGATCGTCGCAGTGCGCGCACCCGGACGTCCGGGATCCTCGCGCTCGGGCGAGGCCGCGAGCCACACATCGGAGCCGGGCACACGCCCCGCGACGCGCAGTTCCTCGCCCACGATGCGCCGCGTGGTGCCCGGATGGCTGGTCGATTCCAGCACGATCAAACCGCCCGAACGCACCCGGGAGGCCAGCGCGCGTGCGGCGGCCCGCACGCAGGACAGATCGGGGCGGCCGCCGGCATCGAGCGGTGTGGGGACCGCGATCAGCGCGATGTCCAGCGGGCGCGAGGGCCCCAGTTGGAAGCGCTCGTGTTCGATCAGCTCGCGGGCGAAGCGCGCGCCCAGATGCGCGATCGGGGTGAGCCCCGCCAGCAGGGCGCGGTTGCGCTCCGGATCCGTATCGATGCCGGCCACGCGGTGTCCGGCGTCGAGCAACGCACGCGAGAGCGGCAGGCCCACGCTGCCCAGACCCACCACGCCGATCCAGGCCTCGCGCGCCGCGATGCGCGCCGCGAGTTCGCCCGCAAGCAGCGGTTCGCCGAGCGATGGCTGGGAACTCTGGACCCGGTGCTTCATCGGCCGATTTCGACGCAGGCGGCCAGCAAATCTTCCTCATCCCCGGGCAGAAGCGTGCGCGGATCGAGCCGCACCCGCTCTTCCTGAATGCGGCTGAAGACCGGCACTCGCGCACTGCGCAGCGCCAGGGACAGGGCTTGCGCGCTGCGGCGCTCGTGGCGCACTTCGACCACGAAGGTCGGTATCCAAATGCCCGGCGCGCTGCCGCTGCCCGGCTGCGAATGATCCTCAAGCACGCGTGTCTGAAAGCCCGGGAGCGCGCCGATGCGCTCGGCGAGCGACTGCGCGCGCGGCTGGATGGCGGAGGCGGGCTCCAGCAGCATGCGGCGCACGGGCAGTTCGTCGCCGCGACCGGCGAGGATCAGCTCCAGCGTCGCTTCCAGCCCCGCGAGCGTCACCTTGTCGAGCCGCAGCGCGCGGTAGAGCGGATTCTGGCGCAGCGCGCGGATGGCCGCCTGCCTGCCGATCAGGATGCCCGCCTGCGGCGCTCCCAATAGCTTGTCGCCAGAAAACGAGACCACATCGACGCCGCTCCTCAGCGCCTCCCGCAGCAGCGGCTCGTCGCCCAGCACGGGCGCGATCGCGCGCATCGACTCATCCTCGAGCAGACCAGAGCCCAGATCAAAGGCGCTGACCACGCCCCGTGCGCGGGCGAGCGCGGCGAGTTGTGCAGGGCTGGCTTCCTCGGTGAAGCCGATCACGCGGTAGTTGCTGGTGTGGACCTTCATCAGGAGGCCCGTGCGCTCGCTGATCGCGCGCTCGTAATCGGCGATGCGGGTGCGGTTGGTCGTGCCCACCTCCACGAGGCGCGCTCCCGCCCGCGCCATGACATCCGGAATGCGGAACGAGCCGCCGATCTCGACCAGTTCGCCGCGCGCGACCAGCGCTTCACGCCCGCCCGCGAAGGTCTGGAAGATCAGCATCACGGCTGCCGCGCAGTTGTTGACCGCGATCGCGGACTCAGCTCCCGTGAGCCGCGTCAGCAGCGCGCCGAGCCGATCGTCGCGCTGGTTGCGCTCGTTGGTCCAGCGGTCGACCTCCAGCACGCAGTACGAACGCGCGACTTCGGCCATGCGCGCGGCGACCTCGGGGTGCACGGGTGCGCGTCCCAGACCCGTGTTGAGCACTACGCCCGTGGCGTTGACGCAGCGGCGCAGCCCAGCCCCCTCCTCGCCAAGGAGCAGGGCCTCGAGCGCGCGGTATTGCGCCTCTGGCTCCAGCGCACGCTCCAAAGCCGCCTGGTCGAGCCGGGACTCGCGCACGGCCCGACGCAGCTCTTCGAGGTGGCGCGCGGCGATTTCCTTGCGGGCGCGCGTGCCGACGCGGGCGAAGAGCGCGCTCAGGCCGGGCTGGCGCAAAAGCTCGTCGACCGAGGGCAGCGCGCGAAGGATCGAGGCGGGGTCGCTCATGCGGGAACGGGACCGAAAGTGTCGCGCCAAAGTCCTCCCGGGGCAAGCCTTCCATCGGCTGCCCGACCTCTGCATCATGGGCCCCATGGAATCAGGCGCTCCCGGCGAACCAGAGGCGATCTCGGGCAGCACGCGTCTGGTGATGAAGGGGCTGGTCGGCTGCACGGTGGTCGTGGTGCTGCTGGGGTTGGCCATGTTCTTGCTGGTCAGGCCGCGCGCCCGTGCCAAGCAGGCCGAGCAGCGCGAAGCGATCCGTCAGGATCTGATGCTGATCGAATCGGCGCTGGGCCAGTACCGCTTGGAGAACCGCGACGCCTGGCCCGAGAACCTCAACGTGCTGCTCGTGCCCGACGAGCGCGGCAAGAGCCTGCTCTCTCCCAAGGCCCCGCCCCGCGATCCTTGGGGCCAGGGCTACCAGTACGCGCCGCCCGCTACCGGCGAAGCGCGCGCCAAGATCTGGACGCTGGGACGCGACCGGCGCGCAGGCGGCGAAGGCGAGAACACCGACTTTTCGAACCGCGATTGGCCTGCTCCCCAGTAGGCTCTGCGCGCCATCGACATGAGCACGCAACTGGAGCTGCCGACGCATTGGAAACTGCGCGCCATCGATGCGCCCCTGCGCGACGCCCTGAGTCGCTCGCTGGGACTGTCGAGGACGCTGGCCGGCCTGCTGGCGGCGCGCGGCCACCATGACCCGGCGGCGGTGCGGGATCTGGTCGATCCCAAGCTGGGCTCACTGCACGATCCGCGGCTGATGCCGGGCATGCAGGCCGCCTGCGAGCGCGTGCGCGCGGCGATCGAGCGCGGCGAGACGATCCTCGTGCACGGCGACTACGACGTCGACGGCGTCACGGGCACGGCGCTGCTGATGCGTCTTTTGAAGCTGGTCGGCGCCAAGGCCGTCTGGCACATCCCCGATCGGTTCAAGGACGGCTATTCCTTCGGCGCGCACTCGGTGGAGCGCGCAGAGGCAAGCGGCGCCCGACTCGTGATCAGCGTCGACAACGGCACGAGCGCGGGCGAGACGATCCGCGAGCTGGCTCGGATCGGCGTCGATGTGATCGTCACCGACCACCACGAGCCCCCCGCCGATGGCACGCTGCCCGAGGCGGTCGCGATCCTCAATCCCAAACTGTCCGGCTCGAGCTATCCCTTCCGCGAGCTGTGCGGCGGGGCCGTCGCCTTCAAGCTCGCCTGGGGCGTCGCCCAGACGATCAGCGGCGCCGACCGCGTGCGGGCGGACCTGCGGGACTTTCTGGTCGAGGCGATGGCCTATGTAGCGATCGCCACCGTTTCGGATGTCGTCCCGCTGGTCGATGAAAACCGCGTGCTCGCGCGCTACGGACTGCGCTCGCTGGAAACGAGCCGGAATCCGGGCCTGCGCGCACTGCTGAGCGTCAGCAACCTCAACGACCGCGCGCTGGATGCCGAGGACATCGCCTTCCAGATCGGACCGCGCATCAACGCCTCGGGACGGCTGGGCAGCGCCGCCAAGGCAGTCGAGGTGCTGCTCGCCGAGGACGAAGGCTCGGCGCGCCGCGCCGCACTGGAGCTCGATCTGTTCAACGAGGAACGCAAGCGCATATCCGCCGAACTGCTGCCGCGCGTCCTCGAGGCCGCACAGGTGTATGCGGATCCCGCCGAGCATCCGCTGCTGGTGCTTGCGGGACAGGGCTGGCATCAGGGCCTCGTGGGCGTGCTCGCGTCCAAGGTCGCCGAGCAATTCGATCGCCCCGCGATCCTGATCGGACTCAACGGCCAGAGCGGACGCGGCAGCGCGCGCACGGTCGAGGGCTTTCACCTTCTGGAAGCGATCGAGGCCGGCCGCGAGCACGTCATCCGCGCCGGCGGACACGGGCAGGCGGCCGGTCTGGAGATCGAGAGCGAGCGCGTCGACGCGTTCCGGGCGGCGGTCAATGCCAAGGCGCGCGAAATGCTGCGAACGAAGCCCCGAAGCCGGCGCACGCTGCTGATCGACGGCGAACTGTCCTTCGGCGAGGTCAACCAAGGCCTGATGCGTGACCTCGATCGCCTGCGCCCCTTCGGCGCTGGCCACGAAAAGCCGCGTTTTCTCTCGCGTGGCCTGCGGCTCGCGGAAGAGCCGCGACTGCTGGGAGCGGATCGCTCGCACCTCAGCGTGCAGTTGCGCTCAGGGGCGCAGTTGCTGCGCGCGATGGCCTTCCGCATGGGCGCTCGCGCCGGGGAGTTGCGCCTCGGACAGGACATCCAGGCGGTCTACACGCCCAAGTGGAACCACTTCCGCGGCGAGACGAAGCTGGAACTGGAACTCGTCGACTTCCGCTGCGGCTAGAAGCGCAGCGTCCAGCCGAGCTTGAGCGCCGCTTCCTGAAAGAGCGGCACGATCGAGTCGCCCTGGCGCTCGACGCTTTGATTCCAGACGATGTAAAGGTCGCGGCCGGGCGAGAGGATCCAGCGCAGTCGGCTGTTCCAGCCCAGCGTGTCGCTCTGGTTGTCGAACTGGACGAAGTTGTTCCAGTCAATGTCGGGAGTAAAGGCGATGTTGGAGCGCCAAGTGCCGATGTGCGTGGTGAAGGACCCGTCCTCGAGATCCACGCGGCTGATCTGATAACCAAGCGAGGTATTGAACAGGCGGCTGGGACGCCAGCCGACATCCAACGCGACGTCTTCACGCGTTCCGTCGTAGAACGTGCCGCCTTCCAGCGTCAGCTCCGCGGAAACGGGCCGGCGCAGCGAGGTGTTGAGCTCCAGACGCACGCGCCCGTAGTCGTAACTGCTCGCAGGGATCACGATCCCGTCCTTGATTTCGAAGTCATCCGCTAGGACATCGCGGAGGCCCTCCACCTCGAAACGCAGCGCATCCTCGCTCTCGAACTCGGCCCCGAAGGGCTGCAACTCGACGCGCGCCGTCTCCAGCTCACCGTCCAGATCGGTGTAAACCTCGCCCTCGGCGGAAAACTCGTACTGCCGAACGGCGTTGCCCGGACGCGGCTGGTATGCCACCCGCGCGAGGTAGTTGCGCACGCCGGTCCTGGGGGCGAAGCCCAGCGCCGGCCTGAAGTTCTCCTGCACTTCCCGGGCCGAGGCGCGCCAGCGCCACAGATCATTGGGGCCCTCCAGGGAGGCTCCGCCCGCCAGATCGTCCCCGCTGCCGCCTTCGGTTTCGCTGCGCAGCAGCCAGACCGAGGAGCGCAGGCTCTGGTTGGTGCGCCACTGGCTGGTGCGGAAATTCCAATCCAGCCCGTAGACCTGGTTGTTCTCCGGCCCATCCGGATTGCCGTGAGTGAAGATGCCGCCCAAGGTCGACTCGGAGCCGATGTTGCGCGAGATGCGCGCGACGTACAGATCCTTGGCCTCCTGCGAGTTCGTCTCCTCGGTGCGCACCTGCAGCAGGCCGATGTTCCAGTCGTCGTGACGGCCCGCCAGCTTGGTTCCGAACAGGATCGGCACCTCGTCGCCATCCCCGCTCAGCCCGATCCGGCGGCTGAAGAACGGGATCAGGGCCGGCGAGGTGTCGGCGAAGCGGAAGATGCCGGCGTCCTGCAGAAAGAAATCGCGCTTCTCGGGAAAAAACAGCGGGAAACGCGTCAGATTGATCTGACGCTCGTCGACCTCGGTTTCGGCGAAGTCGGTGCCCACCGTGAGGATCGCTTGCAGGGAGGGCGTGATGCGCCAGTAGGCATCGAGGCCCGGTCGCCCGATCAGATCCTCGTCACCCTCCAGCCGGGCGTTGGTCCAATCGATGTGGAAGTAAGGCACCACATCGATTCCCAGACCCTGCTGCAAACCCGTGAGACCGCGGAGGTCGCCCGCGGCCGAGATCAGGAAGATCGGCGTGTCGTTGCGCGGCGAAGCCCAGCGCACCAGCTCGCCTTTGCGCTTGATGTAGCGGTTGAGGTTGAAGCCGAAGGCGTCCTGGTCTGGATCGAAACCCAGCGTGGCGAAGGGCAGCGCGACTTCCATGCACCAGCCGAGCTCATCGATGACGGCCTTGCCTTCCCAGATACCGTCCCAAGGCTTGTTGAAGTCGGCGCCGTTGGAGCTGATCAGCGCGTCGCCCTTCGAGCCCGCGGGGCTCATCTGGAAGAAGTAGGCGTTGCGACGGTCCAGATAGGTGTCGAGGATGATCTCGATGCGATCGTCGTAATCGAGCAACGCGTCACGGGCGCTCTGCGTGGCGATGATCTTGTCCGGCTCGGAATCGAAGCAGCGCACGCCGATGTAGAGGTGCTCCGCGTCGAAGAGCAGCCGGACTTCCGTGCGCTCGGAGGGCGGTGCGCCCTCGACGGGTTCGACCTGCTTCAGATCGTGAATCAGGGCCGCCCGCGCCCACACCGCTTCATCGAGTACGCCGTTGATGAGCGGCGCTTCCTCGATGCGCACCATCTGTACGCTCGGCCGGGGTGCGGTCGGCGGCGTGTCGCCGATCAGGCCGATCACGGCGCGGCCTCGTATTCGATCCAGACCGGCGCGTGGTCCGAAAGTCCCGCCTGCTTCTCCACCCAGGCGCGCTGCACGCGCGGAGCGAACTGCGGCGAGCACAGGCAGTAGTCGATGCGCCAGCCCAGATCCTTTTCGCGCGCGCGGCCCCGGTTCGACCACCAGGACCAGTGGCCGCGCTCGCCCGGGTGCTTCTCGCGCAGGATGTCGACCCAGCCTTGCGCGAGCAGGCGCGTGAACCACTCGCGCTCTTCCGGCAGGAAGCCGGAGTTCTTCGCGTTGCCCTTGGGATCGTGGATGTCGATCTCGGTGTGGGCGATGTTGAAGTCGCCGCACAGCACCATCGGACGGCGTTCGGACAAGAGCCCGCGCGTCCAGGGCAGCAACTCGTCGAGGAAGCGGAACTTGAGTGCCTGGCGTTCGGGTTTGGAGGCGCCGGAGGGCACATACAGGCTGACCACGGACAGATCGCGGAAATCCGCGCGCAGCCCGCGGCCCTCGTCCGCGCACAGATCGAAGCCATGACCCTGCTCGTAGCGCTCGGGCGCCTCGCGCGAGTAGATGCCGACGCCCGAGTACCCTTTCTTCGCGGCCGGGTGCCAGCGCGCATTCCAGCCGGCGGGGCTGCGTAACTCGTCCTCGACATCCTGCTCGAGCGCGCGCAGCTCCTGCAGGCAGAGCACGTCCGGACGATGCCGCTTCAGCCAGCGCAGAAATCCGCGTCGATCCGCGGAGCGGATGCCGTTGGCATTGAGGGTCGCCAGTGTCCTTTGCATGCGGGGGGACCGATTCTGTGGAGCCCTTCGACGGAGGGCAAGTGCGGGATGCCCCTCGCTGCGGTTATCTTCAGGCACCATCGCCATGACCCAGCGGATCTTTCTTCTCGATGGCACGGCGCTCGCCTACCGCGCCCACTTCGCGCTGGCGCGCTCGGGCCTGAGCTCGCCCGAGGGCAAGCCCACCGGCGCAACCTACGGCTTCACCATGACGCTGCGCCGGATCCTGGAGACTGAGAAGCCGGACCTGGTCGCCGTGGCTTTTGACCCTCCAGGCGACACCTTCCGCCACAAGCAGTACAAGGAGTACAAGGACACGCGCCAGAAGATGCCGGATGAGCTGGTGGCCCAGCAGGAGTGGCTGCGCAAGGTCGTGCGGGCCCACGGAGTGCCGCTGTTCGAGGTGCGTGGCTTCGAGGCCGACGATGTCATCGGCACGCTCTCGCGGCAGGCGGCCGCCGCCGGCTACGAGGTCATGATCGTCAGCGGCGACAAGGACATGATGCAGCTCGTCGGGCCGAAGGTGAAGCTCTACAACGTCTTCAAACCTGGCGTCGATCTCGTGATCGAGGGCGTGGAGGCCGTGGAGGAGAAGTTCGGCACGACGCCGGAGCACGTGATCGACGTGCTCGCGATCATGGGTGATGCCTCGGACAATGTTCCCGGCGTCACGGGCATCGGCGAGAAGGGCGCCATCAAGCTGATCAAGGAGTTCGGCTCGGTCGAGGGCGTGCTCGCGGGCCTCGAGCGGATCAAGGGAAAGGCGCGCGAGCACATCGAGCGCGACCGCGAGCAGCTGCTGCTCTCGCTGGACCTGGTGACCATCCGCGACAACGTCCCGCTCGATCCGGGAATCGAGGGTCTGCGCCCTCCCGAACCCGATCCTCGCGAGCTGGCCCACGTGTTCCGCGGGCTGGGCTTCCAAAGCCTGATGAAAAAGGTCGCCGAGGGCGTGCGCACCGAGGAAGCGCGCAGCTACACGGTCGTGCGCAACGGAGCGGATCTGGCCGCGATGATGGGCGTGCTGATGAAGCAGCAGCGCTTTGCCGTCGACAGCGAAACCACCAGCCTGTTCCCTCTGGAAGCGCAGTTGGTCGGGCTGTCCTTCTCCTGCGCCCCCCATCAGGCCTGGTACGTGCCCTTCAACGCCGATCCTCCCGTGCTGCCCGGTGGACAGAAGGCGCTGCTCGACGCGCTGCGTCCGCTGCTGACCAGCCCCAAGTACCAGCGCATCGGGCAAAATACCAAGTACGACTGGCTGGTGCTGGGTGCTCAGGGCGTCGACATGCCACCGCCGGCCTTTGACACGATGGTGGCGAGCTACTGTGCTGCCGGCGCAACACGCCGCCACAACCTCGACGAGCTGGCGCTGCTGTACTTCGATCTGCACAAGATCCCCACCAGCGCGCTGATCGGAACCGGCGCCAAGCAGATCACGATGGATCAGGTGCCGGTCGAGAAGGTCGGCGAGTACGCCTGCGAGGACGCCGATGTCACCTTCCGGCTTTTCGAAGTGCTCTCAAAGGAGCTCGACGAGACCTCCACGCGCGCCCTGTTCGAGGAACTGGAGATGCCGCTGGTGCCGGTGCTGACCGCCATGGAGCGGCGCGGCATCCGGCTCGACACGCAGATCCTCGAAGAAGCCTCCCGCGTCATGCAGTCCGAGATCGACCGCGAAGTCGCGGCGATCCACGGGCTCGCGGGCGAGGAGTTCAACGTAAACAGCACCAAGGCGCTCGGGGAAGTGCTGTTCGAGAAGCTGAAGATCCAAGTCGAGGCTGGCGTCAAGCGCGTCAAGGAAACGCAGACCGGGTACGCAACCGACGCTGCCACGCTGGAGCAGTTCTACGCCGACGTGCCGATCGTGAAGCACCTGCTCGAGTACCGCGAGGTGCAAAAGCTCAAGAGCACCTACGTCGATTCGCTCCCGACTTACGTCAACGCGCGCACCGGGCGCATCCACTGCTCCTTCTCGCAGGTGGTCGCCGCCACCGGGCGCCTGTCTTCCAGCGACCCGAACCTGCAGAATATCCCGATCCGCACCGAGCGCGGCCGCGCGCTGCGCAAGGCCTTCGTCCCGCGCCTTCGTGACCAGCACGGCGAGTGGGTGCTGCTCTCGGCGGACTATTCGCAGGTCGAGCTGCGCGTCATGGCGCACCTCTCGGGCGATCCCTTCCTGTGCAAGGCCTTCGAGCGCGGCGAGGACATCCACACATCCACCGCCGCCAAGATCTTCCAGGTGATGCCCGAACTCGTGACGCGCGAGATGCGCAGCCGCGCCAAGGCGATCAACTTCGGCCTTCTGTACGGCATGGGACCGGCGCGTCTGGCGCGCGAAACCGGCCTCAGCGTGCCCGAGGCGCGCCAGTTCATCGAGCGCTACTTCGAGAGCTTCCCCAAGGTGCGCGGCTGGATCGACGCCACGCTGGAGATGGCTCGCCGCCAAGGCTATGTCGAGACGCTGCTCGGCCGAAAGCGCCACTTTCCGGACATCAACGCCGAGGATGCGCGCACCCGCGTCTTCGCCGAGAACGCGGCCGTCAACACGCCCGTGCAGGGCTCGGCCGCCGATATCATCAAGAAGGCCATGATCGATCTGGAGCGCAGACTCGCAGGCTCCAGGCTTCAGGCTCAGCTGCTGCTGCAGGTGCACGACGAACTGGTGCTGGAAGTGCCGCAGAGCCAGCTGGCGGAGACCGAAGCGCTGCTGTGCGAATGCATGGAGGGCACGCTGAAGCTCAGCGTGCCCCTCAAGGTGGATCTGGGCCACGGAGCCAACTGGCTCGAGGCCCATTAGACAAGCTGGAGCCTTGCCCGCGTTCAGTTCCAGGCCACGCTCAGAGCATTCGTAGCATTGAAGGTCGCGCTAGCGGCGCAGCCGCCGGACACGATCGGATCGCGGTAGTAGGCCATGTAGTAGCGCGTCGAGCCCGGCGTGATCGCATCCCCGAGCAGGGCGGACTGCGCCGAGACGCTGTTGTCACCGGCCAGCGGAGCCGTGATGCCGCCCGAACCACCAGGGGACTTGACGTACAGACGCTTGAGCGTGCCGCCGACACAGCGCACGCCCTGACCGAAGACCACGCCGGCTCCCGCGCCGGCCAGCGCATTGCCCTGCAGCAGGATCGTCGTACCGTTGGCGGTCTGTGCCCCTGTTGCGAAGACCAGCGTATCCGCGGCCAGGTTTCCATTGCCCGTCGCGCTGATCAAGGCTCCACCGGTCGCCGCACTGTTGTCGCAACCGCGACCTGTTCCGCTCGGGGGATTGCCGCAGGGGCAGGCGATCACTCCCGAGACACCCGGGTCGCAGAGCGCGATGATCCCCAGATCACAGGCATCCGAAACGCCATCGTTGTCGCTGTCCAGGAGCGCATTGAGCGTGCCCAGATCGGCCCCCACCAGGCTGCCCGTCGGCACGCCGCCGTAGTTCTGAGCCGGGTCCCAGGTGTACGGTCCACCGGGATTGATGCCGAGGACGTCGCCACCGGCCCACGAGCAGGGCGTGCCGTCCGCGTTGTACAGACGATAGACCAGATCCGGCGTCCACGTGAACTGCGGGAAGTTGAAGCCGCCGAGGTCGTCGGCATAACCGTAGTTGGCGGCACCGTCGCTCTCGATGATGGTGACGGCATCCACGACGGTGAAGCCCGTCAGCGGAGCGTCCAGCGTTCCATCGTTACCGACATCCAGATCCGCGAGCAGCGTCGGCGGTGTTCCAAAGCCGAGGATGTAGGTGTTCGAGCCATTCTCGATGTCCGGGTTGAAATCGTTGACATCGATCGCCGTCGCCGGGTCAGGCGCGGGCAGGATCACGCTCGCGGCATCGCGCAATAAGAGCAGACCATTGCTGCCCGCGCTGAGCGCACCAAGGTTGCGAACGACATCCACCGTGCCCGCACCGGTGCCGTCACCCTCGATGATGACGAGGAAGTAGCCTGCCAGCGAAGCGCCGGCAGGGCCGCGGATCTCAATGGCTTCCTGGCCTTGATCCGCTCCGGGCGGGTTGGGGAAGATTTCGCTGAAAGTGAACTGAGCCTGGGCAGAGGCTGCCAGCATCGAAGCAGCCGCGAGGGTCAAGATACGCATGGGATTTCCTTGGATGGACTAGGTTGTTGGATCACCAGGTGACCTCGAGGCCGCTGGAGACATTCCAGCTGCTGCCCTGAGGCGCCGCGCAGAAATTCAGGGCCGGATCGCGGTAGTACACCTGATACCAACGCTTGCTTCCGGCCTGGATCACGTCACCGAGGCTGCTGGACTGAGCACGCACTCCGGCATCGCCTGCGGCCGGCGCGACGGCCACTCCGCCAGCGGCATTCTTGACGTACAGCCGCTTGAGGCTTCCCGAGGTGCAACGGACGCCGTCCCCGAACGGAACGCCAGCGGAGCTGGCTGCGCTGCCTTGCAGGAAGATGGAGAGAACCGTCGGCAGCTCACCGTCGCTGGAGAACTGCAGGCTGTCGTCGAAGGTATAACCGCTCGCCACGAGCCGCGCGCCACCCGTGCCAGCCGAGTTGTCGCAGCCCCGGCCTGCTGTTCCCTGGTTTGAGCAGGGACAGGCGATCAAACCCGACGAGGAACCGTCGGCGAGACAGAACACGGATGACACCAGCTCGCAGTTGTCTGGCCGACCGTTGGCGTTGACGTCGGCGACAAGCCCCTGAGCGATGTCCGCGGGATCAGCGATGCCGTTGCCGTTGCAGTCGGGTGAGAGCACATAGACGAAGTTGTCGTTGCCCAGCTGGCCCTGCTGGAAGAGAAACAGGCGACCTGTCTGAGGGTCGAAGGTCACGGCCTCGATTTGCAGCGAGATCTGGTTCCCTGGATTCAGCAGGGGATGGACGATCGACTCGATGCTGATCGCCGTACCATCCATGCGGTAGGCTGCCAGGGCCGGGCCAAGATCGTCCAAGGCGACCAGAATGACGCCTCCAAGGCCCTGCAGTGAATCCGGCAGGGCAGCGGATTCAGGCAGCCACGCGATGCCCTTGGGCTCACCCGTCTGGGCCGGTGTCCCGTTCGGGCCGACAAACCAAGTGTTGACCAGCGAGCCGTTCGCAGTGAAGACATTGACGGAGTGTGGAGGCTTCTGGCGCACCGTGTAGAACAGACCGCCGCCCTGCGCATCCTGCGCGAACACAAGATCCTCGAAGTCGTCGTTGGGCGGAAAAACACTGAACAGATTGCCTGTCAGGCCACCGTTGACAAAGCTGATCTCGCGTGCGTATTCCGCCACGGCATCCGCGATGATGACGTTGCCGCCGGCGCCCAGACCGCTCGTGCCGACATTCACGGTCACTCCGCGGGGCTTGGTGGAGAATGGATCACCCAGACCACCGCTCGCCACGGGTGCGTTGTCGTTGATATGGAGGTGGCGCACATAGCTGAACCCGGTGACGATGCCGGCAGGACTGACCTGAAGCGCAGCTTCGATCACCTGATTCTTGTAGGATCCGACATCGCCCATCTCGTTGGAACACAGCACAAAGCGGTTGTTTCCAATCCATTGGGCGCCTTCCGACTCGTTCCAGCCAACCGTGGCTGGTCCGTTGGGCATCGGGTTGGGAAACGTGATTTCGCTCGTGTAGTCGAAGGTCTGCACCAGGTAGTTCCGACCGAAGAGCGTGAGGGTCTGGCCTGCGGCCGGCAGGCCGATCGAGGTCAGGACGAGGACTCCGGCGAGCAGGTTCGAAAAATGCGCGGACATGGCGCGTAGGTTGCCGATCCGGGGTGGTTCCTGTTTCAAGGTGTAATCAAGAAAAGAAAAAAGGGCCATCCGGCCTGTGCCGGATGGCCCACTTCTTCATCAGGAGTCCGATGTCGCTACGGCACCCAAATCACCGAAACAGCGTTGGTGATGTGGTAGCCCGAGCCACACAGGGTTCCACTCGCATCCCGGTAAGCCACCTGATAGGCCTTGACTCCTCCCAGCGCAGGGATGGCCCCGACCTGCGAGATGCGGCTGTCACCGGGGTTGGGGAAACTGGCCGTTCCTCCGATCACAGTCTTCTGAGCTAGACGACGCATGTTGCCACCGATGCAGCGCGTGCCATCACCGTAGAAGCTCGCCACGGGCAGCGTGTTGGCCTGCAGGAACACGCAGAAGCCCCCGGACATCTGGCTGGAGCTCAGCACCAACGTGTCACTGCTGACGCTGCTCAGGCCGGAGCCCACCAGCTTTCCGCCTTGACCGGTGGAGTTCTGGCATCCCGCTGCACTGCCCGCGGGCACAGTGTTGTTGCAGGGGCAGGCGACGCCGCCATTGGCCGCGCCGTAGCCGAAGCAGAACGGCGTGCCGCCATTGACTTCGCAACTGTCCGGAATGCCGTTGGCGTTGGCGTCCGGCGAGCCACCACCCGGAGCCACATCGCAGCTGTCGGGGCGACCGTTGAGGTTGCAGTCCGGAGCACCGGCTGCGATTTCGCAGGCGTCTCCAAGGTTGTCGTTGTCGCAATCGCCTTGTGTGGGATTTGCGATCGCCACGCAGTTGTCACAGGCATCCCCCACGCCATCCAGGTCCGCATCCGCTTGCCCAGGATTGGCGGTGTTGTCGCAGTTGTCGGTGCAGTTGGGGACTCCATCGAAGTCGGTATCCGTCTCCGCGACACCGCAGCCGCAGACGCCCGGAGCGACCTTGAGAGGGTCATTCGGGCACAGGTCATTGCAGTTCGGCGTGCCGTCGTTGTCCGAGTCCGTGTCCGCCACACCGCAGCCGCAGATGCCCGGAGCCGTCTTCAGCGGGTCATTCGGGCAACCGTCGTTGCAGTCCGCGACGCCGTCGGCATCGGAGTCCGTGTCCGCCACACCGCAACC
>JBIKMH010000040.1:0-32327 GCA_044359355.1 Planctomycetota bacterium | reverse complement strand
ATCACGCGCGACTGCCTGAAGGAGTCATCCGCTTCCGCGCTTGGCATCCTCCCGCGGCGATTGACGGTCAAAGAGGTGCTGACCCTGCGCGGCAGAATTGCTCTCTAAAAAACGTCCAGCGGTCTGGCTCAGTACACCCAGCGCCAGAGCCAGGACCTGAGCTCCAGCCACCGGTCCCCGTCCCGCTTCCACTTCACTTGCGTCCGCGTCAGCTTTCCGACCTCCCGGAACGCCGCGGCCGCCTCCTGTCTGCGGCCCTCCGCACGCAGCGCGTGGCCTCGTTCCCACAGCGAGCGCGGCTGTGCTCCGCACAGCCGCTCATGGCGCTCGAGCAGTTCGAGTGCACCCTTGGGATGGCCCGACTTGCGCTCGCACTCCGCAGCCAGCAGCAGCAGATCGCCATAGGCATAGCCCTCGTCCCGGGCCAGCGCGGGCAGCAGCATGGACCGAGCGGATGCATGGCGGCCGAGGGCGGCGTAGGCTCGGCCCAGCTGCCAGCGCCACTCCAGATGATCGGGCTCGCCTTGATGGGCCCGCTCCAGATGCGGCAGGGCCCGCTTGGCGCGCCCGCGCGCCATCAACAGGCTGCCGAGCTTGCCCTGATTGTGCGGCGTAGGGACGCCCCGGAATTGGGCCTCGGCGCGGCGCTCGCGGCGCCGCTCGAGCCATTCCTGCGCCACCTTCGAGAACACGGCACTGACCAGCACGGTGGTGAGAAGAAAGCCCAGAAATGGAATCTGAAACAGCCCGCCGATGCCGGGAACCAGCCGCAGCAGGTGGAGGACGATCAGGCTCGCGAAGAAGAAACCGATCAGCTGGAGCATCTGCCGCTGCAGTTTAGCACGGGCCGAATCGCTATTCTGCGGGGCCATGAGCCTGCCCCCCACCCTGCTGGTCGCGCGCGAGAGCTTGCGTGCACTGGCACAGGGGGCCCTGCTGCTGCCGCGCGGCGTCGGCTATCTCGCGCGCCGGGAACAGCACCGCAAGGAAGTGTGCCGCGCACTGGAAGCCGCCTGTCCCGGACTTGAGCTGCCGCCGCCCGCCCCGCTGCCCCGACGTCTGTCGGTGTTTCTCTCCGCCGCGGAGCGCAGCGGAGAGATCCACGCAGTCAATCTCGCGCGCGAACTGCGGAGCGCGGCGCGCCAGCGCGGAGTTGAGCAGCTCGAACTCGTCGGGCTAGGCGGCCGAGCGCTGGCGGAGGCGGGCGTGCAGCTGATCGGTACTCCCGTCGACCGCGCGCAGATGGGCCTCTCCGGCATCTCCGCTTCGCTGTCTTATTGGCTGGGTCTGGTTCGAAAAGTCGCCGCCGAGTGGCAGGCCCGTCCGCCGCACGTCTTCGTGCCAGTCGACTCGCCCGCGCTGCACGTTCCGCTAGCCCGCATCGCCAAGGGCGAAGGTGCCCGCGTGGTGCATTTCGTCGCTCCCCAGTACTGGGGTTGGGCGCCCTGGCGCGTGGGCGCCTACCGCCGATGCATCGATCGGGCCCTGACCATTCTGCCCTTCGAGCCCGACTGGTACACCGCGCACGGAGTGCGGCACGCGCATGTGGGGCATCCCCTGCTCGATGAAATCGCGGCGGTACCCGGCACACGAGCGAAGGACAACACGGGGCTCTTGGTGCTGTTACCCGGCAGCCGCCGCTCCGTGATCGAGCGCAACCTTCCGTGGATGCTCGCGCGCGCGCGTTGTCTGCCCGCGCGCGAGACGGCCGTGCTGGTGCCCGACCAGGCCGCGGCGGAGCAGTGCGAGCGCATCACAGGTCAGAACGCGAGCACCGTTGGCATCGTGCAGGGCCGACTGCACGAGCACCTCGCCCGTGCGCAGCTGGCCTTCAGCGTCTCCGGAACGATCCTGACCGATGTGCTGCACCACCGGCTGCCCTGCGTGGTGCTCTACCGCATGGGCAGTGCGCGCGAGGCGTTCCTCTCGCGTCATTTCCTGACCGTGCCGTGGTTCGCCTCCATCAATCTGCTGGCCAACCGTGAAGTCCTGCCCGAATTCGGCTTCCACGGCGTCGGTCCCGTGAGCGCGTGCGAGGAGGCCCTTCAGCGTCTGTGGTCGAACCCCAAGGCGCGCGCCGACGTGATCGCGGGGCTCGACCGCGCCGCCGAGCGCCTCGGCCCTCCCGGCGCCTGCGCCCGAGCGGCGCAGTGGGTGCTCAACGAAGCCGCCGACGCCCCAAGGGAGGGGCCCAGGGCGCGGACCAGGGACGTTTTTTCGTGAATTCCCCGACGTCCGGCGAGTACAGCGGCAGGTCCATGCCCTGCGAGGCCACCCGCTTGATGATCGCCACCAAACACGGCAGCAAGGAAGCTTTTGACGACCTGCAGGAGCGTCTGCGCAAGGGAGCCTTCCATCTGGCCCACTCCTGGGTGGGCTCGCGCGAGGACGCGCTGGAACTGACGCAGGAGGCCTTCCTCAAGGTCTACAAGGCGCGCTCGAGCTTCGTCGAGAGTGAACCGTTCCTGCCCTGGTTTCACCGCATCCTGCGCAATGCATGCTTCAGCTTCCTGCGCAAGCAACGGCGCATCCAGCCGCATTCGCTGACTCGCCGGGAGCCGCAGACCGAGGACTTCCAGCAGGATTGGGAGCTCGTCGACCCGTCGCTGTCCCAGCCCGGCGAGGTGCTCGAGCGGGCCGATCGCGCGGCTCAGGTTCGCGCGGCCCTGCGCAGACTGTCGGCCAACGATCAGGAGATCCTGTCCTTGAGGCACGACTCCGAGCTCTCGTACCGGGAGATCGCCCAGCGGTTGGGCGTCGCCGAAGGCACGGTGATGTCGCGGCTGTTCCATGCAAGGCGTCGACTCAAGGCGCGCCTGCCGCGCGAACTGCTCGAAGAGTTTCACGGTCCCAACCAGCCCGGCGGTGCAGCATGAGCGCCAACGATCAAAGGCCTGAGCCGTACGCCCAGCCCAACCCCAGCGAAGCCCAGCCCAACCCCAGCGAAGCCCAGCCCAACCCCAGCAAAACGCAGCCCCCCCAGCGCGACGAGCTGCTGGCGATGGCCTACAGCGATCAGCAATTGCAGGGCGAGGAGCGGGTGCAGTTCGAGCTGCGCCTGGCGGACGATCGCGAGCTCGCGCAGCGCGTCGCGGAGTACCAGCATCTGGCCGTGATGGCGCGCAACGCTCGCGCACCTGAACCGATGGACCAGGAATGGGCGCGACTGCGGCGCTCCCTGCTGCAGCAGGCGCTCTCGAGGCTGGGCCTCTGGCTGCTCCTCGGTGGCATGCTCAGCATCTGCGGGGTCGCTCTGGCGCGACTGTGGACCAGTGAGCTCTCGAGCGGGCTCAAGCTCGGCTCCGCCGCCGCCCTGCTCGGCACGCTCCTGTACTTTCTGGCAGCCCTGCGTGCGCGCCTGCGCACGCGCGCGTACGATTCCTACCGGAGCGTGCGCCGATGATCCTGACCACCACCGACCATGTGCCAGGCCGCGAAGTTCAGGCCGTGCTGGGCCTTGTCAAGGGCAGCACCGTGCGCGGAGCCCACGCCGGCGAGGACATGCAGGCCTGGTTCAAGAACCTCGTCGGCGGCGAGCTCGAGGAGTACACCGCGCTGCTGGCGGGCGCGCGCGAGCAGGCGCTCGACCGGCTGATCGCGGAGGCCCGCGCCAAGGGCGCCGATGCCGTCGTGGGGCTCAGCTTCTCTTCCTGCGAGATCACGGCCGGGGCCGCAGAA
This sequence comes from Planctomycetota bacterium, assembly GCA_044359355.1. GTDB lineage: Bacteria > Planctomycetota > UBA1135 > UBA1135 > SYGM01. The sequence goes on along the minus strand of JBIKMH010000040.1, from coordinate 28,649 downwards.
TTTCTCGCCTACGGGACCGCCGTGCGCCTGGCGCCCCAAAAGTCTTTGTAAGCGCTCTTGGGACCCGCTCCGGCCGGACCCTAGAATCCGGCCACCATGATCGCATTCCTCGCGGTTTTCGTCCTGTCGCTTTCCCCTCAGGCTCCGTCTCCCTCCGCCCCCGGCGCGGCATCGCCGACGGCGGCGCAGGCCGCCCCCGCCGCCAAGGCGCCGGATCTCAAGAACCCGGTCGACGAAGGCGTGGCTTGGCTGCGCAACTCGCAGGACGCCAAGACGGGCAGTTACGGCGGCGGCGTCGAAGGTACCGCCTGGGTTCTGCGCGCGATGGCCGATTGCCATCGCAAGTACCGCCGCGTCGACGGCCCCTTCGTCGAGCGGGCGCTCGCCTATCTCGCGGCGCAGCAGGCTCCCGACGGCTCGATCCACGACGCGGGCGCCGATGCCAAGGCCGTGCGCCGCCAGACCGCGCTGGCGATCATGGCCCTGCAGCGGCATGCCGATGCGCAAAGCAAAGCCGTGCTGGCCAAGGCGCTCGCCTTCGCGGGTACGCAGCAACTGGAGCTTGCCGATGCCGATCTCGCGCTGCCGGCGAGCGGCGAGGAGGCGATCCGAATCTCCAACGAACTGCTCGCACGCCGCGGCGCGGACAAGGCCTGGGACGGTCCGCGCGGCAAGGTGATCGAAACGGCGCGCGTGCTGTGCGTGTTCAACGCCGCCACTCCGCTGATGACGCCCCCCGCCAAGCCCAAGCCCGCGCAGGCGCTGCCCGGATTCGAGGCGGCCGATCGCGAACAGGCGCTGGCCGCGCTCCAGCGTGGCGCGCAGTACATGCTGAGCCAATGCCTGCCCGAGCAGCCGGGAATCTTCGGCTTCGGCGGCAAGCCCAACGCGGGCATCACGGCGATGGCTCTGGGCGCACTTCTGGAAGTGCCGGAGCCCCGCGAGGCGGGGCTGCAGGCGGCAATCGACCGCGGGCTGGGCTGGCTGGTCTCCCTGCAGCAGGCCAACGGCTCGATCCACGACGGCCAAGTCGCCAACTACACCACTTCTGCGGCGATTCTGGCGCTGGTGCGGGCCAACAGGCCCGAGTTCGCGCCCGTGGTCGCCAAGGCGCAGCGCTATCTGATCGAGTTGCAGAATGACGAGGCCGAAGGCTTTTCACCCGACCATCCCTTCTACGGGGGCAACAGCTACGGCAACGAACAGCGTCCCGACCTCTCCAATGTGCAAATGGCGCTGGAGGCGCTGGCGGCCTCGGGGCTCTCCAAGGACCACGAAGCCTACCAGCGAGCGCTGGTGTTCCTGCAGCGCTGCCAGAACCGGTCTGAATCCAACGATGTGCGCATGGAGAGCGGCGAGGGCCTGATCGTCTCGGGCGACGACGGCGGATCGGGCTATGCGCCGGGTGACTCCAAGGCCGGCTTCCTCGAGCTGCCCGATGGCCGCAAGATCCCGCGCTCGTACGGCTCGATGAGTTACGCGCTGCTCAAGGGCTACATCTTCTGCGGTGTGCCCAAGGACGACCCGCGCATGGTGGCGCTGATGGGCTGGCTCTCCAAGAACTACACGCTCGATCTCAACCCGGGATTCCAGAGCACGAAGGATCCGACCGAGGCCTATCAGGGGCTCTTCTACTACTTCCACACCATGGGCAAGGCGCTGGCGCTGTATGGAAGCGAGGAAATCGTCGACGGCGAGGGCACGCGCCATCCTTGGCGCAAGCAGTTGTGCGGCCGACTGGTGGCCCTGCAGAGCAAGACGGACGGTTCATGGGTCAACCAGAACTCTTCGCGCTGGTATGAGGGCAATCCCGTGCTCGCCACGAGCTATGCGATGCTGACGCTGGGCCAGGCTCTGCCGCGCTGAAGCGTCCGATGGGCATCCGCATCTACACACTCGCCTCTGGAACGCGCAGCTACGTGCTGGAGCGCGATGGTGCCTGGCTGGACCTCTCGAGCTACCTCGATGCGCATCGCCTGCCCGTCGATCTCGCCGCGCTGGTGGCCGAGCGCTTTTTCGAACGCGCGACCTTCGAGCGCCATCTGGCATCACCCGAGTGGCGCAGCGCTCAGCCCGTTTTCGGAGAGATCGGCATCGACCTGCCCTTCCCCAGAGAGCGCGTGGGCAAGATCCTTTGTCTCGGCAAGAACTTCCGCGAGCATGCGGCCGAGTTTCAGGAGGCTGTTCCCGAGGAGCCGATGTTCTTCAACAAGCTCCCGGAAACGCTGATGCACAGCGGCGCGACCATCAGCGTGCACAGCTGGTATCAGGGCCGTGTCGACCATGAGGCCGAGTTGTGCGTCGTGATCGGCAAGCAGGGCCTGATGATCCCCGCCGAACGCGCCATGGAGCACGTCGCGGGCTACACCGTGGCGAACGACATCACGGCACGCACGCTGCAGGGCAATGACCGCGAGCGCAAGTATCCCTGGTTCCGCGGCAAGAACCTCGACGGCTTCTGCCCGCTGGGCCCCTGCTTCGTGCCGCGCGATTACCTCGACTGCTCGGATCTGTCCGTCGAGGCGCGCGTCAACGGCCAGTTGCGTCAATCCGCATCGACGCGGGACATGGTGGTCTCGATCCCGCACGCCATCGAGTGGCTCTCGCGACACCTGACGCTGCGGCCGGGCGACTTGATCCTGATGGGCACCCCGGCCGGCGTGGGACCGCTGGTGGACGGCGATTGCGTGGAGTGCTCCGTGAGCGGAATCGGCACCCTCGTGACCCACATCCGCCGAGTCGCGCCGGGGAGCGGCTAGCCGCTACGTCCCGGCCTCCTCCGCGGGCATGCCGCCGCCCAACGGGGTCGGCATCGAAACGGAGCGACGCGTCGGCCCGGCGAGCAGACCGCTCCCCCAGCGTGGACACAGCTCGGGCGAGGGCCCGGTGGGTCAGGGGCTTGGAGCATCCCATCCGCACCGGTCCACAAGCCCCGCCCGATTGCTTGCTTCGTGGCCAACTTCCCGTGGCCGGCATCCTGGGGCCAAGAAAGTCCCGGCACCGGGAGCAGTCCCCACCCCACGCGCGCCGTAGCTCGCAGCGCCGTCGCACCTAGTGCTTGGGCTTGATGGATTTCTTCAGCGCCACATTGGCCTCGAAGATCTCCTTCATCATCTCGCGCTTGCGCTGGCTCTCCGGCTCGTGGCCCTGGATGCCCTGCACGGTCCTGTAGATCGAGGCGACGCCGCCGTCGATCGACTTGAGCTCAGCGATGCGGCGCAGTTGCTCCGCCGTGACACCGAGTTCCTGCGTCAGCTTGGCGATGCGCCGCTCCAGCAATTCGTTTTCGCGGCGGACATCGGCCAACTCGTTGTCGCGGTGGAGCGGATCGGCGCGCACATCCTGAAGCGAGATCAGCAGCTTGAGCAGCGCCTGCTGGTCGAGTTGCTCCTTGGGATCGAGCTGCATGCCGCGCGTCGCGAAGAGTTCCAGCAGCGTCTCGCCGAGTTTCGTGGCGCCCGCGGGTGCCGCATCCAAGGCTGCAGTCCCCGCTGCCTGCGGCAGCGGCGAGGCGGGCTGCACTTCTGGCTTGCGATCGCCGCGCCGGCGCTCGTAGAGCTGGTAAAGCTCGGTTTCAATGAAGCGATCTCCGCCGGCGGCATCGGCCACGCGTAGGCCCTCCTCCGCCACCGCGATCAAAGTCTCAAAGCTGATCGCGTCCGCGTGCAGGTTGTGGGAAATGCCGATCGAAATCGTGGCACGCAGCGTTCGGCCATCGCGATCGAAACGCATTTCGCGCACGGAATGCAGCAGTTTCTTCGCCAGCGACGGCGCCACGCTCGCCTGCGCGTGCGGAAACAGGGCGATCAGCCGATCGTGCTGCAGCAGCGTGATCAGATCGCTCTCGCGCGTGCTGTCCTTCATGCTCTGCTCCACGGATCGCAGGATGTCCTCGCGGGATTCGCTTCCGTACAGATCCGCCAACGCGCCCAGCCGATCCACCGTGATCACCATAGCGACCAGCGGATGACCGTGCCGACGGGCCCGGTCAAACTCGATGCGCATCAGTGCCTCGAGTTCCTGCGAGGAGAACAAGCCCAGACGGGCTTGGGAGGACTGAGCTTTTCGGAAAGAGGCCATGACCGTCGCTTCAGATGCCGGAATCTAGCACAGCACAGCACCTGATTCCGTCTTCCGAGCATCGACTCGAGTCGTTCCCACCCTTGAGACGGCCTTGGGAAAGCCTTTCCCGCTCAGGAGAGCCAGCCGCCCGCCACTTCCAGATTGACGCCCGTGATATAGCGCGCGCGCTCCGAGATCAGCCATCGCGCGGCACCGACCACCTCTTCCATGCGCGCCGCGCGTCCCAACGGCAGCGCCTTCTGGCGCTCGGGTTCCAGACTGGAGGGCTCGGCGTCAGGGTGCGGGACGATCCCCGGCGACAACAGATTGACCCTCACCCCGTGCCGCGATTCTTCGAGTGCCCAAGAACGCACCATGACCAGCAGCGCACTCTTGAGCGCGCTGTACGCGGCGCTGCTCCGACGCGCGCGGTGAGACTCCAGCCCGGCGGTGCCGAAAAACAGGGCCGCGCCCGCGCGCGGCCGCAGGCGCTCACGGACGGCGGCGAAACCCAGCTCGGCGCTGAGCAGGTTGCTCTCGAACAGTTCCCGCAGCTGTTCGGCGCCCAACCGCTCGCTCCCGCCGCCAAAGAAATCACCCGCGCAGTGAACGTAGGCGTCCACCACCGGGTGCGCACCCGCCCACCGGCCGATCGCCGCTTCGTCGCGCAGATCCAGCCCCTGCACACAGCCGGGAAACTCCGTCTTCAGCGCATCCAGTCGTTCCGAAGGGCGAGCGCACAGGAAGAGTTCAGCGCCCTCGGCGCGCAGCGCGCGCGCCAAAGCCAGACCGATCCCGCGCGAGGCTCCCGCGACCAGCACAACACGGCTCATGCGCCACAGAGCCTACGCGCCCGCGGCTATTCGATCCAACCCGCGCGGTCGAAGGGCCACACGCGCACATCGACCTTGCCGACCAGATTGCCGAGCGGGACAAGCCCGAAGTCGCGGCTGTCGGAGGAGTGCCGGCGGTTGTCGCCCAGCACGAAGCACTGGCCATCTCCCACCAGAGTGTCGATCGAACTCGCGGGATCGCCCTCGCGGATGTAGGGTTCCTTGAGCGCGAGGCCGTTGACGTAGACGGTCTCACCCTCGATGCGCACATGGTCGCCGGGAAGGCCGATCACGCGCTTGATATAGTCCAGTCGCGGATCGAGCGGATAGTGCAGCACGACGACATCTCCGCGCCGCACCTCGCGCACCAGGTAGCTGATGTGGTTGACGAGAATGCGATCGCCGTCATGGATCCCGGGAGCCATCGACGAGCCGCGCACCACCGAGAAGTTGAACACCAGCCCGTAGAGCACGAACAGCAGCAGGCACAGCTTGCCGATGCCGATCCAAAGACGCAGCACGCGCGCCTGTGCGAACGAATCGCAATGTCGGTACTCGAGGCTGACGGCGGACGATCCGGCGCCACGCTGACGCAGCGCCAGCGCGGCTTCGCGCGCGCGGCTGCGCTGGCGCAGCAGCGCCGCTGTCCGGGGGTCTACCATGGGGTGCGTATCGACCGGATCCGGGGCGCGGGTTGAGCGGGGCGATCACCCTCGCTAGCTTGCGGTCCATGGATCGCCTCTGTACCCCCCGTTTCACCCGCCGCGGAATGCTCGGCCTCATCGGGCTCACGGCCGCCTCCGCTGCGGCCTCCTGTGCCGCCGGAGGCTGGGCGCGGGACCCGCAGTCCGACGGTGCGCTGCGGGCGGCGAGTGAGGATCTCGAGCGCCTCTCCGATCCGTTCCCGATGCCCGCGGCCATCCGGCCCGCCGAGCGGGCCGAGCGGCGCGCGCGCCTCTCGAGCCTCTTGCGCGAGGCCCGCGTGGACGCCTACCTCACGGAGAGCGGCCCGACTCTGGAGTGGCTCAGCGGCATTCGCTGGGGTCGCTCCGAGCGTCTGTTCGCGTTGTGCGTGCTAGCGGATGGAACCCACTTCTGGGTGGTGCCGGCCTTCGAGAGCGGCAAGGCACAGCGGGGCATCGAGACTCCCGACGGTCCCGGCGGGAGCGTCCTTGCCTGGGAGGAGCACGAGTACTTTCAGGCTCCGCTGGCCGAAGAGCTGCGGCGACGCGGGGTCAACCGGCTGGCGATCGAGCCCAGCCTGCGTCACGGCTTCGTCGCCCGCCTCGCTGCCGAGATGGGAGCGAATCGGCTGGTCGATGGGCACGCGCTGCTGGTGCGCCTGCGCGGCTGCAAATCACCCGCGGAGATCGCCATCCTGCGTTCGGCCAGTGAGCGCACGCAATGGGCGCTCGCCCGCGTCAGCGAGCGGCTCGTGGCCGGCATGAACGGGAAGGCCATTCAGCAGCTGATGGCGCGCGCGCATGCGCGCGTTGCCATGAGCCAGTCCTGGTGTCTGGGGCTGATCGGGCCCGCAGCGGCACTTCCGCACGGAGACAGCGACGAGCGGCGCATCGAGAGCGGTTCGGTGATCCTCGTCGACACCGGCGCGACGCTGCTCTCCTACCAGAGCGACACCACACGCACATGGGCCTTTGAAGGCGCTTGCGGGCTGGAGTTTGAACGCGCCTGGCATGCCGTGCGTGATGCGCAGCGCGCCGCCTACGAAGGTCTGCGACCCGGGCGTCTGGCGCGCGAGATCGACGCCCTGGCGCGAGCGCGCCTCGTGGAACGCGGCTTTGAACCGGGCTACGCGAACTTCACGCACCGCCTGGGCCATGGCATCGGAGTCGAAGGCCACGAAGATCCGTACTTCGACGGCGGCAGCGAGGTCGCGCTCCTGCCCGGCATGACGCTTTCCAATGAGCCCGGACTGTATTTCCCGGGGAGATTTGGCGTGCGGATCGAGGACATCGTGGTGATCACCGCTGCGGGCGCGGACCACTTCGGTGAGTGGCAGCGCTCACCCGCCGGCCCCTCCTGAGACCGGGACTCGCTGCCGCAAGGGCGCGTGCAGGAGCAGCCACAGCGGCGGCGGCGGCAGCGGCAGCGGCGACGGCGGCGGCAGCGGCCCGGGACGGCTCGGCCGCCGCGGGCTCGCGCGAAAAATCAACTTCCCCGCATCGGTTCTGTCCCCGCTCGGGAAGCAGTCTCTCCCGCTGTCCTCAGGCCCCGCGCACCACCAGCGCCACTCCCACGGAGCCCAACACCGTGAACAGCCACGCGGCCAGGCGATGGCGCTCGCCCATCACGAGTCCCAGGGGCAGCGTGAACAGCGGCGTCGTCGAGAACAGCACCGCCGATACGCCGGGGTCCAGTTCGCGCATCGCGTGATGAAACAGCGGCAAGGCCAACGCCGAACCGAAGAAGGAAGCGATGAACAGGCTTTTCCAGAGGCGCGGTTCGTGCATGGGGCGCACGAGTTCCCGCCAGGCGGGCAGGATTCCGCGCGGGTCGAGCAGCGGCGCGATCAGAAAGGCGCCCAGCATGCCCGCGCTGACGCGCACCAGCGCTCCCGCAGTCATCGGCACGGCCTGCATCCCGTGGTGTCCGATGACCACGTTGGCCGCGTAGACCACGGCCGCCACGAGCGCGAGCAGGATTCCCCGGCGCTTGTGGCGCGCCGCGAGTGGATCCGACGGGCGCACGACCGCCAGCACCCCGAAGACGCCCGCCAGCACGACCGCCATGCCGATCATGGCGAGCGGGCTGAGCGAATGGCCGGTGAGCGCAAAGGCCCCCAGAGCCGCCAAGGGCACGTGCAACTGGCCAAGCATGGCGGTGGTCTGCACGCCCGCCAGCGGCAGTGCCGCCATGTACAGGCTGTCGCCGATCGCGAAACCCAGCAAGCCGCTGAGCGCGATCCACGGCACGGCCTCCAGCGCGGGGACGGGAGCGCCGTCGTACAGCCAGACCGCGCCCACCACCAGGAGCGCAATCGAATTCTTGAACAGGTTCAGCGCCGCGGGAACTGGAGGCGCCACCGCGGAGCGGGCGTCGGCGCACAGGACGCGCTTGAAGAGCAGCGAGCCAAAACCCCAAGCCGCGGCAGACACGAGCGCCGCCGCGGCGGCGAGCAGCGTATGCGATTCGAGCGCGTTCAAGGGTGCGCTCGAGCCGACTTACTTCTTCTTCGCCTGAGCGGCAGTCTTGGGATTGCGCGCCCGCAGAATGGCCTTGCCCGAGCCCATGCCAATCTTGAGGGTGCGCTTCTTGCCGGAGTTGGGGCCGTAGGTCTTGAAGGGAGAGCGTGCCAAGGGAGTGATCGTGCTGGGGTTGGGATGGAAAAAGGGGCTGAATGTTGTACCCGCTTCCTCCCCTGCTGGCAAGCCGAGGCTAGCCTAGAGGCCGCTTGAAGGCTCCCAGTGAGAGCGAATTGCGCCAGCGACTGGCCCGCGGCGAGGATGCCAGGACCGAGTTCAAACAGCGTCTGCCGCGCGGTCTGGCCGCGGTGCGGACGCTGGCCGCGCTGGCGAACACCAAGGGCGGCTGGCTGCTCGTGGGCGTCGAGGACCGCGGCCGGGTGCTCGGCCTGGCGGAGCCCACGGACACCCGCCGCCAACTGGAGGAACTGGCCCGAGCGCGGCTGGAGCCGGCCTTGCGGCTGGAGTTCGCCACCGCGCGGATCGACGGCCAGTGCCTGCTGCTGTGCGCCGTAGCCAGGGCCCGCGAGCCGGTGCTGGTGCTGGAGGACGACGGCGAGCGCGTGGAATACCTGCGCGTCGGCGCCAGCACGCGGCGCGCTCAGGGCCCGGCCCTGCGTGCGCTGCGCCGAGGTGTGCGCAGCGCGCGCCCCGCCAATGCACTGGAGCGCTCGATCCTCGATTGGCTGGCGCGCCGCGGCCCCCACCCCGACGGATCAGCGGTGGCGGCCTTCGCGCGCGAGCGCAACATCGGTCTGGAGCGTGCGCGGCGCGCCTTCGTGCATCTGGAGTTGGCCGGCGCGATCGTCGGCAGCGGGCATGGCAGGCGGCGCACCTATACACTGCTTTGCGGCTCATGAAGCGCCACCTGGTGATCGGCGATGTGCACGGCTGCCGCGAGGAACTCGAGCAGCTGCTCGAGCGGCTGCGCTACGATCCAGCCGGTGATGTGCTCGTGCTGCTCGGTGATCTCGTCAACCGCGGCGAGGACTCCGCCGGCGTGCTGCGCTTGGCCCGCCGGCTCGACGCGCAGTGTGTGCTTGGAAACCACGATGTGCGGCTGCTGCGCGTGGCGCACGGACTGCTGGCGCCGAGGCTCGTGGACAACACACAGGACGTGCTCGAGGCCGAGGATCGTCAGGAGCTGATCGCATGGCTGGGCTCACAACCCCTCGTGCGCGAGTTTGGGAACGTGCTCTGCGTGCACGCGGGCGTTCATCCGCTGTGGGAGCAGCCGACGCATACACTCGCGGGCCTGCATCCCTTGCGCGAGACTCCGGAACTGTCCTTCGCCGTCACCGTGCGCACCTGCACGCCGGCCGGCGAGCGCCCCGCGCGCGAGTCGGGACTGGTCGAGGCGCCTTACCGCGCGTGGTACGAATTCTGGCTGCAACGAAAGCAGGAAACGCGCACGGTGGCCTTCGGTCACTGGGCCGTTCACGGCCTCGTCTGGCTGCCGCGCGTGCGCGGCCTCGACACCGGCTGCGCCTGGGGCGGCAAGCTCTCGGGCTGGATCGTCGAGGAAGACCGGCTGGTGCAGGTCGACAAGCGCTGAGCAGCGTGCTCACGTCAGCCGGCTGACGTGAGCACGCGCCGGGAGAGCGCGCTGACGAAGCGCTCTTGCGGATCGTACTTGCGCTTGAGCGCAGCGAATCGCGCCAGAGCCTCCGGCGGGAACATCCGCCGGACCTGATCGGCGCGCAGCGTCGCGTCCTTGGCGAAGTACAGGCGCCCGCCGGCCTCGATCACGGAATCGGCCAGCTCCTCGCAGTGCTGCCACAACCGCGCGCGGTGCTGCGGAGCGACCTTGAAATCGAGCGCCAGACTGTAGCCGTCGACGGCGTGCGTCAGCAGGAATGGATCGGGGCGATGACGCTTGAGCACGCCCAGAAACGGCTGCATCCCGCGCGCCGCCGAACGCTCGAGCAGCGCGCGCAGGACGCCCGCGGCTCGCTCAAGCGGCACGAAGGCCTGGAACTGGATCAATCCGTGCTCGCCGTCGCGTCCGTAAGCCCACTTCCAGTTGGGCACGTAGTCCAGCAGGAACGCGAAGGCCGCATGGGCTTGCCGGCGAGGCCCTTGCCAGACCTCCAGCGCCGAAAGGTGGAACTTGAGCGCGTTGACGAGCCGCATGCCGCTCGGGTGGTTGAGCAGCCGCAGCGCCCGCCAGACCTCCGACTTGGGCACGCCTAGGATCGAGCGCGGCAGATCCTGGTGCGCGGCCGCGAGCGTCGCGCCGGCATCGACATCTTCGCCCGGCTCCAGATAGCGCGCCTGGTGGATCAGACCGCGGCCGAGCGCGCGGCCCGTGGCGAAGCAGTCGATCCACGCCACCAGGTAGTCGCTGTGCTCGCGCTGCGCTTCGAGAAACTCCAGAGCCTCTTCCAGCCGCGAATGACGGATGCCGCGCACCCACAGGTCGCCTGAGTGCACGCGCTGCATGGCGATCCGGATGCGCGTGAAGACGCCGAGCATCCCGAAGCCGCCGATCGCGGCATGGAACAGATCGGCATGCTGTTCGCGGCTGGCGCGCACCAGCTCGCCGTCGGCGCGCAGCAGCTCGAACTCGCGGATCGCATCGCCGATGGTGCCGACGGCGAAGTTGTTCTTGCCGTGAATGTTCATCGCCGCCGCGCCGCCTAGCGTCGGGAACATGGTACCGCTGACCACTTTGGGCCAGTGTCCCAAGGGCAGTGCATGGCGCCACAACTGCTCGATCGTGACCCCGCTCTCGCAGTCGGCGATGCCCGAGTGCGGGTCGAGCGCGAGGATGCGCGAAAGGCGCGTCAAATCGAGCACTTCGCTGCCGCTCGGCACCGCGGCGTCGCCGTAACTGTTGCCGCCGCCGCGCTGCGTCAGCTGAACGCCCCGCTCGCGCGCCGAGCGCAGCACCGCACGCAGTTCCTCCACGCTTTGCGGACGCCAGACGCGGGCCCAGCCGCCCACCGCCATGCCCCAGCCCTCGACGAGCTGGCTGCCGCGCTGCAGCGGAAGACCATCGGCGCGCGGCGCGAGGCTCAGGATGCTGCTCAGGCCCTCAGACATGGAGATGGCGGAAAACGAAGGATGGAATCAGCCGCAGGACCTGCGCCACGAACCACCAGCGACGCGGCACGAAGCGCTCGTTGGCTCGCGAGCGTGCGGCCTTGAGGATCGCGCGCGCGGCGGTCTCGGCGCTGATCAACCAGAACAGTCCGGGCAGACCCTTGGTCATGTCCGTGTCGATGAAACCGGGCTTGATCGTGCAGACGTGCACACCCGATTCGGCGAGGCGGTTTCGCAGCGCCTCCAGGTAGGTGTTCATCGCGGCCTTGCTGGTGCAGTAAACCGGGTTGCCCTTGCGCCCGCGCTCACCGGCGATCGACGAGATGCCGACGATCGTTCCGCGGCGCTGAGCGCGCATGGTCATCGCCGCCTGGTTGCACCAGGCGATGCAGGCGCCGAGATTGACGGCCAGCTGATCGAGGTCCTTGGCCGTGTCGTATTCATCGCGCCCGGTCTTGGGCATGATGCCTGCGGCGAAGACCACCAGATCGACGCCGCCCAATTCGCGCACGAGCTCGTCAAACAGCTCCGGCACCGCATCGAAGTCGTGCACGTCGTGGACGCGGGCGATCACGCTGCCCGCCGGCAGCGAGCCGGCCAGCTGATCCAGCAGATCGCCGCGCCGCGCCAACGCACCCACGCGCCCCCCTCCCTGAACCAGTTCGCGCACCACGGCCGCGCCGATGCCGGAACTGGCGCCGATGACGATCGCACGGGGGAACGCGGGGGTCATGCAGGCAGGATCGGATGGAAGGTCGTGGGAGCTTGAAACTTGGTTCGGCCCGGAACCCCGACTAGCCTAGCGGGTCCAAGCCATGCGCCAAAAGACCTTCCGCCAGCTGCTGCACACCTGCCTGCTCACCACGCTCGCCGCCTGTTCGGGCGAACAGCCCGTCGACGAGCAGGCGCGCAGCCTCGCGATCGACCGCGCGGCCGCTCATTTCGATGCGCAAGCCTGGGGACAGGCGCGTCAGGCGCTGGCGGCCGTGGTGGCCGGCAAGCAGGCGCGCGCTGAAGATCTGCTGCGCGCCGCGGCGGTAGAATACGCCGACAATCAGATCGCCGCCGCACGGGCGCTGCTCGAGCGCGCCCGCAAGCTCGATCCCCAGTCTCCCGGTGTGCTCTACCTGTTCGGTCAGCTCGCGCGCGATGACGGCGAATTCGCGACCGCGAAGCCGTTTTTCGAAGCAGCGCACCGTCTGCTGCCAGAGGATCTGCCCACGAGGCTGGCACTGGCCGAGTGCCTGCGGGAACTGGGCGACAGCGCGGGCGCCGAAGCTCAGTACCGTTCGGTGATCGAGATCGGCGTCGAGAATGCGACGCAGTGGTACGTCGCTGCAGTCTACCGCATGATGCGCATGTGCACGGAGGAGGGCCGCGATCAGGAGGCTGCCCGCTACGCCGTGATCTGGCGCGATCTGGAGAAGCTCGGTGCCAAGGCGCCCGATGCCTCCGTGATGGCGCGCGGCAATCTGGCGCGCGTGCGACCGGCGGCGCCGACGGCCGGAGCCGCTCCCGCCGAGCCCCTGCCGCCCGGCTTCGCCAAGCAGGCGCGCTCGATCCTGCCCGAGTTCGCGTCGGCGACGCGTCTCGCGACCGCCCAACTCAACGACGATGGGCTGCTGGATTTGTGGGCGGTGACTCCGCGCGGGCTGGTGGTCGCCATGCAGGACGAGCAGGGCGGCTATGCGGTGCAGTTCCTGACCGATGCGCCGCCAACGATCGTGGAGTGCTTCGACCTCGACAAGGACGACGATCTCGATTTTGCCATCGCCGAAGGCGAGACGCTCGCCTACTGGCTGCAGACGGAGGGCCGCTTCGAGCGCAAGCCGATCCAGAGCCCGAGCTTCACGCCGCCGCTGCGCGCGCTGCTTGCCGTCGACTACGACCATGAGGGCGATCTGGATCTGGTGCTCTGCGATGGGAAGGGCGTGGCGCTATGGCGCAACGACGGCGCGGGCATGCAGCCATCGGCGGCGGATCCCAAGAAGGTTCCGCAGTTCAGCGCGGCGACGCAAGGCTCGGGACTCGAGCAGCCGCACGTGTACGACTGGGTGCTCGCCGAGGACCTCGACTCGGACAATGACGTCGATCTCCTCTTCGGCGGGACCCAAGCGGTGCTGCTCGCCGATTCGCTGCGCGCCGGCCGCTTCGCGGACAAGACGGGGCGCATCGCCGAGGCCGCGACCGCGCTGGTGCGCCGACCGCTGGTCGCGGACTTCGATGCGGACGGCCGCGCGGACATCCTGGGCGCAGCCGGGGTCCAGCTGCAAAACCGCGCGGGCAGCTTCGCCAAGCCGTCGGGACAAGGCCTGCCTGCACAAGCCGAATGGCGCGCAGCCGATCTCGATTTCGACGGCACGATCGACTGGCTGGCGAGCGTCCCGGGTGCCGCCGCCCCCGTGACGAGGCTCGCGGTCGGCTCTCCGCGCGAGCGAGCCGCCACGGTCGCCGACGTCGAGCTCGGCGGCGGGGCCTGGGCTCTGGGTGACGAACGCAACACGGCCGCATGGGACCTGTTCGTGGCGGACGCGCAGGGCCTGCGCGTGCACGCGGGCATCCGCGGGAAGTACCGTGCCAAGCCCGTCAGCCTCAAGGGCCTGCGCGACAACGCGCGGGCGCTGGGCGCGGTCGTCGAATACCGCGCCGGGCCGATCTACCGCCGCATCTACTGGCGCGGGGGACCGGATCTTCTGGGCGTGGGCGAACGGAACTCGATCGACATCCTGCGGATCGCCTGGCCCAACGGTGCGCTGAGCCACCAGATGGACCTCGATCTGACGGGTGAGCGCAATGTCGACGACCCCGAGGCGGCTTTCTCGAGCATTCTGCAGCCGCCGGCGCAGATCGGATCCTGTCCGTTCCTCTACACATGGAACGGACAGCGCTACGAGTTCGTGACCGACGTGCTCGGCATCACCCCGCTGGGCCTGCCGATCGCGCCCGGCATGCTGGTGCCTCCCGACCATGACGAGTACGTGCTGATCAAGGCGGAGCAGCTCGCCCCCAAGGATGGCTTCTACTCGCTGCAATTCACCGAGGAACTGCGCGAGGTGACCTACCTCGACCATGCGCGTCTGATCGCGGTCGACCATCCCGAGGACACCGAGATCTACCCCAACGAGCGCTTCACCTTTCCGCCCTTTCCCCTGCCTCACACGCACACCGTCAAGGCTCCGCTGGCACCCGAGCGCGCGCTCGGAAGCGACGGCAAGGACTGGACACGTGAGTTGTCCGCGATCGATGACGAGCACGCCGTGCCCTTTGAGTTGCATCCGCTGCAGTTCGCCGGTCTGTGCAAGCCCTGGTTTGTGGAGCTCTGCTTCGACAAGGATCGCGTGCGCGATGCCCGGCGGCTGCGGCTTTTGATGACGGGCTGGTTCTTCTGGAGCGACGCCAGCGCCAACATGGCCTCAGCGCGCGCGCCGGGCGTCGACTTCATCCCGCCGATGATCGAGGTGCCCGATGGACAGGGCGGCTGGCGCCCCAGCGGACCTCCGGTCGGCTTCCCCGCCGGCAAGACCAAGACCATGGTGATCGATGTCACCGGAATCCTCGACCGCGAGGATCCCAGGCTGCGCGTCAGCGGCACGCTGCGGCTGTACTGGGATGCGCTCCGGCTGGCGATCGACGCCGACGATGCTCCGCTGACGACCCACGAGCTGCCCGTGCATTCCTCCAAGCTTTGGCTGCGCGGATTCAGTGCGCCGCTGGAGGGACTCAGCGGGCTGGGAGCTGTCGATTCCGACAAGCCCGAGCGCTTCGACTGGGATCGGCTGGCGAGCCAGCCTCGCTGGAATCAGCACCCCGGGATGTACACGCGCTATGGCGAGGTCACGCCGCTGCTCCACAACGTCGACGACATGTTCGCGATTCTGGGCTCCGGCGATGCGCTTGAGTTGCGCTTCGATGCACGCGCCTTGCCCGCCCCGGCCGCCGGCCTGCGGCGGGATTTCCTCGTGTACCTCGACGGCTGGGCCAAGGATCGCGATCCCAACACGATCGAGGCGCTGGAGGTCGAGCCTCTGCCCTTTCATGGGATGAGCGGCTATCCCTACCGCGGCGACGAGCACTATCCCGACAGCGAGGCCCATCAGCGCTACCGCAGGGAATGGAACACGCGACCCGCGCTGCAGTGGATTCGCCCGCTGGCTCCGGGTGAGGAAGGCCGCTGGCTGGCCGGCAACTAGGAATACGGCTCGCCGAGCGGGGACCGTATCGATTCAAGAAGCCGGACAGGTCCTGCCCGGCGGTCCGAGACGCTCGCACGGAAGCGGCGTTTCCGGGTCAAGAAGCCGGGATCTCTCCATCCCGGCCGAGGTCCCCGGATGGGGAGCAGTGCCTGGATACTGCCCTGCGGAAGCCCTCATCCATTGGCCGCTTCTGCCCGCTGGCCGGATCGTAGTTCACCAGACGGGCCTCTGCCCGGGCATGAATCAGGCCCGAGGACGCCGAGCGGATCGCGTAGGCCTGCTCCAAGCTGGTGCGGCCCAGCCGCAGCGTGCGCACGCAGACCTCGAGCGCCTGCCCGCCTCGCACCGGCCGCAGAAACACGATGTTGGTCTGCGCCAGCAGGAAGGGAAAGCGGTTGTCCTCCAGCAGCCCCAGCGCGCCGAAATAGGCGTGGCGTGCCTCCTCCAGCAGCGTCAGGTAGACCGCGTTGTTGACGACACCCTGATTGTCCTCATCCGACCAGCGCGTGCTGCGCGTGCAGACGAAGCGAAAGTCCTCGGGCGGCAGTTCCTGCGGTGTTTCCATCACTCGGGCTCCTTGCGCCAGCGGCGCGAAACGATCCAGACGCCGGGAAAGATGCAGGCTGCCGCGGCCAGCGCGTTCGAGCGCACCTGCTCTCCGAGCAGCCAGGCGGCGGCGCCGGCCGTGATCAGGGGCTGCAGGTAGATGTAGACGGCGGTGGTCGAGGCTTTGACGCGGGACAGCGCGAAGGCGTTGAGCAGGTAAGCGAAGAATGTCGGAAACAGCAGGATGTAGACCAGCGCCAGCAGTTGCTCGCGACTGGCGCTGGCTGGCCAGAACCATTCGCCCAGGCTGGGCGTAGAAGAGCCGAAGCCCCACTCGCGCACGAGCAGGAGCGGGAGCCATACGAGACTCGCGAGGAAGACCCAGGCGATCACCACCAGCGGTGGATGCGCTCGCGTCAGCGGCCGCACCTGGACGAGGTAGACCGCGTAGCACAGCATGTTGAGCGCCAGCAGCGAGTTGCCGAGCGCGTACTTCGCGGCCAGTTCGGGATCCTCGGCCCAGAACAGCAGCGAGGCTCCGAAGAGTGCCAGCGCAAGCCCCAGCAGCCGCTGCCACTCGAAGCGTTCCTGACCGACCAGCATCGCGACCGTCACCGTGGCGACGGGAATCAGCGAGACCATCAGGCCGGTGTTGACGGCTGTCGTGCGCGAGAGGCCTTCCAGATAGAGCGTCATGTTGGCCGCCACACCCAGGAATCCAAGGACGATCAGTCGTCCCCACAACTCGCGCGGCGGCCGGAATTCGGAGCGCCGCAGCAACAGCGCCACGACGCTGAGCGCCAGTGCGCCGAACAGCATGCGCCAGGCCCCCACCGCCATCGGCGAGTAGCCTCCCGGGGAGAAGGCGCGCTTGCCGAAGATGGGAAACAGCCCGAAGCAGGTCTGCACGAAGCCCAGCGCCACGTGCGCAGGCCATTGTGCGCGGGTGCCCTCAGTGCTCGCCATCCGTGCCACACTAGCGGGCGCGAAGATCCGCTTCCAGTTGCTAGACTGCGGGCCCGAGCAGCCATCGTGAGCGACGTGAACCAACCCAGCCCTCCCCACCAGCCGCGCCACTGGACGCACCTGGAGAGCGCGCACGGGCCGCACATGATGATCTTCCGTCCGCGCTACGACACGCTGCGCAATCCGCGCACCGACGAGGTCTTCCAGCGACTGGTGCTGGAAACCCCCGACTGGGTCAACGTCGTGGCCCTCACGCCGGAGCGGGAGTTGCTCGTCGTGCGCCAGTACCGCTTCGGCACATCCAGCATCACCACCGAGATTCCCGGCGGCGTGATCGACCCGGGCGAGGAGCACGCCGAAGCCGCTGTCCGCGAGTTGCGCGAGGAAACCGGTTACACCAGCACGGCGTGGACCTACCTCGGAAGCGTGCAGCCCAATCCGGCCTTTCACACCAATCTGTGCCATCACTGGCTGGCTCTCGATGCCGTGCGCACGCACGAACTCGAACTCGACAGCGGCGAGGACATCGTCATCGACCGCCTGCCGATCGACTCGATCCCCGCCCGCATTCGCACGGGGGAAATCCGTCACGCGCTGGTGCTGACCGCGCTGTCGCACGTCATCGATCTGCGTCCGCGAGGCTAGCCGTGCTGCCGGCGCTGCTGTTCCTGCTCGCAGCCGAAGATCCGCGCGGGATCGTCGCGTTGATGGCCCAGCCGGTGGAGCTCTCCGAGCCGCTGGCGCGGCGCATGGCAGCGGGCGGCACGCACGCGCTGCTGCACGTCGGAGCACTGCCCGAATGCGACCCGTTGCTGCGCTCGGGTACGGCGATCGAAGCCTTGCAGCTGGATCCGCAGTCCTGGGACATGGCGGCCGAAGCTCGGGCGCTGGCGCTGGTGGAGCGCTGCGAGGCCGTGGTGCTCAGCGGAGGCACCTGGATCGACTGGTGGATCCTGACGCGCGAGGTCACGCACAAAAACCGCTTCGCGCAAGGCCTGCTGCGCGCCCAGCGCAGCGGCCGCAGCGTGGTCGGGATCGGCGGCGCCGCGGAACACCTCAGCGGACAGGCCCTGCTGCTGCGCAGCGAAATTCGGCGACCGCGGCGCAACCCGCGCGGGGACGAAGCGCTGCTGGCAGGCGGTCTGGCACTGGTGCCCGAGCTCGCCCTGTGCACGCAAAGCGCGCGGGTCGAGGACTTCTTCGAGGCGGCGCGCAGCGCCGGCCACTCGCGTGCGGTGTGGCTCGAGGGTGCGATCGCCTGCGTCGTGCTCCCCGGCGAGCGGGACTTCGTCTGGGAAGGACCGGGGCAGGCGCTGCGAGTCGACTTCGACGGCTCGCGCCGGGCGCAGGTGCTGCCGGCGCGGGCGCTCGATCCGCGGCCGCCTCCCGCCGAGGCCTCGGTGTGGAGCCTGCTCCTCCACGCACCGGGACCCGATGGCCGGCCCGCACAAGCGCCGCCGCGCGAGATCGAGGCCCGCTGGAACGCGCGTCAGTCGCTGTGGGAACTCCAGTTCGGGCCGGCCTTCGCGCCGCGCGGGCTCAGGCCTCCAGCAGAAAGCCGTCCCGGTCCACGATCGCCCAGAGACCGCTGAGCTGCCAGCGCAGCGGCGCCGGCGCCGGGTCCAGCTCCGCGCGGAAGGCGCTCAGCACATGCAGCCAGCCCGGCTGCCCCGGCTCGAGCCGTTGGCCGGACTCGTCGCGCACCGAGAGCGCGGTGCCGGGCAGCGCGCGTCCAAAGCCCTGTTCGCGGCGGCCGCGCTCGGATCCGGCATCGGGCACCTCGCTGGTCAGAATGCCACCCCAGGACGCGCCCCGACGGGCCCAGAGCAGAGCAGGCCAGTCCTCGATCGCCGCGACGCCGCGCCGCTCGGCGAGGCAGACGGCAAGACGGGGCCGCGGACCGAGTTCCCGCAGCGCGGACAGCTGTTCCGCGTCGAAATACCAGGCATCCGCATCCGCGGGCGGTCTCTCACCCGTGCTGACCCGCGCACCGCTCAACAGCGCCGCGAGCAGCACGGCGGGGCACTGCTCCAGCGAACAGCCGATCCAGATGTGCTCGCGTGCGCTGAGCGCATGCACCTGCTGCAGCGCCTGTGCGGCGGCCAGCAGCGCCGACGGCGCGAAGCTGCCGCCCGCAAAGCGCAGCCATTCACCTGCGAAGCGAGCCACGTGTTCGGCGGGTGCGCGCACCCGCCGCAGGCGCTCCGCGAGCGGCAAAGCGGAAGCGTAGTGCAGGTGGCGCGCCTGTGCCTGCAACGCAGCCAGTTCTTCGTGGGCGCGCCACGCGGGCGTGTCGCAGGCGAGCGGCGCGCCGATCGCCAGATCCAGCGGGAAGGGCCAGCGGCGTGGGCGCTTAAAGAAGAAGCGGCCGCGCTCGTAGGAGAAGATGCTCCCCCAGACCCGGTCGAGCACGATCGGCTGGATGGGCACGTTCGCCTCGCGCGCGATCGTCTCCATGCCGCGGCGAAAACCCAGCATCTGCCCGGTGCGCGAGATGGCCCCCTCGGGAAAGATGCAGACCAGCCCGCCGGCGCGCGCCTGCTGCACCGCCAACGAGAGCGAGCGCTGCTTCTCCTCGGCGCTGTCTTCGGAAGCGATCGGTATCGTGCCGTACAGGCGCGCCACGCGGCCGACGATCGGCACGCGGAAGAAGGAGCGGTGCATCAGAAACACGACCGGACGCCGGATCGCGGCACCGATCCACAAGGCGTCCGCGTGGCTGAGGTGATTCGAGATCAGCAGCGCACCGCCGGCAGGCAACTGCTCGATGCCCCGCACGCGGATCCGGTACACAAGGCGCATGCCCGCGCGGATCCAGACGCTCAGCACGGCCCGAGATGTCTTGACAAACCAGCCCTCTTCGGTTCCCATGCGCGTCGTTCTCTCTCAGCATACGGACACGCGAACGGGGAAGCAGGTGCGAATCCTGCACGGTCCCGCCACTGTCAGTCGCGCTTGTCGTCCGAACGCCGGTTCCACCGGCCGCCACTGGATCTTGACTGTGTTCCTGATCTGGGAAGGCGCGTTTCGCGGCGATTGCTTCGCGATGAGTCAGGATATCCGCCGCGTGAGTCCTCAACCGCCGACCTCGGAGCAAGGTGCGTGCGTGTTTCGGCGGAAGCGTTTTCGCCGGGCCGCGTCTCGCTGCGACTCGGCCCCCAACCTCGACGGACGATCGAAGGAACTCATGCAACGCTTCTACCTGCTTTTCGGCGCCCTGCTGGGCGCGCTTTCCTCTGGCTCATCGGCACAAGACCTCGCTGGTGCGGGCTTTCAACTGGTCAACTCGGCGCAGATGCCGGTCAGCCCGGACACGGCCTACGCCACGCTGCCCAACGGCGAGCGCATCGAAGCGCGCGCAACCACGGGCAGTGCAACACTGACGCTGGTGCGCACCGATGCCGCAGGCCAGGTGCTCGCCACGCTTCTGAACTACCAGTCCGGGCTCTCGAGCACCATCTACACGAGCTTTGTCAGGCTCTCGCCGGCCGGCACGCATGTGCTCGTCGGCGAGAGCAGCGATGGCAATGTCTGGCGCGTCGCAGTCGACGGCAGCAGCCATCAGCTTGCGGCTCAGCTGGCTTTCAACTTCGATGCCGTCTTCGAAAGCGAGACGGTCGCGCTGCTCAGCGAGGCTTCGTGCGGATATCCCTGCAATCGCATCACGCGCCTTGACCTGATCAGCGGCGCTCTGACCACGCTGGCGCAGTTCAACACCTACTCGGGCCCGCTCGCACGCCGTGCGGCGAGTGGTGAGCTTTACTACGGCTGGGTCGACCCCACTTTCGCTGGCTTTGGCGACAAGGTCCTGCGCTTCAGCGCCGCCCAGCTCGCCAGCGGCAACGTGCTGAACGAGAACGACGGCGCGCTGTTCGTCGGCGGCCTCAACGGCCTCGGCGGGCTCGCCGTCGAGGAGCGCTACGACTCCACGGGCTACGGCCACCACTACCGCGTGCTGATCGCCGAGTCGGGCTTCTTCGGCGGCTCGACCGTGCGCGCGCATCGCCCCGACGGCTCGCTGGAATCCACGCTGCTGAGCTCTCCGATGTACATCTCCACGCTGGAGATCCAGCATGGCGCCGCCGCGGGCGCGTTGGCGCGCTACCAGCCCGATGACGGCGCCCTGCTGCGCTACAAGGCCACGGATTACTCGGTATTCCCCTCACCCGGCGCCCTGACCTGCGCCGTTCGCCCGCAGCGCCCGCTCGCCCAGATGAGCGGTCCGGGTCTGGGTGCTCCCGGCCCGGTGAGCTTCGATCTCAGCGCCGCTCCCGCCAACGCGAGCTGCCTGCTGATCGTCTCGCCGGTCGCGCTGGGAGGCGCGGAGAGCACGCGCTGGCATCCAGCCGACTTCCTGTGGCACACGACCATGTCATGGAACTCGCTGCGGCGGCTGGTGAGCATTCCGACAGACGCCAGCGGCAGTGGCAGCTTCTCGTTCTTCAACTCTGGCACGATCCAGGGCCAATACCTGCTGCAGGCGCTGGTTCGCGACTCCGGCGGAAGCCTCGTGGGCAGTTCGAACGTCGTCCAGAACTGAAGGTGCGTCAGCGGTAGAGTTCGCCGCCCATCGCGGCGAACTCGTCGCGCTTGTCTTCCAGTCCCTTGGCCAGGGCTTCCTCCTGGCTGAGGCCCTTGCCCGCGGCGTAGGCGCGCACGTCCTCGGTGATCTTCATCGAGCAGAACTGCGGGCCGCACATCGAGCAGAAATGTGCCGTCTTGGCGCCCTCAGCCGGCAGCGTCTCGTCGTGGTAGCTCTGCGCGGTTTCGGGATCGAGCGAGAGGTGGAATTGGTCCTTCCAGCGGAACTCAAAGCGCGCCTTGGAGAGCGCGTGGTCGCGCGCGATCGCACCGGGGTGTCCCTTGGCGATATCGGCGGCGTGCGCCGCGATCTTGTAGGCGATCACGCCATCCTTGACGTCCTTGGCGTTCGGCAGGCCGAGGTGCTCCTTGGGCGTGACGTAGCACAGCATTGCCGTGCCGTACCAGCCGATCATCGCCGCGCCGATCGCGCTCGTGATGTGATCGTAGCCGGGAGCGATGTCGGTCGTCAGCGGGCCGAGCGTGTAGAAGGGAGCCTCGTGGCAGTACTCCAGCTGCTTCTCCATGTTCTCGCGGATCAGGTGCATCGGCACGTGTCCCGGCCCCTCGATCATGGTCTGCACATCGTGCTTCCAGGCGATTTCCGTCAGCTCCCCCAGCGTCTTGAGCTCGGCGAACTGCGCCTCGTCGTTGGCGTCGGCGAGCGAGCCCGGCCGCAGGCCATCGCCAAGGCTGAACGAGACGTCGTAGCGCTTCAAGAGCTCGCAGATCTCCTCGAAGTGCGTGTGGAGGAAGTTCTCCTTGTGGTGATGCAGGCACCACTTGGCCATGATCGAGCCGCCGCGGCTGACGATGCCCGTGAGACGATTGCGCGTCAGAGGCACGTGCGCCAGCCGAACGCCCGCGTGGATCGTGAAGTAATCGACGCCCTGCTCGGCCTGCTCGGTGAGCGTCTCGAGGAACAGCTTGATGTCGAGCTTCTCGACGCGGCCGCCAACTTTCTCGAGCGCCTGGTAGATCGGAACCGTGCCGATCGGCACGGGGGAGTTGCGCAGGATCCACTCGCGCGTTTGGTGGATCTCCTTTCCCGTCGAGAGGTCCATCACCGTGTCCGCGCCCCAGCGAATTGCCCACTGCAGCTTCTCGACCTCGTCGGCGATCGAGGAACGCACAGCGCTGTTGCCGATGTTGGCGTTGATCTTCACGAGGAAGTTGCGCCCGATCAGCATCGGCTCGAGTTCCAGATGCCGCTTGTTGGCGGGCAGAATCGCCCGGCCGCGCGCGATCTCGCTGCGCACGAACTCCGGATCGAGGCCTTCGCGGGCGGCGGCAAAGGCCATCTCCTCGGTGATGATCCCGCGCCGCGCGAAGTGCATCTGCGAGTGATTGGTCTCGCCGCGCGCTTCGCGCCGCGCCACCCACGCCTCCCGCAGGCGCGGCAGGCCCTGCTGGGCCGTGAAGCCCTGCGGACCGCTGGTGTCGTAGACATCGAGCGGCGCTTCGCCACCGGCGAGATGGATGCGGCGGAAAGGCACGCGCAGCGTCTCACCCGCGTGAACGATCTCGCGGTGATGCTTGTGTGAGTTGGGGAAAGAGGCTTCCAGCGGCTTTTGCGCCGGGAACGATTCCGTGGTGGTCATCAGCTTTCCTACGCCGGCATGATCCGGATCAGGTTCTGCGGGTGCTTCTCAGCCGAACGAAGGTTCGACGCCCCTGAGCTTTGTGGATGGAGAGCTTAAGCCCCGGCGCGCTCAGGGGCAAATCGTGAAGGCGAGAGCGTCCGAGAGACCCCAGCCGCTGCTGTCGGCCGGATCGCGGTAGATGTACTGCGCATAGACGGCCTTGCCCGCCGTGAGCAGCGGATCGACTCCGCTCTGGAGCCGCGCTCCGAAGTCGTAGCTCAGGCTGCCGCTGCAGTTGGCCGGGCCCGTGCTTCCTCCGGAACTGGAAGGCGGCGTGCGCTTGAGCGGATTGGCAAGGCACAGCGTGCCGCCCTGAAAGGGCGTCGCAGCGGGCGCGAAACCGTAGATCAGGAAGCCGCTCTTCTGGTTGAGCACCTGCGCGGCGTGGATGGCGAAGCCGCCGGCGGCCACGCTGGGGCTGCCGGAGAAACCGATCTGGGCCACGCAGCCCTGCGAGTTCGTCTTGCCAACGCACCAGCGCCCTGGCGGCGCACAGGCCGCGGGGTCGAGTGGCCAGGCGTTGGACACGGCCGCGCCCAAGGCCGGTCCGCTGCTCCAGCTGAGTTGCAGATCGCCGGCGGTCGGACTCGGGTTCAACAGCACGCTGAGCACGCGGCCGGCGGCGCTCGAACTCAGTCCGCTGAGGGTCTGGCCCTGCAGCTCGAGCTGGTTGCTGGTCGAGAAGTGCTCGCCCAGCAGCACCAGCTGGCCCGAGGAGTCGAGCGTCAGGGCCTCAATGCGCGGCTTGTTCGGCGCAGCGACACCGTAGAGGAACTGCACGCCCGCGATATCATCGGCCTCCAACGAGCGCAGCGCCGTGATGTCCGCCGGAGCGGCTTCCATCGTGGCGCCGGCCACCGGGGTGTGGTCGAGCCCGAGCGCATGGCCGTATTCGTGAGCCATCACGGCCTGCAGATCGATCGCTCCGGCCGCCGGACCCGCCGGATCGTCGTCGAAGATCCAGGGATTGGCGTAGAAGCGAATCCGCCAGCCATCGTTGGGCGGCAGTTCGGTGAACGCGATCACGCCGGCATTGTTGCCGTTGAGCTCCGAGGCGACGTTGTCGTTGGGAAAGCCCGTGTTGGGCGCCAGACCGAGAAACAAGGCGTCGAGTTGCGCGCCGCCCGAACCGATCCCATCGGGCTGCAGCGGATCGAGGCCCGGATGCGGCCGGCTCGCCCACTCGGCAGCGCCCTTCCAGATCGCCCGCGGCGCACCCGCGAAGCCCGGCCAGTTCGCGTCCAGAGCGACGGCATCATTGGACTGTGCGTCGCTGAAGTTGTTGAACACGCGCACAAAGCGGCGGTCGTCGTCGAGCACCGGCCAGGCGGTCACGAAGGCCCCGCTCAGCAACGGATGGGAAAGCGCGGCGGCTGCGGCGCAGGCCACAGCGGCGAAGACCTTGGAAAACTCAGGCGCTTTCAAGCACGGGAGGCCAGTCGACGGGGCACCCCCCGGATTCTAGCACAGCCAGCGCCAGCCGAAGCTCACTCGTCCTCTTCTTCCCCGAAGGCGAACTCATCGTCCTCCTCGTCGTCGTCGACCTCCTCATCCTCCTCGTCCTCCTCGTCTTCATCCTCGTCCTCGTCGTCATCCAGATCGAGGTCGAAGTCAAAGTCGCCGTCAAAGTCGTCCGAGGCCTGGAGCACAGGCAGGGCAGGCTGGAGATCGAGAGGAGAGACGCTGAGAAGCTGCATGGGAGGGACTGGGTGAGGAGAAGCCTGAGAGCCAGCCCGCCAAGGGCCGACTCCCGCCATGGATCTTTTCCTGAGCGGAGCCACCGAGTGCAAGAAAAAAAAACCCTTCCCCCCCGGCCCTTGAGCCGCCCGCGGGCCCGGCGCTAGGCTCGCCGGCGTGCGTAGTCGGCTCCTGCTCCTGCTCTTGCTCCTGCTCTGCGCGGCCTGCCAGCGGGTGGAAGTGCGCCACTGGCCCACGGGGGCCGTGCGCAGCGAGGGCCGGATCGACCGCTGGACGCGGCAGGAGCAGGGGCTTTGGACCTACTACTACCCCAACGGCGAGCGCCGCGAGGAGGGTCGCTACGAGCAGGGCCGGCGGGTGGGGCGCTGGCGCGAGTGGCACTCCAACGGTTCCCCCCGCGCCGAGGGGCAGCGTCACTACGATCCGGCCTCGAATGCCAGCCCGCGCGAGGGCCTGTGGACGCTGCTTTACGAACAGGGCGCGATCGAAGCTCGCGGAGTCTACCGGGCCGGCAGGCGCGAAGGGCACTGGGACTACTTCCGCCATGACGGCAGCCTCGATCACGAACTCACCGGTGAATACCACGCAGACCAACTCCTCGAGTGAGCGAGCGCCGATCGGCGTGCTGCTCGCCAACCTGGGCACGCCACGCAGCCCCTCGACGGCGGATGTGCGCCGCTATCTGCGGGAGTTCCTCTCCGATCCCAAGGTCGTGCGCGCGCCGCGGGTGGTCTGGTTCTGCGTGCTCAACGGCATCATCCTGCCCTTCCGCGCCCCGCGCTCCGCCCGGCTCTACCGCTCGATCTGGCTGCCGGAGGGCTCACCGCTGCTCGTCCACTCGCGCACGATCGCGTGCGAGCTGGCGGGCGCGCTCGGAGAGCGCTACGCGGTGCGCCTGGGCATGCGCTATGGAGAGCCGACGCTGGCGGATGCACTCTTGGAACTGCAGCGGGCCGGTGCGCGCGAGATCGTGCTGCTGCCGCTGTTTCCGCAGCAAAGCGACACGACCACGGGCACGCTCGAGGAGCGCCTGTGCCGATGGCTTCGTGAGCCGCGCTTTGCAGGTCTGCGACTGCACGCGATCTCGGCCTGGCCCGATCAGCCCGCCTACATCCGCGCGCTCGCGGATTCGATCCGCGCCACACCGGGCTACGCCCAAGCAGAGCATTGCGTGCTCAGCTACCATGGCTTGCCGGAGTCCTACGTGCGCCGCGGGGACCCCTACCTCGATCACTGCAACCGCACCACGCGCGCGCTGGCACGCGAACTGGGTTGGGACGCGCAGCACTACACGCAGAGCTTCCAGTCGCGCTTCGGGCCGCAGCGCTGGCTGCAACCCTCGACCGAGGACGTGATCGAGGCGCTCGCCCGGAGGCATCGGCAAGTGCTGGTCGCCACCCCCGGCTTCCCCGCGGACTGCCTGGAGACGCTGGAGGAGATCGCGGTCGGACTGCGCGAGAGCTTCCACTCGGCGGGCGGCGGGGAGCTGCTCGTGACGCCCTGCCTCAATGGCTCGCCGGGCTTGGCCACCGCTCTGCGGGAACTGGTCGAGGAGAAGCTGGTAGCGGTGGCCGGACTTGAACCGACGACACGCGGCTTATGAAGCCGCTGCTCTACCGACTGAGCTACACCGCCTCCCGCTAAGGGCGGAAGATGGTAGCAAGCGGCTCCCGAGGTTCAAGTAGGCCCCTCTCGACAGGTTTCTCCAGAAAAAAACGGGACAGCTGTCCCACGCGGGCGTTCCCATCCGCTTGCTCTGGTGGCCGGGCGTTGCAACCACGACGTCCGACCACCCCCGAGGGGGGTGACGCCCGAGGCAGAGAGAACATGGCCACGCCGGAATCCCCCGGCGTGGCTTGTTCATGTCGTGGCGGGCGGCTCGCCCGCGCCCACCGAGTGGTAGATCATCTGGCGCGCGAGCACGAGTGAGCTTTCCATCTCGTAGACGTTGCACACGTCGATCGGCCGCGCATACAGGTGCAGCGAGACGGCCCGCCCCCCCACTGGGCGCACTCGGTGCAGCGCGATCGAGTCGTGGATGTAGGCCACGCTGCCGGCCTCGAACACGCGCGAGCGCGTCTCGACCAGAGCCCCGGTCTGCCCCGGTTTCGGAAAGGCGAAGTGCGTTTCCTCCATGTGGCCGCTGAGGATGCCCATGAAGCAGTCCTGTCCGGCATGGTCGTGCACGGGGCTCTCCTGATCCGGGCTCCAGCACAGAACCAGCAATTCGAACCACTCGTTGCGCGCCACGAGATTGCGCGTGTAGGTCTTCTCATCAAAGCGCAGGTAGCGCTCCCAGTCGCGGTGGGCGCCGGCGTAGGCCTCCAGTGCGCGCACGATGCGCTTGCCGTCCTGACCGCCCTGGCACAGGCTCACCAGTTCCGCCACCAGCGCGGCGAGCGCGCTCGGCGTGTTCACGCGCGCACCGCCTTGCCCGCAGAGATCAGCGTCAACGCCTCGATCAACGCATCGACGGAAGCTTCGCTGGTCTTGGCCGAGAGCGAAAAGCGCAGCGAGGAACGCGCGCGAGCGTCCGAACAGCCCATCGCGAGCAGCACATGACTGGGCGCCGCCGCGCCGACTCCGGCCGCGGTCGCGACGCTGAAGCCGCGCGCGCCCAGCTGGGACTGCAGCGCATGGCCCGCAAACCCGGGAAAATGCACGTTGAGCGTGTTAGGCAGCATGGGCCCGCTGCCGTTGCGCTCGACGCCCGGCAGCGCGCCGGCGAGCCCGGCCCACAAGCGCTCGCGCAGGCGCAGGAGCTGCTCCGCGTCGATCAGACGACCGGCGCGGAAAAGCTCCATCGACTTCGCGAGCCCCACGATGGGCAGCGCGTTCTCGGTACCGCCGCGCATGCCGCCCTGGTGTCCGCAGCCATGCACGAAGGGCGCGATCGCCGCACCCTTGCGGATGTACATCAGGCCGCAGCCCTTGGGCGCGTACACCTTGTGGCTGGCAGCCGTCAACACGTCACAGGAGAGCGCGCGGACATCGACGGGCAGCTTGCCCAGGCTGCAGACCGCGTCGATGTGGAACAGCACTCCGCGCTCGCGACAGGCCCGCCCCACGGCCTCCACCGGCTGGATCACACCCGTTTCGTTGTTGGCGTGCATCAGCGAGACCAGAAACGTGTCCTTGCGGATGCGGCCGATCAGATCAGCGGCCTCGACCGCGCCGTGCTCGCCGACCGGCACGATCTCCACTTCCAAGCCACGCCGCGCGAGTTCCTCCGCGGGCCCGAGCACGGCCATGTGCTCGACCGCGCTGACCAGCAGGTGGCGTCCGCGGGCGGCTTGCGCCGCGCCGAACAGCGCCCAGTTGTTGGACTCGGTGCCCCCCGAGGAGAACCACAGTTCCTCGGGTTCGGCACCGATGGCCTCGGCCAGGCTGGCCTTGGCCGCGTCGATGCTCCGGCGGACTTCGAGCCCGGCGGGGTGCTTGGCCGAGGGGTTCCCGTAGAGGCCTTCGAGGTAGGTCTGGCACAGGGCCAGCACCTGCGGATGCAGGGGGGTCGAGCCGTTGGCGTCGAAGTACAGATCCAGGGACATGGCTCCCCATTCTGCCGGGAAGCGGGCGGGGGAGGTAGGGGAGGCCCGGGGACCCAGCGACCGAGGCGGTATTTTTTCGCGGATCGCGATTTTTTGCTTTCCTTCGAGTCTAGGCAGTCTAGGATTCTTCGTGTCGCTGGCCTTCGGGCTGCGACGGAGTTCTAGCGAGAGGTGTTGCACTTTGCGAGCGGTGCTTCACCCGGGAAGCTCGTTAGGACTCACTCTCCCTCGGGCTGGTAGCTTCGGCTACCAGCCCCCTTCATTTCCGGGAGCCATTTCCGGGAGCCATTTCCGGGAGCCATTTCCGGGAGCCATTTCCGGGAGCCATTTC
>JBIKMH010000039.1:0-32891 GCA_044359355.1 Planctomycetota bacterium | reverse complement strand
AGCTCGAGACCTTCGAGGTCTCGAAGATCCATGGTCCTCTGACGGTGCCGGTGGTGATGGATGGGAAGACCTGGTTCATCGTGCACGCGGAGGTGGGCACGATGGCGGCGAGGCGCAAGCTCCCCGACGCACCCGCCCGCGAGCACCAGTCGAACCTCGTGGTCGAGCGCTGCCTGAAGCGCGTGAAGGAGCTCGTCTCCGGGGCCTGCACGCCGCACTTCGTCTCCGATCGCAAGCAGAGCTACGTGATGCTGCTGCGCCAGATCTTCCCGCAGTACGCGCACCTGCGGGTCAGCTCGAAGGCTCCGCGCGTGAAGCACAACCCGATGTTCCCGATCAACAACCTGTTTGCGCAGATGCGCGACGGCCTCTCGCGCCTCGTGCGGCCCAACTGGGCGCATTCGAAGAAGCGGGAGCGGCTCGTTGACCACCTGTGGATCTACGTCGTCTACCGCAACTATGTGCGCGAGATCACGCGCGACTGCCTGAAGGAGTCATCCGCTTCCGCGCTTGGCATCCTCCCGCGGCGATTGACGGTCAAAGAGGTGCTAACCCTGCGCGGCAGAATTGCTCTCTAAATAACGTCCAGCGGTCTGGAGCAGTTTAATTCCAGCTGGGGTCTGGGGGCATATCCTCCAACCCCTGCGCGTCCCGCCCTAGCGATCGAATCACCCGTCGCCACACACCCTGCGGATCCCCTTCAAACACCCACCCGATCTGCGCCAGTGGCGCGGGCACCCACGACCCGCGCTCCAACTCCGCCTCCAACTGTCCCGCGCCCCAGCCCGAATACCCCAGCAGCAGCCGCACCTGCCGCGAGGCCTGCTCTGGATCCGCGGCGATCCCCCCCGCAAGCGCATCCAGATCCCCACCGATGAACAGCCCGGGATGGACCTCGGAGCCGCCCGGGATCCACTCCGGCATGCAGTGCAGAAACTGAAAGGTGTCCAGACCGATCGGTCCGCCCGAGTGCACGGCGAAGCGCAGCTTCGAGAGCAGCGGATGGTCCGAGAAAAGCAGATTCACGGTGATCGGCGAGGGCCGGTTGATCACGAACCCGTAAGCCCCCTCGTGCGTGTGCTGAACGATCAACACCACGGAATGCATGAAGTTCGGGTCAAGCATGTCCGGTGCGGCAGCCAGCAGGCTGCCCGATTCAACGAAGAGATCCATCGGGTCAGCGAGCCTAGCGCTCGAAACCGCGACAAGCCACGACCGGTTGTCCCGGGTAGCGCGGATAGCGCGGATCATCCTTGGCTCGACCGCACAGCAGAAATAAGGATCCCTTGGCGCTCTCGATCCCGCGTGCATGCGTGCACTGCGGACACAAGCCGCCCAGGCGCAGCCCCGCTCGGCGGGCGAGTTCGCGACCGCGCTCCGCCTCCGCATCATCCGGTTTGCTGTTCATGCGCGCTCCAGCACCATCAGGCACTCGATGTGGGGCGTGTGGGGAAAGAGATCGAACCCGCGGGCTCGCAGCAGCCGCCAACCCGAAGCGCACAGTCGCGCGACATCGCGCACGCCGGCAGCTGGATGGCAGGCGATGTAGCCGATGCGCTGCGGACCGCGGACCTCGACTTGCCTGAGCACGCCAGGATGCAGGCCTGCGCGCGGCGGGTCCACGACGAGAACCCGCGCGGCGTCAGCCTCACGGGCCCAGATTTCCAGCACATCCCCGGCATGGAACCGTACGTTGGCGATTCCATTACGACGCGCGCTGACTTTGGCGTCCTCAACCGCCGACTCGACCCATTCGAAGCCCACGGCTTCGCGCACGGAGCGCGCCAGCAGAAGCGTGATCGTACCCGTTCCGCAATAAAGATCGTGCACGACATCATCGGTGCCGAGCTCAAGGTCCTCACGCAGGGCATCGAACAGCTTTTCCGCCTGGGCAACGTTGGCTTGAAAGAAGGACTGCGCCGAAATCTCGAAACGCAGCCCGAGCAGCTCTTCCTCGATGCGCCCCCGGCCGAAGACGATGCGTTCTGTCCCCGCCAGCGCCCCGTATGCGGCTCGCGAGTGCACAGTTTGCACCGCCGTGCTGAGTTCCGGGTGGCGCTGGCGGATCGAATGCAGATAACGATCGACCGCGGCCTGTTCCTCGGCTGCCGTGACGAGATTCAGAAGGATCTCACCCGTTGCACGCGAACTGCGCAGCACGGCATGCCGCAGGAGTCCGGTGTGCAGACGCAGGTCCCACGGGGCCAGCCCGTGAGCCAGCGCTTCCTCGCGCAGACTGCGCACGATCGGATCGCACGCGGCAGGCTGGATCGGACAGGAATCGACCCCGACGACCTTGCTGTAGACGTCCCTAGCATGCAGACCCAGCGCGAACTCGGGCGGAGCGGCATCGAGGGCGCCTTCTGCACGCCAGCCTCTATTCCCGAAGCTGAATTCCATTTTCCCCCGGTAATTCCAGGGGTTATCTGAGCCCTTCATCGGCTGGAGCCTCGAGGCATCGAGTCCGGCGGCTTCGAAGAGCCTGACCAGCTGCAACTGCTTTGCGGCCACCTGTTCGGAGTATTCGAGGCTCTGGAGCGTGCATCCTCCGCAGGCGCCGAAGTGCCTGCAGCGCGGCTCGATCCGCTTCTGTCCTGATCGGCGACGCTCCACAACCCGCGCTTCGATGGCGTGCCTGCGGCGCTTGATGACTCGCGCCAGAACCTGATCCCCAGGCAGCGCCCAGCGCAGCGTGAACTCGTAGCCATCCTGGCGCGCCACCCCATCGCCGCGCACATCCAGATCTTCGACCACCAGCTCGAAAAGATCACCATGGCGCGGCTTGCGCCCCGATGGCGTTGCGGGCTCAACCATCGACATGCCGCGCCCGGCTGCTGGGTCGGACATCCGCCGCCGCTTCCGGATGAGCCTCGTAGCGCCCGTCATTGTCGGGCAAGGGCAGGCCCGCGCGCTGCATCGCGGTGTATAGGCCCAGACAGGCAACATTCGCGAGGTTCAGGCTGCGCACTCCGGATCGGATCGGCACATACACACGGCGTTCGGGGTGCTGCTCCAGCAGCTCGGGCGGCAGTCCGTTCGATTCGCAGCCGAAGCAGAGGATTTCGTCGGACCGAAACGGTGTCTCGAACAGACTGGTCCCCCCCCGCGCACTGAACAACCGTGCCCGCTGACCGAAGGCGCGCTCGCCCTGCCGATCGAAGTGCTCCACGAGCGTCGACACGGACTTGTGCACGATCAGATCGACCAAGGGCCAGTAATCGAGCCCGGCGCGCTTGAGATAGCGATCCTCGAGCGAAAAACCCAGCGGCTCCACGAGGTGCAAGCGCACGCCGGTAGCTGCGGAAAGGCGCGCCGCGCAGCCGGTGTTGTGCGGGATTTCGGGGTGAATGAAGACCAGATCCAATCGCCGCGAGTGTAGCGCGCCGGCGGCGTCTTCCGTTAGACTGCGGGTTCTAATGACCAGCCGCGAAGTCACGCTCGATACAGCCGCCTTCCTCGATTCCAGCGCCTCGCAGGGCCTTAC
Source organism: Planctomycetota bacterium (assembly GCA_044359355.1). GTDB lineage: Bacteria > Planctomycetota > UBA1135 > UBA1135 > SYGM01. The sequence continues at coordinate 29,407 of JBIKMH010000039.1, read as the reverse complement.
CAAGATCCCGCGCGAGGATCAGCGCACGATTCTGGAACGCTTTCTGGGCTGCGCCTACGAGGATCTGGGCGTGGCCCCGCACAAGCTCGATGGCGAGGGCATGCACTCGATCCTCGGACATCTCCTGCCCGGCCGTTTCGCGCGCAAGGATCCGCTGGCGGAGCACGTGCCGGCAGTGCTGCGGGCCTGGCTGACCCATCTGGAAGAAACCAAGGTGGTTGGCTCAGCCTATGAAATGCGCGCCGGCCTCGAGCACACGCTGGATGAGTTCCGCACCGCCGTCGCCACCGGCGAGGCCGTCCACCACCACCACCACGAGCGCCAGCAGCCCTTCATCCACGGTGCGCCCAAGACCGGCCGCAACGATCCCTGCCCCTGCGGCAGCGGCAAGAAGTTCAAGCAGTGCCACATGCGCTGAGGGCCCCTGCCCCCGGATCCGGGTAGACTTTCGGAGGGTCCCGGGGAACCCGGGCGGGTTCTGTTGCGTTTTCATCTAGGCTCCATCAGCCCCTATCCACATGCGCCAAACCGCCATCGCGACCGCCCTCCTGGGGCTGGTCCTGTCCTCCTCAGCCCTGGCCCACGAGGGCGACCCCAAGATCCTGGACCGCCAGCCCATGTACCAGGGCCCCGGTTGGCGCAACGCCCTCTTGCAGCAGGGTCCCGGCTCCACGCTGGCGCTCGGACCGGGCATCAACTTCCCGAAGAGCAATGTCACCCTGCTCTCGTGGCTGACGCTGACGGACTTCGGCGTGCCCGCGGGGGGCAACGGCAACAGCTGCTTTGGCTACGTCTCCCCCTCCGGCCGGGAGTACGCGATCATGGGGCTCTCCACCGGCACCGCCTTCGTCGAGATCACCAATCCGGCCAATCCCGTGATCGTCGCAACGATCGCCGGCCCGCAGAGCCTGTGGCGCGACATGAAGGTCTTCCAGACCTACTGCTACGCGATCAGCGAAGGTGGCGGCGGCATTCAGGTCATGAACATGGCCAACATCGACAATGGCGTGGTGACGCTCGTCAACACCATCAATGACGATGCGACCGCGGCCACGCACACCTTGGCCCTCAATCCGCAAACCGGCTACCTCTATCGCTCCGGCGGCGGCTCGAACGGACTGCGAATCTACAACCTGAACAACAACCCAGCTGCACCGCAGCGCGTGGGCACATGGTCGGACCGCTATGTGCACGAGCCCTCGGTGTTCAACTTCACCATCAACGGCCAGCAGCGCGAGATCGCGTTCTGCTGCGGCGGGCTCAACTCAGGATTCAACAGCACCGGAATCTATGTCGTCGACGTCACCAACAAGTCGGCGCCGCAGCAGTTGCAGTATGTCAGCTATCCGAACTCTTACTACTGCCACCAGGCTTGGCTGTCGCCCGACCAGCAGTACATGTACGTCAACGACGAGCTGGACGATCAGAACCTCGGCATCACCAGCACGACGCGTGTGTTCTCGATCTCCACCGCGGGCGGCTCGGTCAGTGTGTCCCCGGCCGGCACCTTTACCAACGGCAACAGCGCGATCGACCACAACCTGTACACGAAAGGCAATCTGATCTACGAATCGAACTACCGCAGCGGCCTGCGGGTGTTCAGCACTTCGAATCCGGGTACTCCCACGCAGCCCGTCGAGATCGCCTACTTCGACACGTGGCCCGAGGACAACAACGCCAGCTTCAACGGCTTGTGGAACAACTATCCTTACTTCCCGAGCGGCGTCGTGATCGGCTCGGACCTCGAGAAGGGATTGTTCGTCTGGTGGGTCGGCAATCCTCTGCTCGCCTTTGCCCTGCCGGACGGCTCGCCGAGCAACATCCCGGTCGGCGGCAAGCTCGTGCGCGTGCAGATCAACGAGCAGGCTCCCGGCCAGCTGCTCGCCGGCACAGCCAAGCTCAACTACAACATCGGCGCCGGCTGGGTGCAGACCAATCTGGTCGCGACGGGTGGCAACGGTTTCACGGCCGTGTTGCCCGCAGCTCCCTGCGGGACCAACATCCAGTGGTATCTCTCGGCGCAATCCACCAACGGAATCCTGTGGCAATCCCCCGAGGGAGCACCGACCAACACGAACAGCGCGACCTACGGCAGCGGATCGGCCGTTGCGTTCAGCGACGACTTCCAGACCAATCAGGGCTGGACGGCTGGTGTTGCCGGCGACACGGCGACCTCCGGCCAGTGGGAGCGCGCCGACCCGCAAGGCACCCTCGCCCAGCCCGAGGACGACCACACCGCGGCGCCGGGCACCCTGTGCTTCGTGACGGGCGCCAGCGCCGGCTCAGGCGTGGGCTCCTTCGATGTCGATGGCGGCAAGACCACGCTGCTCTCGCCGAGCTTCAATCTCGCGGGTCAGAGCTCCGCGCGCGTGAGCTACTGGCGCTGGTACTCGAACACTCAGGGCGGCGCCCCGAATGCCGACGTCTTCACGATCGACATCTCGAATAACAACGGCACCAGCTGGGTCAATCTCGAGACCGTGGGTCCGGCAGGTCTTGAGGCCAGCGGCGGCTGGTTCTTCCGCGAGTTCACCGTATCGAATTTCGTGACTCCGACATCGACGGTGCGACTGCGCTTCGTGGCGGAAGATGCGGGCTCCGGTTCCGTGGTCGAGGCCGCCATCGATGACTTCCAGATCTCGGCTCCCAACTGCTCCGGCTTCGCGGTGATCTGCACCGGCGACGGCTCGGGCACCGCCTGCCCCTGCGCCAACACCGGCGGACCCGGTCAGGGCTGTGCAAACTCGCTGGGTGTCGGGGGACTGCTCGCAGGATCGGGAACGCCCAGCATCGCCAACGACACATTCCTGCTCTCCGGCTCGAACATGCCCGCCACAGCCACGGCTCTGTACGTGCAGAGCAACGGCATCGATTCCGGAGGTCTGGGCACGCAGCTCGGCGATGGCCTGCGCTGCATCTCTGGTTCCTCGATACGTCTGGGTGTCAAGACCAACGCGGGCGGCAGCTCATCCTTCCCCGGCGTCGCCGATTCCAAAATCTCCGTGCTGGGCAATCTCAGCGCCGGCGCGACGCGCTACTACCACATCTGGTATCGCGACAACTCGCCAACGTATTGCACCAGCGCAACCTACAACTACTCCAACGGCCTGACGGCCACCTGGGCACCGTAGTTCCGCGGGGAAGCCGGAGACCGGCGACTTCTCGGCCCCCTTTGTGCACCAAACGGGTGTTTTTCATCTGGAAAACACCCGTATTTTTTTTACTTTTTCGCTCGATTCGTTTTGTTTTCGGCGGACAATACCCAACTGCACGGCTTTGATTGCCAACCGAAAATCACCGTGCTGATCCACAACTCATGAAAAAGACTGACCGTCACCTGCAAGCTCTGGTCGAGGCCTTTGCCGCCGAACTGAGTGCGTATGTGCAATCCGCAACCCTGGAAGCTGTCCGCCAGGCCACCCAAGAGCTCGAGTCCCAGCGCCCCGCCGCCCATGCGGGTCGCCCTGCCAAAGCCGTTTTCATCGGCAAGAAAGCCCCTGCGGGTGCTCCGGCGCGGCGTGGCCGCAAGCCCGATCCGCAGACCGAACGCGCGGCGGAGATTCTGATCGGCCACATCAAGGCCAATCCGGGCCAGCGCCTCGAAGAGATCGGCCGAGCCCTGCGCACCCCGACGGCCAAGCTCAAGCGCGGCCTCGTGCGTCTGGTCAACTTCAAGCTAGTCCGCACCGAAGGCCGTCGTCGCGGCATGCGCTACTTCATCCGCAAGGGCTGAACCAAGGCCCGGCGCGTGATTCCAGCGGGCGCGGCCCTGATCGGGGCCGTGCCCGCCTTCGTTCAGGACCCGATCGGCAGATGCCGCCCTCCGGCTGGGCTAGAGGCCAGCGGGGCCCTTGCCCGACACGGCTTCCCTTGCCGGGATCTCCAAATCCCTAAGACATTGAATTCAATAGACTTATACGCGCTCCAGCGGCCCGAGTGGCCCTGAACCGCCAAGTCCTTGACGGCCAAGGCCTTCGCTTGAGAAAGGTCCACGATCAGGAAGCCGTGTCGAATTCGAGCTTTGCGCTTGGCATCTGGTTCGGGTTCCGTTAGGGTGTCCATCCACAGAGGCGCCCCGATGTCGTCTCGTCCCCTGAACCCTCTCCCCACCACCCGAGGATCAGGCCAGCGGGACACTTCGGGACCCTCTGCACTCCATGTCCGGCCGCGGTCGCAGGGGCGTGACCGCGGCCTTCCTTTTGACATGCGCCGGATCCTGCACCTCGACATCGATGCCTTCCTCGCTTCAGTCGAGCAGGCCGAGCATCCCGAGCTCAAGGGCAAGCCGGTCGTGATCGGTGGCGCGCCGACCAGCCGCAATCTGGTGATGTCCTGTTCCTACGAGGCCCGCGCGCTGGGCATCCGGCCGGGCATGCTGCTCGCCGAAGCCGCGCGACGCTGCCCGCGCGCGATCTTCCGCGATGGAGACTCGCAGGCCGCCGGCAGGTACCGCGAAGCCTTGGCCGGGATCCTGCTCGACTTCACCCCGCGCGTGGAGATCGCCTCGATCGACGATTTCTATGCGGACCTCAGCGGAACCGAGCGGCTGTTCGGCGCCGCCTTCGAGGTCGCGGTGACGATCCGCACACGCGCGCGCCGCGAGCTCAAGCTGCCCGTGACGATCGGCATCGCCACCAACCGCTGCGTCGCGCGCATGGCAGGCAAGCTCGCCAAGCCGTCCGGGATCGCTGAAATCCTGCCGGGCATGGAAGCGCGCATGCTGGCCTGCCTGCCGCTGCGCGAGCTGCCGGGTGCGGGCCACGCGCTCGGCCGCGAACTCGATCGCTACGCGATCCGCACCTGCGGCGAGTTGGCGCTGGTGCCGCCTGAGGTGCTCTACGCCAGCTTCGGGCGCGCAGGCTTGGCGCTCGCCGAGCGCGCGCGCGGCGTCGATGACGAAGCGGTCGAGAGCACGATCGAGCGCGACCAGGACGGCCGGCTACGGCTGGTACCACCACGCTCGCTGGAGCGCATCAGCACCTTTGAACCCGAAGAGGGCCGCCGCGAGCGCATCGAGGCCATGCTGGGCTATCTCGTCGAGCGCGCGGCCCACAAGCTGCGCACGCTGGGCTGCACCACCCGGCACATCGGAGTGCTGCTGGAGTATGTCGACACGCGAGCACAGCCATCTGCGAGCGAGAGCGCCACGAGCTTTCGCGCGCAGCAGCGTGTGGAGGCCACCGACATCACGGAAACCCTGCACCGCCAGGCGCTCGAACTCCTGCGCGGGCTCCCGCGCCGCCGCGCGCTGGTCAAGCGCGTGGGTCTGCGCCTCGAGCAGCTCGCCACGCATGCGGGCCTGCAGGGCAACCTGTTCGAAGCGCAGGCGCAGGAGCGCGCCCAGCGGCTCGATCGCGCACTGGACGAGTTGCGCGCGCGCCACGGCTTCGGTCGCGTGCTGAAGGGCTCGAGCCTGCTACTCCAAGACCAGTATCCCGCCGGTCCCGATGGTCTGCGGCTGCGCACTCCCTCGCTCAACCAGTAGACTCTTCGCCCCCATGCTCTCCGCGACGCTGCTGACGATTCTGTGCCTCGTCTGGGGCAGCACCTGGATCGTGATCGCGGGCGGGTTGGAGCATCTGCCGCCCTTTCAGGCGGCGGCCGCGCGCTTCCTGCTCGCCGCCGCCGTGATGAGCCTCGTCGCGCGCATCTGGGGCGTGAAGGAAGGCGGCACGCGCGCTCCGCTGCGACTGGTGCTCGCCGTCGGCACGCTCAACTTCGCCGCGTCCTACGGCATCGTCTACTGGTGCGAGACGCGCATGCCCTCGGCGCTGGCGAGCGTGCTGTGGTCGGTCTACCCCCTGCTGATGGCCTGCTCGACACAGTTCTTCCTCGTGCACGAGCGGCTGCAGCCGCGCCAGTGGCTGGGATTCGTGACGAGTTTCCTCGGCATCGTGCTGCTGTTCGCCAAGGATCTGCGCGCGATCAGCCCGGAGGCGCTGCAGGCCGGCACCGTGCTGATGCTGAGCCCGCTGGTCGTAACCGTGGGCACAACGCTCGTCAAGCGCGCCGGCCCGGGCGTTTCCTCGCTGTATCTCAATCGCGATGCGCTATGGGTCGGCGCTGGCTGGCTGACGCTGATCGCGATCCTGTTCGAGCGCGAGGCGCCGGCGCAGTGGACGCCGCCGGCCATCGCCAGCGTCGCATATCTGGGCATTGCGGGAACAGCGCTGACCTTCGGGATCTATTTCTGGCTGCTGCGGCACACCACGGCCTACCGCATGAGCCTCGTGAGCTATGTGACGCCGCCGATCGCGGTGCTGCTCGGCTGGTGGATCGGCGACGAGCCGATCAGCGTCTGGACATTGCTGGCGATGGGCCTGATCTTCAGCGGCGTGGCGCTGGCGACCTGGGTGCGCCGCAGCTAATGCGCCGCAACGGAGGCTGCGGAGCCACTAACGCCGCGCGGTTTTCCAGCGCTCCACGAGCTGCGCGCGCTGGGCCTCCGTGAAGCCCAGCTCCAGCTTGCCCGCATCGAAGTCCAGCTCGCCGCGCACGGCCAGCCACTGCGCGGCCTGCCACTCCTCGCTGCCGTCCTTGAGATCGGAGAACCAGAACACGGGCATGCCGCGCTCGAGCAACTCGCGCTGGAAGGCTTCCAGGAGGGCGCTCTGCTCGCGCACCTGCGCGGGCTCGACGCCGCGCGCCAGCGCGAAGCGCGCTAGCTGCCCGGCCGCTTCGCCGATGCTCCATTCGATCGGATGCAGGCGATAGGCGCCGTTGGTGACATGCGATACGCCGATCGCCTTGCCGGCCGCGACGACATTGCGCATGCGCAGCGGCAGCAGGCTCCCCAGCGGAATCTGGAAGGGCTTGGTCGGAAGCCCCAAGCCGCCGGAGTCCTTGCGCTCGTTCGAGCAGGCGTGCACATCGATCGGATACCAGCCCAGCCCGATGCTGTCATGGAACAGCCGCGCGCGTGCCGTCTCGGGGAGCAGATCCTCTTCGTGGACGATGGTGCGCGCGACCAGCCGCCGCGGCTCACGCACGTACGGGCGCTTGGAGAGCCCGTCCTCGCTACCCATGATGTCCTTGCGCAGCAATAGCTCGGGGTAACCCCTGCCCCCCTCGTCGCGCGGACACTCCGTCTGCAGCCAGTACAAGAAACCCAGACTGAGCCGCTTCGCCTCGAGCGTATCGCCGCCGATCAGCGGCGCTCCGCGGTAGTCGTTGCCCGGCCAGTTGATCATCGCGATCGTCGGCGCGATGCGTCTGTAGGTCCAGAACGGCCCCGGCGAGCCCTCGCGCTTTTCGAAGAAGCCGAAGCTCATGATCGAACCCGAGGCCGCCATAATGTCGAGCGTGTAGGGCTGCGAATCACGGAAGCGTTCGTAGCCTTCAGGCTTCTCGATGACATGCGATTCGCCCGGCCGCCACTCGACGGCGAAGGGATAGGTGTAGCTCTGCTGACGCAGCGGATCGGCGACATCCTTGGCGTGCGCCTCGCGCGTTTCGCTCTTCGCATCGCTGCCCAGGCGATGCTCGATGCCCGCCAGCGGATAGAACTCGCCGGTGTCGCTCGCCTCCAGCACCAGCCGTGGAGCCAGGCGGATCTCGCGCCCCTCGCGATCGAGGATGCTCACCTCGCGCACGCGCTCCTCGCGCACTTCGGCGCGCACCACGCGCGCCTCGCGCAGGATCCGCGTGCCGCTGCGCGCCAACCGCTCTTCGAGTTCGGCGAGCCCGACGCGCGGTTCGAAGCACAGCCGGCTGACCCAGCCGCCGCCCGGGTTGGCGACGCCGCCCGAGCGCCGCCGCACGCCGGCACGGAACTGCATGTACTCGCGCGTTCCGCCGAAGCTCTCGATCAGCCGGTGCTCATCGAGCGCGCTGACGCCCTGACTGGTGACCTGCCCGCCGATCCAGTCCGAGTCCTCGACCATCCAGACATCGAGACCTTCTGCGCCGATCGCGGCCGCGCAGCCGCCCAAGGATCCGCCAACGATCAGGACATCGCAGGGCGTGGGCGCGTTCTGGACGCCGGAGGAGACACACAGGAAGAGGGCTGCCAACCACATGGGTAGATTCCCGATCCTACGCGCGAGAGCCCCATCGACAAGCTGTTCGCCTTCTGTTAGGGTCCCCACCCGCTCGGGTGGTCGGGGAGCGTCGTTTGCCATGACCGCGTCATGTACGTCCCCCTCCGCGTCCACGGACACCATTCCCTGCTCACCGGCGTCGATGCTCCGGCCGCGCTGCTCGCCCGCGCGGCGGCGCTGGGCCTGCCCGCGCTGGCTCTGACCGATACCGACACGCTCGGCGGCGCGGTCGAGTTTCTGCAGGCCGCGCAGCGGATCGAGCGCGCACCGCGGCCGATCCTCGGTGCGGAGCTCACCGATCCGTCGGGAGCGCCCGGACGGGTGGTCGCGCTGGTCGAAAGCGCGGCAGGTTACGCCAACCTGTGCCGCTGGATCAGCGCGCGCCAGATCGAGCACGAGCACTTCGACCTGATCGATGCCGCGGCGCGCTGGCAGGAAGGTCTGGTGCTGCTCGTGGACCATCCGCGCCTGGCGATCGCACTCGCCGGACGCGTGGAGCGCGAGCGTCTGTTCGTTGCGCTCGCACCGGCTGCACTGCGCATGCCGAGCGTGCGTCTCGAGGCGCTGCGGTCCCAGCCGCGCAATGCGGCGCGGGAACTGCGCCGCGCGCACGGCCCCCTGAGCGAAGAGCGCATCGAGCACGGTCTGGAGTATCCCAAGACGCCGCCGCCCGCCGCTCCCGTCAGCGCGCGCGACCTGATCGATGCCGCGCGCGCGGTGGAGCTGGATCTGGTGGCGGCGCTCGACAGCTACGCGGCCACGCGCGAGAGCGCGCGCGAGCATGCCCTGCGCGTGGCGATCAAGCACAATGCCCTGCTCGACGATCTGCCGGCCGAGTGGCTGGCACGGGAGCCGCTGCACATCGCCGATCTGGGCGAGTTCGAGAGCTGGTTTGCGCATGAGCCGGAGTGGATCCGGCGCACCCTCGCCATCGCCGAGCGCTGCGCCTACACGCCGCCGCTGGGCGGAACGGTCTTCCCGACGATCGAGCTTGCGCCCGGCGAGACGCCCTACTCGCGCTTGTGCGCGCTGGCTTTCGATGGCGCGAGGCGACGCTACCGCCCGCTGCGGCCGGAGATCCTGCGAAGGCTGGATTACGAACTTTCGACGATCGAGAAGCTCGGTTTTGCGCCGTATTTCCTGCTGGTGAAGCAGATCGCGGACTTCGCGCGCTCGCGCTCGATCCCCTGCGTCGGGCGCGGCTCGGCGGCGGACAGCCTGGTCGCGTACTGCCTGGAGCTGACCGATGCGGATCCGCTGCGCTACCGGCTGACCTTCGAGCGCTTTCTCAATCCCTCGCGCAAGGATCGTCCCGACATCGATCTGGATTTCTGCTGGCGTCGCCGCGATGAGGTGCTGGAGCACATCGACGCGCTGTTCGGCAGCGAGCGCTGCGCGATGATCGCGACGCTCAACCGCTGCGGCGTGCGCGCGGCCTTTCGCGAATCGGCGCTGGTGCTCGGCATCCCGCCAGCGGAGGTCAACCGCTGGTCGAAGCGACTGCCGCACCACTTTTCGGAAAGCGAGGGCGATTTCGACGGCAGCGAAAGCTCCGGTGCGCCACAAGCGGCCGCGGAGGTGAGCAACCCGCTGACGCTGCTGCTGCACGCGATCCCCGAGGCGAGCGGCTTTCCCTTCGAGGATCCGCGCTACCAGCGCGCGCTCGAGCATGCGGCCCGGCTGATCGACACCCCGCGCCATCTGGGCCTGCACCCCGGCGGTGTCGTGGTCGCGCCCCGCGAACTGCGCGAGCACGCACCCTGCCATCGCGCCGCCAAGGGCGTCATCGCCACGCAGTACGACAAGGACGCGGTCGAGGCGATCGGCCTGGTGAAGATGGACTTGCTCGGCAACCGCGCGCTGACGGTGATCGATGACTGCGTGCTCGCCCTGCGCTCGCGCGGCGTGACCGTGGACTGGGACAGCCTGCCCGAAGACGAGCCCGCGACCGCACGCACGCTGGCGCAGGGACGCACGCTCGGCTGCTTTCAGATCGAGTCGCCTGGCATGCGCAATCTGCTGCAGCAGATCCGCGCACGCTCGATGGACGATGTCATCCAGGCCGTGGCACTGATCCGTCCCGGGCCGGCGGGCTCGGGCATGAAGGATGCCTACATCCGGCGCTGCCACGAGCTCGAGGCGCCGACGCCGCCGCACCCGCGCCTGACCGAGCTCCTGTGGGACACGCACGGCGTGATGCTCTACCAGGAGGATGTGATGCAGGCGGCCGCGCTGGTCGCGGGCATGGATCTTGCCGAAGCGGATCTGCTGCGGCGCGCGTTGACCAAGCGCAAGCATGCCGATCTGCCGGCGCTGCGCGCGCGCTTCTGCGCCGGCGCCCAGGCGCAGGGCATCGCGGAGGCGGAGGCCGAGCGCGTCTGGGATCTGATCGCGAACTTCGCCTCCTTTGGCTTCTGCAAGGCGCACGCCGTGACCTACGGGCGGCTCGCCTGGCGCACGGCCTGGCTCAAGACGCACCATCCGGCGCTGTTCCTCGCGGCCTTCCTCGCCAGCGAAACCGGCTACTACGCACCGCGCGTCTACGTGGAGGAAGCCCGCCGGCTGGGCGTGCGCATCCTCGCGCCGGACATCAACCGCAGCGCTGCGAGCTTCCGCGCGGAATGGAACTCGAGCGGGCAGGCCGGTCTGCGCATCGGCCTCGCGCAGGTCAAAGGGCTGGCGCAGTCGAGCCTCGACTCGCTGCTGCGCGCGCGCGCCGCCCACGGAGCCTTCGTCTCGCTGCCTGATTTTCTGGAGCGCGTCGCGATCGCACGCGACGAGGCGGCGGCGCTGATCGAGAGCGGGGCGATGTCCACTCTGGATCGGCCGATCCCGGAGCTGCTCTGGCGGCTGGATCTTTTGACCAAGCCTGCCCGAGCGCTGCCGCGTCCCCAATCCGGCGAGCGCCTGCCGAAGCTGGACGCGGCGCAGTACTCGGCCTGTCAGCGCCCGCTTGCCGGCTGGGGCGCCGGCTGGGGCGGCAAGGGACTCTCGCTCGGCAAACTGCCGCTGGAGAGCGGCAGCAGTCGCAGCCTGTTTCCCGAGCCCGCGACACCGGCACTGGCGCTGCCGCGCCTGCCCGAGCCGACTCCGCAAGAATCAGGCCGCGCGCAGTTCCGCGTGCTGGGCCTGTCGGTAGAACTGCATCCAGTGCGGCTGTTTCCGGCGCCTGCGGACGCACGCCTGGCGGGCATGCAGCCCAAAAATCCGATCGCCTGCGCCGAAGTGTCGGCCTTCCGCGGCGCGCGCGTCAGCTTGCGCGGATGGCCGGCCGCCACGCGGCATGTGCGCACAGCCGGCGGGCAGGCGATGCGCTTCGTGACGCTGGAAGACGAGAGCGGCCTGGCCGAGCTCGTGGTGTTCCCGGATGTCTACGAGCGGGACGGCGCGCGGCTCGCCGAAGCGGGTGTATGGGTCGTCACCGGCGTCGTCGAAGAGCAGATGGGCGCCTGCCACCTGCGCGTCGAGCGATTGTGGTAGGCGCGGCGAGCGGCCCGTGCAGCGAAACGGCACGGGAAACCGCCTCAGCAACCGCCTAGGGAACGACGGTCTTCTTGTAGCGCATGCCGACATTCTCGCGCCCCATCTCGCGCAGACGCTCGACTTGCTTCTTGAGGCCGAGGTTGTGCGCCTTGGACACGATGCTCTTGACCGAGCGGTTGAGCTTGAGCGCCAGATCCAGATTGGCCGTCTTGGGATACAGCTCCTTGAGCTGTTCGATCGCTGCCCTGTCCCAGCGGGGCATGCGTGTCGCCGCCGTGCCCGTCAGCTTGCGCACGAAGGCCTTGTCCTTCGCCAGCCGGTAGCGCTCCGCCAGGCGCTGCACCGAATCGAGGGTGCGCCCGAAAATCAGCGCCAGGTCGTCGTCCGTGCGCGTGCCGTAGAGGCGCTTGAAGTCCGCGATCTCCTCCTGCGACCAGCGCCCGACCTGCTGGATCTTGCGCATCTCGCCGATCTGCTGCGCGACTTCCTCGGCAGAGCGGCCGAGCTTGCGCGCGATCACCTCGGTGCTGGTGCCGCCGATGTAGCGTCGCAGCTCCTGAACCTCTTCCGCGCTCCATGGTCCGGTGCGCGTCGGCGTGCCGAAGATCTCTTCGGCCATCTTGCGCACGCTCTGCTCAGGTCGGTTGAGCTCATGCGCAATGGCAGCTTCGTCGCGAAGCCCATAGAGCTCGCGCAGGCGGTTGATCTCAGCTTGTGACCAACGACCGCGGCGCGGTGCCGCAGGGCGTTGCATTCCCCAGGTTTTACGCACGGATGTCCTCCCTTCGTCCGTGTCGGCACCTTAGCGAGCGCCAATCAGAAAACCCAATGCGTCTTCGAGAAAACCTGTGCGTGGTCATGCGTTTTCCCGATTCTTGGAAGAAGCCCCCAAATCGGAGTCGCCGCTGGAGAGCTGCACGCCGCTCAAGTTCGAGCCAAGCTGGCGCTCGTGCAGGCGCTCGCGCACGCCGGCGAGCACCCGCCGCACATCCTCGCAACAGCTCTGCTGGCGCGCGCGGTTTGCGACTTCCTGCGCCTCCACGAGGCTCGTGCGCCGCACCGCGTAGCGAATCTCGTTGAGGAAGTTGGGGGCGACGCTGACGGAGTGGTAGCCCATGCCGAGCAGCATGATCGCGCTCGCGTAGTCGCCCGCCATCTCACCGCAGACCGAAGCGGGCTTGCCGGCAGCCCGCGCCACCTTGGCGACATGGGCGAGCGCGGCGAGCACGCCGGGATGCAGCGGATCGTAAAGGCGCGCCACGCGAGCGTTGTCGCGGTCAGCAGCCAGCAGGTACTGGACCAGATCGTTGGTCCCCACGCTGACGAAGTCGACCTCATGGATCAGCGATTCGAGTGCGAGCACGCTGGAGGGCACCTCGAGCATGATGCCCACCGGGATGTCCGGCTTGACCTCGTAGCCCTGATCCACCAGCTGGCGGCGAACGTCGTCAAAAACACGATGGACCTCGCGGACCTCTTCCATCGAGGTCACCATCGGCAACAAGAGGCGCAGATTGCCGTGCGCACTCGCCCGCATGGCGGCGCGCAGCTGCACGCGCATCAGGTCCGGCCATTGCAGGGAGATGCGCAGGCCCCGCCAACCCAGAGCGGGGTTGGACTCCTTCGGCATCTTGAAGTAGGGCAACTGCTTGTCGTTGCCGATATCCAGCGTCCGCAGGGTCATCCAGCGGCCGCCCAGATTTTCCAGCGCCCGCCGGTACATGCGGTACTGCTCTTCTTCGCTGGGGAACTGGTTGCGCTCCATGTACAGGAACTCGGTGCGCAAGAGTCCGACCCCGTCGGTGTGCAGGACATCGAAGGTGTCGAAGTCGCGCATGCTCTCGATGTTGGCGAGAACCCCGAAGGGATGGCCGTCGGAGGTGACGCTGGGCAGCGAGGCGTGCAGCGCCAGCGCCTTCTCGCGCGCCCGGCGGCGTTCGACACGAGCCAGGAACTCGTTGACATCATCCGACTCGGGGCGCAGCTGCACCGATCCGCGATCGCCGTCCACGCTGACGCGCATGCCCTGCTCGAGGCGGGAAAGCAGGTTGGGCAGACCCACCACGCAGGGAATGCCGAAGGATCGCGCCAGCACGGCGCCATGCGAGAAGCGTCCGCCGGTTTCGGTGATGATGCCCGCGATCTGCTCGCGCTCGAGAAAGGTGGCCACCTGGGGCGTCAGCTCGGCCGCCGCCAGCACCACCTTCTCGCCTCCGCCGATCAGCCCTTCGCGTTCGTGGCTCATCAGCATGTCGAGCACCAACCGCCAGGGATCCGCGAAGTCCGAGGCGTAGTTGCGAACGTTGTCGCCCTCCAGGCCGCTGACCTTGGCCATCAGCCCCTGGATCAGCTGCTCGACGGCGGCTTCGGCATTGATCCGCTCGTCCTTGATGGTCGCTTCAACTCGCTGACGCAGGCCCGGATCCGCCAGCATGTGCCGGTGGAAGGAGAAGATCTCCGCGTCCTTGTCCCCGCTCTGCTGGGATACGAGGCGGTGACGCCGGCGCAGCTCCTCATCGGCCTGATCAATGGCCTCCAGCAGACGCAGTCGCTCTCGCGCAAGCTGTTCCTCCCCCACGGTCCACGTCGGGACATTGTTCAGGGCAGCCCGCACGACATGCACAGGGCCAAGAGCCAGCCCTGGCGCGACGGCGACGCCTTTGATGATCCTTTGGGGGACCATGCGCGGTGAGAGTTGCGGGGGGACGAGAGGTGCGGGGGAAAGCGCTGCTCGCGGGACGATCCTCCACCCGGCTCCCGCTCCGGCGGACGCGCGTGGGACGCGTCCTCCCGAGGAGAGACCAGTGCCGTCAGGAAAGCAGGCTACGACCTCCCAATATACAGGGAATCCCCTTCCGAGTCATCCCCACAGCCCCACCAACCCCTCCAGAATCCAGAAAAGGGCCATTCGGAACTTACGGGTATGCCGCTTTTAGGAATCTGCATTTCATGGATTGAACTCAAGCCCGGTCCCCCACCCAGCCGACCCCACTTGCAGGAGGAGCAAATGGGGGTATCCATCGTGTCGCTGGCAGGCGGCCTGTGCTGGATTGGGGCAATTCTGAGGGCGCTGGACAAGTTGCCCATCCTGAGCGTGGGAGATTGGCTGATCGCGGGCCTGATCTGCATGGCCGCAGCCTGGCTGATGCACCGCATGGAGCAGCGTGTGCTGGAGGCGGAGATCCATCTGGATTTCTCGCAGAGGCTGGATGAGGTCGCGCTGGGCGTGTCGCAGTTGCGGGCGAGCATGCAGGAACTGCGCATCGAGCGGGCTCGCATGGAGGGCGCGATCAACGCCCTCCCGCAGGATCTGGCTCAAGCGCAGGAAAACGCGACGCGTGAGGCCGTCTTCCGGCTCGCGGCCAGTCTGGACCAACTGCACGTCCGTCTGGACGCGCGCATCGAGGAGTTGGAGGAGCGCCTGCGTCCGCGCGAACCGGAGCCGTCAGCCGTGCTGCCGGCCGCCCGCACGAGTCCGCGCGAATGCTCAGCGGAGGAGACGAGAGACCCGGTGAGTCTGGGTCTGCTCGACTCCTTCGACGACGCCTGATCGCTTCAGGACCCGGGCTTGGAGTCGTCCTTCTTGAAGAAGGCCGCGAAGGGCTTGCTGAGCACCTTCCTGGCGCCCAGATCGCTCTTGTCCAGACGGACCGGCTCATCGCGCTCGGCGCCCTCTTCGCGTCCCTTGCCGTCGCGGCCGGGGCCGCCCGGGCCACCGCGACCGCCAGGGCCACCGCGACCCGACTTGCTGGCGCGCACGCCCAAACCATCGCGACGCGTCTGCGCCGCCCGCAGGTTGGGATTGAGCGGGGCCTCCTCGCGTTCGCGGCGCGGTCCGCGACCGCGTTCACCGCGACCGCCACGGCGCGGACCGCCCTCTTCGCTGCGCTCGCCGCGGCCGCCGCGGAACGGACGCTCGCCGCGCGGTGGGCGCTCGCTGCGCTCGGGGCGCGGAACATTCTTCAGCGACAGGGCCAGGCGCTTGCCCTCGGCCTCCAGAATGCGAGCACGCACGACGGTGCCGACCGAAATCAGCTCGCGAGCGTCGCGCACGTAGCGATCGGACAGCTCGCTGATGTGGACCATCGCATCCTGCGCAAGGCCGATGTCGACGAAGCAGGCAAAGCTCGAGACGGAGGTCACGATGCCCTCGACCACACGGTCCTTGACCAGACGGACCGGATCCGTATCCGGCTCCATCAACTCGGGCAGGTGCTGACGCGGGCGCGGGTCTCGGCCCGGGAAGGACAACTCGCGCATCACATCGCGCCAGCTGTCCTCGTCGACGCCGAAATCGGAGCGGCGCAGCCCCTTGGTCGCGCCCATCCGGCCGAGCACCTGCTCCAGACCGGCACCCATGCTGTCGACGATGCGACGCACCAGCGGATACTGCTCGGGGTGCAGGTTGGTGGCATCGAGCGGCTCGGAACCGCCCGACACGCGCAGGAAAGCGGCGGTGCTGGTCCACTGGGCCTCGCTCAACAGCCCTTCCTGACGCAGTTCCTCGCGCGAGGTGAAGAGCCGCTGGGCGCGGCGGTCGAGTAGCTTCTGCGCGGTCTCCTTGTCGATGCCCGGCAGGCTGGTGAGGTACAGGAGCGGCGCCCGATTGAGGTCCGCGCCGATGTGCGCGGTGGTCGACTCGATCGTGTCGCGGAACAGACGGCGCGCGGCCGCCTTGGTCAGCAGCCCGGCCTCGCTGCCCAAGCTGAGGCCGCGCGGTTCGACTTTGAGGAATTCCAGCAGCGGATCCTGCAGACGCCGCACAAGGCTGATCGCCATGCGCTCGGGAACCTTGAAGTCCGGGAGTTCCGTGCGTGCCAGCTCCGAGTTGGCGTAGGACGACAGACCGACCTCATTGACCTCGAACACATAGGCCCGGCGCTGCGCCGCCTTCAGCGCGGCCCGCAGGCTCAGCGCCGCAGAGCGGGCGGCCTTGCCATTGCCCACGGCGAGCACGATTTCGTAATCGCTCGGGAAGGCTGCGCTGAACTCCGCGCCCAGCGCGGCAGCGTCCTTGCCGGCCGTTTCGATGCGCACTGCGGCGCCCTGAGCGGCCCCTTGGGCATCGACGCGCACGCAGGTCCAATCGCCCTTGGGGCTGAGGTCCACGCCCACCGCCTCGCGCCGCACCAGCGGCGGAGTGGAGAGCAATTGCCGCAGCGACTGGGCCACGAAACGCGCGGCTTCCTGATCGGCGCGCTCCTTGACCTCGAGCCGCACATCCTGCTCCAGCATCGGGATCAGGCGCTGCGAGAAGGCCTGCAGCGCGACCTCGCCGAGCACCTGCTCGTAGGCGGGATGCGTGAAGCGTCCCAGCGCCGCGCGGACCTTCGGCACGCCCAGCTTGGGCTCGAGCGAGAGGTGCGTCTGCACCACGCGCTCCTTCTGCGCCTGGCGAATCGCCAGCAGTCGATGTCCCTGGAGCTGTCGCAGCGGCTGGCGGATCTTGAGCAGCGCCTTGTGGCGACCGAGGCGCGATTCCGGAGCGCTGGCCTTGACGCTCAGCACGCCCTGCTTGGCGAGCAGGCGGCGCAATTGCCCGCGCAGGCGCGGATCGCGACCGAGCCGATCCGAAAGGATGCGCAGCGCGCCGGAGAGCGCTTCGCTCTCGGTGTGGATGTTGCGGTCGGGACGCACGAACGGGGCGCAGACGCGGGCCAGCTGCGCGTTCATCGCCGCCACGGGGTCGATGTTGAGCGGCACGGACGCGGCGGCTTCCAGCGTGGGCGCAGGCGCAGCGGTCTCCTCTTCATGCTCGGCTTCAGTGGGCGGGGTTTCGGCCGCGGCTTCACCTGTCGCGGCTTCATTCGGCGCGGTTTCGGCGGACGCGGTTTCGCCGGCGGCTTGTGCCGGCGTCTGTGCGGCCTGCGCGGCTTCGCCCGCGCTCGCATCCTCTGGCTGCGTTTCGACGGTGGGCAGAGTCTCCTCGACCTTTTCGCGCGCGTCGAGTTCGCTCTCGCTGACACCCAGAATCGCGGCGCGCTCCGCCTTGCTGATCTGCTTCACCAGTTCATCCGCCAGACCACCGAGGCCACGATCGAGTGCCAGCTGCACCTCAGGCTCGGGCTTGCGATGCGCGATCAGCAGATCCTCCAATTCGAAGCGATCCATCGTGCGCTCGACCTGAGCGAGGTGCTCCGGGCTGACCTGGGGCTGGTTCTGGAGGATCCCCAGAATCGTCGCGCGACGGCGGTCGAGTTCGACCAGCTCATCGCGGCGGCGGTGCATGCGGCGCACGAAGCTCTCAGAGAGCCCGCCGACTTCGCTGCGACGGAAGCGGCCGATAAAGGGCGCGCTGAGTCCGGCATCGAGCATGTTCAGCGCGTTTTGAACCTGCTCAGGCTTGGCGGAGAACTCCTCGGCGAGGGTCTCCAGGATGTGGGTGGCGGTCACGGAAGTGTTCCGGGCGAGGTGGACAGAGTCGCCAAGCCCCTCGTGAGCCGGGCGACGGGTTCACGACCCCCAGACGTAGAGGTGTCGTGTTGTGTTAGGGCGACAAAGTATACCCGGAAGCGGCCCACATGCGGCCGCGGGTCCTAGGCGGGCAGTTCGTAGAGGCTGACGCGCGATTCCTCGGCCAGCAGGCCTGCGCCGCTGGCCACCTGCCAGGCCACGCGCTCGTCGAGCCCCGGGATCGCCCATTCCCCCAGCTTGCGGCCGGTCAGGATGTCGCGGACCTCGATCAGCGCCCCGCTGACCAGATACAGCTTGCCGCTGTCGGCCGAAATGGCGACCTCGGGAATCTCGTCCACGGGCTGCGTGGAGAGAATTTCCCACCACAGCGGCGCGTCCCCCGCCGTGGAGTCGATCGGCAGCGCGAGCAGCGAGAGCGTGTCTCCGCGGCGGGAGTCCTCGAGCCTGGAGAGCTGGATCATGAACTGCCCCACGACCTCGCGCGGCAGGGCGGATTGGAGATCGCGCGTGAGCACGATCAGACCGTCACCGCTGGCCGCGATGCCGTGGATCGTCGCGCCGCGCGGGCTCAGGATTTCCGTCTGAAACTCGCCATTCTCAGCATCGAGACACAACACGCCATGCTTGCGCGAGGAGTGCGTGACCGAGACGAAGACGCGCCCGCCAGCCCGGGCGACGTGGTGGTAGCGCTCACCCGGACGCGAGTACTCCCACTGCTCGATCAGCGTGCGGCTGTCGTAGGCGACGACGCTCTTGGGCGTCACCGTGATGGCCATGTCCTCGTGCACGAGCGCATCGTCAAAAGCCTCGATTTCGTGGGCGGCGAGCAGCGCGCCGTTGGCGAGCGCCATGCGCACCGCCATATGCCCCTTGGCGGTCGGTCCCAGCACCAGCGCGGCACCGTCGGACGCGAAGCCCGCGCCGAAACCGCGGCCATAGCCGACCTCACAGGGCGAGGACCACAGCACCTCGCCCGTGGCGCGCTCGAGCGCCGAGAGCTTGCCGGGGATCACATCGTCCATCCACATGTCGTCGGCGGGCGGCTCGTAGTGGTGCACGAGCACCGGCCCGTGCGCCCCGATGGCAAGGCCGTCGACGATGCCGGATAGCTCGCGGGAGAAGCGGCGTTTGGCGGTGCGGGTCATGGGCCCACGATAGTGCGCGCCACCCTCGGAAGAAAAGCGCCAGCCGCCCAAAGCGGCGGCTGGCGCGGGTTTTCGAACGGCTCAGGAGCCCGGACGGATCAGGCGTCCTTGCCCTTCAGGACGGCCTCGGCGATGCTGCCCGGGACGTCGCGGTACTCGAACAGCTCCATCGCATAGGAGCCGCGGCCCTGGGTCGCACCGCGCAGCGAGGAGGAGTAGGCGAACATCTCGGCGATCGGGACCAGCGCACGGATGATGCGCTGATTGCCCAGCGAGTCGACCGCGCTGATTTCGCCGCGGCGGCTGTTGAGGTCGCCGACCACGCCGCCGACGAACTCCTCCGGCACGCGCACCTCGACCTTCATGATCGGCTCGAGCAGCGTGATGTTGTTTTCGGCCGCCTGACGGAAGGCGAGGACGCCCGCCGCATGGAAGGCCTGCTCGCTCGAGTCGACTTCGTGGTACTTGCCGTCGTAGAGCGTCGCCCGGACGTTGACGAAGGGGAAGCCGGTGGCGCCCCCGCCGGCGAAGCCCGCACGCAGACCATCCTCGATCTTGGGGATGTACTCGCGGGGGACCGAGCCGCCCTTGATCTCGTCGACGAACTCGAGGTCGCCGTCCTTGGTGGCGACGGGCTCGAACTTGACGCTGATCACGGCGTACTGACCGCGACCACCCGATTGACGGATGAAGCGGGCCTCGGTGTCCATCGGCTTGCGCAAGCGCTGCTTGTAGGCAACCTTCGGCTTGCCGGTGACGACCTCGCACTTGTAGTCGTTCTGGATGCGGTTGGTGATGACTTCCAGGTGCAGTTCGCCCATGCCACTGATGATCAGCTGGCCGGTCTGCTCGTTCGTCTGGGCGCGGAAGGTCGGGTCCTCGCGCATCATCTTGCCGATCACTTCGCCCAGCTTGTCGCGGTCAGCGGACTTCTTGGGCTCCAGCGACATCGAGATCACGGTGTCGGGGAACTGAATCTTGTTGAGCGCGATCGGGTTGTTCTCGTCGCAGAGCGTGTCACCGGTGTAGGTGTTCTTGAGGCCGATCACGGCGCCGATGTCGCCGGCGCGGATCTCGTCGAGCGGCTCGCGCTTGTTGGCGAACATGCGCACGAGGCGGCCGATGCGCTCCATCTTGCCGGTGCGCGCGTTGAGCACGCCCGTGCCCTTCTGCAGAACGCCCGAGTAGACGCGCACGAAGGTCAAGTCGCCGGTCGGCTCGGCGATGGTCTTGAAGGCCATCAGGCACATCGGGTCGGAGTCCGCCCGGTTGCGCACGAGCTTGTTGTCCGTGCGAGGTTCGATGCCCTCGACCGGCGGCAGATCGACCGGACTGGGGAGGAAATCCACCACCGCGTCGAGCATGAAGCGCACTCCCTTGTGCTTGAGCGCGGCGCCGCAAACCACCGGCGTGCACTGCATCTTGATCGTGCCGCTGCGCAGCGCCTTGAGCAGCAGCGCTTCGGGCACGTCCTTGCCCTCGAGCGCAAGGCCCATCAGATCGTCGTCGAAGTCGGCAGCGACCTCGACCAGAGCAGCGCGCCACTTGTCGGCTTCAGCCTGCATCTCGGCCGGGATGTCGCTCTCGATGTAGGACTTGCCTTCGGCTTCCTCGGGGAACTCGTACATCTTCATGCGCACGAGATCGATCACGCCCTTGAAGTCCTTCTCGGCGCCGACCGGGATCTGCACCACCGCCGGACGAGCCTCGAGACGGCTCTGGATCTGCTCCACGCAGGCGTAGAAGTCCGCACCGACGCGGTCCATCTTGTTGACGAAGCAGATGCGCGGGACGCCGTAACGGTTGGCCTGACGCCAGACCGTCTCGGACTGCGCTTCCACGCCCGCGACGGCGTCGAACACCGCAACGGCGCCGTCGAGCACGCGCAGCGAGCGCTCCACCTCGGCCGTGAAGTCCACGTGACCGGGCGTGTCGATGATGTTGATGGAATGGTTGTTCCACTCGGCGGCGGTCGCGGCCGACTGGATCGTGATGCCGCGCTTGCGCTCTTCCTCGAGGAAGTCCATCGTCGCCTCACCGTCGTGCACCTCGCCGGTGGTGTGGATCTTGCCCGTCAGGAACAGGATGCGCTCGGTGACGGTGGTCTTGCCGGCGTCGATGTGCGCCGCAATGCCGATGTTGCGGTGCATCTCCAGAGTGCGCTTCAGGCCCTTGAAGGAACGGGGGGATTCGGTACGAGTGGTGGCTGAGGTGGTCATGAGGCGTTCCTTGCTGCTTTGTTGCAAGAAATTGAGGCCAAGCAAGTTACACCGAAACAGCCAAAGATCAAGCGCCCGCCCCCCGGAAAGCCTCAGGCAGGGGGGCGGTTGCGGCCCAGGCGCTCGTGGGCGGCCACGAATTCGCCGGCCGTGAAGGCCGCCATGAGGGACAGCTCGCCCGCCAGCACGGTCGCCGCCGCCAGTTCCGCCAGCGCCCTCGCGCTGCCCGGCCCCTGGCAGCCGAGCAGCTCGAGACACTCGCGCGCCGTGCCCTGCCCGCTGCCGCCCCCCACCGTCCCGACCAGCATCGTCGGCAGGTGCACCGAGGCGTACAGGTCCCCGCGGGCATCCAACGCGAAATCGAGCTGCCCCGTGGCGCACTCGACCACATAGGCTAGATCCTGCCCGCAAGCCAGAAACAGGCCAGCGAGGCCGTTGGCTGCCTGGACGAGCCAGTTGTGCGTGCCCAGCTCGCTGTAGCCGACCCGATAGGTGTCGAGGATCGCCACCATCCGCTCGGGCGTCGTCCGCGCGAGTTCCTGCAAGGCCCGCCGGGGCAGCGTGGCCTCAGCCACCACGCTGCGCCCGCGGCCTTCGATCAGCGCGCGCGCATTGGCACGCTTTTCGACGTCCTGACCGTGCACATGGCGCTCGAGCGCGCCGGTGCGCTCCGCGAGATCGGTGCTGATCGCATCGGCCGCGCGGGCAGCCATGTTGATCCCGATCGCATCCCCCGTGGTGAAGACCAGCTGCAGCACCAGACGCCGACCAATCGTGCGCGGCTCGAGGCGCACGAGTGCTCCGTGCCGGGTCTGGCGGGCGACGAGCTTCTGCCAGCGCGCGAGGCTCCTCGCGGCCTTGGCACGCGCCGCCTCGGCCGCGCGGTTGTCGGCGTAGACCAACACCGGATTCTGGGTCAGCCCCTCGCGCAGCACCCGAGCCCGCGCTCCCCCGCCCGCGGCCAGCAGCTTCATGCCGCGCGAGTAGGAAGCCACCATCGCGCCTTCGGTGGTCGCCAGCGGCACGTACACCTGCCGCAGACCCTTCGAAGTGTCGCAGACCAGCGGACCGGCAAGCCCCAGGGGCACCTGCGCGAAGCCCACCAGATTCTCGATCTTGCCCCGGGCCTGTGCATGCGGAACAGGGGCGCCCGACAGATGCACCGGCAGGGCCGCGCCGGAGCGCTTCCACAGCGCTAGCCGCCGGGCCGCGGCTTGCGGCGTGTAGTCATCTTCGGAATCGCGCGGGACCGGAGGCAGAGGCTTGGGTTTCATCGCGCGTCGATCTTAACGTGCAGGCTGGCTCGCGCCGTGAACCGGCAGGCTCGGCTTGCGCCGAGCTTTCGAAGCGGCTGCCAGCACAAATTCCGCCTGCATGAAGTTCCTTGCTTGGTTCCTGCTGTTGATTCTCCCCGGCTGGCGCCTGCCGCAGCCGGCTCAGGCAGAGACATCCACGGCTGCGCCCCGCGCTCGGGAAGAGCTCGAGTGGGTCACGCGAGCCGTTGCCGCGCCCAGGGTCGTGCACCGCAGCTTCGAGAGCCGCGCGGCACAAACCGCCGTCAGCTACCACATCTACGTGCCGGAAGCGTACGAGCGGGAACCCGCGCGACGCTTCCCCACGGTTTATTGGCTGCACGGCTCCGGCGGCGGGCTGGCGGGCATTGCGTCCGTCAGTCAGAGCTTCGACGCAGCCATCCGCTCGGGCGCCATTCCGCCCTGCCTCGTGGTGCTGGTCAACGGTCTGGAGATGGGCATGTACGTCGACTGGAAGGATGGCCGCGCGCCGATCGAGTCCGTGATCGTCAAGGAACTGCTGCCGCACATCGACGCCACCTGGCGGACGATCGCGACGCGGGAGGGACGCCTGCTCGATGGCTTCAGCATGGGCGGATACGGAGCCGCGCGCCTGGGTTTTCGATATCCCGAGCTCTTCAGGGCGGTCTCGATCATGGGCGCGGGCCCCCTGCAGGAAGAACTGATCGATACGCCGCTCGCGGGCAAGCGGCAGGCCGAAGAACTGCTCGAGCGCGTCTACGGCGGAGATCAGGGGTATTTCCGGGCCGTGAGCCCGCGCCAGTTGGCCCAAACCGGCGCGGAGACGATCGCGAAGAGCTCGCTGGTGCGGATCGTGGTTGGCGACGAGGACGAGACCTATGCCAACAACCGCGCCTTCCATGAGCATCTGCAGCGTCTGGGGATTCCGCACGAATGGATCGTGCTCGCGGGCATCGACCACAACCCCGATCGCGTGATCGAGGCGCTCGGCGATCGCCACTGGGCCTTCTACCGCTCCGCCTTGGGCAGTCCCGCGGCCGCGCAGGCTCCAGCGACGCGAGCCGACGGAGAGTTGGAACTGAACATCGGCGGTGTCCGGCGTCGCGCCATCGTCGTGAACGCCCCTCCTGCGGGCACGCTGCGACCGGTCGTCATCGCGCTGCATGGCGGCATGGGCAGTGCCGAACAGATGCGTCTCACCTCGGGTTTCGATGCGGTGGCGAGAGCCAGCGGATTCATGGTGGTCTATCCTGAGGGCACCTCCTTCGGGGGCGATCGGCATGCCTGGAACACCGGCCATATGCTGCGAAGGCAGGTCGGCGATGCGGACGACATCGCTTGCCTCGACGCATGGATCGATCGGCTGATCGCCGACCATGGGGCGGATCCGGCGCGGATCTGCATGACTGGTGCTTCGAACGGCGGCATGATGAGCTTCGTCTACGCCTGCGCGCGTCCTGAACGCCTGGCTGCCGTGGCACCCGTGGTCGCGAGCATGTTCAGCTTCGAAACGGTGCCGTCCGTGCCGCTGCCGATCCTGATCATCAACGGCGCCAGAGACGAGGAAGTTCCGCTGTCTGGGGGGATGAGCGGCCATCCGCTGGTGCGCTCCGCGCAGGCGAGCGCCTTCAAGCCGGTGCGCGAGGTGATCGACTTCTGGATCAGGGCCAATCGCTCGCGGCCCGAGGGATCCGTGGTGGTCCAGGGCAGCGTGACGACCACGACCTACGCTGCGCTCGAGGGCGGCGCCCCGACCGAGTTCGTGCTCGACAGCGAAGGTGGACACGGCTGGCCGGGCAGCCAGCCGCGGCGCAGTGGCAACACGCCGATCCTCTCGTTTCGCGGCGCGGAGCGAGTCTGGTCCTTCTTCGCCGACAAATCGCGCGCCCGACCGTCGCCCGCGCCGCAGGTGGTCGAGCTGTTCGCCTTCCCCGAGCTCGTCGATAACGCGCGCGGACGCAGGGTTCCGATCAAGGTCCATATGCCGCTGAGCGGCGGCAAGCTCCCGGTCCTCATCGTGTCGCATGGCGCCGGCGGGGACTGGGACACACACTTCGGGCAGGCACAGGATCTGGCCGCTCACGGATATGCGGTGCTGTGCGTCGAGCACATCGGCAGCCATCGCGAGCGGCTCCGTCGGGGTCTGCGCCCGCTCCAAAATATCCTCGACATGACACGCGATGCGGACGAGGTGCTCACGCGTCCCCGAGATCTCTCGTTCGCCATCGATGTCGCGGCCCGGTGGAATGTGAGCCATCCGAAGCTCCGCGGCCGGCTGGATCTCGAGCGGGTGGGAGCGATGGGCCACTCCTTTGGGGCGTGCACGACGATGATCGCGTGCGGCGCGCGGCCCGCCCTCGACTGGCTCAGGCCGCGCGTCGAACCCGGCCAGGGACTCGGGCCTGAACTGGCTGATCCGCGGATTCGATGCGGCGTGGCCCTCTCGCCGCAGGGCGTGGGCGAGCCGTTCTTCATCGCCGAGAGTTTTGCGAGCCTGCGCGTGCCCCTGCTCGGCATCACGGGTTCCAGAGACAATCAGCAGGCAGGGGTGGCCGCGGAAAACCGTCGTCAGGCTTTTGCGCTGTGGCCCGCGGGCGAACACCGCTTCGTCTGGCTGGCGAACGCGAGTCACAACGACTTCACGTCGGCATCCGAAGCCACCGGGCGCTCCCTGCCGAGCCCGACCCGCGAGGAGACGCAGCCCGTGACGCGCGCCGCGACCCGCGCCTTCTTCGATGCGCATCTGAAGTCGGATCCGGGCGCCGCCCGAAGGCTCACGGCGGAAGGCCTGCGACCGTACCTCAGCGGCAGGATCGATGCGGTCGAGGTTCTCGCGAAGTGAGCCGGTTCCAAGGCGGCGCGAATCCGAGGCGCTGGATCGCATGAGCTCCCGTCGCTGACTACAATCAGAAGCCGCGTGCGCGCCCGTAGCTCAGCTGGATAGAGCATCGGTCTTCGGAACCGAGGGTCGGGGGTTCGAATCCCTCCGGGCGTACCAAAGTATGCGGCTGATCTCGCTCCGCGGCTGGTCTCGCGCTGCGGCTGATCTCGCGCCGCGAAGCGGACCTTGCCCCACGCACTCACCCTGACAGGGCAGCGCCGCCCCGGCCGCTGGAAGGCGACCCGAGCGGCGCTGCGCGTAAGACGCGATGGAACTCGCGGGAGCGGCTCAGTTGCGCGGCATCGACTTGAGGTCGAATCGGTCGGCGTTCATCACCTTGGTCCAGGCGGCGACGAAATCCTGCACGAACTTCTGAGGGGCGTCATCGCTGGCGTAGACCTCCGCGATCGCACGCAGCTGCGAGTTCGAGCCGAAGATCAGGTCGACAGAGGTGGCCGTCCACTTCAACTGACCGCTCTTGCGGTCGCGGCCCTCATAGGCGTCCGCACCCTTGGCCTTGCTCCAGACGGTGCCCACATCGAGCAGGTTGACGAAGAAGTCCGTCGTGAGCGTCTCGGGGCGCGTGGTGAAGACGCCCGCCTTGGAATCGCCGATGTTGGCATTGAGGGTGCGCATTCCGCCGACGAGTACGGTCATCTCGGGTGCCGACAGGCCCAGTTGCTGGGCGCGATCGACCAGCAGTTCGGCTGGCTGGCGTGACTGGCCGGCCGCGAGGTAGTTGCGGAAGCCGTCAGCCTTGGGCTCGAGCACGGCAAAGGAGGCCACGTCGGTCAGCTCCTGCGTGGCGTCCGTGCGACCGGGAGCGAAAGGAACGGAGACGCTGTACCCAGCGCGCTTGGCCGCTTCCTCGACGCCGGCGCAGCCCGCCAGCACGAGCAGATCGGCCATCGAGATCTGCTTGCCGCCGCTTTGCGCGCCGTTGAAGTCCTTGCGGATGTTTTCCAACACGCCGAGATTCCGGGACAGCTCCGCCGGCTCGTTGACGGCCCAGTCCTTCATCGGAGCCAGACGCAGACGCGCACCGTTGGCACCGCCGCGCATGTCGGAACCGCGGTAGCTCGCGGCCGAGGACCAGGCGGTCGAGACAAGTTGAGCCACGCTCAGACCGCAGTTGAGCAGCTTGCCTTTCAGCGCCGCGACATCCTGCTCATCGACGAGCGGGTGGTTGACGGCGGGAACGGGATCCTGCCACAACTGCTCAGCCGGGACTTCCTTGCCCAGCGCGCGGGCGCGCGGCCCCATGTCGCGGTGTGTCAGCTTGTACCAGGCGCGCGCGAAGGCATCGTTGAACTCCTGCGGGTTCTTGTGGAAGCGCTCCGAGATCTTGCGATAGGCGGGATCGGTGATCAGCGCGAGGTCCGTGGTGAACATCACGGGCTGGTGGAACTTGTTGGGATCAAACGCATCCGGCACGGTCTTGCCGGCATCGCCCTTGGGCTTCCACTGCTGGGCGCCCGCGGGGCTCTTGGTGAGTTCCCATTCGAAGCGGAACAGGTTCTTGAAGTAGTCCTGCGACCACTCATCGGGAGTCGAGGTCCAAGCTCCTTCCAGACCGCTGGTGATCGCATCGGCGCCGCTGCCCTTGCCATGATTGCTCTTCCAGCCGAGACCCTGCTCTTCGATCGGGGCGCCTTCGGGCTCTGGGCCGACGTGCTGTGTCGGGTTCGCGGCGCCGTGCGCCTTGCCGAGCGTGTGGCCGCCTGCGATCAGGGCGACGGTTTCCTCGTCGTTCATCGCCATGCGACCGAAGGTAGTTCGGATGGCCTGCGCAGCCGCCATCGGATCGGGCTTGCCGCCGGGGCCTTCGGGGTTGACGTAGATCAACCCCATCTGCGAGGCGGCGAGCGGATGATCGAGCTCGCTGCCCGTGCCTTGGCGCTCGTCGGCCAGCCACTTGCCTTCAGAGCCCCAGAACACATCGGCCTGCGGCTCCCAGACATCCGCGCGCCCGCCGGCGAAGCCGAAGGTCTTGAAGCCCGCCTGCTCCAGCGCGACGTTGCCCGCGAGGATCATCAGATCCGCCCAGGAGATCCGGGCACCGTACTTCTGCTTGATCGGCCACAGCAGACGACGCGCCTTGTCGAGGTTGGCGTTGTCCGGCCAGCTGTTGAGCGGAGCAAAACGGATCGTGCCGTCAGCGGAACCGCCCCGACCATCCGCCACGCGGTAGGTGCCCGCGCTGTGCCAGGCAAGCCGGATGAACAGGCCGCCGTAGGTGCCGTAGTCAGCCGGCCACCAGTCCTGCGAAGTGGTCAGTGTCTTGGCGAGGTCGGCCTTGAGCACCGAGAGGTCGAGCTTGGCAAACTCGGCCGCGTAGTCGAAGTTGGGCCCCATCGGGTTCCCCGCAGGCGGATTCTGGTGCAGGATCGACAAATCCAGCTGGTTGGGCCACCAATCGCGGTTGCTCATCGCGCTCGTGGCACTGTCCTTGTAGCTGGCTTCGACCGTGGAGGTCTCGCTCATCACCGGGCACTTGCCCTCGGCCGGAGCGCCGGGAGTCTCGCCCTGTCGGGTCGAAGCACAACTGCTGGCGCCGGCGATGAGGGCGAGCGTCCAAAGGAAGGAACGGGACGGGAACGCTCCGCGCGATGCGGAGCACGCAAGGATTGAGGATTCAATCATGTGTTGGATGGGAAAAGAAGCATCGAGGCGCCGGTCAGCGCTTTCCAGTTGAGTTGCGTCGGGGACGCGGGTTCGGACGACAAGCCGAGCATGTGCCCCAGTACACGATTTCCACGGCATCGATCCGATAGCCGCAGTTCGTAGCAGCGGAGAGACAAGGTGCGGTGCCGGCGGCACACTCGACGTCCGTGATGCGCCCGCACAGACGGCAGACCGCATGGTGATGACTGTCGTCCGCGCGCGGGTCGAAACGGGCGGGGTGCCCAGGCAGCAGGACGCGTCGCGCGAGGCCGTGCTCACAGAAAAGGTGCAGCGTGTCGTAGACCGCCTGGGTCGAGACCGTGCCCAGCTCGCCGCGCACATGCAGCTCGATCGCCTCGACCGAGCCGTGCGGACAGGCATGGATGGCGCGCAGCACAGCCAGACGCTGGGCAGTCACTTGCACTCCCCTTGCTCGCAGGTTGTCGGCGGAAGGAAACAGCACAGCTGGAATCTACCAAGATCTAGATTCGATCCACGACTGGAATCTATCTGTGAGAAATACCCCCGCCCCCCCCGCTAGGATGTCGCGCGCATGCACCCCTGTCCCTGCTGCACAGAAGCCACGCTGACCCGCCTCGGCGCTTTCGAGATCTGCCCACGTTGCGGCTGGGAAGACGATGGACAGTCCGACGCCGACGCAAGAAGCGTCCGCGGGGGCCCGAACGGAGCTCTGTCCCTTGAGCAGGCTCGCGCCCATTTCGCCCGGGATGGTTCCGCCGCCGGCCGGTCGTTGTGGCGCCTGACTCTGGTGGGCGTCGCGGATGAAGAGGAGTCGGAGTCTGCGGACACGGCCTGCGGGCTGGCCTTTGTCAAAGCCAGCAGCGCAGAAGCGGCTTGGGAGGCCGTGGAGATCGAGCTGCGCGCGGCTGGATGGCGAATCGAGGAGCGCGTTCGCGCGCAGAAACCGGGCCGCGAGGATTTGGACGAGGAGGAGCGGGAGTTTTTTGATGAAGCGGTGAGGGAGGGGGTTGTGGTGGTGCTCGACGCCCCCAGAGGATGAACTGCTCCAGACCGCTGGACGTTTTTTAGAGAGCAATTCTGCCGCGCAGGGTCAGCACCTCTTTGACCGTCAATCGCCGCGGCAGGATGCCGAGTGCAGAAGCGGATGACTCCTTCAGGCAGTCGCGCGTGATCTCGCGTACA
This sequence comes from Planctomycetota bacterium, assembly GCA_044359355.1. Taxonomy (GTDB): domain Bacteria; phylum Planctomycetota; class UBA1135; order UBA1135; genus SYGM01. Next base: position 124 of record JBIKMH010000039.1, on the reverse strand, counting down.
TAGTTGCGGTAGACGACGTAGATCCACAGGTGGTCAACGAGCCGCTCCCGCCTCTTCGAATGCGCCCAGTTGGGCCGCACGAGGCGCGAGAGGCCGTCGCGCATCTGCGCAAACAGATTGTTGA
>JBIKMH010000064.1:0-2691 GCA_044359355.1 Planctomycetota bacterium | reverse complement strand
GCTGCGTGAGTTGCGCAGCGATGCCCTGCCGCTCTCGGACGAGCAAATCCGCACCGACCGCGAGTCCCATCCGAAGTACGGAGAGTGGAAGTCGAAGTCCGCAGACCTCTTGTGGCGCTCGCGGATGTTGTCGCTCGAGCCATGGCCAGTTGCCGCCGCAGTCGGGGCCGATGTGGCCAAGGAATCGTTGCCCACCGGCGCCGATGGCTTGAATGCACTCGCCTGGAAGCTCGTCGATCCCAAGCAGCCCGTGTTGGGCGAAGAAGTGCGGGCGCTGCTGCTCGCCAAGCGTGCGCTGGACATGGCAGCAGCAGACATGCGAGCAGGTATTCGCGACACCTACGCGTGGGCGTTGTACCGCAACGGCAAGCTCGAAGAAGCGCTGGACGAGATGAAGACGGCGGTTTCTGAGCCCGGTGGCGACGAACTCAAGGCCTCGCAGAAGGAACTCGAGAAGGCTGTCCAGCAATGGCAGGGCAACGAAGTCGCGAAGCGTCGGGAGCAGCGCGAGACCCTGTCGAAGGAAGTGGACGCACTCGCCGCTGCCGTGAGCGAGCGCCGCACTTTCGAGTACGCGGACGCGGAAAAGAGCTGGTGGGACCGCCAGCTGCGGGTCTTGGTCGCCAACCTGGAGCTGTTGCAGGATGAAAAGACCGGCCTTGCGGGAGTGGGGATCACATCGGAGCAAGGCTGGGGTGTCGGGAGACGCTATGAGTTGGCGAAGAGCCTGCGTGAGCGCACGATCGACGGCCCCGAAGCCAAGCGCCGTTGGGAGGAGGCGATCCTGGCGATCGCGAAGAGCGAGAAGTACCGCGACACGGTATTCCCCGGCGGCGGCCTGCTGACGCCGCAGGAAGGACTGTTGCCGCTGGGTGCGGATCCGCAGTCGGGCTTGTGGGAATTCTGGCATGTGCAATCGGGTGATGAACCCGAGCGCGACAAGGAAGGGAAGTTCGTGCGGCAGAAGTCGGGCGCGCACAAGCAGGTGGAGAGGTCTGACCGGGGCACGGGGATCGTGCTGGTTCTGATTCCCGGCGGTACTTTCTGGATGGGGGCGCAGAAGAGCGATCCCAACGGGCAGAACTTCGATCCAGAGGCTCGAAGCGACGAGTCCGTGCATCGGGTGACGCTCTCTCCCTACTTTCTCTCGAAGTACGAGCTGACGCAGGGTCAGTGGCAGCGCTTCACGGGCTCGAACCCGAGCAACTACAAATCCGGTTTCAACGGAACCGTTGGCATCACGAAGCCCGTCGAACAAGTGTCCTGGTTGGACTGCGAACGGGTCTTGCGCCGGCTAGGTTTGCAGCTGCCGAGCGAGGCGCAGTGGGAGTTCGGCGCTCGTGGTGGCACCTCGAGCGTGTGGTGGACGGGCAGCGCAAAAGAGTCGCTGGCCGACAAGGTCAACCTTGCGGATCAGAGCTACGTGGCTGCCGGCGGGTCTGCTGGTGTGGCTGCCTGGTGGCCGGAGTTCAAGGATGGCTTCGGGTCGCACGCCCCTGTCGGTCGCTTGGCCGCCAATGACTTCGGCCTGCACGAGGTCTGCGGCAATGTGTGGGAGTGGTGCTTCGATGCTTACGAGTCCTACCCTGAAGCAGGTGGTGCTTCCTCCGCCGCTCGCGATCCGAGCGTGGATGGTGACGGCCTCGCCACGCGCGTCAACCGCGGGGGCAGCTTCAGCTTTGCCGCCGCGCACGCGCGTTCCGCGATCCGCAACCGCCACGCGCCGTCGCACCAGGACGCCATCCTCGGCGTCCGTCCCTCCAGGGCTCTGCGACTTTCTACCTCACCACCTCACAACGCTCGATAATCCGCACTCATCGCCGTGAGCATTTTTGCGCAGCGCGAGCGGCGCAGCCGCCAGCGCAGGCGCAAAAATGGGCGGTGGAAATCCCATCCGAATCCGAACGATTCACACGACGTACGGTGTCAGGCACCTGTTGCCACTTCTACCCCCTCGCTTACCCTGTTCGGGCGTTGGCCACGGCCCCGTGCCCCTTCCGGGAGGCCGGATTCGTGGGGTATTCCTTGCGAGTGTAGAATCCAGGAGCGGGGTCTGTGCTTCAACCTCGAAGCCACTGACCCTCTCCCGTCCGCCCTGGCCATGGGCACCCCGCCCCCGCACATGACCACGACTCCCTCCGACGATTCGCAATCCCCGGCCGAACGCCTGTACCACGACTTCGCCGCCAAGCGCGAGCGGGGTGAGGCCGGCCCGTCTGACTTCGAGGCGCTGTGCGCGGCGAACCCGGCATTGTCCAACGAACTGCGCGCACTCGCCTCGCGCGACTTCGCGGCGCGCGAACTCCTGGCCCCCCAAGAATCGCTCGCGCCGGAAAACCCCGCTTCGGCACCGGAAGATGAATTCTTCCGGCGCCTGCGCCTTGGCCTGCGGGGCCACACCCCCAAGGCAACCCGGGAGTACCATCCGGGCGAGCGCATCGGTGACTACGAGTTGGTGCGCTTCATCGGCCATGGCGGCATGGGGCAGGTCTGGGAAGCGACCCAGGTCTCACTCCGCCGCCGCGTCGCGCTGAAATTCATCCTGGTGGGCGCGCCCGACGAGCAGTCGCTCAACCTCTTCGAGCGCGAAGCACGCGCGGGCGGCAAGGCGAGCCACCCCAACCTCGTGCGCACGCTGGCGCACGGCGAAGCGGGTGGTGTGCAGTACATCGCTCAGGAGCTTGTCGATGG
>JBIKMH010000008.1:0-114674 GCA_044359355.1 Planctomycetota bacterium | reverse complement strand
CTTCGAGCGCGAAGCACGCGCGGGCGGCAAGGCGAGCCACCCCAACCTCGTGCGCACGCTGGCGCACGGCGAAGCGGGTGGTGTGCAGTACATCGCTCAGGAGCTTGTCGATGGAGCTCTCTCGCTGCTGGATGCGATCGAGGGTTTCCGGCGGGAATCCGTGCTTCCGACCGGCTACTACGCGCGCGTGGGACAATGGGTGCGGGACATCGCGCTGGGGATGCAGGCAGCGCACGACGCGGGTGTGGTGCACCGCGACCTCAAGCCCCAGAACATCCTGATCGACCAGCGGGGAACGCCGCGTGTCGTGGATTTTGGCCTGGCGCGGTTGCTCCAGGAGCAGACGCTCGCTCGCAGCGGAGAGATCCGCGGCACGATCCATTACATGAGTCCCGAGCAGGTGTCTGCCGAGAAATCGATCGATGGTCGCACGGATGTGTTCAGCCTGGGCGTGATCCTGTACGAGTTGCTGACGCTGCAGCGGCCGTTCACCGGTGACACGACCCAGCAGATCGCGGCGCAGATCTCGCTTTTCGATCCCCCGGATCCGCGCACGATTCGCTCGCAATGCCCCAAGGACCTGGCGGTGATCTGCGCGAAGGCGATGCAGAAGCGCTCCGGTGCCCGCTACGGGTCGATGCGGGAGTTCGCGGAGGACCTCGAGCGGCATCTGAAGAATGAGGAGATCCTCGCGAAGCCGGCGACGCGAGTGGAGAAGGTGAGGAAGTGGGTGCTGCGGCATCCGGCGCAGGCGGTGGGGATCGGGGTCGGCAGCACGGCGCTGGTGGTGATCAGCGCACTTGCGCTGTATGCGCAGGGCCAGGCAAGTGAGGCCACAGCTCAGGCACAGCGGGCCGAGAAGGGCGAGCGGGCAGCCAAGGACAACTTGGTGCTTGCCGAAAAGAATGCAGACGAAGCGCGGCAGAATGCGGAGCAGGCTCAGCAGGCCCGTGACGAGGCTCGACTCAACGCCGCGGAAGCCACGCAAAAGGCCAACGATGTGCTTTCGCTCTCCGCGCAGAAGGACTACGAGGACCTGGTCGCGTCTGCGGAGCAGCTGTGGCCCGCGGAATCAACGATGATCCCGCGCTACGAAGCCTGGATGCGCCAGGCTCGCCAATTGCTCGACGGCCAGCCCGGCGATGAATCGAAGGGCTTGAAAAAACGCCCGAGCCTTACGGAGCATCAGGCCAAGCTGCGTGAGTTGCGCAGCGATGCCCTGCCGCTCTCGGACGAGCAAATCCGCACCGACCGCGAGTCCCATCCGAACTACGGAGAGTGGAAGTCCAAGTCCGCAGACCTCTTGTGGCGCTCGCGGATGTTGTCGCTCGAGCCATGGCCAGTTGCCGCCGCAGTCGGGGCCGATGTCGCCAAGGAATCGTTGCCCACCGGCGCCGATGGCTTGAATGCACTCGCCTGGAAGCTCGTCGATCCCAAGCAGCCCGTGTTGGGCGAAGAAGTGCGGGCGCTGCTGCTCGCCAAGCGTGCGCTGGAGAAGGCAGAAGCCGACAAGCCTGCGCTGGAATCTACCGCGCAAGCCACAACGGAATCCCCAACGGAAACGACTGCGGAAACGACGACTGCCCAAGTGGCGAAAGCGGCGGCAGGAGCCGACAAGCGTGCCGGTATTCGCGCCACCTACGCGTGGGCGTTGTACCGCAACGGCAAGCTCGAAGAAGCGCTGGTCGAGATGAAGACGGCGGTTTCTGAGCCCGGTGGCGACGAGCTCAAGGCCTCGCAGAAGGAGCTCGAGAAGGCTGTCCAGCAATGGCAGGGCGACGAAGTCGCCAAGCGTCGGGAGCGGCGCGAGAGCCTGTCGAAGGAAGTGGACGCACTCGCCGCTGCCGTGAACACGCGCCGCACTTTCGAGTACGCGGACGCGGAAAAGAGCTGGTGGGACCGCCAGCTGCGCGTCTTGGTCTCCAACCTGGAGCTGTTGCAGGATGAAAAGACCGGCCTTGCGGGAGTGGGGATCACATCGGAGCAAGGGTGGGGTGTCGGGAGACGCTATGAGTTGGCGAAGAGCCTGCGTGAGCGCACGATCGACGGTCCTGAGGCCAGGCGCCGCTGGGAGGAGGCGATCCTGGCGATCGCGAAGAGCGAGAAGTACCGCGACACGGTGTTCCCCGGCGGCGGCCTGCTGACGCCGCAAGAGGGCCTCTTGCCGCTGGGTGCGGATCCACAGTCGGGCTTGTGGGAATTCGGGCATGTGCAATCGGGCGATGAACCCGAGCGCGACAAGGACGGGAAGTTCGTGCGGCAGAAGTCGGGCGCGCACAAGCTGGTGGAGAGGTCTGACCGGGGCACGGGGATTGTCTTGGTGCTGATTCCCGGCGGGACTTTCTGGATGGGTGCGCAGAAGACTGACCCGAATGGGCAGAATTTCGATCCAGAGGCTCGAAGCGACGAGTCCGTGCATCGGGTGACGATCTCTCCCTACTTTCTTTCGAAGTACGAGTTGACGCAGGGTCAGTGGCAGCGCTTCACGGGCTCGAACCCGAGCAGCTTCAAATCCGGTGACACAACCAGTGGCCCGACGAATCCCGTCGAATCAGTGTCCTGGTTGGACTGCGAGCGGGTCTTGCGCCGGCTAGGTTTGCAGCTGCCGAGCGAGGCGCAGTGGGAGTTCGGCGCTCGTGGTGGCACCTCGAGCGTGTGGTGGACGGGCAGCGAAAAAGAGTCGCTGGCCGACAAGGTCAACCTTGCGGATAAGAGCTTCGTGGCTGTCGGCGGCCCTGTTGGTGTGGCTGCCTGGTGGCCGGAGTTCAACGATGGCTTCCCGGTGCACGCCCCTGTCGGTCGCTTGGGCGCCAATGACTTCGGCCTGCACGAGGTCTGCGGCAATGTGTGGGAGTGGTGCTTCGATACTCACGAGTCCTACCCTGAAGCAGGTGGTGCTTCCTCCGCCGCTCGCGATCCGCTTGTCGATGGTGACGGCCTCGCCGCGCGCGTCTCCCGCGGGGGCAGCTTCAACATTGCCGCCTCGTTCGCGCGTTCCGCGTCCCGCTTCAGCTACTCGCCGTCGTCCCAGGGCCACTACCTCGGCGTCCGTCCCTCCAGGGCTCTGCGACTTTCTACCTCACCACCTCACAACGCTCGATAATCCGCACTCATCGCCGTGAGCATTTTTGCGCAGCGCGAGCGGCCCAGCCGCCAGCGCAGGCGCAAAAATGGGCATCGCAATTGCAATATCTGAACCTTGGAAGTCGATCGAATCGCGCATCTCGCGCCACGCTTCCGCCTGTCGCACAACGCGCATCTCCCGCCAAGCATCCGCCTGTCGCACAACGCGCATCTCCGGCTACACTTCCGCGTGTCGCACAACGCGCAACCCTTGGCACCGTTGGGAACAACGCCCTCCCGCGTGACGCCAAGTGCCTAGGCGCCTGACGATCAGCAATTGATCCCGCCAGGAACAACAGGCTGTTTGCTTGCATCGCAAGGCGTCTCGCGTGACGCAATGCGCTCTGCCACCTGACGCACAAGCGCCCTGTCGCATCTCCCACCAGGCGCCGTGCCGCACAGGGTCGATTCCAACACCCACCGGATGAGTGGCTGAGACTCTGCCGCGAGCCGGACCGCGGCCGAGATCGATCGCGTTGGCATTTTCGAATCAACTGCCGCGCGCCGAGTGTCCGCGCGGAGTCGCGCAGGCGCAGCCTGCGCGCGAGCGCGGGACGCGGCGCGTGCGCGAGTGAGCGTTAGCGAAGGAGCGCGGGGCATTTTTTTTCACCATGTGAAAAACGTGGGGGCTCAGCCCCGCGCTGACTCGTGGTCGACGCGCAGCCCGGAAGTTGCTCGCGCGGCCAGACTTACCCGCTTCGCACGGCCAGACTCGCCCGCTACGCACGGCCAGACTCGCCCGCTACGCACGGCCAGACTCGCCCGCTTCGCACGGCCAGACTCGCCCGCTTCGCACGGCAAGGCTCGCCCGCTTCGCACCGATGCGTGACCATGCGTTGTCTTCAGGCCAGCCATACGGTGTCCGACACCTGTCGTCAGTCCCGCCCACCGAACCGCGCCCGCGTGCTTCCACTTGCCGCGCTGGCCGCATCTTCTGCCTGAAGGCCGCCGTGAAGTGACGAGCGGTGTCTGACACCACATGTCACCGCTTCAGGCGGGCAAGCAGTGTCTGCGCCTCGCCGACCTGCAGCATCGCCGCGGCAATGACAAAGGCCAGCGCCGCTGACCCGCTGCCCGCACCCGCGCGCAAGAGCGTCCAGGTGAAGCCCGTGTCCTGCGGCAGGAGCAGCAGGAATCCCTTGCCAATCCCGATCGAGAGGCCCAGGGCCACGAGCGTGCGGCCGAAGAAGATGCTCCAGTGCGCCTCGACGCGCTCGCCGCGCTCGGCGAGCTCGCGCTCGAGCAGCGTGTGGAGGGCGAAGACATACAGCAGGATCGCGAGCGAACTCGTCAGGCCCAGGCCGAAGAGCCCGTAGTGCTCGCGCAGGAGGCCGTAGAGCGGGAAGCTGAGCAGCGCCACGAAGGTGCCGAGCAGCGCGGGGAGCCAGGTGTTGCCAAGCGCGTAGAAGCCGCGGGCGAGCAGCGTCTGCGCGGACCAGGCGGCGAGCCCCAGCGAAACGAGTGCCGTCAGGGCGCCGATCGCGGCGAGGTTCTCGGGCGTGATGCGCTCGCGTCCGTAGACGAGCGCCACGAGATCGGTGCCGCCGGCGGTGAGTGCTGCCTGGGCCGCGAAGGAGAGCACGAGCAGCGTGCGCAGCGTCGAGAGCAGCGTGTAGTGCATCTTCGCCACCTGCCCTTCTGCGACGAGGCGCGAGAGCGTCGGGAAGGAGGCGACGCCCAGGGCCAGGCCGAAGACGCCCATGGGCACCTTCATCAGGTTCTTCGCGTAGGTGATCGAGCTCGCCGCGCCGGCGTCGAGCAGCGAGGCTTCGCGGCGCAGGATCCAGTCGTCGACGGCGACGATCGAGAAGCCCAGCATGATGGGCAGCGAGCGCAGAAGGTACAGCTTGAGATCGGGATGGTTGAACTCCAGGCGTGGAAGGAACAGCACGCGCTCGCGGATGCAGGCCAGCAGCGGCAGCAGGAAGGGGCCGAGGAAGCTGCCGGCGAGCACTCCGTAGGCGAAGCCCTCGGCGCTGGAGGTCAGGAGTCCGCCGGTGATGATACCGAGCGTGTAGATCAGCGGCGCGAAGGCCGGGATGGCGTGGCGGTCGCGGGCCTGCAGGGCGGCGGAGAACAGGCCGCCGAGCACGTGGAAGATCTGCGCGGGCAGGAGGATGCGGGTCAGCGCGGTGAGCTTCTCGAGCTGGGCGGGCTCGAAGCCGGGCGCGACGAGGTGCACGAGCGCGGGCGCGAACTGCCACAGGAGCAGCGTCGCAAGCCCGAGGACCAGGGCCAGGAAGGTCGCGATGGCCGAGAAGGCGCGCTGGGCGGACTGTGGGGCTCCGTTGGCGATGTGGCGCTGGAAGATCGGGATGAAGACGATCGAGAGCGCGCCACCGGCGAGCAGGTAGTTGAGGAAGTCGGGCAGGACGAAGGCGGTCCAGTAGACATCGGCGTCGGGGCCCGTGCCGAGCGTGCGGCCGATCACGGCTTCGCGCACCAGGCCGACGATGCGGCTGAGGAAAATGCTGCTGCCCCAGATCAGGGCCGCGACGGAGATGGCGCGGTTGGACAAGGTGGATGGAGGCTTAGTCTGCGACCGGAAGAGGTCGCAGGCAATCGGCGGCGGTGGGGGATAGAATGAGGAGGAAAGCCGCCTACCAGAAGACATGAGCCAGAAGACCATTCCCCAGAGCCCGAGTGCCTCGAGTGTTCCCACCGGCCCGCAGCGCGCTCCGCGCGGCGTCGAGCGCAGTTGCAAGAGCTGGGCGGCCGAGGCGGCGCTGCGCATGCTGATGAACAACCTCGACCCGGAGGTGGCCGAGGATCCCGCCAACTTGATCGTCTATGGCGGCAGCGGCAAGGCGGCGCGGGATTGGAAGAGCTTCCAGCAGATCGTGACGACGCTGCGGCGGCTGGAGCCGGATGAGACGCTGCTGGTGCAGTCGGGGAAACCCGTGGGCGTGTTCAAGACCACGCGCCAGGCGCCGCGTGTCCTGATCGCCAACTCGAACCTGGTGGGGCACTGGGCGACCTGGGAACATTTCCGCAAGCTCGAGGCCGAGAACAAGATCATGTACGGGCAGATGACGGCCGGCTCGTGGATCTACATCGGCACGCAGGGCATCCTGCAGGGCACCTACGAGACCTTCGCCGCCTCCGCCAAGCGTCACTTCGGCGGCGATCTCGCCGGCCGGCTGGTGGTGACGGGGGGACTCGGCGGCATGGGCGGCGCGCAGCCGCTGGCCGCGACGATGAACCACGCGACCTTCCTCGGCGCGGATGTGGACCGCGCGCGGATCCAAAAACGCCTGGATACGCGCTACTGCGATGTGCTGGTCGAGGATCTCGACAAGGCCATCGACCTCGCGCTGGAGTGGAAGTCAAAGCGCGTGCCCAAGTCGATCGGTGTCCTCGCCAACGCGGTCGACCTGCTCGAGCGGCTGATCGCGCGGGGCGTGACGCCGGATGTGCTCACCGACCAGACCAGCGCGCATGATCCGATCGGCGGCTACGTGCCCAACCGCATGAGCTACGCGGCGGCGCTGGAGCTGCGCGCGCGGGATCCCAAGCACTACGAGCGCGAGAGCTTCCGCACGATGATCGAGCACTGCAAGGCGATGCTCGAGCTGCAAAAGCGCGGTGCGGACACCTTCGATTACGGCAACAACCTGCGCGGACACGCGGCGCAGGCGGGCTTTGCTGAGGCCTTCGGCTTTGAAGGTTTCGTACCCAAGTATGTGCGCCCCTTGTTCTGCGAGGGCAAGGGCCCGTTCCGCTGGGTCGCGCTCTCCGGTGATCCCGCGGACATCCGCGAGACGGACAAGATCATCCTCGAGCTGTTCCCCGAGGATGCGGCGTTGGCGCGCTGGATCCGCATGGCGGGCGAGCGCGTCCAGTTCCAGGGCCTGCCCGCGCGCATCTGCTGGCTGGGCTACGGCGAGCGCGCCAAGGCGGGTCGGGCTTTCAACGAGGCCGTTCGCACGGGCCGGCTGAAGGCGCCGATCGTGATCGGTCGCGATCACCTGGACTGCGGCTCGGTGGCTTCACCCAACCGCGAGACCGAGGCCATGAAGGACGGCACGGATGCGGTGGCCGACTGGGCGATCCTGAACGCCTTCGTGAACATCGCCAGCGGAGCCTCGTGGGTCAGCTTCCACCATGGCGGCGGTGTCGGCATCGGCTACAGCCTGCACTCCGGCCAGGTGACGGTGGCGGATGGCTCGGCTGAGGCCGCGGCGGCGGTGGAGCGGGTCTTGACCTGCGATCCGGGCATGGGGGTCATCCGCCATGCCGATGCGGGCTACGAGGACGCGATCCGCTGCGCGCACGAGCGCGGGGTCGACATCCCCGGCATCACGCGCTGACGGTCAGCGGCAGGACCCCGGACCGCGCGGGTCACCGCAGCTTCCGCACGAACCCGGCGGCACTGCCTCGCTGGCAGCGCCGCTGGAGGTTCCGAACACCGAGAATTGCTGCTCGAGCTCGAACTTGCTGCACTTGGGGCAGGCGATCTTCTCGTCGCCGAACACCAACTCCTCGAAGCGGTGGTCGCAGCGCTTGCACTTGTATTCGTAGACGGGCATCAGCGGTACTCCACATCAAAAGGCAGCCGCGCGACGATGCCCTGGTGGCGTGTCCACTTCTCCAGCAGCCTCTGTAGCTGTTGAAGTTCCGCCTGGCGGAAATCGAGGCTATGCGCGAGCGGCTCGGGCTCGCCCTCCAGGGCCTGGTCGATCAGTTCCTGGAGGAAGCTCTGCTCGGGCCGCGGCCGGATGACGGGAGCATCCTGGGGGAGCTTGGCCTTCTCGCGCGCGAGCGCGATGGCGCGGTCGAGGTTGCCGAGCTCATCGACGAGGCCCAGTTCCCGGGCGGCGCGGCCGGACCAGACGCGGCCCTGGGCGATCTCCTCGACCTTGGCGCGCTCGAGCTTGCGGCCCTGTGCCACGAGGTCGAGGAAGCGCGTGTAGATGTCATCGACGAGGAACTGCATGCGCGCGAGCTGTTCGGGGCTCTTGCGGCGCATCATCGATTCCCAGCCGGCGAGGGGGCTCGTGGAGACGACCTCGGTGCGCACGCCGTGCTCCAGCGCGAGGCGCTCGATGTTGGGCATCATGCCGAACACGCCGATCGAACCGGTGATCGTCTCGGGCTGCGCGACGATCGCGTCGGCATCGGCGCTGATCCAGTAGCCGCCCGAGGCGGCGACATTGCCCATCGACACGACCACGGGCTTGCCCGCGGCGCGCAGCGCGCGCACCTCGGCGCGGATGACATCGGAGGCCGTGGCGCTGCCGCCGGGCGAGTTGACGCGCAGCACGACCGCGGCGACATCCTTGTCCTCGCGGGCGGCGCGCAGCTCGCGCGAGAGGTCATCGCCGCCGATGCCCTCCGAGCTCGAGCCATCGACGATCTCGCCCTCGGCCTCGATCACGCGCACGCCGCGGCCATCGGGCTCGGGAGGATCCAGGCGCTTGGCGTAGCTGACGAGGTCGATCTGCTCGAGATCCTCGTCCTTGTCGACCTTCAGTTTCTGCTTCCAGTCGGCGAGCGCCTCGCCGAAGCTGCCGGTGCGCGTGATCCAGCCGCGCGAGAGCGCGTCGGGTGCGCGCACGATGCCCTCCTCGCGCGAGGCCTTGTCGAGCGCCGCGCGTTCCAGCGAGCGCGCGGCGGCGATCTCGTCGAAGAGCGTGTTCTGCACATCGCCGAGCAGCGCGCTGAGCTGCTCGCGGTTCTCCTTGCTCATCGACTCGAGCATGAAGGGCTCGACGGCGGACTTGTACTTGCCGACGCGCGTGACCTGCACCTCGATGCCGTACTTCTCGAAGAGCTTGCCGAAGTAGGGGATCTCGGTGGCGAGGCCGTCGATCTGGATGCTGCCGAGCGGCTCCATCCAGAGTTCATCAGCGGCCGATGCGAACCACAGCGTGCGCTCGTCCATCGAGCCGTAGTAGGCGATCACCGGCTTGTGCGCGGCGCGCACGGCAGCGATCGCCTCGCGCACGGCGAGCAGCGTGGCGGGGGAGCCGGAGACGCTACCGTGCAGGAACACGCCGGAGATGTGGTTGTCCTTCGCGGCCGCGTGCAGCGCCGCCGCGATCTCATGCGCGGCCAGGGGATGGCCGACTGAGCCCGAGATCAGCGCCTGGAGGTTGGGTGTGCTCGGCAGCTCGCTGACGCTGCGAGAGAGGTCCACGGTCAGCACGCTGTTCTTGTGCAGCGGGGGCTTGGAAGAGCCCAGCATGAACAGGCCGATCGGCAGCGCGAGCAGCAGGAGGAGCAGCAACAACAAGAACAGCCATTTCCAGATCTTCATGGGAGGGTGCGCCCTGTACGCCGGGTCAGCGGGTCTATTTCAGGGTCTCCAGTACGCGCTTCTCAGCTGCTTGTGCGGCCTGGCTGCGGATCAGCGCGAAAATGCCCATCACGCCCGCCCCGAGCAGCACGCACACGAGCACGAATCCGCCCGCGCCCACCGTGCTCATGTGCGGGGCGAGGAACAGCATGGTCAGGTAGTTGACGGCGGCCGCGAGCATCGCCACCCAAGTCGAGGCGCTCTTCCAAGCCACGATGCCCAGGTAGATGCCGATCGGTAGTGCCGCCAGCACGCGGCTGGCATCGACATGCACCAGCGACCATACCGTCGCCGTCAGCAGCACGGCTGCCCCCGCGGGCCAGACGGCCACGAGTCGCGATTGCACCAGTCCGCGGAAGAACAGCTCCTGACAGAAGGCCGGCAGCAAGGCCAGCAGGATCACCAGCGAAGCGGCAGGCGCGCGTTCGGCATCGACGAGCAGCTGGCGCAGGAAATCAAAGTACTCGCTGGTCAAGCCAAAGGTGTCCTGCAGCGCGCTCATGCCCAGTTGCATTCCCACCATGCCGACCAGCACCAACACGATCGGGATGAATCCCACCGCGGGCTTGCGCAGCGCGAGCCGATCGAGGAAGGCCTCGCGCGAAAGGAAGCCCAGCACGCAGGCGATCAGCACGAAGACCAACTGGCCCGGGAGCACGATCGCGAGCGGACCGGTGGGCGTCGCGGCCAAGGCCTGCATCGCGGCTTCGAGCTGCTCCTTGGTATAGCTGCCATCCTGTCCGGCGGGCGCGCCCAGGTGTCCCTGCAGCAGTTGCGGCAGCAGCACGGCGTTGGCGAGCTGCCAGAGGATCAGGCCACCGAACAGACCGAGCGCGCTCGAGAAGTAGGGCGAGGGGCCGTTGCCTGCGGTGCGCGGGCCTTGGGGGGCAGGATTCATCGACGCGTGAGGATAGCGCACGGGCCGGCCTGAGCAGTTGATTTGGCGCGGAAGTCCCGGGGTGGTAAAGTGCGGGGCGTGGAGCGCATCCTCAAGCTAGCCAAGAGCTGGGCGCTGATCTTGGGCCTGTGGGTCCTGGTCGGCGGCGACCTCTTGCGTCTTGTGCACTTTGCCCACACCGTGCATGAGTACTGCGCTGTTCACGGTGTGGTGGAGCATCGAGCCGATTCTGACCACTCGGATCCACATTCCGAACCACTCCCGCACGACTCCCAGGCTCCCGCGGAGGAGCACGAAGCATGCTTTTGCTTCAATAGAGCCACCCCGCCTGGTTGGGTTCCAGCGCTCCCCCAGCCTCAGCTTTGGGCGACCCAGCCAGCCTGTACGGTTTTCCGCCACTCACCCCCGCAACTGGCGCGCGAGCGTCGTTACCGGGAAGCCCCGAAGCATTCTCCGCCCAGCGCCTGACCTCCATCCGTGTTGCCGCGCGTGAGTTAGGCCTGTCCTTCCTCGCCGCCCTGGTGGAACTGCGCTCGCACAGTTGCGAGTGCTTCGATGCGTCGGTTCGTTTTGGTTGCTGCGCCCAGGAGCGCGTCATGCAGGATTGTGATCCCAAGGTCTATCTGGACCTCTTGTCTCCCGATGTGTTTCTTGCTTTGCGCAGTGTGGCGCGAGGCATGCTCGCCAGTGAGGACCTGGCGATGGACTGCGTTCAAGAGGCATTGCTGTTGTTGTGGCAACAGCCCGAACCGCCACCCGACCCGCAGGGCTGGCTCGTCCGAACGGTTGTCCACAAGGCGCTGCACATTCGCCGCGCGAGTGCGCGCCGCAGTTTGCATGAAGACCGTGCCAGCCTGCAACGCGAGGAGCCTTGCCCATGGTGCGATCCAGCGCTGGAAGTGGAGCAACAGGACCTCGTGCAACATCTAGAGCGCGCAATCGACTCGCTCTCGGTCGAAATGAGGGAGGTGCTGCACCTGCGAGTGGAGCGCGGCCTGGAGTACGGCGATATCGCTGCCGCCTTGCAGGTGCCCATCGGCACCGTGCGCTCGCGCCTGTATCGAGCTCGTATGGCGCTGGCACAAGACTGCCCGGATTTTTCACATCCTGGGGAACCCAAGGATGCCGGGCGGGAATGAGCTTGTGGAGAACCTGGCTCGCGCCGTCCACCGATCCACTTGAGGATTCGTCGGTGGGCGACGCGGGCCTCTCCCTCTCTTTCTCTCATGCGCACTCATCACACCAAGTTGTACTTACTGTCCCTAGGATTGGGCTTGGCTTTCGCCGCACCGGCGCTGGCCGACAAGCCGCTGGATCCTGACATCATCTTCAGCTCCGATCCGGTCTTGGATCGGGTTTACAAATTCGAGGACGGCGACGGGGATAAGTTCTTCAATCAACCCGGGGAGACCGTGGTCTTGTACGACGGTCAAGTGGGTAGCTTGGCCCTGCCCAATCCGGTGTGTCTAACGCAGTCGCCTGACGATGTGCTGTACGTGGGGGATGCGGATCTCGACCGCATTCTCTGCTTGGACGATCACAACGAGGATGGCGATGCCTACGACACCGGCGTTCCAACTCCGACCGGTAACGAAGCCTGGGTTTTCTTTGATGGCACTCCGGGTGGAAACGCCGCGGGGATCGTGATGGAACGCATCACCTCCATTGCCGTCACCAATCTCGGCCAGGTGTGGGTGTCGATGAGCAATGAGACCGCCAGCGGTCACGATGCGATCTTGCTGCTGACCGACCTGAATGCCGATGGCGATGCCAACGACGCTGGCGAAGCGTTGGAGTACTACCATGTCGCGCCCGGCCAAGCGCAGGGCTACTCTAACCCCAGCAGTGTGCGCCAAGGTATCGACGGGAAGGTGTACTACCTCGAGAGCGGTACAGGCCTGTTGTCGGGTCTCTACAAGCTCGAAGATGTCGACTTCTCGGGCAGCATCGATGCTGTCGGGGAATCCAGCTTGTTCTTCCGCCCCTTGGCCTTCCCCTTGGCTTTTGACTTCGTGTCCATCGACCAAGATGAGCAGGAATTCTGGTATGTGCTCGACAACGGGAACAACATTGTCTTCCGTGCCAAGGATCATGATGCCAATGGCGCGATCCAGCCGGCCACAGAAGCGACGACTTACTGGATGCTCGAACTGGGTTCGAACGTCCAAGACATCGCCGTGACTCTGGACGGAGCGTTGTTCGTGGGCGACGACCGCTCAAACGACCGACTGATGCGGGCCGAGGACAGCACGGCCAACGGCAATATCGATACGGCTACGGAGACGGTTGTTTCCTACGACGACCAAATCCAACCCGTCAACACGGACAGCTTCTCTGGCCTCACTGCGGATTTCCACGGACATGCCGATGTCGGCACGCCCTACTGCGGGTCCGCCTCCGGCAACTGCCCCTGTTCCAACAACTTTGGCTCGGGAGCGGGGTGCAGCAACTCGACCGGTGTGGGGGCCAATCTGGAGGCCGAGGGTACCGACAGCATCGCGAACGATGACCTCGAGTTCATTGCGGGGGACTTGCCGCCCGGCAAAGTGGCCTTGCTCTTCCAAGGTACCACACAGACGGGCGGCGGATTGGGCGTGCCCTTCGGCGACGGATTGGTCTGTGTGGGCGGCTCGGGCTTGCGCTTGGGGATTCAGTTCGCCGACAACGCCGGCGGCGCTGTGTGGATGCATCCCTTCCTGCCTTTCGCGGGCTGGAGCGTGGGTTCGACTTTCAACTTCCAAGTGCGCTACCGGGATCCTCAAGGTCCCTG
The DNA here is from genome assembly GCA_044359355.1 of Planctomycetota bacterium. GTDB lineage: Bacteria > Planctomycetota > UBA1135 > UBA1135 > SYGM01. The sequence goes on along the minus strand of JBIKMH010000008.1, from coordinate 101,585 downwards.
TGGCAGTGGTTTCAACTACACCAACGCGCTTTCGATCACCTTCACCCAGTGAGTGGGGCTTGCGGCTGGGGCCGCGTATGCACCTAGATAGTTGAGGAGCGGCCCGGACCACCGTCCGGGCCGCTTCCTTTGGCAGGGCCTTTCCGCCTACATTCCCGCGGCTGACGCCCAATGCAGACGACCGCACCTCCTGCCTTGCACCTCGATCGCGAAACCCTGCTCAACCTCGACCGCTCGCTCTCTCGGGAATGGCTCGAGACGGACGGCCTGGGCTCCTATGCCTCTTCGACCGTCGTCTGTTGCCCGACACGGCGCTACCACGGGCTCTTGGTTGGCTATCCCCCGGGTTCCTCCAAGCGCCATAACTTCCTCTCGCGCTTCGAGGAGAGCTTTCATGGCGGCGGCAAGCAGTTCTCGATTTCGATCTCGCGCTACCCCGGTCTGTTCCATCCCTTAGGGCACCAAGGCATCGAGCGCTTTGACCTCGCTCCCTGGCCAGCGTGGGTGTACCAATTCGGCAGCGCGCGTTTGGAGCGCGATGTGCTGATGGTCAAGGGACAGCCGACCGTGCTCGTGCGCTACCGGGTCAGCGGCCAGCGCAACCCCGTCGAAATGCGCCTGCGTCCGCTGCTGCCGATGCGCGAGGCCGATGCGCTGACCTTCGAGAACGATGCGGTGAAGAAGCCGGTCACGAGGCAGGGCAACGGGATTCACTGCCAGCCGTACGAGGGCGTACCGGGGATCTCGATCACCATCTCGAGCGACGCGCAGTTCGTGCAGGATCCCTGCTGGTTCCGCCAGCAGGAGTACCGCACCGACATCGCGCGCGGCTACGAGGGACGCGAGGACAACTACTCGCCGGGAACCTTCCATGTGGCGCTGCAGTCGGGTGTCGATGTGATCGTCGCTGCCAGCATCGACGGCGTTGTCGAGGATCCTGCAGGGCTGTGGGAGCGCGAGTCGCGCCGCAGGCTCGAAGAACAGGGCCTGCACGCCGGCGTGCGCGGCGCACTGGAGAACAGCGCGCGGGATTTCCTGTACCGCGCCCCCGGCGGAAGGCTGGGCGTCATCGCCGGCTATCCCTGGTTCGGCGAGTGGGGCCGCGACACCTTCATCAGCCGGGCAGTCTAGCGTGGGAGAGCAGTTCTTCGATGCGCTCGAGCCCGGCGACGAGTCCCGGGCCGGGGGTGGAGGTGTGGCGCAGGCCGTCCAGCAGGAATACCCGGCCCTCGCGCACCGCCCGCAGGCTCTGCCACTCCGGCCGACTTTCCAGCGCCGGTAGTTCGCGCCGCGTGCGCTCGCTGTCCATCGAACAGGCTCCGAGCAGGATCGCGTCGGGATCGGCGGCAAGAAGCTCGGACCATTCCACGCGCCGCGAGGGATCGCTGGGCCCGAGGATCAGCGGCGTCGCGCCCACGCATTCGATCAATTCGGCGATCCACTCGCCCGAGATCCACAACGGGTCAAACCACTCCAGCACGGCGACGCGTAGCTCCTTCGCATGGCGGTTGCGTTGGCGCACGGCTTCGATGCGCGCGAGGAAGCGGGCTGCAAGCTGCTCTCCCTGCTGCTGCCTGCCAATGGCCGCAGCAACCTCGCGGATGTTGTCCGCGATGTCGCCAAGGCTCCGCGGCGTGAGCGTCAGCAACCGCGCGCAGGCGGCGGCGCTGCCCTCGATGTCCGCCGGTGAGGCCGCGCACACCGGGCACAGGCCCTGGCTCAGGACCAGCGTGGGGGCGAGCCCGGCGATGCGCTGCTCGTCCAGTTCGTACAGGCGCTGGCCGGTTTCCATGGCGCGGAACAGCGCGCGCGAGATCTGGCCCATCGACCAGTTGTCCGAGTCGATCGAGGTCCGCATCACGCGCGGCAGCTCGCGATCCGCCGGCTGCCGGCACAGGTGCGAGATGCCGACGAGCAGCTCTGGGGCGCCGAGCTCATGGATGATCTCGGTCGCTGCGGGCAGCAGGGACAGGACGCGGGTGTGCATGCGGGGTGGATCTTAGCCCCTGGGTGCATGCCAGTATGCTGCGCAGGTTCTACCCAGTTCTCGTGCAGCGCATCCCCAGCGTCAGCGCCGTTGCCGCTGATCCGCAGGGTCAACTGGTGGAGCGACCATTCGAGCGCGCTGCAAGGAGACTGCAACGCCTGCTCGCGCGAGCACGGGCCTTGCAGCAATACGGACCCTTGTGCGGCGGAGATCACCGCGGCTCCTTCTGGAGCGCTGCCTGCGCCAGCCAGCCCCGCTTCTGCGTGCCCTCAGGGGCGGCGATCTGGCGCCGAAGGCCGGGCACGAACAGTTTCTAGCGCAGCGTGCCGGGCACTTCGCGAATGGCCGTGGCAGCGAGCGCCGCGGTCGGCATCCGCAACTCGAACGCCAAGGCTCACTGCAGGACGAAGCACGCCGGTTGGGTGCACAGCCGCCAGCCCGCGCGTTCGAGCCGCTTCCGGACCTTCGGACAGCCTGCCAAGAAACTGCAAGCTGTTGTCACCAATGCTCAGGAGTGCTCATCCCGCCCAGGGCCGCACCGATTCAGCCCGCGGCCCAGCGGGCCTCGTAGTGACCGGGCGAATCGGCGAGCCTGGCGCCGAGCACGACCGTGTGCGATCCGGCAGCGGCCTCGAAGTAGGTGAAGGCGTCGTACAGCACCGCCCCCTCTGGACCCGCTTCCAGCTCGTGCAGATTGCGGACCGCTCGCGCCAGCGTGGAGACATCGCCTGGACGCAGCGTCTGCTCGGAGATCCGCGCCACGCGGAAGGGAGTGTCGCCGCTCTGCGCGCGCGCGGCCGCCACATCGCCGATGATGTCGAAGTTGGCGCAGCGCACCGAACCCGCCACGCAGCTCAGCACGCCGTTGTAGTCGCGGTGGTCGTGCAACTCCAGGCGCGCGCCCGGTGCCAGCCGCATCTCGAACACGGCGATGGGGCGGAAATGGCAGCGCGACTTCATGTTCCACTTGCCTGCCTCAAGGCCCTCGACGCCTACTTCCGGCGCCTGCAGTCGTGCCAGCGCACGCGCCGCGTGCTCGAGGTAGCGCTCCTCGTCCGGTTCAGCAGCCGCAACGAGGGCTCGCGCGCGAGGACGCAAGGCGTGCACGAAGTCCTCGAGGGCGCGCTCGTTGTCGCCGACGCGGACGAGCTTGGTCGCGGAGGAACTCTGACAGGCCGTCAGCAGCGCTGCGCCGCTCGCCAGCGCGCCGAAGACGAAGGATCGGCGTGCGATCACGACTCCGGGAGCGATCTCGGTGCCGTGCTCGATGCGCGAGGCGCGTTCCAACTCCTCGAAGGTCTGAAAGTGACTCATGTCGAATGGCGATGGTACGCTCCGGCTGCGATTTCAGGGCGCGAGTCCGAGCCTGAGCTTGAGGTTTTCCCGCGCCGTGTGCAGGCGCGAGCCCACCGTGCCCTCGGGGATGCCGAGGATGGCGGCGATCTGGGCGTGCGGCAGCTCTTCCCCGGCGGCAAGGCCGAGCACCACGCGCTGCTCGAGCGGCAGCTCTGCGATCGCTCCGAGCAGCCGGCGGGCGCCCTCCAGTTGCTCCAGCGATCGGCCCGGATCGCTTGCGGAGCCCTCGCCAGGCCCGTCCTCGAGCTCGAGCATGGGCTTCGAGCGGCGCCGATTGCGGATACGCGCGGCATGCCGGATCGCGATGCGGAACAGCCAGGTCGAGAGCTGTGCCTCGGCGCGGAAGTCCCCGATGCCGCGATCGAGATCGATCCAGGTCTCCTGCAGCGCGTCCTCAGCATCGGTGCGGTTGCACGCGATGCGCAGGCACATCTGGAGCAGCGCGCCGCCGTAGGCCTCGATCACTTCACGCATGGCGTGTTCGCGCGCAGTGTTGGCTGACGAGCGCGGCGGGGACTGCAGCGCGCGCACCCATTCGCTCTGCTGGGCGGATGTGCTCACGAGGCACTCCTGCGGTTCGTGATCCGCAGCCACAGATCGTGCAGGCGATGACACAGCCAGATCAGCGGCATCGCCAGCAGGTAGAGAATGAACAGACAGACGAGGATCGCATTCAGGATCCAGTACTTGCGGGTATCGCCGCCGAGATCCCCCAGCTCACGCCGCAGTCCCGGCTGGAACAGCGCCCAGCGCAGCAGCGCGCATGCCAGCACGATTCCCGAGACCACACCGGCGGCTTGGGGATGCTTGCCAAAGATGGTCGCCACGCCCATCAGCGCCGCGAAGAACAGCATCAGGAGCACGGTGAACACCTCGCGCCCGAGGCGCTTTTCCACGCGCTCGCGCTCGGCCTTCAGGAAGTCCTCGTCGCTGTGCAGCGCTTCGATCTGCTGGCGCTGCTCGTGGTAGTCCCTGAGCCAAAGCGGCAGCAGGAACAGCAGGAAGGCGAACAGGTTCCTGATCTGGCCCTGCGTCAAGAGGAACGCCACCCCCGAGCCGTAGATCACGATCTTGATCCACGAGCGATGACGGTCCCAGAACCGGCGCAGGCGGCTGCTCCAGGAGAGCGGGCGGGGCTGGCCCGGGCGGAACGCGGGGGCGCGTGCCACGCTCATGCTCAAGGCGCGATCGAGTGCGTCAAGGTCGGGTTGTGTGCTCATCACAGCCCTTGGTGGCACGCGCAGGGGCGCAGCTTCATTGAAAATCGAAGGAAACGCAAGTGCCTGTCTGGAAGCAGCTTGCGATCAGCCCCCCAGCTCGTCGTAGACCGCTTCCAGCGCGCGCACCTGCGTCGCGAGCGAGTAATGCCGCTCCACGTGCGCCCGGCCGTCCCGTCCCCACTGCGGCCAGCGCTCGGCGCTGGCGACGGCCTCGATCAGCGCCGCGGCGCCGCCAGCCTCGTCCTGCTCGGGGAACAAAAGCCCGCTGACCCCGTGCGGCACCACCTCGGGTATGTCGCAGTGAGTCGAGGCCACGATCGGGATGCCCGTCGCGGACATGTCGATCAGCGAGACGGGGGCTCCGCCCTCGGCGTCGCCATCGCTGGCGTGCAGCGAGGGCGCGAGGAACAAGTGGTACCCCTCGAGCGATTTGCGCCAGGCGGCGTAGGGCAGCGGCGGGGGGAAGCTGACGCAGGCTTGGAGTCCGAGCTCCTGCACCACGGCCTGGAGGCGCGCCAGCAGTGCGCGCTCCTCGGGGCTCTTCGCAATCACCATCACGGCCAATTCCAGCCGCGGACACTCGCGCCGCGCGCGTGCGAAGATCCGCAGTGCGAGCTCGTGGCCCTTTTTCTCCACGGCACGGCCGCTGATCAGCACCTTGATGGGACCGCTCGCGGGTGCCCGGCGCTCGAAGAAGTGGGCTGCCGACAGATCGACGCCGAGGTGCTGCACGCGCACCTTGTCGGGAGGGCAGCCCAGGCTGATCACCTTGGAGCGCATCGCCTCGCCCTCGACGAGGAACAGATCACCCTCGCGCCACAACTCGAGGAAGCGCTTGCGCCACTTCTCCGAGCGCGAGTTGCGCCAGATGTCGGCGCCGTAGAAGGAACTCACGTGCCTGAGGCCGGTGGCGCGCGCCAGCGGCAGGTCCTTCCAGCCCTTGCCAGCAAAGTGCGAGTGCAACAGCCGCGCTCCGCTCTGCTCCGCCACGCATTTCATGAACGGAAAATAGCCGCCGTTGAACGCCTTGGCGGCGTGCTCGTACCAGCGGCGCGGGGCTGGGAGGCTGCGCAGGGCGTGCACGTTCTCCAGCGGAAACTGATCGAGATTCTCGAGCTTGGTGGTGACGACAGCAGCCTGCCAGCGCGAGAGCAGCTTGATCTGTCCGTAAACCCAGGAACCCGTGCCGAACAGGTAGGGGTTGACCGAGTGCAGCACCAGTGGCTTCATGCGCTCGAGCTTGCCAGCGGGCGAGCGGGCACGCCGCCGACCTTGCCGAGGGGAGCCACGTCGCGCGTCACGACGGCCCCCGCAGCCACCAGCGCACCCCGGCCGATGCGCACGCCGGGGAGGATCGTTGCCGCGGCGCCGATGTAGGCATCGTCCTCGATCACGACGGGGGCCTTGGAGGCGGGCAGGCCGCGCTCTTTCCAGGATGAGTCGCCGACATCGGTGTGGGTCAGGATCGTCACGCGCATCGAGACCGTGGCGCGTGAGCCGATCGTGATGTTTTCGGACAGATCCAGGAACACCTCGCGGCCGAGGTGGACGTCATCGCCGAGCGTGAGGTTGGCAAAGCTGCGCTCGGCGTTATGGACGACGAGCGGCGCCGACACGCGTACATGATCGCCAAGCCGCGCGCCCCAGTGGACCAACACCCGGGAGATCACCCTGGGATCCAAGGATCGCAGCCGGGCGACGACGCCCTGTTCGAATCCCAGGAGCCTGCGCAGGATCAGGGTGTCGAGGAAGGCGATGTGGGTCAGTAGGCTGCGCATGCGTCTCGGCGTACGGTAACGCAGCAGGGCACGCCGGTTCCAGCGTCCCTGCAGGGCAGCACGACCACATGGCGCGATTTCAGCATCTCGAAGCGGCACTTCGCCGTGTCCGCTTTCTTTCTGCATCGTCCGGGGACTAAACTCGCGCGCTGTAGAAATGTCCGCCCATTCCATGCCGACCACCGCCCACCACAGCTTGCAGCTTGACCGAGAAACCCTGCTGAACCTCGACCGCTCGCTCAGCCGCGAGTGGCTGGAGACGGACGGCTTGGGGGGCTATGCCTCCTCGACGGTGCTCGCCTGCGCGACGCGGCGCTACCACGGCCTGCTGGTTTGCTACCCGCCCGGATCGGCGCGGCGCTACAATTTCCTCTCGCGACTCGAGGAGAGCTTTCACGGCGGCGGCAAGAGCTTTTCGATCTCGATGTCGCGCTATCCGGGGCTGTTCCATCCGCTGGGGCACCAGGGAATCGAGAGCTTCGAACTGGTGCCCTGGCCAGCGTGGGTCTACCAGTTCGGCAACGCGCGCCTCGAGCGTGATGTGATGGTGGTCAAGGGGCAGCGCACCGTGCTAGTGCGCTACCGTGTAAGCGGACAGCGCAGCCCCGTCGAGATGCGCTTGCGCCCGCTCCTGCCGATGCGCGAGGCGGATGCGCTGACCGTTGAGAACGAGGCGCTCGACAAGCATGTCGAGCATGTGCCCAACGGCGTGCGCTGCAGGCCCTACCCTTCACTGCCGGGGATCACGATCAGCGTTTCCTGCGAGGCGCAGTTCGTGCAGGATCCCTGCTGGTTCAAGCAGCAGGAGTACCGCGCGGACATCGCGCGCGGCTACGACGGCCGCGAGGACAACTATTCTCCGGGAGTGTTCCATGTGGCAATGCAACCGGGCGTCGACGTGGTGGTGGCCGCTTCGGTCGACGCCCCGGTCGAGGATCCCTGGGCCCTATGGGAACGCGAATCCCAGCGGCGGCTGGCAGAGCACAGCTCCCAGCTGGGCCTGCGCGGCGTGCTCGAGAACAGTGCGCGCGATTTCCTGTACCGCGCGCCGGGCGGACGGCTGGGCGTGATCGCCGGCTATCCCTGGTTCGGCGAGTGGGGGCGCGACACCTTCATCAGCCTGCCCGGGTTGACGCTGGCGCGCGGGGATCTGGCCGGATCGCTGGAGGTGCTCAGCGGCGCTGTGCCCTTCCTGCGGCGGGGACTGCTGCCGAACATCTTCGGCGCGAGCGCGCAGGAATCGCAGTACAACTCGGCCGATGCCGCGCTGTGGTTCGCTCGGGCCGTGCTGCTGCATGCGCGCGAGGCGGGCTCAGGCTCGGTGCTGGCCTTCCGCGGTGTGCTCGAGGAGATCGCGCGTTGCTGCGAACAGGGCACGGAACTGGGTCTTGGCATCGATGAGCACGGCCTGCTGACTGGCGGCTCCAAGGATCACAACATCACCTGGATGGACGCGCGCACCTCGCAGGGACCGGTGACGCCGCGAGCGGGCGCGGCCGTGGAGCTCAACGCGCTCTTGTACTCGCTGCTCGCGCATCTAGAGGAACTGGCGCTCGATGCGGACGACGAGCCGGCTGCGCGCGAATGGCACACCCGAAAGCAGCGCCTGGGCAAGCGCTTCGTGTCCGCCTTCTGGCTGGAGGAGGGCTATCTCGCCGACGTGGTGACCAACGGCGTCGCCGACCGCAGCGTGCGGCCCAACATGGTGATCGCGGCGGCGCTGGAGTTTTCGCCGCTGACGCGCGCCATGCGCGCGGGCGTGGTGGCGCGCGCCGAGCGCGAGTTGCTGACGCCGATGGGCCTGCGCACGCTCGCGCCCGGCTCGCCCGGCTACCAGCCGCGCTACGGGGGCGACTGCGAGCAACGCGATCGGGCCTACCATCAGGGCACGGTCTGGCCTTGGCTGCTGGGCTTCCATGTCGAAGCCTGCCTGAGGGCGCGCGGCAACTCGCCGGGCGAGCGGGCGCGGCTGGCGGAGCTGCTCGGCGGCTTCGAGTCGGAACTCAGCGAGGCCGGACTCCTGCAGGTCTCGGAGGTTTTCGATGCCGAGGCGCCGCATCGTCCGGGCGGCACGATCGCACAGGCCTGGAGCACTGCCGAACTGCTGCGCGCGTACCGCATGCTGGAGCAGGCGGGCGGATAGGCAGAGCCCGATGAAGGTCCTGATGCTCGGCTGGGAGTTCCCGCCTCACAAGAGTGGGGGGCTGGGCACCGCCTGCGAGGGACTGACGCAGGGCCTGAGCGAGCAGGGCGTCGAGGTGCTGATGGTGCTGCCCCGGCTTTCGGGCGAGGAGCGCATCCCGGGCGGCCGATTGGTGGATGCCGGGCAGGCGCTGCCGAAAGGCGTGCGCGAAATCGCCATCGAAAGCCCGCTGCGGCCGTACCTTCCTGCCCATGCGCGGCTCGAGGGCGGCTACGGGCCCCGGCTCGCGGAGGAAGTGACGCGCTACGCCAAGGCTGCGGGCGAGATCGCCGAGCGCGAGCGTTTCGACGTGATTCACGCGCACGACTGGATGACGCTGGAGGCGGGCCTCGAGGCGCGCGAGCGCAGCGGCAAGCCGTTGGTCTGGCACGTGCATGCCAGCGAACGGGATCGCAATCAGGCTGCGCCCGACGCGCGCATCGCCGCTCTCGAGCGCCGCGGCGTCGCCAGCGCGGATCGCGTGGTGTGTGTCAGCCACTACACGGCCGAGATCCTGCGCGAGCACTACGGGGCCGCACGGGAGCGCCTGCGCGTCGTGCACAACGCCACGCAGCCGCCGCCGAAGCCGCGTCTGCGAGCCTGGCGCGCCCAGCGGCCCTTTGCCGAGCCGCTGGCACTGTTCATGGGCCGAGTCACCAGCCAGAAGGGCCCGGAGCTGTTTCTCGAAGCCGCCGCGCGGCTGGTGCGCGAGCGCGTTCCGATCCGCTTCGCGCTGGCGGGCGACGGCGATCTGTGGAGCGGGTGCGTCGAGCGCGCGGCGCTGCTCGGGCTGGCGCGGCACATGCATTTCCCGGGCTTTCTCAAGGGCCAGGACGTGCAGCGCATGTACGCCTGGTCGGACATGTTCGTGATGCCTTCCGTCTCCGAGCCCTTCGGCATCGCGCCGCTGGAAGCGATGAGCTACGGCGCCCCGGTCGTGATCACGCACCAGAGCGGCGTGGCGGAACTCGTCGACTGCGCCATCAAGTTCGACGCGGGCGACAGCGCCGGACTCGCCGACGCGATGCGCACGCTGGCGGAGGATCCGCTGCTGCGGGGCTGGCTGGGCCGCCGCGGCCGGGAGGAGGCCCGACGCTTGCGCTGGGGGTTGGCGGGCGCCAAGGTAGCGGACCTGTACCGGGAACTGACGGCTTGAAGGAGATCGTCTTTTACTTCCAAGTGCACCAGCCCCATAGGCTGCGGCGCTACAGCCTCTTCGATATCGGCAATCACGGCCGGTACTTCGACGATGCTGAGAATGCACGCCTGCTGCGCCGCATCGCAGAGCGCTGCTACCTGCCCATGAATGCCCTGATCGGGCGGCTGATCGAACGGCATCAGGGCGAGTTTCGCTGCTCCTATTCGATCTCCGGATCGGCACTCGCACAGTTTGAGCGCTGGACGCCTGAGGTGCTCAAGAGCTTCCAGGATCTGGCCGAGACGGGTTGCGTGGAGTTCCTGTGCGAGACCTCGATGCACTCGCTGTCGGGTCTGTTCGACGAGCAGGAGTTCATCGAACAGGTCGAGCAGCAGCGCCGGCGCATCACGGAGCTCTTCGGGGCCGAGCCGGTCACCTTCCGCAACACCGAACTGGTGATCGACGAGCGCGTCGCGGCGCTGGTCGAGCAGCTGGGCTTTCGCGTGCTGCTGGGGGAGGGCGCGGATCACCTGCTGGAGGGCAGGAGTCCGCACGCGGTCTACCGTCCTCAGGGCACGCGCGAGCTGCGCCTGCTGCTGCGCGACTACAAGCTCTCCGACGACATCGCCTTCCGCTTCTCGAACCGCACCTGGCACGAGTATCCGCTTACCGCCGATCGCTTCGCGCGCTGGGCCGCCGAGGCGAGCGGTCCGGGTCGCTGCATCGGTCTGTTCATGGACTACGAGACCTTCGGCGAACACCAGTGGGCCGATACGGGCATCTTCCAGTTCATGGAGCATCTGCCGCGCGAGGTTCTGGCTCACAAGAACCTCGCTTTCGCGACACCCGCGGATTTCGCCTTCGATCCGCTCGAGGGCGGCGAACTCGCCATCCCGCGTCCGACCTCGTGGGCCGACGCGGAGCGCGATCTCAGCGCCTGGCAGGGCAATGCGATGCAGAAGGCGGCTAGCGAGGCCTTCTGGGCCGCGCGCGAACGCATCGGGCAGGCGGCGGCCCGCGAGCCGGAACTTCTTTCGCACTGGCGCCAACTCTCGACCTCCGACCACTTCTATTACATGTGCACCAAGTACTTCTCGGACGGCGATGTCCACAAGTACTTCAGTCCCTATCCGACCCCACACGATGCTTTTCTGTGCTTCATGAACGTGCTTGACGACCTTTGCCGCAGGGCGGACGCGATTCTCGACTTGGTTCCACAGTCCCTGACCACCGGGGAGGGAGTCCCGTGAAGCAGAACTACACGCTGTTTGAGGTCAGCTGGGAAGTCTGCAACAAGGTCGGCGGCATCCACACCGTCGTCTCGACCAAGGCCAAGACTCTGGTCGAAAAGCTCGGCGACGATTACATCGCGATCGGTCCTTGGCTGCTCTCCGGCGGCAGTCCACCGCCGGCCTTCGAGCCGATCGGCGGCCATGAGGAGTTCGTCGAGCGCTGCCGCGCGCTGGGGGTGCCGGTGCGCGTGGGGCGCTGGAAGATCCCGGGCTCGCCGCTGACGATCCTGGTCGAGTTCTCGGGGCTCTATGCCCGCAAGGACGCCATTCTCTCGGGGCTGTGGGAGCGTTTCCGCGTCGACTCGCTCCACGGTGGCTGGGATTACGTCGAGCCGCTGCTCTTCGGCCATGCGGCCGCGCTGGTGATCGAGCATTGGCATACCGAGTTCGTCATGGAGCGGCGCGGCCAGTCGGTGGCGCAGTTCCACGAGTGGATGACCGGCTCAGGCCTGCTCCACCTCAAGGAAAAGGCGCCGACGATCGGCACCGTCTTCACCACGCATGCCACCTGTCTGGGGCGCTCGGTGGCCTCCGGCGGGGTGCAGCCGGTCGAAGCGCTCAAGAACAAGACGCCCGAGGAACTGGCTGTTCAGCATGGAGTGCAGGCCAAGCACTCGCTTGAGAGCGTCTGTGCGCGCGAAGCCGACGTCTTCACGACCGTGAGCCAGATCACGGCCGACGAAGCGGAGTTGTACTTCCATCGGCGCGCTGTCCCGCTGCTGCCCAACGGCATCGACCTCGATGTGATCGACGCACTGGCGGGCTCGACCAGCGCCGCCGAAGCCGAGACCCGCGTGCGGGACCTCGCACACCGATTCCTCGGCGAGGACGTCAGCAAGGCCGCGCTCCTGTGCATCTCCGGACGCTACGAGTTCCACAACAAGGGCATCGACATCCTGCTGGATGCCGCCGCACGCATGAATGCGCAGCAGGGCCGTCCTGTGATCGTGCTGGTGCTCGTGCCCGCGGGCAATTCGGGCGTGCGCTCCGAAGTGCTTGAGCGTCTGGAACTGCCGCTGGCGAACATCAGCGGTTCGATCGGCGTCTGCACGCACAACCTGTTCGAAGGCGAACACGATCCGGTCCAGCAGCACTGCAGGAAGCTCGGCCTCGACAACAAGCCCGGGTCGCGCGTCAAGGTGATCCAGATTCCGGTCTACTTCCACGAGCAGGACGGGTTCATGAACCTGCCCTACGAAGCGATCCTGCGCGGCATGGAACTCTCGGCTTTCCCGAGCTTCTACGAGCCTTGGGGCTACACGCCGGAGGAGTCGCTGGCGGTCGGCGTCCCCACGGTCACCACCGATTGCGCCGGCTTCGGCCGCTGGGTCGAGGAAAACAAGCTAGGTCCGGGCGATGGAGTTCACATCGTCAAGCGCGTCGGCATCGACTACACGACGGCGCTCGCGAGCCTTACGCAGACGCTGGAGCGCTGTCTCGCCGAGCGGCAGGAGCGCAAGGCGCTGGCGCGCGTGTGCCGCAGAACCGCGCAGCGCACGGCCTGGTCGGATCTGATCAAGTGCTACGAGGAGGCGTTCACCAAGGCCATGGAGGTCTCGCTCTCGCGGGCCGGTTCGATTGCCGTCGCCAGCGCACGCCCGCGCGTCAAGGTGCCCTCCAATCCGGTCTCCTCCGGCCAGCGGCCCAATCTCGTCCACTTCGACGTCGCGACGGGCGTTCCCCGCGAGTTGTCGGGTCTCGAGCGTCTGGCGCGCAACTACTGGTGGTGCTGGGATCCTGAGGCCACCGCGCTGTTCCGTGATCTGTATCCGCGCCGCTGGAATGCCTGTCACCACAATCCCGTCCGCTTCCTGCGCGAGATCTTCCCGGAGGATCTGCGGGCGAAGACCAAGGAGAAGCACTACGTCGCCCGACTGGATGCGGTGCTGAAGCGCTTCGACAAGTACATGTCGGAATCGGTCCGAGAAACTGATCTAGGCGGCGGTGCGCGCGTCAGCGAGAAGCATCCGATCGCCTATTTCTCGGCTGAATTCGGCCTTCACGAGTCCCTGCGCATCTACTCGGGCGGTCTAGGCGTGCTCGCGGGCGATCACCTGAAAAGCGCCAGCGACCTCAATCTGCCGCTGATCGCGATCGGGCTCTTCTACGCTTCCGGTTACTTCGAACAGCGGCTCACGGCAGCCGGCGAGCAGCTGCACGGCGAAGTAGAGAACGACCCGCGGAACCTGCCTCTGGATCCGGTCCTCGACGAGAACGGTCGCCCGCTGGAGGTGCGCCTGCAGCTGCCCAGCTCGGAACTGCTGCTGAGGGCCTGGAAAGTCGCGGTCGGACGCGTGACGCTCTATCTGCTCGATTCGAACGTGCCCGAGAACCGCCCGGAAGATCGGGCGATCACGAAGAGCCTCTACGGCGGGGACCACGAGAACCGCCTGCGCCAGGAAATCGTGCTCGGGCGCGGCGGCAAGCGCCTGCTCGCCCGGCTGGGCATTCTGCCGGCTGTTTACCACCTCAATGAAGGCCATGCGGCGTTCCTGGTGCTGGAGCGCGTCGCGCGCCTGGTGAAGGAACGCGGACTGACCTTCGAGGAGGCCCGCGAGTACGTGCGCGCCACCACGATCTTCACCACGCACACGCCGGTGCCGGCGGGTCATGATCGCTTCAGCGAGGAGCTGATGCGGCGTTACTTCTCGGATGCGCCCAGCTGGTCGGGGGTCCCGTGGGAGCGCTTCTATGGCCTGGGGCAGGGCGAGGACGACAAGGGCAACTTCAACATGACCTACCTGGCGCTGAACTTCGCCTCATGGGTCAACGGTGTGAGCAAGCTCCACGGCGAGGTCAGCCGCAGGCTGCTGCATCCCTTCTATCCGCGCCTGCTGGAGCGCGAGGTCCCGGTGCATTCCCTGACCAATGGCGTGCACCTCGCTTCGTGGACCGATCCGGCGCTGGCGGCCCTGCTCGGAGTGCGTCAGCGCGCGATCGTCGCCGAAGACTATCGCAACGCCCGCGAGCTGGATCCCGGGCGCTTCTGGGCCGTGCGCTGCGCCGCCAAGCAGCGCCTCATGGACCGCGTGCGTTCATCCCTCGAGGCGAGCTTCGTGGAGCGTCAGGACTCCTCGGCCCTGATGCACCGGATCCTGGAGGGGATGCATGCGGTCAGTGAGCCCGATCAGGCCCTGTGGATCGGCTTTGCACGCCGTTTCGCGCCTTACAAGCGCGCCCAACTGCTGTTCCGCAATCCCGCGCGGCTGGCGCGCATTCTGGAGTCGAGCGAGCGGCCCGTGCGCATCGTCTTCGCGGGCAAGGCTCACCCCGCGGACAAGCTGGGTCAGGAGATCCTGCGGCAGGTGATGAAGATGACCCGCGAGCCGCGCTTTGAGGGCCGCATCTTCCTGCTGGAGGAGTACGACATCGATCTCGCGCGCACGCTGGTGCAGGGAGTCGATGTCTGGCTCAACAATCCAATCCGGCCGCTGGAGGCGAGCGGGACTTCGGGCATGAAGGTCTCGGCCAATGGCGGGCTCAACTTCTCCGTGCTCGACGGCTGGTGGATCGAGGCCGCGAACGGCAACAACGGCTGGTCGATCGGCGGGGGACGCACCTATCCCACGCAGGATCTGCAGGATGAGTTCGACGCCGAGCAGCTTTATCAGTTGCTCGAAGAGGAAATCATCCCGCTGTACCACAAGCGCGAAGGCGGCCTGCCGCTGGCTTGGATCGAGCGCTGCCTCGACAACCTCGCCACGATCCCGACGGTCTTCAACACCGACCGCATGGTGGGCGAGTACCGGGATCGGGCCTATTCCGTGCTGGCCGCCAACTACCACGAGTTGCGCGCCGAACGCTACAGCCGCGTGCGCATGCTCTCCAACCGGCACGTCCGCATCCGGCGCGCCTTCGAGGAAGTGCGCGTCATCGGAGCCCAGATGGAGGATCTTTCCGCAGTGCGCGTCGGGGACACCGTCAGCGCGCGCGTGGAGTTGCACCTTGGGGCACTCACGGACAACGACGTCCGCGTCGAATTGGTGATTGGACATCGCGGCAAGGACACGGATCTGCTCCATCCGGTCGTGATTCCGCTGATGCCCATCGGGCGTGAGGCCAACGGTTCGTGCATCTATCAGGGGGGCCACCGCATGGAGCGCTCCGGGGCTTTTGCCTACGGGATCCGCATCCGTCCGCTGACGGACGGCGCCGACGCGCACTCGCTCTCGGATCTGCTGCGCTGGGCCTGAGAACGCGGGGTGGTTGGAAAGTCGGGACAGGTTCGCTACACTGCGTCTTTATCCCTCAACCATCCCCCCCTCATTCCATGCTTCCGATCCTGCTTTCCGCACTTCAAGACGCTTCCGCTCCCGCCGCCGCCGCTCCCGCCCCGAAGTGGACGGGCAGCGTGACCATCGGCGCGAGCTTTTCCGATGGCAACACCGAGCGCGTGACCGCCTCGACGGTCGCTGACGCCGAATACCGCCGCGAGAAGGACCGCACCAAGCTCGGCTTCCTATGGAACTACGCCGAGGAGCAGAGCGCGATCACCGAGCGCAAGACTCAGGGCCGTGCGCAGTACGACTACTTCTTCTCGAAGCAGCTCTATGGACTGGCGCAGGCTAGCGCCGAGAACGATTTCCGCGCCGCGCTCAACCTGCGCACCACGCTGGGCGTCGGCGCCGGTTACCAGTTCTACGACACGGAGGAGTGGAAGCTCTCGGCGGAAGCCGGCTTGAGCTACTTCGACGAGGACTTCAAGACCAACAGCGACGATCAGAGCTATGTGGCGGCGCGCTTGGCCTACAAGTGGGACTACAAGCCCAGCGCGAAGTGGACCCTCGGCCAACTTGGCGAAATCTACCCGAGCCTGGAAGATGTGGAGGACGTGTACGCTCGTCTGGACACCAAGGCGCGCGTGGAACTCGGCGGCGCGATGTACGCGCAAGGACAGTGGATCTACACCTGGGACAACACTCCGGCGAGCGGCAAGGAACGCGTGGACAATCTGCTGATCCTCGGCCTCGGCTGGTCCTTCTAGATTCGCCTCACGCAGATCCGAGCATGAGTCCGCAGACCTACGCCTATCTCCTGTTCGGCATCGTGCCCTATTTCTTTCTGCTGGCGGGCTTTCTTGCCGTGCTGTTCATGCACGGCAAGAACCGCCGCACCACGGGCGCCGTCCAGCACGCCGAGCGTCCCGAGCGGGGGTTGCGGCGCGGACTATGGCTGGCGCTCGCGGCACTGACCCTGCTGACCGGCCTGTGGATGGGTATCGGAACGATGGCGTGGGGCTTCGTCCTGACCCTGCTAGCGCTCTCCTTGCCGCTGGTGCTGCTGAGTCCGGGGCCGGAGGATTCCATCCTCGGTGAGCACGGCGTGCAGCGCGGCTTCTACTCGCGTCAGTTCGGCGAGCTCGAGGAATGGCGGCTGACCGGCGATCATCTGCGCTATCGGCTCTTCGGTGAGTGGACCAGCGCTCCCTGCCCGGCTCAGGATCAGCCGCGGCTACGCGAGTGGCTGACGCGCACCATTCCCGAGCGCGAGACGCCCTTTCAGGATTGATTCAGCGCCGCTGCGCGCGCATTTCGTCCGCGTACCAGCGCGCGAAGTCCGCGCGCTCGCCCTCCGAGAGGAGCTTGCGCGCATCGGAGTCGAAGCAGGCGAGATCGTGATCCGGTCCGCGCCAGCCCGGTCCAGGGCCTCCTGCCCAGCAATCGAGAATCACGATGCGTCCCGGGGATCCCGGGGGCCGCACCAGCAGGTTGCGCGCGTAGAGATCGCGGTGCACGAAACGCAGCGCGTGCATGCGCGCGAGTTCGCGGGCCAGTTCCTCGAGCAGTGCCAGTCGATCCTCCGGCGGACCCGACCGCAGCGCCTGTTCGAGCGGTGCGGCCTCGAGTTCGCGCCGAGTGATCAGGAAACCGTAGTCGACGAGCCCCCAACGGCTGTGTTCGCCGACGCACAGCGGTTCCGCGGCCACAAAGCAGCGCTCCCGAAGCCAGTGCAGATTGCGTCGCTCCGCCCGGCGCGGGTAGGGCAGCAGCAAGAGCCGCTTCAGTGCGTAGCGCAGGCGCGTCTTCATCCGCCAGCGATCGTGCTTGTACCAGCAGGCGATTCCGCAGAGCTCGGTCGGGCCGCTGGTTTCGCGAAGCGCCGCTCGCTGTGCCTCTGCGAGCAGCAGGGCCGGCTCGAGCAGCGCAGGATCCTCGGCTTCGATCGACCAGCCGGCCCGATCAAGCCTTGCCAAGGACGAAAGCTCCCCGCGCCAGCGGGCTGTGGAAGGCGATCCGCACGGGCGCGCGCTTGCGGGCGACGACAAAGGCCTGCTGCGAGACGAAGCGGAACGAGTGGTGGAAGCTCTGCACCTCCGCGCCGGCTTCGTGGAACAGGCTGCGCAGCAGGTGCTTGGAGATCGCGCGGCGTCCTCGCGGTCCCTCGCTGCGCTTGAGTCCGATGCGTGCGCGCAGTCCGTGCCAGGATCCGGAATCCCAGAAAGACGCGATCACCAGCCGCTGACTGACCCGCACCAGCTCGCCGATCGCTGCCTGAAGATCTTCCGGATCGTGCAGGTGGTGCAGCAGCCGGCAGCACAGCACGAGATCGAAGGAGTCGTCGCGAAAGGGCAGGGAGTCGATGGCGCCGCGCACCAGATCCGCGGAGCCGGTGCTCGCCGCTTCGTCCAGCATCGAGTCGGAAAGATCGAGACCCACGTAGCGCAGGCCGCCCCGTTCCAGCACCGCTCGCAGGCGTCCGGTTCCGCAGGGTGCATCGAGCACGGGCCGCACGCCCGGGCGCACCTGATACTGGTGCAGGATGCGCTCGACGATGCGCGGATCGCGTTCCGCGGCGCGCCGCGAGCCAAAGCGCGCGCGGGCGTAGTGCCGACCGGCCTGGGGCGCACCCCACTTGTGCGTAGGCGGATCGCCGGAGTCCATCGCCCAAGTATACTCAGCCGCGATGATGCGATCGAAACTGGCTCGTGTGCTGGATGAACTCATCGCCGAGCAGGTGCTGGATTCGGCCCAGCGCGACCAGATCTTGGGCCGGATGCAGGCCGGCGCGTCGCGCTCCTCGGCGGCGCTGATCATCACGGTTCTGGCCTCCTTCGGGGCGTTGCTGGTGGCGGCCGGGGTGCTGTACCTGATTGGCTACCACTGGACGGAGTTCTCTCCGGGAGTGCAACTCGGCATCGCCGGCGGTTTCTGGCTCGCGGTGCACGCGGCCGCCGCGCTGTGCGTCCACCAGCCAGGTCACTATCCTCGCGTCGGCGCGGCGCTGGAACTGCTCGCCATGCTGCTCTTCATCGGCATGGTCGGACTGGTCGCGCAGATCTACCACATCGACAGCGAGCAGCCCTGGGCCTTTCTGGCCTGGTGGGCCTGTTATCTGCCGCTACTGCTGTGGCGGGGATCTCCAGGGCTGTTGCTGGTGTGGACCCTCGCGTTCTTGATCTGGTCGCTGCTTCAGTCGCATGAGTGGCTGCGGATCCGCCATGTGGGTGCGTACGCAAATGCTGGAGCGCTGTATGCGGTCTGTGGTCTTGGAGCCCTGTTCTCGGCCTTGTCGCTGCTCAGCTCCACGACCGCGCGCGCTGGCTTTCAGCGGCTGTGGGGCCCGCTGGGCAGCCTCGGCGGTTTTCTGGGCCTGTACCTGCTCTCCTTCCGCGAGGCCCACTGGACCACCGAGCCGGGTTGGCTCAAGCTCGTGCCCTCGGCCCTTGCGTCGATTCTCGCGGCTTGTGCCCTCGCGGCAGCATGGCGGCGAAGTGCCCCGCGCGAGGAGTTTCAGCTGCCGATGCTGCTGATCACGCTGGCGCTTTGCACGCCGCCGATCCTGTGGCATTCGAGCGCATGGGGGCCCTTGATCGGCAATCTGATCACCGTGGGCTATCTGATCTTTCTGGCCTGGCGCGGAGTGCGGACGCAGCGCACACAGGAACTCAACTTGAGCGTCGCTCTGTTCGCGCTGCTGGTGTTCACGCGCTATCTCGAATACCTGTGGGACAAGTTGGAAGGCGCCTATGCGTTTCTCGCGACTGGAGCGCTGCTGCTGACGCTGGGTTGGTTGCTCGAGCTTCGGCGCCGCTCCCTTCTGAGGAGGATGGCATGAAGCCGCTGGTCGCCTATGTGCTGTGTTCGCTACCGGGCGTGTGCGCCGTGAGTTGGATGGTGGTCCGTGAGGAATGGTCTGTTGCCCACGGTCGCGAGTTGGTGCTCGATACCCGCCCAGTCGATCCGATGAGCCTCTTCTCGGGCCGCTACGCCACGGTGAACTTCGCCATCGATCAGGCTTTGAGCGAGGTTCCCGGGCCCGTTCCGCGCCCACTTCCGGGTACGCGCGTGTACACTTGGCTCGAGCAGCGGGGTGAAAGGTGGGTGCCGGTGCGCGTGGCGCTGGAAAAGCCCGCGGATCCGGCTGTGCCCTTCGTGCGCGGCGAGTTCCAGTACGGTGACTCGATTCACTACAACGCCGCGCGCTTCTACATTCCGCACGAAGGCCGGGACCCGGCGCAGGCCAGCCGCGACCAGGGCGGCGTGCAGGCGCGCGTGTCGGTCGATGACTCCGGTCGAGTCCGGCTGGTGGATCTGATCGTCGAGGGCCAGCCCTACGAGCAGTGGAGCCGCTCGAAGCCCTAGCGCTCGATGCGGTAGATGCGGATCAGCGGGCCGGCGCAGGTCTGGTCGATCTGACGCAGGGCGTGCTCCTCGATCGCCTGATAATCCAGCGACCCCTGTCCGACGATCCCCGGCCCGCTGCCGCGGGAGACAAAGACCAGCGTGCCCAGATCGCGAGCGGCATCCTCGAGGCTTTGCAGGATGGGCCGGCGCGCGTTGCGCTGGCTGATCTCCAGCACCAGCCAGCGCACTCGGTTTTCGCGCAGCCATTCGCGCATGCGCTCGCGGTCCGGACCAAAGGAGGGCAGCGAAAGTCGGGCGGGGAAGGGGCGGATATCGAACAGGCGCTCTCCGGCCGGCAGGCTCATGATCGTCGCCGAGTACGTGATCCACGGCATGTTGGCCGATGCCGGATCGGCAAGCTGCGCCTCGAGAGCCTCGCGGGAGTGCAGCAAGGGGACGGTGAGATCGGGCGTGTGGACGATGCGCTCGTCGGTGCCAGCGTTTTGCATCAGCCAGGCGGCCGCCTGCTCGTAGCCGTTTTCGGCCCGTGCCACGCGCGCGAAGCGCAGCGCGCCGATCAGGCAGGGGCCCAGCAGCAGCAGCACGGCCAACGGCTGCAGCCCGCGGTGCGCGCGGAACACGACGAAGAAGGCCCAGGCCCCGAACAGGGCCAGGAACGGCAGCAGTGGCATCAGGAAGCGCTCGTAGACCTCACCCTGAATCGTGATCACCGCCAGATAGGGCAGCGCGAAACCCGCCGCGACGGCCACCTGCGAGCGCCACACGCGATCCCCGGACTGCCAGGCCGGCCAGGCGGCCACGAGTGCCCCGCTGAGACCGGCTGCGCTCAGCACCGCGAACAGCGGATCGTGCTCGAAGAACATCCGGGCTCCGCGCAGCGAGCCCAGAAAGTCCATCTGGCTCAGGAACAGCGTGTGGCCGCCGCCGGAAGCGCTCGCCAGATGCAGGCCCTCGGCGTCGATGTAGGGCCGATTGGTGTACCAAAGCTGCGCGAGCAGGATGGCGGTCGCGGGCAGCAGCGCCAGAGCGCCGAGGCGCCAACGCCAGGACTTGCCGGCAGCCAGCACGCAGGCGAGCCCGAGCGGCGGAATCGTCGAGTAGCCCAGCTGCAGCATGGCGATCGCGGAGGTGCTCGCCAGGCTCGCCAGCACGGCACGCGCCGCGCTCGGCCGCTCCATCAAGCGCAGCGAGGCGATGAGCGAGAGCAGGGCGAGCCCGGCATGCGGCCCGTGCGGGCGCGCCTGCACGGAGAACAGCATGTGCAGCAGGCTGGTCCCGACGAGCAGGCTTGCCAAGAGGCTTTGCTCCGGCGGCAGAAAGCGGCGCGCGAGGCAGAAGGTCAGCGCCACCTGCAGGGTGGCGAGCAGGGCTGCGCCGATGCGCACGCGCTCGTAGGGATCGGCGGCGAGCTCCAGATGCTCTGCCAGCCCGGCGTCGTCGGGCGCCGGCTGGTGCGGGATCAGCGCCAGCGTCCAGGCGAGCAGCCAGGGATAGCGCTCGCGGAAGACGACGTGCTTCACGATCGCGGGATCGCCCTGCTGGTGCTGCATCTCCAGCGTTTCGAATGCATCGGGCTCGCGGAATTCGGGCAGCAGCCTGTCCGTGGAGGCTAGCCGCAGGCCCAGGGCGCCCAGCACGAGCAGGCACAGCGCGAGCAGAATGCGGCGTGGGTGGTTGGCTAGCACGATCGGGCCGGGATTCTACCTTTGCGCGAGCGGCGCTCCCACCGCCTCGGACTGGTACACTGCGCGATCTCGAAGGAAAGCATGGACTGGATGGATCTTCAAGCCGCCGAGGCTCCCGCCGGCGATGCGAGCGACGCCTCGGAAGCGACTCGAAGGCTCGTCGAGGGGCTCAACACTCCGCAGAAGGAGGCCGTGCTGCACGGCGCGGGCGCGCTGCTGATCCTCGCCGGCCCCGGATCGGGCAAGACGCGCGTGATCACGCGGCGCATCGCCAATCTGCTGCTCTCCGGCCAGGCCCGCCCGCACGAGATCCTCGCGATCACGTTCACGAACAAGGCCGCGCGCGAGATGCGCGAGCGAGTCGAGGCGCTGGTGCCGGTTCCGGGGCTGTGGATCAGCACCTTCCATGCCATGGGTGCGCGCATCCTGCGCCGCGAGATCGAGATGCTCGCAGGCCCCTGGACGCGCGATTTTTCCATCTACGACACGCACGATCGCAACCAGCTGCTGCGCCGGCTGATCGCCGAGGCGGGCTATGACTCCGCGCGTTTTCGCCCCGCGATGGTCGGCTCGTGGATCAGCAGCGAGAAGAACCGCACGCAGTTCTCCGTGGCGGATGCGGGCGATGGCGGCATCGAGGCCGAGGCGCTGGAGAAGATCTCGAAGGCCTACAACGCAGCGCTGGCCAAGGCCAATGCGCTCGACTTCGACGATCTCCTGCTCAAGGTGCTGGAATTGTTCGAGGCCCAACCCGGGGTGCGCGACAGCTATGCCAGCCGTTTTCGCTGGGTGCTGATCGACGAGTTCCAGGACACCAATGGCGTGCAGTACGAGCTCGCCCGGCACCTGTCCGGCTGGCACGGAAACCTCGCGGTGTGCGGTGATCCGGACCAGTCGATCTACGCCTGGCGCGGAGCGGACATCCGCAACATCGTCGACTTCGAATCCGACTACCCCGGGGCCAAGGTCGTGCTGCTGGAACAGAACTACCGCTCGACGCGCCACATCCTCGAATCGGCGCAGGCGGTGATCTCCTGCAACCGCTCGCGCAAGCAAAAGCGCACCTGGAGCGACGGCGAGGCCGGCGAGAAGCTGTGCGTGATCGAGTGCGGCGACGAGGATGACGAGGCGCGCGAGATCGCGGCTCAGATCTCCGGCTGGCGCGCGCGCGGCGGCCGGCTTTCCGACGTGGCCGTGTTCTACCGCGCCAATTTCCTGCAGCGTGCGCTCGAAGCCGGCCTGCGCCGCGCCGCGCTGCCGTACCGCATTGTCGCGGGCGTCGAATTCTACGAGCGGCGCGAGATCCGCGATCTGCTCGCCTGGCTCAAGTTGGCGGTCAACGCAAGCGACGATGTGGCCTTCCTGCGCGTGGTCAACACGCCCGCGCGCGGCATCGGCGAGAAGAGTCTTGGTGAGATCGCGCGCTGGGCCGCCGATCGCCGCCTGCCGCTGATCCAGGCGGCGCGCTCGAAGGAGGCGCTGAGCCTGGTGCGCGGCAAGGCCCGGTCCGGACTGGAGGCCTTTGCGGGCTTCGTCGCGCGCTGCGAGCGGCTCGCGGATGGTCCTGCGGCGGCCGCCATCGATGCGATCCTGGCGGAAATCGACGTCGGCGCCTGGCTTGGCGAGATGGACGATGAGAGCCTCGTCGACCGCGAAGCCAACCTCGAGGAACTGCGTGCGCACGCCCAGCACTGGGACGAAGGGCAGGGCTCCGCGGGCGAGGATCCTGATGGCGGAGCGGCCAAGGCTCGCAGCCTGCGCACTTTCCTGCAGGAGATCGCGTTGGTCAGCGAGACCGACGGCGGCACGGAGGCCAGCGAGCGCGTGACGTTGATGACGCTGCACGCGGCCAAGGGGCTGGAGTTCTCGCTGGTGCTGATCGCCGGATGCGAGGAGGAACTGCTGCCGCACAGCCGCGCGCTGAGCGAAGCGCGCGGCGCCGATCCCGACGCCGGCCTGGAGGAGGAACGCCGCCTGTTCTACGTGGGCATGACCCGCGCCAAGCAGCGGCTGTTGCTGACCTGGGCCCGCCAGCGCCTGCACTTCGGCTCGATGTCCTTCCGCCAACCCTCGCGCTTTCTCGAGGAGATCCCCGAGGAGCACATCGAATCCTCGGGCGCCGAGCCGGAGCCGCAGGATCCCTTCATCGAGTACGAAGCCGAGGAAGAGCCGCTGCAGCCCGGAGCGCTCGTTCAACACGAGCACTTCGGCCGTGGAACGGTGCTGCGCATCCAGGGCAGCGGCGTCAACGCCCGCGCGACCGTGCGTTTCGTGACGCACGGCGAGCGGCAGCTGCTGCTGGCGTATGCCAAGCTGACGATCGTGGGGCGCGGAGCATGAGCCGCGAAGAATTGCGGGCTCGCTTCGACGCGTTGTGCGCGGATGCAGAGCGCGAAGGCCTGCTGGCGGAACTGAAGTGCTGGCTCGAACCAGAGCGGCCGGTTTCGCCGGGAGAGAGGGACGCTGCCATTCCGATGCGTTTCGGCATGGTGGGGGACAGCGCTCCGATGCGCGCGCTGTTCGATCTGCTCGCCAAGGTCGCGCCCAGCGACATCAGCGTGCTGATCCACGGCGAGACGGGCACGGGCAAGGAACTGGTCGCACGCGCGCTGCACGAGCACTCCGCGCGCCGCTCCCGGCCCTTCCTTGCCGAGAACTGCGCGGCGGTGCCCGCCAATCTGCTGGAGAGCGAGTTGTTCGGCCACAAGAAGGGCTCGTTCACGGGCGCCATCGCCGATCGCGCCGGCCACTTCGTCGCCGCCGACGGCGGCACGGTGTTCCTCGACGAGATCGGAGACATGCCGCTGTCCATGCAGGCGAAGCTCCTGCGCGTTCTGCAGGAAGGCGAGGTGCGGCCGGTGGGCTCGAACAAGACCCAGAAGGTCAACGTCCGCATCGTGGCCGCGACCAACAAGAACCTGCCGCAGATGTGCCGCCAGGGGACCTTCCGCGAGGATCTGTACTTCCGGCTGAACGTCGTGACGCTGGTTCTGCCGCCGCTGCGCGAGCGGAGTGGCGATGTGGAGCCTCTGGCGCGCTTCTTTCTGAAGCGCCTGTCGGGCGAGATGGGCCGCCCGATCGGGATCGCGCCGCAGACGCTGGCGCTGCTGGAGCGCTGGCCTTGGCCCGGCAATGTGCGGGAACTGGAGAATGTGCTGCGTCGCGCCGTCGTGTTCGCGCGCGAGGAAGTCACGCCCGCGGAACTGCCCGCGGCGATGCAGACGTCATGATCGCGCTGCTGTTGACGCTGTTCGCCTGCCTCGGCGGCGAGCAACTGGAGGCCTTGCGGGCGCAGGCCGTCAGCGCCGAGCAGCAGGGCGAGCTCCGCGCCGCCGGCGAGGCCTGGATGAAGGTGTTCCAAGCGCTCGAGCCCGGTGTAGAGCGCGAAGCGCTGGGCGCGCGGATGAGCGCACTGGAACGGCGGCTGTGGATGCGCCGGGAACTGATCGAGGCCTGCCGCCACGACCCCGCGCCCTTCGCGGAGCTGAAACTGGCCGAGCTGGATGAGCAGGGGGCCCGATGGGAAGGCCAGCCCACCCGCTGGCAGCAACTGCCGCTGGAGCGGATCGGCAAGGCACTCGCCGCCGCCCGGCTCTCGCGCACTGCGCATCTGGGCTTTGTGCACGAGCGGCTGGAGCGCGGAAGCCCGCGCGAGCGCGTGCAGGCCTTCAGCGACCTGGCGCAGTGCGTGGAGGCCGGCGAAATCCGCAAGGCCGATGCGTGGGCCACGCTCGCGCGCGCTCGGGGTGAGCCTGTGCCCGCCGGCGGCTACGTGTACCAAGCGGGTCGCTGGCAGGCAGCCGAGCCGTTGGCGCCGCAGCCGCCGCCGGCCGACGCCGCACTGGCGAGTTGGAAGCAGGCGCAAGCGCCCTTGTTCGAAAAGGCCTTTCTGGATCCGTATCGGGCGCTTGAGCAGCAGTACCTCGAGCTCGAGCGGCTGCGCGGCGAGGCGCTGAGCCTGATCTTCGACGAGGAGCGTTACTTCTACCCCTTCCAGCCGCCCGAGTGTTCGCCGGACAAGGCCCGCCTGTTTCCCGCCGTCCAGCAGGAGGTCGATCGCCGAGTAGCGGAAGTGCGGCGAGTCTGGAAGTCCTCTCGACGGCTGCGCGTCAGCGCCGGAGCGCGGACCGCGCTGGCAGAGTTGCGCAAGCTCGCCGCGGATCCCGCGCTCGCCCGCCAGCCGCTGGATCCGCGCCTGCCCGAGAGCCTGCGCTGGATCGATCCACAAGCGGAGGAATGGACGCTGGCCAACTTCGCGCGCAACGCCGCCGAAGCACAGCTCCGCCTGCAGGATGCGATCGTGCGCCGACACAACGAGCCGCTGGGCGTCGAACCCGGGAAGGCACTTTTGGGTAGCGAGGAACGCGAGCAACTCCGCATCACCAACGCCTACCGCCAGATGCTCGGCCGCCACCTGCTGGCGTGGAACCAAAAGCTCCAGTCGGCCGCTCGCGAGCACTCGCAATGGATGTCGACCACCGGCAGGTTCGGGCATTTTCAGGACGAACCCGCCCTGCGGACGCCCTTCGATCGCATGCGGGCCGAGGGCTACCTACAGGGCGCCGGGGAGAACGTGCACATGGGCGATTCGGGGCCCGAGGGTGCGCATGTCGGGTGGACGCACTCCAGCGGACATCATCGCCAGATCCTGAGTCCGACGGCGCGCGAGTTCGCAGCCGGCCTCAGCGGTCCGTACTGGACGCAGAACTATGGAACGGGAACGGAATACCTCTCGCCGCGCTGAGCATCCCATGCTCCGCACGCTGCTCTTCGCCGCCTGTCTGCTGCTGTCCGCCTGCCAATTCATCCAGGCGCCGCCATCACCGCCGCTTCAGGGGCCGGAGCAGGGGCTCGACGCGAGGCAGATCCACTGGCAGCGCTCACTGGCGGACGCCCTCGAGCTCTCCAAGGCCAACGGAAGGCCCCTGCTCGTGGCGCTCAACATGGATGGCGAGTCCGCCAGCGAGCGCATCGTGCGCGAGCGCTATCGCGACCCGCAGTTCGTGGCCTGGACGCGACACTTCGTGTGCGTGATCGGTTCGGTCTACCGCCACAATCTCCTCGATCACGACGCCCATGGCGCGCGCCTGCCCTGCCCGCGGCTGGGCGAGGTGACCTGCGGCGAACACATCGCGCTGGAGCCGGAGCTGTTCCAACGCTTCTTGGGGGAGCCGCGCATCGCGCCGCGCCATGCGCTGATCCAGCCGGATGGCGCGAAGAGCTTCGACCTCTACCTCCTGTTCGACCTTGGAGAACTCGATCGCGCGCTGGAAACCGCCGCCGGACGGACACCGGCCGCCGCGCCGCTGGAATCCGCCGGGCTCGGCCCCGCCGCGCGCACCCAGCGCGGCCGTGCGCAGTACGAGGAGTTCCTGCGCGGTGCGATCCGCCCCGAAGCGGAACTCAGGCGCCTCCAGGATTCCGGCCGCATCGAACTCGAAGCGCTGTGCGCGCTCGCGATCCGCGCCGAGTCGGCGGCACCCGAGTTCTCGAGCGCGCTGGGCAAGGCGGCTGTCGAGGCCGCACTGGCGGAGCCTTACGCACGCTTTCTGCGCGCACGCCTGACGGCGCCCGCCGATGGGGACCAGCCCACGATCGAAGCCCGCGGCGGCCGGGCACGGCACCTGCTGGGGCTCGCCGAGTGCATCGGCGCGCTGCCCGCGCTGCGCACGCTGTTGCTGGCCGAGTACGCGGCCGGGCTGGCGGACGAGCGCGCGCTGGTGCGCCGGGCGCTGCAGCGCGCGCTGGCGCCAGGCGAACTTGCGGCGCTGGAGGCGCGGCTTGCCGAAGCGGGCGGCCCGCTCGATGCGCGCCGGGCTCTCGCTCTCGCCGTGGCGCGGCTGCGCACCGAACCGCGCTCCGATGCGCGAGCTGCGGTCGAGAGTGCCGCGCTCGAATCGGCGCTGGTCAGTGCCGAGCAGGCACTGCGGGCCGCGGAAGGCGATCCGGCGGCGCAGGCCGCTTACGGACGCGCGGCGCTGGATCTCGCTCGCGCGCGTCTCGCGCAGGGCTCGACGCGCGAGATCGCGTTCCTGCTAGAGGATGCGCGCACCTGGCTGCAGCGTGCCGATACCGCCGCTCCCGACAGCATCGAGACCAAGCTGGCGCTGTGTGAAGCGCACTATCGGCTGTCCGAGTTCCCCGAACAGGATGCCGCGGCCTGCGCGGCCTTGATGGCGCACGGTCCGATGCCCGCCTGGGATGGGCGTTCGGGCGAGGATGCGGCCGCCACCGCGCGTCGTCTGAGCGAGACACTCGACGCCTCGTTCACGCTGCGCGAGGCGCTGCGCTGGGTGGGCGACGGCGCTGCCCGCAATCTGGCGCGGCGCGCGAGTCCCGCGGATGCCCGCGAGGAATTGGGCGGCATCCTGCGCGGAGCGGATGCGCTCTCGCTGCTCGCGCTTTCCGCGCACGCCGGCGAGAGCGATCTGGCGGCGGTCGCTTCCTTCCATGAAGCGCTGGGACTGGAGATCGTCGCGCGCGGCTGGTGGCATCTGGCGCTCTCGCGCCTGCCCGAGAGCACTGCGATCCGCGATGGCCTGCTCGCCTGGCATTGGCGACACGGCTCGCTCGCCAGCCTCACGCAGCTCTACGAGGATGTCGCCGTGCGTCATCCGCTCTCGGCCGCGTGCCGCTGGTTCGCCGGTTCCGCGCGAGTTTTCGAGGCCGAAGACCTGCGCCGCCGCGAGGCTCCGCGGGAGTCCGCGCGCAGCTATGCGCGCGCCATCGAGCACTTCGAGCGCGCCGCGGCGCTGTACGCGGAGCAGGGCGCACCCGAACTGGCCGCCGGAGCGCGCGAGCAACTCGGGCGGGTCTGGCTCGGGCTGGGCTTTGCGCGCCTGATCGAGGATGATCGCGCCGCGGCGGCGGACAGCCTGGCGCAAGCCCTCGCCATCGCGCCCGGGCTCGTCGATGCGCGCGATGGGCTCGAGCGCGCGCCGGTCGATCTCGTCGATCAGTGCTTGGAGTGGCGCGCCAGCGGCGAGAGCCCCGTCGAGCCGCTCGCGCTGCTCGAGCGTCTGCCGGCGCAAGCGGTCTGGGCGCTGCGGGTCGCCGACGCACAGCTGCGCGAGGCACGGCGGGCCCTGCGGCGCTCCGCGCTGGAAGCAGGCCGAGTCCACGCGAAGAATGCGGCTGCCGCAGCGCGGCGCGCTATCGAGCTTGAGCGCGAGCTTGAGCGCGAGCTTGAGCGCGAGCGCGCCGACAGCGAAGCGGCGCGGCGGACCCTGATGCTGTCGCTGTGGCTGCTGGGCGAGAGCGAACTGGGGCTGGAGCGGCTCGAGCCGGCGCGGCAGGCCCTCGAGGAAGCGGCGGCCTTGGCGGGCATCGCCGGGGCCGGCGAGACCAGCCCGGCGGCGCTCCGGACGCTGCTCGCGGAGCTGACGCGGCTGTATGGCGAGGCCGCGCCGATCCCGCGCGAGGGACGCTAGCTGGGTTCGAGCCGCGCTTCGCGCCCGAACTCCTTCATGTGGTGGCGCACGATGCGTCCGCCCACCATGAAGATCACATCCTCGGCGATGTTGGTCGTGTGGTCCGCCAGCCGCTCGAGGTTGCGCAGCGCACCCACCAGATGCATCACATCTCCGATCCGGTCGGGGTGTTCGCGCATGAACTGGATCGCCTGGCCGATCAACTCACGATACAACTTGTCGGCCTCCACGTCCGCCTTCCAGACGCTGTAGGCGAGCGCCGCATCCTGCTTGACGAGGCTGTCGAGGCTGTCGCGCAGCATGCGCTTGGCGGTCGCGGCGAGACGCGTCACATCCGGGCGGAAGGGCAGCGGCGGAACGCCCGAGAGCACCTCGGCGCGCTCGGCGATGTTGACGGCCAGATCGGCCATGCGCTCGAGATCGGAATTGATCTTGAGGATGCCGCAGACCACGCGCAGGTCGCGCGCCACCGGCTGACGCAGGGCCAGCACGTTTAGGCACAGCTCCTCGACCTCGTTTTCCAAATCGTCGACGATCGTGTCCGACTGCATCACCTCTCGCGCGAGCTTGGGATTGCGGTCGAGCAGCGCGGAGAGCGATTTGTCGAGCGCCTGCTCGACCAGTCCGCCGATGTGCGAAATGCGCTTGTTGATCTCTGCCAGATCCTCTTCGATTTGCTTGGTCATGCTGCTCCTAGTCTGCCAAAAGCGGGAACTCGACGCGGAAGGTACTACCCTCGCCTTCGACGCTGTCGGCGTCGACCTGCCCGTCATGAGCCTTGACGACGTGCTTGACGATCGCCAGCCCCAGCCCGGTCCCGCCCATCTCGCGCGAGCGCGAGCGATCGACGCGGTAGAAGCGCTCGAAGATCCGGTGCAGGTGCTCGCGCGGGATGCCGACACCGCTGTCCGCGACCTCGACGCAGACCTGGGGGCCGCGGCGCTCGGCCCGCACGCGCACCTCGCCTCCTGCGGGGGTGTACTTGATGGCGTTCTCGATCAGGTTGGTGAAAACCTGCTCCAGCCGCTGGGAGTTGCCCATGATCCGAAAGCGCTCCTCGCGCAGCGAATCCTCGAGCAGCAGCCGCACGCGCTTGGCCTCCGCCGCGGCCAGCAGCGCCGCCGCGCTCGCCCGCACCACGCGCTCCAGCTCGAGCGGCTCCATCGGCATGTTGCCGCCCTGGCTCTCGATCGTCGAGAGGTCGAGCAGGTCCGTGACGATCGCATGCAGCCGGCGGGCATTGCGGCCGGCGATTTCGAGAAAACGGGCCCGCGCGGCCTCGTCGGAGCCCGCATCCTGCAGGGTCTCGAGCGAGCCCAGCACGATCGACAGCGGCGTGCGCAGCTCGTGGCTGACATTCGCCACGAAATCGATGCGCATCTGTTCCAGCTGGCGCATGGCCGTGACGTCCGTCAGCACGACCACCGCGCCGTTGCGCCGTCCCTCGCTCAGCAGCGGATTGATCGAGACCGAGATCAAGCTGCCATCGCCCAGCGGCGGCCGGGCATCGAAGGATTCGACCGCGGCGCCCGCCAGCGCCCGCCGCAGCGCCTGCTCCAGCTCGGGAAAGCGCAGATCGACCCACCATTGCCGACCTGCGGGCAGCGGCTCGCGCAGACCGAGCATGCGGGCAGCCGAGTCGTTCATCGTCAGCACGCGCTCCTGTGCGTCGAGCGCGAGCACGCCTTCGGCCATGGCGCCCATCAGCGAGCTGATTTCCGCGCGCGCGGTGGCGGCGCGCTCGCGAGTGGCAGCCAGCTGTTCGCAGGCCTCGCTCAGCGCCTGCGTGATGGCGAAGCTCTCGCGCTCCTCGCCGCTGGCGAGCTGGCCCTCGAACTCGCGCGCCCGCAGTTCGCTCGCGCGCAGGCTCAGTCGCTCGATCGGTCGGGCGGCCCTGCGGCTGAGCCCGTAGGCTGCCAGAGCGGCGCTCGTTCCGCCGACGGCCAGGGCGGCCCAGGCCGAGCCGCCGAAGCCCCGCGCGCCCAGCCCCACGAGCAGCGGCAGGGAGCAGGCGGGCAAGGCCAGCCAGAAGATCGCGTGACGGTGCTGGGGTAGTTTCAACGGCGCCGCGCCGCGGGTCCTAGTCCGGAGCCCCGACGGCCTCGCGGAACTTGTACCCCAAACCGCGGATGGTGAGCAGATGCTGCCCGTAGGAACCGAGCTTCTTGCGCAGGGTAGCGACGTGGACGTCGACATTGCGGTCGATCACGTACACATCGGCGCCCATCACGGCATTCAGCAATTCGTTGCGGGTGAAGGCCCGGCCCTTGTTGAGCACCAGGTGTCGCAACAGCTTGAACTCGGTCACCGTCAGCGCGATCGGGCGCTCCTCCAGCGTGACCTCGTGTTTGATCGAGTCGATCACCAGATCGCCCCAGCGCAGCACCTTGGGGCCCTCGTTGGAGCTCTTGAGCTCCGCGGCGCGCAGGCGGGTCGCGACCCGGGCGAGGAACTCCTTGATGCCGAAGGGTTTGCGGACGTAATCGTCCGCTCCCTGAGCGAGCCCGATCACGGCATCGGTCTCCTCGCCCTTGGCGGTCAGCATCACGATCGGGATGTGTTGGGTGCGGGTGTCGGAGCGCATCCGCCGGCAGACTTCCAGCCCGTCGATGCCCGGCAGCATCAGGTCCAGCACCACCAGGTCGGGAATCCGCCGCCGCGCCTCGGCCAGCGCCGCTTCCCCGTCGCCGGCGATCACGACCTCGTAGTGCTCGCGCTGCAGATGGTGGCGCAGCAATTCGACGAGATCAGGCTCATCGTCGACCACCAGGATGCGGGCTTGTTTCATGAAGGGAGCGTAGGGATTTCGAGTCAGGACCTTTGCAAATTTCCATGAAGGATCGGTTAAGGGAGCGGGCTTTTCCAGCGCTGCTGATGCCAGGCCCACTGTTCCGGCGTGGCCCGGATCCAATCGCTGAAGACCTGATTCTGGCGCCCTAGCAGGTCGCGGATCCGCTCCTCGGGCGGCAACTGCGGATCGAGCGCCAGCGGTTCCTCGACCGAGAGCACGAAGGCACCCCGAGCGCGATCGAACACGCAGCGCACCGGCAGTAGCGGCAAGCCGCTGGCTCGGGCCAGAGCCGCTGGAGCGCGCAGCGTCCAGGCCGGCTGTCCCAGGAAGGGGAGCAGTTCTCCCCGCAGCCGCAACACCGCCAGATCCGTCACCAGACCGAGCACCTCGCCCCTGCCGAGCACCTCGAGCAGCCTGCGCGGGCGCTCGCTCTGGTCCAGCGTCTTGACTCCGTAGGCACGGCGCATGCGCGGCAGAAAGGCACTGGCCGGGTCGTTGCGGCGCTGGTAGCCGACCACCGCCCCGGGCAGTCCGTGCCGCGACAGCCGGGCGCACAGCAGTTCCCAATCGCCAAGGTGCGCGGTCACGATCAAGAGCCCGCGGCCCGCGCGCCGTTCGCGCTCCAGTCGCTCGATCGAGTCGTCGAGCAGGACGCGTCGCTGCAACCAGGCGCCGCTGGCTGGCCGGCAGGGGTCGATGCGCGAGAGCTCCAGCCAGTTGGCCACCTGCAGCGCCGCATGCTGTCGCACGGCCCGGGCCAGCTGACGGCGGGCGGCCGCGTCCATCCGGGAGCCGTAGATCAACTCCAGATTGGCCAGCGTGCGCTGCTCGTAGCGGGTGAAGCGCGCCAACTCGGCCGCGCCGCAGAGCAGCGCGCGCCGCAGCGGGCCGGGCGCCCGGGCCAGCAATTCCTCGGCGCCACGCAGCGCGCGAGCACGCCAGACTCGTCGCGCCTTCAGCGCCATGGAGCGCGGCCCTCGAGTTCCTCGATCCGGCGCACGCCGATCAGCCAGAGGCGCCCTTCGCCATCGCGGGCAGCCTTGAGCCCGCTGTGATCGGGGATGCAGAGGCCGCGCTCGGTCAGGGCCGGGGCCCAGTGCTCGAGGCACTCGCGCACCCCCAGCGCCTCGGCCGACTTCGGCAGGCACAGCTCGACGAAGCCCGAGGGCCCCTGCTGCCAGCGCAGCGGCCGCGCGCTCAGGATTCCATGTTCGCTCAATCGGGCTGCGTGCAGCCACAAAGCACGCATTTCCTGCTCGCTCTCGCGCTCGTAGCGCAGCCGCACGAAAGGCTCGGGAAGCGACTGGCGGGCCAACAGCTCGCGCCCCTGTCGCGTGCAGCGGCTCGATTCGCGCAGCCATCGGTCGAGTTCCGCCCGCACCGATGCTCGGCGCTGCACCCGGGCGAAACCCAGGCGAGCTTGTGGATCCTCGCCGGGCTCGTGCGCGGCGATCAGGCGCTGGCAGAACTCGGTGGGCACAGACTCCACCAGGCCGGCGAGCAACTGCTCCAGCTGCCGGGACTTTTCCGCGCTGTTGAGCGGACGGCCGAGCCGGACGGCCGCCATGTCGATCAGGACGGGCTCGCCCTGTGCATCGATCAGCACATTGGCCGGGTGCAGGTCGCCATGGCGCACGCCGGCGTCGGCCAGCTGCGATAGCCAGCGACCCAAGCGCAGTTCCAGGCCCGGCAGCGGCGGGCGCAGGCAGTGCTCGAGTTCCCAAGCTCCCTGGATCCACTCGATGCACAACGTCGTGCCGCGTTGCTCGAGCACTCGCGGGACGCGCAAGCCTCGCTCGCTCAGCGCCGCCAGCCGCCGGGCCTCGCGGCGTGCCCGCCAACCGTCCCACAGGCGCGCCAGCGGACTGGGGTGGTGCCAACGCTTCTCGACGTGCTCGCCGACGCGCACGATGGAGCGGTTGGCGCTGCGCTTGAGTGTGGTTTCTTCCATACCGGAGGGTGGCAGGGGCGGATCCTGGCTGCGTAGTCTACGAGTTCGACTTGAAGCTGCAGCTCTCCATCCTGCGCGAGCTCCTCGTGTCCTTCCTTTTCGCGGTGGGTGGCATGTTCGTGCTCGCGCTGCCCGCCGTGGCGGTGGCCGCGGTCAGCAAGCTGCAGGGCGTGCCGACGAGCGATGTGCTGCAGTTCATGCCGATCATCATGGCCGGTCTGGCGCCCTACGTGCTGCCGCTGGGTTTTCTGCTCGCGGTGGTGGTCACCTACGGGCGGCTGGCGGCCGACAACGAGTGGACGGCGATCCGCATGGCGGGCTGGAATCCGGCGCGCATGTTCCTGCCCGGCATCGTGCTGGCGGTGGGTCTGGGTCTGTTCAATCACTGGCTGGCGGCGGAATTCCTGCCGCAGGTGCGCCGCATCCAGACGCAGCACATCAAGGATTCGCTGCGCCACGCCCTGACGCAAATCGCGCCGGGCACGACGGAGCTCTCCTTCGGGAAGTTCTTCCTCTCGGCCGAACGGCGCGAGGGTGACGATTTCCTGGATGCCTTCATCTACATCCCCGGACGCAAGGGCAAGGAGCCTCAGCGCCTGCTCGCGGAGCGCGTGCACTTCCAGTTTCAGGACAGCCTGATGTTCGTGCAGCTCAAGCGCGCCCGCATCGTGGTCGGCAATGCTGACTTTCAGAACGAGAATCCGGTCTTCCGGATCGACCTCGACGATCTGGTTCAGAAGAAGAATGAGAACTACGATCGGCTGCGCTATCGCTCGTCTCAGGACATCCTGACGGAACTCGCTGGCGGGGTGAAGGATTCCAAGCGCCGCGCGGAGCTGCGCTACGAAGTGCAGGCGCGCTGGGCGATCGCGAGCACCTATCTCATGTTCCTGTTCCTCGGAGGAGCGACCGGGCTGCTCCTGCGCAAAGGCACGCAGCTGGGCGCGCTGGGGATTTCCGTCGGGTACGCGCTCGTGTATTACATCCTCTCGATGCGTCTGGGCAAGGAACTGACCTTCAGCAGCGTGATCCCGCCCGAGATCGGCGCCTGGACGGTGGTGGGGGGCGGACTGATCGTGGGATTGCTGCTGCTGCGCAAGGCCTTGTCGCAATGAGCCGCAGCCTGAAAATCGGCGGGCGCATCGACCGCTACGTGGGTTCGCTGTTCGTGTCCTCGTACGCCACGGCCTTCCTGATCGTCGTCGGACTGTTCCTGATCATGGATCTCGCCGGCAAGCTCGATGACTACCTGGTTCCCTGGCCCGACGGCAGCCGGGTTCCGACGAGCTGGATCGTGCGCTACTACGCGCTCTCGATTCCCTTTCTGTATCTGCAGGTGGCGCCCTTCGTGACGCTGGTGGCGGGGCTGTTCACGGTTTCCAAGCTGCTCAAGCACAACGAGACCATCGCCGCGCTTGCGGCCGGCGTCAGCACCCATCGCCTGCTGATGCCGGTGTTCCTCGGGGGCGCGCTCGCGGCCGGAGGCATGTTCTGGATGCGCGAGAGCCTGGTGGAGTCGATCGGCCCCAAGCTCGACCACATGCGCTTCGTGCTCGAGGAAAAGAGCACGGATCAGGTCTACTATGGGGTCTGGCTGCGCGACAAGAGCGGCAGCCTCGTGCGGCTGAGCGAGTTTCGTCCGCGCACCGGCTCGCCGGCGGTGGCCGAAGTGCGTGGGCTGGAATCGGTGCTCGTCACCGCCAACCGTATCGCGACGATTACGGCGGTGCGGGCCGTGTTCCGCGAGCGCGGGGGCGGCAAGGCTGGTTGGTGGCTGGCGGGCGGCCGCACGCAGGAGGTGCGCGGCGAGCAACGCACGCGTCCGGTCGAGTGGCTGGATGGCTTCGAGTTCACGCCCACGCTGGCGATGAGCTACGTGCGGGCCCGGGCGAACCCGCTGGATCTGTCGTTTTCGGAAGCCAAGGAACTCGCCGGCCGCAGCCCGGATGACACCCGCTATCAGGTGATGCTGCAGTACCACCTGACCTTCCCGCTGGCGAACCTGATCCTGCTGCTGGTGGGCCTGCCGATCCTGCTGCGGCACGACCGCGGGCGCGGCGCGGAAGGCCTTGCCAAGGGCTGCCTGTGGTGCGTGTTCTACTTCGCGGGCGACTTCGTTCTGCGCAACCAGGGGCTGGGCGGGCGGATGGATCCCGTGCTCGCGGCCTGGCTGCCGATCCTGTTCTTCGGCAGCCTCGGGCTGGCCCTGTACGAAACCATGCGAACCTAGAACCCCGAAACTGGCCCCCGGCCCCTCGCGGGGCGTACCATTGGCGCCCCGGAAAGAGGGAAGAAAGCCCTGCCGCCAGCCGTCCCAAGCCACTCCATGTCCTTCCAGAAAAACCTGCTGCCTGCTTCCCTGGCCCTGCTGCTAGGTGCCTGCGCCACCGCGGAGAAGCGCGCCAAGACCGTCGAATGGCACCTGAAGCACATGCAGTACGAGCAGGCGGTCGAACTCGCCGCCCGCGAAGCCTCCGCCCGCCCGAACGACGCCAAGGCTCAGGATCTGCACCGGCGCGCCAGCGTTGCGCTGCTGCTCGAGCGCGGACGGCGCCTGACGCTGGATGATCAGGATGTCGAGGCGCTGCGCGTCTTCCAGCAGGCGCAGGAACTCGCGCCGGCCTCCGCGGAGGTCGCCTCGTGGATCGACAAGACTCGCCGCAAGCTGTCCGACCGCTGGCTGCAGGTGGGACTTGAATTGCACTCCGGCGGCGAGATCGAGGCGGCCGTGGCCGCCTACGAGCAGTGCCTGGCGCTGGCACCCGCGGACTCGGTGGCCCTGGCGGCGCTCAATTCGGCCATGAAGACCGTCGAGTACCGCGGCCAGCAGTTCCAGCGTTATTTCCAGGAGGGCGTGGTCGCGATGAGTGACTATTGGCTGGAGCGCGCGCGCTCGCGCTTTGAGTACGCCGCCAAGTACAAGCCTGAGGAAGAGCGGACGGCGATGCGCTCGCAGCAGGTGCGCCTGATGCTCGCTCGCCAGCGCCTGCGCGTCGCCGAGGGGCTCGAGGAAGCGGGGCTTTTCGGCGCTGCACGCGGCGAGTACCGCATGGCGCTCGATCTCGCGCCGGACGATGCCGAAGCTCAGGCGGCCCTCGAGCGCTGCTCGCGGGAAGTCGAGGCGCAGCGCCTGCTGGAGATGGCGGACTACGAGATGCTGCGTCGCAACTACGATCGCGCGGGGGAGTACCTGACGCGTGGCGAGGAACTGACGCAGAAGCAGAAGGAACGCTTTGAGGGCGCCCGTGCCAGCATCCAGGAGAGCCGCCACGAGGATCTCTACCAGATCGCGCTCGCGCTCGAGAAGGACCAGCGCTACCCCGAAGCCGTCGAGAAGTATCAGGAACTGCTGGACATCGCTCAGTACTACAAGGACGTCTTCACGCGCCGAGACACGCTGCAGGCCTACGTCGAACTCGCCGCCTCGCTCCACGCCAAGGCCAAGGCGGCCACGACCGATGCCGAGCGCATCGATCTCTTGCAGCAGATCGAAGTCTTCTGGCCCGACTACAGCGACGTGAAGTCGCAACTCGAGACGCTCCGCAGGGCTGTACCCGCGGTCGCGCCCGAAGGAAACGGCTAGCTGGATCCGAGCGCGTCGATCACGGCTCCCGGTTCGATCCGCATGCAGATCGGCCCCAGAGCGTGCGAGCAGGTGCGCTGAAGGCAGGGCGCGCAGGCGGGGGCGTTGCGGCTTCGCAGCGAGTGTCCGGGCCGGGGGCCGGTGCGCTCGTGTGCCTGCGGCCCTTCCAGGCACAGAACACGCATGCCAGAGGCTGCCGCCAGATGCAGGGGCCCGCTGTCGGGGCCCACAAAACGCGCCCCGCGCGCGGCCAATTCCTCGAACAGCGCCGCCAGCGCGCGCAGGTCGAATTCGTCGCGGCAGTGCAGCACGCCCGGATCGCGGGCGAAGCGCGCCTCCAACTCGGCGAAGTGCTGCGCCTCCTCCGGGCCGCGCAGGCACAGCACGCGCTCCCCGCGCGCGCGCCAGCCCTCGATAAAGCGGATGCACAGCTCCTCGGGCCAGGCGCGAATGTCCGTGGGCCTGGAGAGGTGCAGCACGAGCGGCGCGCGCTCTTCGCCGAGTCCGCGGATGGAGCGGGCGCGCTCGCCGGCGGAAAGCGCCAGATCGGTGCGCCAGCGGGCGCCCTCGGCCACATGTTCCAGCAGCGCGCGCATCGCATCGAGCGCGTGCGGTCCTCGACTCGGCGCGGCGTTGTCGGTCAGCACTCCGCTGAAAAAAGGTTCCTGCCAGTCGCCGCGGGCGAGGCCCGAGCGCCGGGTGGCGCGCGAAGCCAGCAGTACCGAAGCGCTCTTGCCGTTGCCCTGCGCGTCGATGGCCCAGTCCGCCGCATAGCGGCCCAACTCGCCCCACAGACGCGCATAACCGCTCCAGCCGGAATGGCGTTCGAAGGCAAAGACCTGATCGAGTCCCGGAAGTCCCGCGATCAGACTCTGGAATTCGCGTTGGATGACCCACGCGATGCGCGCCGCGGGGTAGCGCTCGCGCAGCCCGTGGAAGATGGGCAGCGCGTGCACGCAGTCGCCGAGGTGCGACAGTCGAACGATCAGGATGCGCAGGCTCACAAGCGGCCTTTCTTGTATCATCCGCGGTGATGGTCGGAGCACTGCTGTCGGCGAGGATGAGCGGCGTGCGGCACAGCCCGCTGGCTGCACCGCACAGCCCGCTGGCTGCACCGCACAGCCCGCTGGCTGCACCGCACAGCCCGCTGGCTGCACCGCATCACGCGCCGGCCCATCTGCTCGGCAGCGGCTGGCGCGCCGGCGTGCTGCTCGAGGGCCTGGATCCGGAGGTCGACGGCGTGTCGAGCGTCGCACCTTTCGCCGGCGAGCGCCGCGAACCGCGGCGACGCTCATGATCCGCAGGCTCTCCACCAAGTGGCTTCTGACCGTGCTCGCAGCGGTGGTGGTGCCGTTCGTCTGCTTCGCCTGGTTCGTCTCCTGGCGCCTCGAGCGACGCGAGTCGGAGGTCGTGCGCTACTACCTGCTGAGCCTTGCGACCGAACTGGCGCAGGAGATGGACGAGGCGCTGGCGCAGCGCATTTCGGACGTCGAGCTGCTCGCTTCCAACCCGGTGGTGTCCTGGGTGCTGGGCAGTGTCGATGACACCAACGATGCCACCTTCGACGCCCAGGCGATCACGCTGTTCAACGCGCTGGTCGAACGCGAGCGCGACGGCCGGCGCATCTACGATCTCGTCGTGCTGCTCGATCCCAAGGGCCGCCCCCAGCTCTCCAATGACGACCCGCGCTTCGATCCGGCCTGGGTTGCGAACCTGATGGAGCGCGACTGGTCGCAGGCCGAGTGGTTCCAGTCGGCGCTGGCGGGTGGCGTGGGGCTGCTCGATCAGCACGCCAGCGATCTGCTGCGCCCAGGCAATCGGCCCGAGGACTACAACATTCTGATCGCCTGCGGCGTGCCCGATCTGGCGCGGCCCGGTCGCCATCACGGCGTGGTCTTCGCGCTGGTCAACTGGTCGCACTTCCAGGATCGACTCAACCGCATTCCGGCGCCTAGCGCGCGCACGGGCATCGTCACCGATGTGTATGCATCGCGCTACGGCTGGATGTGGCGCGCGGACGCGGACACGATCATCGCGCACAAGGATCCCACCCTTTACGGCAAGAGCGTGGCGCGCGACACGGGCCTGCCCCAGCTCTCGCAGGCGGCCGCTGCCGCTGAGGCCGGGCTCTACCCCGATTACGAGTTTCGCGGCGTCAAGAAGCACGCGGCCTTCCGCCACTGCAAGGGACCCGGGCAGGGCGGTCTCGGCTGGGTGGTGGGTGTCGGCGTCGATGACAAGGACACCTACGCCTCGGTGGTGGAGCTGCGCCGCATCCTGTTCGCGTCGAGCGGGCTGGCGCTCGTGGCGGTGCTGGTGCTGACCTTCCTCGTGGCGCGGCGCACGACCGAGCCGATACGGCTGCTGGAGGAGCGCACGCGGCGGATGGCGGCGGGGGATCTGGAATCCCGAGTCGAGGTGCACTCCAGGGACGAGCTGGGGGAGCTTGCCAACTCCTTCAACCGCATGAGCGCCGAACTGCTCGAAAGCCGCCGACAGCTGGTCAAGGCCGAGAAGGATGCTGCCTGGCGCGAGATGGCCAAGCAGGTAGCGCACGAGATCAAGAATCCGCTGACACCGATCAGCCTCTCGGCGACGCTGCTGAAGCGCGCCCGGGACGAGCGGAGCCCGGACTTCGACAGCATCTTCGAGCGCACGATCGAGCTGATCCAGCGCCAGGTCGAGGGCATGCGCCGCATCGCGGCCGACTTCTCGGCCTTCGCGGGCACGCACAAGCGCACCCCGGAGCGAATCGAGCTCGCGGAACTCGTGCGCGAGGTGCTCGATCTGGAGGCGGCCTGGGCCGAAGAACGCGGGGTGCGGATGGAGTCCCGGGTGGAAGCGCTGGCCGTGTTCGTCGATCGCGACGAGCTGCGGCGCGTCCTGATCAACCTGGTCAGCAACGCGATCGAGGCCATGCCCGATGGCGGCGCGCTCCGCGTGAGGGCGCGCCGGCAGGACCAGCACATGCTCCTGGAAGTGGAGGACGAGGGCGTGGGGCTTTCGAGCGAGGCACGCGCGCACCTGTTCGAGCCTTACTTCACGACACGCACGCACGGCACCGGCTTGGGGCTGGCAATCTGCCATCAGCTGATCGAAGGCATGGGTGGAACCATCGAGTTGCTGGATGCGCCGGGCGGCAAGGGCACGCTGGCGCGGATCACGCTGCCCTGCATGGCATGAGCACACAAGCACAGCTGTTTCTCACCGGGGCCACCGGATTCCTGGGCGTCGAACTGTGCGAGCTGGAGGCTCTGAGAGGGCGCGTGATCCATGCGCTGGCCCGCGCCAGCGCGGACCGCGGACCGCTCGCGGGGTTGCCGATCCGCTGGCACGAGGGCGATCTCACCGACGAGCGCAGCGTCGAGCGGGCCCTGCAGGCGGCGCGCGCCGAGTGCGGCCGCGGGATGCCGCTGGACGTGATCCACTCAGGTGCCTTGATCAGCTACGCGACGCGCGACCGCCAGCTGCAGGAGGCGATCAACATCGAGGGCACGCGCTGCATGCTGAACGCCGCCGCGCGCGCCGGTGTGCGGCGCTTCCTGCATGTCTCGAGCGTCGTCGCGATCGGCCCGAGTCCTGACGGGAGCGCACTCGACGAGAGCTCGCCCTACACCGGAGCGGGCATCGACTGCGACTACATGCGCACGAAGCACGCGGCCGAACAGCTGGCGCTGGCGGCGGCCAGCGCCATGGACGTGGTGATCGCCAACCCCGGCGCGGTCTTCGGGCCCTCGCACAGAAAATCCAACACGGTGCGCTTCCTGCGCGAGGTGGCCGAAGGCCGGGCGCCGATCATCGCTCCGCCCGGCTCGGTGGCGGTGGTCGGCGTGCGCGACACCGCGCTGGGTCTGCAGCTGGCGCTGGAGCGCGGCCGGCGCGGCGAGCGCTACCTGCTCGTCGAGCGCTGCCTGCCGACTCTGGAGCTGTTCCGCTGCATCTGCAGGGCCCTGGGTCGCGAAGGCCCCCAGGCCGCCGTGCCGTCGGCGCTGTGGCCGGCTGTGGTGCTCGGAGCGCGTCTGGTCGATGCCATCCGACCCCTGCAGCTGACCCCGCCGCAGGCGCTGGTCATGCTCGGCCGGCGCCTGGAGTTCGATTCCCGCAAGGCCCGCGAAGAACTCGGGTGGCGCCCCGAACCCTTTGACCACGTTCTGTCGGCTACGATCGAGACCCTGCGCCAGCGCGGTCTGCTGCCCGCTCCCTGAACACCATGCAACCCCGTACCGTTCTGCCCCTGCTGCTCACCGTTCTGGCTCTACTGGGGCTGCTCGCGCTGCTGTTCCTGCGCCAGCCCGCGGGCGGCGGCCCTGGCGAGCTCGAGGTGTTGCCGGCGCCCGAGCGCGTCAGCGACAGCTCCACGCTGAATCCGCTCGAGAGCGCCGGCCTGCCGGCGGGAGCCGGACGCGACACGAGCGCGATCCGCTCGAGCGGCATTCCCGTCGGTGTGCGGCTCGGCGGCGAGGGCCAGCTCGCGGGGCGCGTCGTCGATCTGGAGACGGGGCTGGGTGTCCCGGCCGTGCGCATCGATCTCCTGCCTGTGCCGCCTGCGACCGTGAGCTTCTTCGGGCGGCTGCTGCGCATGTCGAGCTCGATGCGCTCGATGGCGACGCGCGTTCGGCCGATCGCCGTCGCGATGAGCGATGGGAACGGCAACTTCCGCTTCGAGGGCGTGCGCACGGGGACTTGGTTCCTCGAAGCGCGCGGACCCTACCACGTGCCGCAGAGCATGGTGCGCGCGCGCGTGCTGGCCTCGGGCGCCGGCGGCCCCGTCGAGGTTGGCATGTTCAGCGGCGGGCGCGTGGTCGGCACCGTGTTCGGTCCCGATCAGAAGCCCGTGCCGCGTGCGGGCGTGATGCTCGTGCAAGGACCCGGAGCGGTGCTGACCTCGATGCAGACCGGCGATCTGCGCCAGCTCGAGAGCGTGTGCGATGAGCAGGGGCGCTTCGTGTTCGAGGGCATCCCGGCCGGATTGGGCTACGAGATCACGGCCACCGGGCCGGGCTTCACGCCCTCGCACGCGCTCGACATCAGCGTGCGCGCCATGGAAGACACGCGCGTCGACGTGCGCACGCGCGAGGGCGGCAGGATCACCGGCCGCGTGTACTCGATACCGGGCAAGAGCGAGGAAAATCAGCAGGAGGCCGAGCGCAAGCCGCTCGCGGGCGCGCATCTGGGAGCCGTGCCGCGCGGTCTGCGCAGCCTGCGCTGCACCGAGGAGATTCTCGAGCGCACGCACTGCGTCACGGCCGAGGACGGTTCGTTCACGATGGAGCATGTGCCGCCGGGAGAGGTCGACATCGTCGGCATCGCCTTCGGTCACTTGCCCGCGATCGGCGCGCGGGTCGCGGTCGCGGATGTGGCCGTTTCGACGGCGCCGGAGATCGAGCTGTCGCGCGGCCCGGTCTTCCGCGGACGCGTCGTCGATGTCGCCGGTGCTCCGATACCCGGCGTGGAGATCAGTTGGAATCTCGTCGACTGGCGCAACTTCCAGTTCGATTTCTCGTTCGCGCCGATGATGGCGGAGGCCGTCAAGGGCTTCGAGTTGCCGAAGACCGATGCGGACGGCCGTTTCTGGGCCGGGCCGGTCGCCGGCGATGCTCCCTGGCGCGCCACCTTTCGCAAGCTCGGCTACATCGAGACCGAATACCGCTACGATCCCGCCAAGGACGGTCCGCCGGAGTCGAGCGACATCACGGTGACCCTGTCCGCGGGCGGCGCCATCGAGGGCATCGTGATCGACGAGCTTGCAGGCGAACCGATCACGAGCTTCTCGATCACTACCGCTGATCGCGCCGACACCGAAGCCGACGCGCCCGGCGCGCGCAATCCCTTTTCGGGCGGAACGCCCTTCGAGGACGAGGCCGGCCGCTTCCGCCTCGACTCGCTCAAGCCCGGCCAGGTGCGCCTCACCTTCAGCGCCCCCGGCTACCCCGAGACCGCCATCGATCCGATCGAAGTCAGCGCGGGCAATGTCAAGAAGGGCGTGATCGTCAGGCTGCGGCCGGGCGGGACGATCAAGGGTCTGGTGCTCGATCCGGACGGCAAGCCGGTCGTCGGCGCGCAGGTCATCGCGCTGCCCGCGGATGGCAAGCTGGAGAACAGTCCCGCGACGCGCATGCGCGAGGAAACGCGCCGCCGCGGACGTCGCGGCCCCTTCGGCGGCGGCGATCCCTTCGGTGCGATGGGCAACACGATTCCGCCGGGCATGACCGGCTTTCTGGCCAACATGGGGCTGCTCGGGGATCGCGCCGTGCTCTCGCGCCGCGACGGCAGCTTCGAACTGGCGGGCGTCGATCCCGGCAGCGTGCGCGTGCAAGCCTTCCATCGCGACTGGGCCTGGGGCAACTCGAGCAACCTCGAGGTAGCGGAAGGCAAGAGCGTCGAGAACGTGCTGGTGCGCATGCACGCCGGCGGTGGCATCGAGGGCAAGGTCACGGATCGCTACGCCCGTCCGCTGGAAGGCTCGATCGTGGTGGCCTTTTCTCCCGCAGCCTTCGCCGGCAACGGCGTCGCCAACGCCGGGGGCCTGTACCAGGGCACGACCGACAAAGGCGGCAACTACGCAATCCGGCACGTTTCGGCGGGCAGCTACTTCGTGGTCGTGACCCGCGGGGATGAGGACCTCAATCCTCTGAGCTTCTTCGGCACGCTCAACTTCGATCTCGTCACCGTGCCCGAGGATCAGGTCGTGCGCTACGACCTGGTCGACACGGCCGCGGGCGGCTGCCGCGTGCAAGGACAGGTGGTCGATGAAGGCCGTCCGATCTCGCGCGGTCTGGTGACGGCGGTGCGCTTCGACGGCGCGAACATGCTGGGCGTGGAATTCAAGGCCGCGCGCGTGGACTCCAACGGCAACTTCGAGTTTGCGGGGCTCGCCCCGGGCGATTACCAGCTCAACCTCGACGGGGCGGGCCCGCAGGTGCGCATGGAGCTGGAGGTTCCCGACGCGCCGGAGCTGGAGATCGTGCTCGAAATGCCGCGCGGCGGCATCGAGGGGCTGGTGCTCGACGAGCAGACGCGCGAGC
This sequence comes from Planctomycetota bacterium, assembly GCA_044359355.1. Lineage (GTDB taxonomy): Bacteria > Planctomycetota > UBA1135 > UBA1135 > SYGM01. The sequence continues at coordinate 57,582 of JBIKMH010000008.1, read as the reverse complement.
CGATCGTCGGCGCCGAAGTGACGCTGCGCGATCGCGAAACGCCGCAGGGACAGGGTCTGCTGGGCTCGCTGATTTCGCGCGAAGGCAATGCGCAGCGCGCGCGCACGGATGACAAGGGGCGCTACTCCTTCGGTCGGCTGCGCAGTTCCGAATACGATCTCAGCGCGCGCGGTCCGCGCGGCGGCGAGGGCAAGAAGAGCTTCGCGCCCTCGGATCCGCGCCGCATCGAGGTCGACGAGCGCAGCGTCGAGCGGGGCGTCGACATCGCGCTCGCGCCGGCCCTGAGCCTGCGCGGAAGCGTCAAGGACAAGCAGGGCAATCTGGTGCCCGAGGCCAGCGTTTCCGTGCTGCTGGAAGGGGCGCGCGGCGGTCTGGAGCGCGGCCGAGCGGACAAGGACGGCCGCTACGAGGTCAACGGCCTCGCACCCGGCAAGTACACGGTGACCGTCAGCGCCAAGGAGCATGCCGAATCGCGCAAGTCCGGCGTGGAACTCGTGCGCGGCAAGGACGCGGAACTCGATCTGGTGATCGAGAAGGGCATCCTCGTGCGCGTGCGCGTGCTGGACTCCTCCGGCCGGCCGGTCGAGGGCGCGCGCGCCCAGCTGCTGGGCAAGGACGGGCAGTCCGCCAGCGTTTCGGGCGCCGAGCGCGCGCTGACCGGCTTCTTCACGGGCGAGGGCGCCAGCGGCGCCGACGGTCTGCTGACGCTGGGGCGCTACCTGCCGGGCGCCTACACACTCGAAGCCCAGAAGGGTTTCGCGCGCGCGCAAGGCGAGAAGGTCAGTGTCGCCGCGGGGCGCGAAGAACAGGAATTCGAGATCCGCCTGCAATAGCACATGCTTGCCATCCTGCTCTGCCAGCTGTCGACCTCGCTGCTCGTGCAGCCCCTGTACCTCGAAGAAAAGCCGCCCGAAGTGCGCACGCTGCGCCACATCCTGATCGCGGACGATCCCGCCAGCGACAAGGACGAGGAGTTGGCGCGCTCGCTGGTGGATCGGCTGCGCGGGGGCGCGGATTTCCGCGAACTGGCACACGATCATTCGATTGCTCCCGACCGTCAGCAGGGCGGGCTCTTGGGCAACTTCACGCCGGGCATCCTCGAGCCCGCGCTCGATGGTTATCTGTTCGGTGCCGAGCCGGGTGCGATCAGCGATCCGATTTCCACCCGGGCCGGCCACCACATCCTGCAGCGCCTCGACACCTACGCCGCGGTGCTCACCATCGAGGTCCGGCTCGAGGACGAGGCGCGGCGCGCCGAGGTCCAGCGCCGGCTCGCGGCCGGCGAGGATTTTGCGCGCGTGGCCCGGGAGCTTTCGACGGATCGCGTGAGCGGCGAGCGCGGCGGGCAGTTTGCGATCTACGAGCGCGGCCTGCAGGATCGCTTTCTCAAGGCCGCCGCCTTCGAGCTCCCCATCGGGGGCACCAGCGAAGCCTTGCAGGGACCGACGGCCTGGCACTGGATCCGTCGCGTGCCCCTGGACGCGCTCGATCCGGCGCTGCGCGAGAACTACTGGGTGCGCATGCGCGGCATCCTCGTGCAGTTCGACATCGCCGAAGCGGCGGCCAAGAGTCAGACTCGCAATCAGCAAGATGCCAAGCGCATCGCGGACAGCATCGTCGCGCGGCTGCGCGCGGGCGAGTCGCTGAGCGATCTGGCGAGTCAGTTCAACGAGGACCGCGGCGGGATCGAGCGCCGGGGCGATCTGGGCTGGGTCCACCGCCGCGGACCGCTGCTTTCGCCGACGCTGCGCCGCATGACGCTGCAGCAGATCGGGGAGATCGTCGAACCGCAGATCACCAACTTCGGCTACCTGATCGCGGTGCGTGAGCGCTGAGTGAGCGCTCGGCGCCTTCAGGGAGCCCAGTAGACGATCCCGCCGTTGGAGGCATTGAAGGTGCGCGTCGCCGCGCAGCCTCCCAGTACGATCGGATCGCGGTAGTAGCACATGTACACGCGCCGGGATCCGGGGCTGATCACATCGCCCAGCGCGGCGGAGCGCGCCGAGACGCTGCTGCCTCCCGGCGGTGGGAAGTTCGCGGCCCCGCTGACGGCGTTGACGAGGTACAGGCGCAGCAGATTGGAGCCAACGCAGCGCAGACCCTGACCAAAGGCCGATGAGCCGATGCCCAGGCTCAGCTCGGCCTGTCCTTGGAGCAGCACCGTGGCTCCCGTCGGCCTTCCGCCGACCATACCGAGCTGCAGCGCCGACGCCGACAGCGAGGCGCTGCCCGAGGCGGAGAGCAGCGCGCCGCCGGTGTTGGAGGAGTTGTTGCAGCCCGCACCGGCATTGCCCGGCGGATTGGCGCACGGGCAGGGCACCACGCCGTAGCGGCCCTGCACGCAGACGGAGGTGAACAGCGGGTTGGGCGAGGTGTTCTGGATCGTGAAGCTGCCTTGTCCTCCCGGCATGCTCGGAAAACAGCCGATCTGGATCAGGTAGCTCGTGCCGTAGCTCGCGGCAAAGCTCAGTTTCGAGGGTCCGGCGAAGTAGCAGCCATCGTCATCGCAGGCGATCGCGCTGCCGGGCTGGGGACAGCCGCTGCCGAGGTAGACCGCACAGCGCGTGTCGATGGCCGAAGCGCACAGCGAAAGCTGGGCGATGCCGTCGAAGTCCGCGATCCAAGTGAACCACACGTCATCCGTGAGCGTGGTGGTCTGTACCGAAGTGCACAGCGCCTCGCACTGGCCCTCGCGGCCGGTCGTCGCGCTGGTGTTGTCGAAGCCATGCGGCCCGGGCCCGAAGATCAGTTCGGGCGTCTGGCAGCCGTCGTTGGCGGGCACGCTGGTCGGCTGGATCGAAAGCGAACCCGCGACGCCGCCGCCGGAGGAGAAATTGCCGATCTGCAGCAGGTAGCTCGCGCCCGCGCTGGCGGTCCAGGAGACCTGCGAGGCGCTTACGAAGCCGCACCAGTCGTCATCACAGGCGAGCGGCGAGCCCTGCGGGCAGCCCGGCGCGTCGTACACCGCCATGCGCGAATCGTGCCCGGGATTGGCGCACAGGGAAGCGGTCACGACGCCGCTTGCAGGCGCCGTCCAGCGCAGCCAGATGTCATCCGCGATCGCCGAGCTGCCAAAGCCGAAGCACTCGCAGTTGAGTTGGCCCTGCGCGCTCGTGGTCGCGAAGCGGTTGTCGTAGGGGAACAGTCCGTAGCCGCTGATCAGGCTCGGGCTGGCGCACTCATCGCCGCCGGTGCTCGCCGAGGATTGGGTCAGCGCGCCCGGCAGCGGCTGTGCGCTGCTGGGAGCGACGCGCCCCTTCGCTGGGTGCATGCCGTACTTCGCGGCGGCGGGGGACTGCGGCAGCAGGAGGAGTGTCAGCAGCAGGGGGGACATCTCCCAGATTGTCTCCGAAGAACGCCACCTGCGATACGGCCCAAGCGCAGCGGTTCCGCACGGCGGGGGTGGCGGGCGCTCCCCCTAGTTCCGAATTGGGGCCCTAGTTCCGCGAACTCACTTGGGGCCGTCGAAGCCCCAGGTCCCCTCGATCTTGGCGTAACGCAACCCGATGATGTCGAGCAGCCAGTCAAAGCCCCCCAGATCCGGGATCACCTGCATCGACTGCACCTGCGTATTGGGCAGGTTCGCATCCGCGGCGTTCTCGCGCGCGATCTGCAGCGCCGGCTTGGGGATGTCGACCGAGAGGATCGTGAAGCACCACCCCGAGGAACGGAAGGTGCCCGAGGTCTCGGTGGTGCGCGTGTGGGACAGGCTCGCGCAGCCCGCGGTCAGGGGAAGCAGCAGCAGTCCAAGTCGCAGCACGCGCATCGTGTTGGAAAGCCTAGCGCGGCTGCGGCAGCCAAGGAAGCGCCGCGCTATGCTCGCCACTCGATGCGACCGCCGCCCGAGCCCGGACTCGAGGAACACCTCGCGGGCCATGCGCGCGCGTTCCGCGAGCGCTTTGGCGGCGCCGGGCCGGCGCGGCTGTGCTTCGCTCCCGGCCGGGTGAACCTGATGGGCGCGCACCTGGACTACAACGGCGGCCCGGTGATGCCGACGGCGATCGACCGGGGCACGTGGATCGCGATCCGGCCGCGCAGCGCGGAGCGCATCCTGGTGGCCTCGACGCTGGAACCCGGCGAGCGCGAGTGGTCGCTGGCGGCTCTGCCCGAGCAGGCGAGCGGTCACTGGTCGGACTATCCGCTGGGCGTGATTCGCGCTGTGCGCGAGCAGCTCGGCAGGGGCGCACTGTCGGGTCTGGAGATCCTGTTCGGCGGCAACCTGCCGATCGGCGCCGGGCTGTCTTCCTCGGCTTCGATCTGCGTGGGCACGGCGCTGGCGCTGACGCGCTGTCTCGGCCTGCCGCTCCAACCCCGGGACTGGGTCGCGCTGGCGCTCGAGGCCGAGCGCGGCTTCGTCGGCGTGCAGTGCGGCATCATGGATCCGCACGCGATCGGGCTCGCGCGCGCGGGCGAGTTGCTCTGGCTCGACTGCAAGGATGGCTCCTCGAGCTACATGCCGCTCGATGCGGCCCGGGTCGCGATCGCGGTCGCCGACACGCGCGTGCGCCGCCAGCTCGCTACCAGTGCCTTCAACGAGCGCGTGGCCGAATGCCGCGCAGCCTTCGAGGCGCTGCGGGCCGAGGTTCCCGGAGCCACATGCCTGCGCGACATTCCCTGGAGCACGTTCGAAGCGCGGCGCACGGACTTGCCGGCGCGGATCGCGCGGCGCGCCGAACACGTCCTGCGCGAGGTCGAGCGGACCTTCGCCGCGCGCGCCGCTCTGGAGCGCAAGGATCTGGCGGCCTTCGGGGCCCAGATGAGCGCCGCGCACGAGAGCCTGCGCAGCCTGTTCGAGGTCAGCGTGCCCGAGCTCGACGCACTCGTCGCCAGCGCGACCGCGATCCCCGGCGTGCTGGGGGCGCGGCTCACAGGGGCCGGCTTCGGCGGCTGCGCCGTGATCCTGCTCGAGCGCGCGGCCGCGGGGGAATTGAGCGCGCGGGTGCCGCGCGAATTCGAGGCGCGCTTCGGCCACAGGCCGAAGCTGGAGTTGTTCGGCGGCGATGCCGGCCCGCGCGAGTTACTTGCCGAAGGGCTGGACCTTGACCACTGACTCCGCGCGCTCCAGCAGCAGCTTGCCTGCCGGCAGCGCGCGCACGTCGGCGCTCCACCCCGAACGCAGCAGCTCCAGCGCCTGATTCGGCTTGTTGCCGAACAGGTAGTTCGCCGCCAGGACCAGCCGCGCATCATCATCTTCGGGGTGGTCGCCGAGGAAGCGCTCGAGGTAGGAGAGCTGCTTCTCGAAATCCGCCGGATCCGTGTAGAAGCTGTGCTTGTCGACAATCGTGTCGATCAGGCGCGGCTCCAGCTCCAGCGCTTTCTTGAGAGCAAAGGCCGCATAGTGGTAATCGCCCGCGGCAAACAGCGCATCCGAGAGCACCAGATACAGCACCGCGTCTCCGGGGGCGAATTCGATCGCGCGCGCATAGTGCGAGACCGCATCGGTGTAGCGCCGCTCGCGGAAAGCTAGATCGCCCAGTGCCAGATACTGTTCCGCCACGCGTGCGAGCTTTTTCGCCTGCTCGGGATCGCGCGGCTGCTGCGGCGCTGCGACCACCACCTCCCCCGCGGCCGCGGGGACTTCGATCACGGTCGGCTGCGATTCCTCGCGCACCACGATCACCTCGGGCTCCCGCTCGACGTAGATCACATTCGTGTACCACCAGGGCGAATAGCCCCAGTAGCTGTAGCCCGGATAGCGGTAGGCGCAGTGCGTGTTCCAGTACCACGCACTCGAGAAGAAGAAGCTCGAACACCAGCCGAACTGGAAGGTCCAGCCAGAGCTCGGCAGCCAGTAGGTGCAGCCGTTGGCCCAGAAATAGGAGCCCGGGCCGCAGTAGTACCAGGGCGAGTAGCCGATGTAGCCCTGGTTGCACGGATCCCACCAGGTCCAGCCGCTGCCGCAGCCGCTGGTCACGGCGAAGGTCGCGGCGACGCCGGTGCGCACGGCCACGCTGGTGGCGACCGCGACGGCCTCTCCCGTGCGCAGTGCTTGGCGGGTCTTGACCGGATCACGCGCTTCGAGTCGGGCGAGCTTTTGCGCCTGAGCCGTTTGTGCGCGCGCATTTTGGATGCGCAGAGCCTGAGCGTCGGCTGCGGGGCGCGCCGGCAACTCGCCCGCCGAGCGCGAACGCGCGGGAGCGGGGGACTGGTCCTGCGCCGCCCGCGGCAGGTTGGACGGCGGGTTGTCGCGCGCCGAGTAGCGCTTGAGGATCTCCTCGCGCGTCGGGGCCTGGGTGCGGATCGGAACGCTGGCGCCGCGGGTCACGCTCTCGCCGCTGCGGACCGGCGCGGCGGAGCCTGCGGTCGAGGGAATCGGCGCGGGCTTGGGGCGTGTTCCGAAGTTCGAAAGATCCGGACCGCTGCCGCGCGGCGCCGGATCGGGGCGGGTCGGCGTCTCCGCGCGGGGAGTCGTGTCGTACACGCGGCGCAGCGGCGTCTGCGGCGAGGTCGGCACGCGCGGCGCGCTCGCGCGGCCGTCTTCCCGGGGCACGGGACGGGAGAGCTCTGGCGCCGGCCGGGACGGTTCGGGCCTCGAGGGAGCGGGCGCCGGCCGGGACGGTTCGGGCCTCGAGGGAGCGGGCGTCGGCCGGGAAGGCTCGGGCCGGGACGGTGCGGGACGCGAGGGCTCGGGCCGCGAGGGAGCGGGACGCGAGGGCTCGGGCCGCGAGGGAGCGGGACGCGAGGGCTCGGGACGCGGGCTCGGCCGCTCGGGGCGCTGCGCGGAGGTGATGAGACACAGCAGCGCCAACGCGCTGAGGGCAGTACCGAGCTTGGGCATGGGGTTCATCGCGGGGCTCCTGGATGGACGAGCGAAACTCGGTTTAGCAAAACTCGTACCGGGGCGATCCTGCGTTGGAAAACGGTCCAGCGCCGGCTTTGCGGCCTCTCACCACAGCGCGCTGCCCTCTGCGGGGGACACGGACTAGCCCTTGGGAGCCGGCACGAGCAGCAGCAACTGCTGCTCGCCACCGGGCACCAGCAGCCAACGCAGGTAGGGTTTGGGCTCCTCGCCCTTGGGCAAGCGCTCCAGCAGCGGGGCCAGAGCCTGCGGGCGCAGCGCTTCGAAGCCGGCGACTTGCACGCCCAACGCCACGCTCGCGGGGCGTCGCTCATAGCCCGCGGGCAGGCTCTCGGGCAACTGCTCCAGACGCAACAGCACGGCCCGCGGCCGGAGCTGTGCATCGAGTTCGAGGCTGGCGCGGTTCTCGAGGCGCAGCCCCGCCTGCTCGGCTTCCAGGCGCAGGCTCTCCAGCTGCTGGCGTGCTTGCTCCAGCGTCGTGCCCGGCTTGAGCTCGACGCGGCGCAGCGCGTGCTCCGGCACCTGCGTGGTGATCACGGCCGCCTGGGCGCGCACGCCCTCCGTCGCGCGGCGGTCCGCCGGCGCGAAGTAGTCGGGGGTGAAGGTCCGCGCTTCGATGCGGAACTCGCTCTCGTTCCAGATCCGCGTCTCGCCGTGCCAGAACTCACAGGACAGCGGTTGGCGCTCGCGCCATTCGATCTTGCGGAAGCTGTCGAGCGCCTGGCCGTCGGCTGCGAGGAACACGAGCGTCGCCGGGCGCTGACTGGCCGCGTTCCACTCGCGCGCGACCAGCGTGCCCAGCGCTCGCTCAGAGCCGCTGAGTTTCAAGGTCGTGCGGCGTTCCTCACCGGCCTGCTCCCACGCGAAGCGATCGAACTCCACCAGCGCGCGGCGCAGTTCCAGCTGCGCACGCAACTCCAGCCGCTGCGCGCCCTCGAGCGGAGCCGAACGCCCGCTGGCGATGTCGACACCCAGGCCCTGATCCACGTTCCAAAAACGCATCAGACGTGTCGGCAGGTCCTTGCCGCCCAGCCACAGCCGCTGGTGCGCTTCGCCGGCGGCGGCGTAGCGCAATTCGAAGACGGTCTTGGGATCAGCGGCGTAGCGGACGCGGCTGGTGGATTCGCTGCCGCGCAGAAGCCCGGGTTGAGGCCCGGGTGTCTGTGCCGGTGCCGCAGACGGTGCCGGAGACTGTGCCTCGAGCGGCAACGGCAGCAGCAGCGAGAGGCTCAGGGCAAGCGCGAAGCCCAATCCGACCACTCCTTGGAGTCATTGCCGTAGTCGACCCCCGCCAGTTCCACCATCGCCCGCCGATACAGGTTCTTCTGCGAGGTCTTGGCGGCCTCGTGCAGATCGAGCAGCGCGCGGGCGATCCGACCCTTGGTGGCGCCCTGCTGCCTTCCGATCCAGACGACCGCGTGCAGCGCGGCGCTCGCCACCAGCGGCACGTTGTCCTGCACGGTGTCGATCAGCACCTGAACCGACTCGGTGTCTTCCAGTTCCCCGAGCAGCAGCGCGCTGTGGGCGCGCACCGGCGGTTCGGGGTCCGAAAGGCCCAGCCGACCCGTGCCCACCGCGCAAGCGGACTGCGCGCCATTCTGTACCAGGCTCGCGAGGCACTGCATGGCGTTCGTGCGCACACCCGGATCGCTCGACGCGCGCGCGAGATCGCAGATCCGATCCAGCGGCGTGTCGGCGCGACCGAGCAGCATCAGTCCCAGCAGCGCGTTGGCGACGACATCCTGACTGGAGTCCTCGAGCGCGGCGAGCAGCGGGCCCTGAGCCTGCACCTCGCGCGTGAAGCCCAGCGCGCTGGCCGCGACCACGCGATTGGACAAGGGGCCCGTCTGCAGCTGTTCGATGATCTCGTCCCGGCGCTGGTGCGCGCGCGTGGCGAGGTTGATCTCGAGCAGCCGCGCCTTCTTGCGCTCGTCGGCGGTCGCCGCCGTCATGTGCAGGCGCGTCCAGGCGCGCATCGTGTTGTCAAGGTCTGCAAGGTACTTGCCGATCGGCACGATCTTGCGGTTCTTCTCGGCCTGCTCGGCGAAGGGGACGGGATCCTCGGGCTGGTTCTGCCGATCCTCGGACTTGGTCGTGGCCTGCGTCCCGGCACAGGCCGGCAGCCAGAGGATCGGGATCAGGAGCAGGAGCGGTGTCAGCAGGCGCATGGGTGGGGTGTCGACGACGCGGGAGCCGGACTCTTCCGCGATTGCCGCCAGGGAGTACCCTAACCGCTCCGCGCCATGTCGATCCACCTCCTCGATGCGATGTCCCGGGAAGGCTTCGAGCAGGTGATCGCCTTCCACGATCGCCACAGCGGCGCGCGCGCCCTGCTGGCGATCCACGATTCCGTCCAGGGTCCGGCCTTCGGAGGCATCCGCCGCTGGAGCTATCCCAGCGACGAGCATGCCCTGCGCGACTGCCTGCGGCTGGCGCGGGCGATGACCTGGAAGGTGGCGCTGGCCGGCCTGCGGGCGGGCGGGGCCAAGCTGGTGCTGATCGACCTCGCGCATCAGGACCGCGAACAGGTCTACATGGCGCTGGGCCGCTTCATCGAGAGCCTCGGCGGCCGCTATCAGGCTGGGCCGGATGTCGGCACTGGCGAAGCTGAGCTGCGCGCGCTGGCCCGGAGCACCCGCTACCTCGCCTGCCCGGGCGAGGAGGGCCCCGGAGAACTGGCGGAGTCGACCGCCGCCGGGGTGTTTCACGGCATGGCGGCCGCGCTCGAGCACCTCGACGGCGCCGTCGAATGGGAGCGCCGCCGCGTGGTGGTGCAGGGGCTGGGAGCCGTGGGCACGGAGCTTTGCCGGCGCCTTGTGGCGAGCGGCGCCGAGGTGATCGGCTGCGACCGCGATGCTCGTCGAGCGCTCAGCGTCGGAGCAGAGCTGGAGATCGATCTGATCGACCCCGAACAAGCCGGCGAGAAGCCCTGCGATGTCTACGCGCCCTGCGCGCTGGGCGGCGTGCTGCACGACCTCAGCCTGCAGCGCGTGGCCGCGCTGGTCATCGCGGGCGCCGCCAACAACCAGCTGGTGCGCAACCTGCACGGGGACCAGCTGCACGAGCGCGGCGTGCTGTACTGCCCGGATTTCGTGATCAATGCGGGAGCGCTGATCCGGGGGGTGCGCTTCCAGCAGGAGGGCCTGCGCGTTCCCGTCGAGGAGATCGGGGCGGGCATCGCCCGCACGCTCCGCGGCGTGCTGAGCCGCGCGCGCACGGAAGGTCGCTCGCCGGCGCGAGTGGCGAACGAGCTTGCCATCGCCCGCATCGCCGCTTGGAGAAAATCAACCCTGAGCTAGAAGCTCCTTCCCTCCGGTCATGCCAGACTGCAGGATGCCCCACCGCGTGCGGATCTTCGCCACCTTGAGCCTGTTGTGCAGCATGAGCCCGGCGATGCCGCAGGGTGAGGGCGCTTCGCCGCCGCAAAAGCGCGAGTTCCTGCAAGAGCTGCTGCGCTTTGAGCGCGGCGCGGAGCTGCGGCCGCTGTGGATCCCGCGGGCCGAGGAGCTCAAGTACAAGGTCTTCGTCGATCTGCCCTTGCTCGGAGAAACGGCTGCCGGCCGGGTGACGCTCTCGGCCGGCGTCGAGCCCTACAGCGCCGGCCTGACGGCGACGAAGGCGGCTGCCGACGACGCGCCGCAGTGGACCGGCTGGGTCAAGAGCGTCGCCACCGGTTCCGCGCTCGGCTACGAGCTGCACCATGAACTCAAGTCGCGCCTGCTACCCCAGGAGTGGCCCGCGATCTACTACACCGACACACAGCGCGGTTCGGAGACGCGCACGAAGGAACTCAAGCTGGGCCTGCTCGAGGGGACCTGGACCGGCTGGCACCGCAACGACGGCCATTGCAAGGACTGCAAGAACAAGGAGCACTTCGTCGATTCCGCGTGGCTCTGGAAGGAGCCCGCGCACTGCACGGAACGCAAGTGCCGGAACCTCTCCCACCGCCTGTGGCGCGAACCGCAGAAGCGCAGCGTGCCGGTGGGCACGACCGACATGCTGAGCGCGGTCTACTACGCGCGCGCTCTGGTGCGCGAGAAACGTAGCGAGGACACCATCATGATCCTCGACAAGCAACGCCTGTGGAAGGTCAACCTGAGCATCGGGAGCACCAAGCTGATCGAAGTGCCCGGCGGCAAAACGGAGTGCGTGGAGGTGCGGCTGCGTTCGGAGCTGCCCCAGGGCGAGCCGCCCACGAAGGATGGTTTCCAAGGCTTGTTCGGTCTTCGGGGCGCGATCCGCATCTGGCTCGACAAGCAGTGCGGCGTGCCAGTCAAGATCGAGGGTGAGTTCCCGATCACGCTGCTCTCGACGGAGCTCGATGTCTCGGTGCAACTCGACGAGTACCGCGGAACCCCCGCGAGCTTCGTGCTGCGCTAACGCAGTCTCCAGATCTCCACGCTCGTTCCCAAGCTCTGCATCTCGAGCACGCGCAGGGCTCCCGGCCGCAGGCGGTCCCAGCCCGTGCCCGCCAGCGACAACCCGCGATCCACGCCATCGTCGCTGCGCCGCGACGAGAAGCGCGCCACGCGCTCGGCGCAGTCGCGGAACAACTCGCTGCCGCCGCCGGAAAGGTCGATCACCACCCAGCGCGCACCGACCGATTCCAGATAGGCGCGCGGATCGGAAAGCAGCTGCAAGCGAGACTCCGGACGCGTGCCGGGCTCGATGCGGATCGGACGCTGAGGATGCGCGGGATCCTCGATTGCCTGGCGGAGCTGCCACTCCGACCACAGCGAGCGTTCCGTGGCGCCCGCATTCTCCAGAGCGCTGCCGCGTTCGTAGGGCAGCGGGATATCGCCGTAGGGCACGAACACGATCGTTTCCTCGCGCGGGACATGGGCTTCGATCCACTCGGCGCATTCGGTCAGCGGATCTTTCTGAGTGCGGATCCACGCGAACTGCACGGCGGGAATCGCGCTCAGGGCCAGCACGAGACCGAGCACCAGCGCGGGCGCGCGGCCCGGCAGCAGCACGAGGCGCTGGAATGCATAGCCGGCTGCCAGCGCGGCCAGCGCCGCGAAGGGCAGCAGGAAACGCACCAGCGTGCCTTCGTGCAGCGCGAGCACGGCTGCAGAGGGCAGTGCGAAGGCCCCGATCAGCAGCGCGGCCGGCTCGCGCAGCCAGGCCCGCTGGAAATCCCACACCAGCACACCCAATCCCAGCGCACCGAGGAGCACCAGCAGCGGATCGAGCGCCCACACGCCGCCGAACAGCCCGCCGAAGTTCGCACCGCGGAAACCATCCTCGAAAAACCCCAGGAATCCAGTGAGCCCGGTGCCGCGCGGCGTGTACTCGGCGGCAGCCTCGACTCCCGGAAGGAAGAAGGGATAGGCGATCCACAGGCAGGCGACGAAGGGCAGGCTGGCTGCCGCCAGGCGCGACCATCTGATGCCCGCAGCCGCGGATCTTGCGTGCTGCGCGCGCAGCGCCAGGGCGCTGGCGAGCACGATTGGCGGCAAGCTGATCCAGGCACTGTGCAGCGTTCCTGCGGCCAGCGCGCCCGCAACGCCCATGCCCAGCGCGCGCGGCAAGGACGGAGCCGCGGCAAAGGACAGCGTGCAGAGGAGCGACAGCAGCAGGAGGCTACCGGCGGCCGCATGCGGTTTGGCTTGCACCGAGAGCGTGACGCACAACATGCTCGTCGCGATCAGTCCGCAGGCGAACAGGGACGCCATCGGCTCGAGCCAGCGGCGCGCCAACAAGTAGGTCAGCGGCACGAGCAGCCAGCCGAGCCAGGCGCTTAGCCGGCGCAACTGCACCCAGGCAGCGCTCGCGGCCGCGCGGTGCTCCTCCAGGCTCGCCTCCGCTCCCAGTGTCGGCGTCGGATCGGGCAGGAGTGCCGCGGCCCGCGGCAAGAGATGCGGATAGGCGTCGATGACCCATTCCTTGCCGCGCGGCGCCGCGGCTCCCTCGCGGAAGTGAGCGACCTGAATTTCAAAGGCGCGCTCATCGTGGCCGCGCACTGCGGGGAGGTTGTAGTCCAGTCCCACGATCCGCACGGCAAGTCCCACCAGCAGCAGCAGCGCGCAAGCGACGGCCACCCAGGGAAGGGCTTGGCCTTCCGATGTGGTGAACAGAGGGCGGAGCATGGGGCTTGGCCGATCGATCGCGATCGCAGTCCGGGGGTGGTGCGGCGACCGCGTGCCTTCCGGATTTTACCCCAAGCACGGGCATGGGGCGGAAAACTTGCGCTCGAGTGGTCGCGCGAGCGGATCCGGCCATCGCCAACGCCGACAGAGGCTTCGCCCGGTCGCTTGCGGCCGGCAGGGGCCTCGTGCGGTCTCGTGATCTTCGGCCCTGACGGGCTTGCCCGCGCTCGCAACTCAGGGGAAGCTCTCCCGGAATGCGACGCTGGGCACTGCTGTTTGCGGGGATTCTGGTCGGAGCGCTGGTGGGAGCCACGCTCAACATGGGCGTGTTGCTACTGGGCTCCAAGCTGATGCCTGCCCCGCCGGGCTTCGATACCAATGACCCACCTAGCATCAACGCCCACATCCACGAGTACTCCTTGCTGCAACTGCTCGTGCCCTTTCTCGCGCATGCGCTGGGCACCTTGGCGGGCGCTTTCCTCGCCGCGCGTTTCAACCGCGGCACGGGCCTCGGTCTGGTGGCGGCGCAGGTCGTTGGGGCGCTGTTCCTCTTCGGAGGCGTCAGCATGGTGCTGATGATCCCGAACGCGCCGCTGTGGTTCGATGCGCTCGATCTGCTGGTGGCTTATGTGCCGATGGCACTGCTGGGCTACGCGCTTGCGGGAAGCAAGGCGCCGCCAATGCAAAACGAGTCAGTCAGACAGAGCTAGTTCCAGCGAGCAGCCTGCCGCAGCCTATGAGCGCGTGACGGTCGCCGTCCCGGGGCCATCCCCGACGCGAAAGACCGTGCCGACATCCTGATGCCGGCGCTTGAGGTAGGCCAGCACAGCGCCCGTGTCGTGCACGAACGAATACGCCCAGGTGGTGATCACTCCCAGGTCGCGCCATTCGCCCTCATCGAGCCGGTACAGCCGCGTTCCGGGCGCCACGGGATCATCGCTGTCGAGCTTGAGCGCGCAGATGCGCTTGTTGAGCCCGCCGTAGGTGTCGATCTTGGCGACGACCTCCTGGCCGATGTAGCAGCCCTTGTCGAGCGCGAAGGCGTCTTCGAGCCGCGCTTCCTGCGGATAGATCGAATCGTCGATGTCGACTCCGAAGAGCGGCGCGAGATGCTCGACGCGCAGGATGTCGCGCACGATCAGGCCGGCGGGCTGCGCGCCGAGATCGCAGAGCTGTATCCACAGCTCCGGCACGCGCTCGGGCGCCGCGACGATGCGCACGGCGGGCTGACCTGCGTACAGCGTGCGCGCGAGGATCAGGCCGTCCAACTGGATGTGCGCGTAGGGTTCCGCGGGCGGCGTGACGCGGAAGGCCTGCTCGAGGATCGCGTCGGTGCGCGGACCAGTCAGGACAAGCGGGGCGTAGTCGGCGCTGGCCTGCGTGAGGGAGAGCTTCTCGCTGAAGAGATACATGTCGAGCGCGGCGGCGAGCGCTGCGGCGCGAGCGGCGGGGATCGAGAGCGTGTAGCCCGCTTCGGTGCGGTAGAGCTCGAAATCGAACAGCACCTTGCCCTTGGCGCTCAGCAGCAGCGCGCGCTGGCCGCGGCCGGGCGTGAGACCTTTCACATGGCTCGAGAGGATGCGGTGCAGGAAGGACTCGGCATCGGGGCCGGCGATGCGCAGGCGCGTGCGGTCGGTGTCGTCGAAGAGCACCGCACCCGCCATGGCAGCTTGATACTCGGCCGGCACATCGCCGTAGGTCAGGACATGGTGCGGGGGCGCACTCTGGAGCCGTGCGTGCGCGGCTTGGTGCAGGGAGAGCAGTGGGGAGGAGTCCATGGGGCGCTTTCGGAGCAAGAGGATATCCTCCCGCGAAGGAGTCTTGCTTGACTTGAGGGCCGGTGGGGCGAAACTGAAGCCTGGAGCATGAGCCTGCGATCGGTTTTCTTGGTCCTTTTGTGCTGGATGCCTGCAGCGGGCTGTGGCTTTCAGCCCGGAGCGGGCGATCTGCACTGGGGGCTTTCACCCAAGGCTGAGGAGGAACTGGCCGAGCTGCCCGAGGTGCGGACGGAACTGGCGCGCCTGCTGGAGCTGCAGTTCGGGACACCGGCGGACCCTCGCTTTCCGCCGGCCGCGCAGGGTGGTCTGGCCGAACTGAAGCCCGAGCGTCGCACGCTGCTCCAGCGCGACAATCGTGAGCGCGGGCTGGCCACCGATCACTATCCGACGCCGCTGGAGTCGGCCGAGCTGTACCGGGTGCACTGCCTGCACTGCCACGGCGCTGCGGGTGCCGGCGACGGGCCGACGGCGGCCTCGATCAACCCCAAGCCTAGGGATTTCCGCAAGGGCATCTTCAAGTGGGCTGCCGTCAAGGACAAGGCGCGTCCGCGGCGCGAAGATCTGGCGACGATTCTGGAAAACGGCGTGTACGGCACGGCAATGCACTCCTTCGCGCGTCTGCCCGTGGCCGAGATCGAAGGGCTGGTCGACCATGTGCGCCTGTTGAGTGTGCGCGGCGAAGTCGAGTCGCTCGCGGTCAATCACTACAAGGAAGAGGAGGAGCTCGACGAGGAGCTTTTCGGCGAGCACATCGAGACCGTGTGGAGCCGCTGGCAGCGCGCGGAGTCGAAGTTCATCGCTTGGGAGGGCGAGATTCCGCCCGACAGTCCGGCCATGCGAGCACGCGGTCGTGAGCTGTACCTCGACGCCCGCAAAGGCAACTGCGCGCAGTGCCACGGCGAATCGGGCAAGGGCGATGGTCCGGCGGCCTGGAAGATCAACGCCAAGGGCAAGAAGGAACTGGCCTACCTCGATGACTGGGGCTTTCCGATCCAGCCGCGCAATCTGACGCAGGGCATCTACCGCGGCGGCGCGCGACCGATCGACATCTACCGGCGCATCTACGCGGGCATCAACGGCGGGCCGATGCCGGGCATCGGAGAGACGAAAACAGCCGAAGGCGGGCTCCTCATGACCTCGGACGACCTGTGGGCGCTGGTGCACTACGTGCGCTCGATGCCAGAAGGCGCCGCGCAGTGAAGCGCGCGGCCGCGGGATTCTGGGCGCTGTTGTTTCTGGGCTTCGCTGTCTTCGTGGTCGTGAGCTTCGTGCTGGCGCCGCGCCTGGGCTGGTGGCTGCCGGAAGGGAAGAGCTCCTTCGCAGCTTCGACGGATGCGCTGATCCACACGATCCTGTGGGTAATGGGTGGCTTCTTCGTGCTGACCATCGGCCTATTGGTCGTGTTCGTCTGGCGTCAGGCGGACGGCAGCAGCGCGCCGCGCAGCGCGAAGAGTTCCAATCTGCGACTGGAGCTCCTGTGGACGGTGCTTCCGGCGGGCGTGCTGGCCTGGCTGGCGCTGACGCAGATCGATGAGTGGAAGGCGATGAAATTCTCCGCGCTGGCGGGCGACGCACAGCCGCTGGCGGAGCTGTGGGCCAGCCAGTTCGACTGGCACGCGCGCTATCCGGGCGCGGACGGGCGCCTGGGCACGGCGGATGACTGGGAGTCGGACTACGAACTGGTCGTGCCGGCGGGGCGCCAAGTGAGGCTGAGCCTGCGCTCGCGCGATGTGATTCACAGTTTCTTCGTCCCGGCGTTCCGATTGAAGCAGGACATCGTGCCGGGTCGGACGATGAGCGTGTGGTTCACGGCCGAGCCGGGCGTCTACGAGCTGGTCTGCGCCGAGTTGTGCGGCTGGGGTCACTACAAGATGATGGGTCGGGTGCGCGTGCTGCCGGAGGCCGAGTACGAGCGCCATGTGCAGGCGGCGATCGCGGCGCAGTCGAGCGGTGCGGAGATCGACAGCCGATGAGCGACGCCAAGACCAAGCAAGGCTGGTTCTTCCGTTATGTGTGGTCGCTCGATCACAAGACGATCGGCATTCAGTTCCTTGTCTTTTCGATGGTGATGATGGTGTTCGGACTGGCGAGCTCGCTCGCCATCCGCTGGCAACTCGCCTGGCCATGGACACAGATGCCGGTGGTGGGGCGCGCGCTGT
Source organism: Planctomycetota bacterium (assembly GCA_044359355.1). Taxonomy (GTDB): domain Bacteria; phylum Planctomycetota; class UBA1135; order UBA1135; genus SYGM01. The sequence continues at coordinate 40,754 of JBIKMH010000008.1, read as the reverse complement.
TCCCCGAGACCGGCGGCGTGCCCACGCCCGAGTTCTACACGGTGCTGTTCACGATCCACGGCTCGGTGATGATCTTCTTCGTGGTCATCCCGCTGCTGACGGGCTGGCTCGGCAACTACTTGATTCCGCTGATGATCGGCGCGGGCGACATGGCCTTCCCGCGGCTCAACGCGCTCTCGTTCTGGCTGATGCCGCCGGCGGCGATCGCGATGCTCGCAGGTTTCTGGAGCGAGGGCGGTGCGGCGAGCGCGGGCTGGACGGCCTATCCGCCGCTGTCGACGGGCGTCACCAACACCGCAGGCGGCGCTGGCGGGCAGACCTGGTGGCTCGTCTCGATCACCCTAAGCGGGATCGCCTCGACGCTGGGCGCGATCAACTACATCACGACGATCGTCAAGCTGCGCGCGCCGGGACTGCACTGGATGCGCCTGCCGCTGACCGTCTGGGCGCTGTTTGTCGCGGCGATCCTGCAGCTGGCTGGGCTGCCGGTGCTGACCGCCGGCGGACTGATGCAGCTCTCCGATCGCCTGCTCGAGACGCAGTTCTTCGGCGCGCAGGGTGCGCCAATCCTGTGGCAGCATCTGTTCTGGTTCTACGGACACCCGGCCGTGTACGTGGTGATCCTGCCCGCGATGGGGGTCGTCAGCGACGTGCTCAGCGTACACGCGCGCAAGGGAGTCTTCGGCTACCGGCCGATGGTCTATTCGATGCTCGCGATCGCGGGTCTGGGCTTTCTCGTCTGGGGCCACCATATGTTCGTGTCGGGCATGAACCCGGGCATCGCGCTGGCCTTCGAAATTTCGACCACGATGATCGCGCTGCCCTCGGGCGTGAAGGTGTTCAACTGGCTGGCGACGCTGTGGGGTGCCCGCATACAGTTCCGGGCGGCGCTGCTGTTCGGCTTGGGCTTCGTGGCCTTGTTCATCACGGGCGGACTCTCCGGGCTGTGGCTGACGAGCATGCCGGTGGATGTGTACGTGCACGACACCTACGTCGTGGTGGGACACTTCCACTACATCGTGTTCGGCGGCTCGATCTTCGGCCTGTTCGCGGCCTTCTACCACTGGTTCCCGAAGATGACCGGCCGGATGCTGCACGAGGGGCTGGGCAAGTTGCACTTCCTCGGCACCTTCCTCGGGGCGAGCGGGGTGTTCCTGCTGATGCACCACGTCGGCATGGCGGGCATGCTGCGTCGCACGGCGGACCCGTATGTGGCCGAGGGGCTCGCGCACCTGCGGGAGCCCAACCAGTGGATCACCTGGAGTGCGCTGTTCCTCGCCGCCTGGCAGCTGCTGTTCTTCGCCAACATCGCCTGGAGCCTCCTTGCGGGCCGCAAGGCCGCTTCCAACCCGTGGAAGGCCAACAGTCTGGAGTGGGAGACGGACTCGCCTCCCGGCCACGGGAATTTCTCCCGGCCGCTGGTCGTGGAGGCTGGGCCCTACGAATACCAGCCCAGCCGAACCGAGGACGACAATCGGCCTCAGGCGCGTACAATCTCTGGCCCCTAGGTTTGCCCTCATGCAGCCCGCTGCGTTCACCCCCTGGCCCTTGCGCATGGCGCTCGCCACCGTTCTGGTGGCGATCCCGCTGGTGTTTTTCGGCGGTTCGGTGACCACGCTCAACGCCGGCATGGCTGTCGATGGCTGGTGGATCGTCGAGCGCGGCCGCGGCGACTGGTTCATGTGGACCTTTCCGATCGACCAGTGGCTGCGCGACACGGGAACCTTTGTCGAACACACGCACCGCCTGCTGGGATCGCTGGTCGGCCTGCTGGCGATCCTGACGGTCGTGGCCGCGTGGAAGACACGCGCGCGCGCGATCGCGGTAGCGGCCTTGCTGGCGGTGATCGGCCAGGGAACGATCGGCGGCTTCCGCGTGTTGGAGAACTCGCCCGATCTCGCCTTCCTGCACGGCTCGGTGGGGCAGGGCGTGTTCGCGCTGCTCGTGCTGGTGTGCGTCGCCACATCGCGCACGTACGCGCGGATCCAGGCGACGGCGAGCGCGCCGCTGCGTAGCCGCAATCTGGCGCTGATCACGACGCTGGTGATCTACACGCAGATCGTGGTGGGCGCATGGCTGCGCCACGGCGAGAGCATGGCGGCGCTCCTGACGCACGGGGTGCTGGTCGTCGCGGTGATCGCCGCGGTGCTGATGCTCGCCAAATCGCTGAAGAACGAACCCGAGACGAGCCCGCTACACACACTCCCGCGCTGGCTGTTCACCGCGCTGGTGGTGCAAATCCTGCTGGGAGTCGCGGCCTTCTTCGCGGTGTACATGATCGTCGGGCGCAATCCGGAAACGATCCACGCCGGACTGATGCCCACGCTGCACGTCATGGGCGGAGCTGCTCTGCTCGCCTGCAGCGCCAGCACCTGGCTGATCGCCAACCGTCTGTGCTCCGCGGCGAGCACCGCTGCGCGCGGCTCGGCTGTCGCTGCAGGAGGGCAGGCGTGAGCGAATCGACCCGCGAGACCGCGGTGGCCCCGCGCGCGAGCTCGGACTGGATCGCGCTGACCAAGCCGCGCATCGCGAGCTTCATCTTCTTTGCGGCCATGATCGGCGGCCTGCTGGCGGGTGGTACGCAGGCGGACTGGCCGCGCATCCTCGAGCAGGCGCTGTATGTCACGCTCGCCGCGGGCGCGGGTAGCATCTTCAATCAGGTGCTGGAGCGCGACACCGATGCCCGCATGCACCGCACCCGGCTGCGACCCGTGGCCGCGGGCCGGATCAGTGTGCGCGATGCGGTTTTCTACGGGGCCCTGATGGCGACGGTCGGCGTGGCGGGCCTCGCGGCGCGCTTCAACCTGATCTCGGCGCTGCTCGCGGCCTCCACCTTGTTTGCCTACGTGGCGGTGTACACGCCGCTCAAGCGCGTCAGCACGCTCAACACCGTGGTGGGGGCGATCCCCGGCGCTGCACCGCCGCTCTTGGGCTATGTGGCGATGGCGGGCGATGCGGGGCGCTGGGCTTGGGCGCTGTTCGGGCTGATTTTCGTGTGGCAGTTCCCGCATTTCATGGCGATCGCCTGGATCTACCGCGAGGACTACGCGCGCGCTGGGCTGCGCATGCTGCCCTCGGTTCCCGGCGGCGTCGGCATCGCCTCGCGCTCGGCTCTGGTCTACTCGCTGGTCCTGATTCCCGTGGCGCTGGTGCCCGCGGTGTACGGCGATGCCGGTCTGATCTACGGCGTCGGAGCGCTGATCGCGAGCCTCGTGTACGCCGCCGCCGCGCTGCGCTTTGCCTGGAAGGAGACGCAAGCCAACGCACGCCTGCTCCTGTACACCTCGCTGGTGTACCTGCCCGTGCTGCTCTCGCTGGCGGTGCTCGATCCCACGGCTCGGGGAGCGGCGGTGTGGGCGGCCCCGTGAACGCCCCGCTGAACACTGCGGTGAATGCGGCGGCGCTGAGCGGTCCGCGCATCGAACCCGCGCGGTTGGCGCTGTGGCTGTTTCTGGGCTCGGAGGCGCTGCTCTTCGCCGGCTTGATCGGCGCTTTCTTGTTTCTGGAGACGGCCGGCGGCGTGCATGCGGGAGACGGGGGCGTGCTGTCCGTACCTATGGCGGGTTTCGCGACCGTGCTGCTGCTGCTCAGTTCCGCGAGCGCTTGGCGGATGGAGTCGGCGGCGAACCGCGCGGCGCTACTGCGCTGGTGGCTGCTGACGCTTCTCCTGGGAGCTGCGTTCCTCGGCCTCCAGGCCTTTGAGTACCGAGTGCTTGTGGGGCGGGGCATCGAGCCGCGGGATTCGCTGTACTGGTCGGGTTTCTTTTTGCTGACCGCCGTGCACGGCCTGCACGTTCTGGCTGGTTGGGTGGCGCTGTTCCTGTGCGGGCGAGTGTCCCTGCGGCAGGGCCGCCCGACGCTGGCGCTGGAGCTGTGCGGCGTCTACTGGCACTTTGTCGACGCAGTCTGGGTGCTGCTGTTCTTCCTGCTCTACCTGACATGAAACACTGGTTGCCCGCGCTGATGCTGATGCTGATGCTGTGCTCCTGCTCCCCACAGAGCGAAGGAGGCGGCGGTCTCAACCAGCCCGCGGACTCCAAGGAGGTCTACGGGGTGGTGGGCCCCTTCCGCATGACCGAGCGCAGCGGGCGCTCGATTGCCAACGCGGATCTGCAGGGACACGCCTGTGCGTTTGCCTTCGTCTACACGCAGTGCACCGGGCCTTGTCCCAGCGTCAGCGCCACGATGCAGGCGCTCTTTCGCAAGCTCCAGGATCCGGCGATCCGGTTGGTGACGGTCAGCGTCGATCCTGACAACGACACGCCGTCGGCGCTGCGCGAGTACGCCGAGGCCTTTGGCGCCCACCCCGAGCGCTGGCTGTTCCTCACAGGCGAGGTCGACAGCACGGACACCTGGATCCGCTCGAGTTTCCTGTCTCCCATCGAGCGCGACGCGAAGGCGAGCCCGGGCGAGCGGGTCTCGCACCGCACCCAGATCGTCGCCGTCGATAAGCAGGGCCGGGTGCGCGGCTTCTACGCCGGAGAGACCGCCGAGGATCTGGAGCTTCTCGCCGCGCGTCTGCAATACCTGCAAGGCGAATAACGGAGCAACCATGGAACTTCCGACCATCAATGCCTGCCTCAATGCCACCGCGACCGTGCTGCTGATCAGCGGTCTGGTGGCCATCAAGCAGGGCAAGCGCGAGCGGCATGAGCGGCTGATGTATCTGGCGCTGCTCGCCAGCACGGCCTTCCTCATCTGCTATCTCTACTACCACTACGTGATCGTCCCGGTGCGCGGCGAGACGCGCTTCAACTATCCCGGGCTGCCGCGAACGCTGTACCTGATCATGCTGGTGAGCCACATCGTGCTGGCCGTGGTCAACCTGCCGATGGTGATCACCACCTTTGTGCTGGCGCGCCGGCAGAACTGGGCACGTCACAAGGCCTGGGCCAAGGTCACCTTCCCGATCTGGCTCTATGTTTCTGTGACCGGGGTGCTGGTGTACCTTTGCCTGTACGTGTTCAACGCGCCGCCGCCCAAATAGAGAACCGCAGCCCATGCTGATGCTCCTGTGACCCTCCTGCCGCAACGCCGTCAGTTCGACGCGCGATCCGCTCGCCGAGAGCGTCAATCAGGGAGTGCTCTTCCTGCTCTCCGTGCTCGTGCTGGTGGTTGGAACGCTGCTTGTCGCGCTGTGGAGGCGCAGGCAGGCGTGAGCGTCTGGAGGCATCGCGAACTCTCGACCCCTTTGGGCGACTGGCTGCTGGCGGAATCGAGCCGCGGACTGGTGTTCGTGGGGCTTTCGGCCGAGCGGGCGCTTGCTGGGCTGTGGAAGCTCCGCAAGCGCGCCCGTGCGAACTGCGAGCTGAAGCATGCGCCGGACAGTTGCCAAGCTGCCGCCCGACAGCTGCTCGAGTATGCGCGCGGGGAGCGGCAGGACTTCGATCTGGAGCTCGATCCGATCGGCAGCGCCTTTGATCTTCGTGTCTGGGCCGAGCTGCGGCGGATTCCCTTCGGCCAGACGAGCAGCTACGGCGAAATCGCGCGTCGTCTGGGCAATCCTGGGCTCGCCCGCGCGGTCGGCGGCGCCAACGGACGCAATCCGTTGCCCGTGATCGTGCCCTGTCATCGCGTGCTCGCGAATTCGGGCGAGGGCGGTTACAGCGGGGGACTGGCCACCAAGCGCCGCCTGCTGCAACACGAGGGCTGCGCAGTTTCCAGCGGATTGTTCGCGAGTTAGCCCCGACCCCGGCCGTCCTCCAGATTGGAGGAACACAAGCGATGGAAAAGGCAAGCGCGTTGCGCTGGGCGTGTGTGGCGGCAGGCATGCTCGGCACTCTGGTGATCCTGCTGGTTCAGGATCTGACGATGGCCTCCGCGCCGAGAGCGGGCGGCGGGGTCTACTGGGTTGCCGATCGGGATGCCGGCACGCTCTACGAACTGGATTCCGATCTGTTCTTGACGCGGCGCATTCCCTGTCCATGGCCGCTGGACATCGAGCGCGCCGCGGACGGCGGCCTGTTCGTGCTGCGCTCGGGCAATGCCGGACCGAACTTCGGGCAGCGGCTCAGCGTGTTCGCCGCCGGCGGCGAGCTGCTCAGCGAGACCTGGCTCGAAACCTGCACGGATCTCGACACCCGCGAGGGCCGGGCCGCGCTGCTGCTGCAGCCGCTGGAGCAAGGTCCCCGCTCCCGCGCCCTGTCGATCGATCGCGAAGGCCGGCTGGAAGTGCTCGGTGAGGGCGAACACTGGCGCTCGATTCTCGGCTGGCGCGGCGAGGTGTTCGTCGGCGCGGGCGCGGGGGCGGGCGCGGCGCAGGGGCGGATCTTGCGCCTCCATGGCTCCAGCACCGAGCTTTCGCGCCCGGTGGTCGATCTGGCGGCGGGCGCGGGAGCGCTGTACGCGCTGGAGTGCGGCACTCGCGCCTGCGTGACGCGACTCGACGCACAGCTGCAGCGCGAGTGGACTCACGAGCTGGGCTTTGCCGCAGCACACCTGGCGGTGGGGGAGACGGGCGAAGTCTGGGTCGCGGACACCGCCTCCGGACGCGTGCGCTGCCTGGGATCGGATGGGGCGCTGCGCTGGGAGCGCAGCGATCTACCGCTGATCGGACTCGACCGCACGCTGGCCGGGCGCGAGGGAGCGGTGCTGATTCAGGCGCCGGGCGCGCTTCTGAGGCTCGATTCCAACGGCGGGAACCTGCCGGGGCAGGGCGGGTTTGCGTTCGTGACCGACTTGTGCCGCTAGGCTCCGTCGGCGGCCGGCGAGGGCAGGCTGCCCTCGCCGCGGAGCTTGAGGATCAGAGCGGCCGCAATCAGGGTCTTGGCGTCGCTCGACTCGGCGAGCAGCTGCCGAGCTGTGGCGTGCCGCAACTCGAATTCCTCGTCCGCATCGTGAGCGCGACGATCTGCTCCCGCGTGGTACAGATCCTGCGCGAGGTACAGGGACAAGAGCTCCGAGCAGAATCCGGGTGCCGGATAGAATTCGCGTAGGAGCTGCCAGCGCCGCGCGCGCCAACCGGTCTCCTCCTCCAGTTCGCGCTGGGCCGCCGCAAGCCGATCCTCACCGAGCTCCACGCGCCCGGCCGGAATCTCCAGCAGCCAGCGGGCAGCAGGAGGACGGTACTGGCTGACGAGCAGCAATCGGCCCTGCTCGTCCACGGCCGCAATCCCCACGGCGCCGGAATGCACCACGATTTCGACGCGCTGCTCGAGCCCCGAGGGCAGGCGCAGGTCCTGTCGCACCACATCGAAGATGCGCCCCTTGTGGACGAGTTCCCGTCCAAGGTCCTCCACGGGACCGCCGCTCACAGTTCTTCGCTGCTGGCGCCGCGGCGGCGGCGGGGTTCTTCGATGGGCATCGAGACCTGCCGCTGCAGCCCTGCTGCAAAGGCCTGCACGGTGTTTCCGATATCGCCACGGCCGCGATCATGGGCCAGTTGGATGAAGCTGCGCAGCGCACCCTGCAACTTGGTGTAACCCTTCAGCAACTGATCGTCCTCGCGCGCTTTGCGCTCGGCGCGGGCGCGCAAGTCCTCGATCTGACGCTGGTATTCGGCAATCCGCTCTTCGTCCGAGCGACGGTTGTATTGGCGTTTGGGCATGGGATCCATTCGATCCGGAGTTCACCACCCGCGAGCATCGGCACGTAACTGATCCGGCGATCTGCCGAGAAGCGTAGCGGGAAGGAACGTTTCGGCAAGCTGGAAACGCGCTTTCGGCTTCGATTTGCTATCCTCTTCGCCCCGGTGAGCGGCCCTAGCGGGTGTCCTCGGGCACTTCTTGCATGACCCTGCACAACGACATCGAGCGCGTCCTGATCAGCGAGCAGGAGATTCTCGCGGGCATCGACCGAGTGGCCCGCGAAGTCACCCGGGCCTACGCAGGGCAGGATTTCACCGTCGTCAGCGTGCTCAAGGGCTCGTGCGTGTTCGCCGCTGATCTCATCCGGCGCATTCCGATCCCGTTGGAGCTGGCTTTCCTCGCCGCATCCAGCTACGGGGACGGCACCGTGTCGGGAAACCTCGAGATCAATTTCTTCCCCACCGGAAACGAGATCGAAGGGCGACGCCTGCTGCTGGTCGATGACATCCTCGACACCGGGCGCACGCTGCACCGCGTCAAGGCCGAACTGCTCGCACGCGGAGCGCTCGAGGTGCGCACCTGCGTGTTCCTCGACAAGCCTTCGCGCCGCATCGCGCCGCTGGAAGCCGACTTCCGTTGTTTCGAGGTCGAGGATCTGTTCGTGGTCGGTTACGGACTCGACTACGCGGGCCGCTACCGCAACTTGCCCTATGTCGGTGCGCTGAAGAGCGAAATCTTCCAGAAGTCCGGAGCCAAAGGCTAGGAGCGTCCGGGTGGCCTCCTACATCACCGTTCCGCCCGAGCGCGCGGGGCTGGCACTCGATGAATATCTGTGCTTGGTCTTTCCGTTGCTGACCAAGGGCTTTCTGCGCCGCAAGATCCGAGATGGCAAGGTGCTCGTGGATGGCATGCCCGCCAGCACTTCGCTGCGCCTGCGCCGCGATCAGGTGCTAATCGTCGAAATCGAGGAAGACGAGGAACTGCCCGAAAAACCAGTCGCGCCGCGCATCCGCATTCCGGTGCTCTACGAGGATGAGTGCGTGCTTGCGGTCGACAAGCCCAGCGACCTGGCCGCCGAGCCGGAGCGCTGGGCCAAGTCCAATGCGAGCCTGGCCGGCGCGCTGCTGGAATTGGCTCTCGATCGCTCCGAGGTGGAAGAGACCGCGCCCTCGCAGCCGGTCCAGCCGCTGGAATTCCGTCCGCGTCTCCTGCACCGGCTCGACAAGGACACCTCCGGCGTCGTGCTCGTCGCCAAGACGCTGCCTGCCGAACGCGCGCTGCGCGCGGCCTTTGAACTGGGCGCGATTCGCAAGCACTATCTGGCGCTGGTGGAGGGGGAGTACCCGCTTGGCGAGGGCGAGAGCGAGATCATCGACCTGCCCATCGGCCCCGATGAGCGCAAGAGCGGCCGCATGCAGATCGACGAACGCCAAGGCAAGCCCTCGCAGACCCGCGTGCGGATCGAAAAGGCTTTCCATGGTTACACGCTGCTCGCCTGCGAACCGTTGACGGGGCGCACGCACCAGATCCGCGTGCACCTGCGCGCCAAGGGTTTCCCGCTGGTGATCGACCCGTTCTACGGCCGCCGCCGCTCGCTCTCGCTGTCGGAGTTCAAACTCGACTATCGGCGCAAGCCCGGCGCGGTCGAGACGCCCCTGATGGAACGCCTGACCCTGCACGCGCGCCGCCTCGACTTTCCCGATGTGCGCACGCTGGCCCCAGAACTCGTGCGGCGTGGCGAGGAATTGCCCGAAGGCGAGTCGATCCGCTACACACTCGAAGACTTCGCGCGCGCGCAGCGCATCGTGGTCGAGTCTCCCATACCGGCCGATCTTGCGCGCGTCCTGAAGCAGATGGACAAGGTCCGTCCGAAACGAGGCACTCGATGAGCGGAATCAAACTCAAACCGCAGGATTTCCGGGTCAAGGAACTGCTGGATCCGGAGTATCTGCGCCCCTCCGGCAGGCACCGCGTCTACCGCGTCAAGAAGCGCAAGCGCACCTCACTGGAGGCGGCCAGCGTGCTCGCGGAGCTGGCGGGCGTTCCGGTGGCGGAGATCGGCATGGCGGGGCTCAAGGACCGTCAGGCAGTGACGCTGCAGTACATGAGCGTGCCCTCGCGCCGCGAGGTGTATCTCAACGACCGGGATCTGGTGATCGAGCCGGCCGGCTTTGCCTCCGAGCCGCTGTCCAGCGCGCACTCGCTGGGAAACGGCTTCGAGATCACGGTCCGGGGCATCCGTCCGCGCGAGCTGTCGGAACTCGCTCTGCATGTCGAAGCAGTCCGCGAGCACGGCGTCGTCAACTACTTCGGCGACCAGCGTTTCGGCAACCTGCGCTTCGCTCAAGGCTGGATCGCGCGCGATCTGGTTCAAGGCCAGCACGAGCGAGCGCTGAAAAGCCTGATCTGCGCCGTATCCGAGCAGGATGACGAGATTCATGCGCGCTTCAAGCACGCTTTCGCGCGCTGCTGGGGCGAGTGGCGCGAGTGCCGCGACATCGCCGGTAAATTCGGCTCCTTCCACTCGGTCTTCGAGCATCTCGCCCGCGATCCGGACGATTTCGCCGGTGCCTTCACCTACGTGTCCTCGCGCCTGCGACTGATCCACCTGTACGCCTGGCAGTCGCATCTTTGGAACCGCACGGTGGCGAACTACGTGCGCGAGGTGACGCCCAGGAAGAGCCTGCTTCTCGTCGACGCGCTGGAGGGTCGTCTGGCCTTCTCCCGCTCGGCTCTGAGCCTCGATCCGGCGCTGGGCAACAACTGGCGGCTGCCCGGCCCGCGTCTGGAAGACATCACGTCACCGCGCGTGCGGGACTTGTATGTCAAGGCTCTCGAAGTCGAAGGCGTCACGCCCGAACAGTTCAGCATCGAAGGCGTCAGCGGGTTCCAGCTCAAGGGCGAGGATCGCGATCTGCTGATCCGTCCGCGCAAGCTCAAGGCCGAGCCCGACGGCTTCGACCGCGAGGGCCTGCCGAAGCATCGCGTGTGCTTCGAGCTGCCCCGCGGCTCCTACGCCACGATGGTGCTTGCGCGGCTGTTTCCCGAGCGCGGGGAACGGGCGCATGAGGACTCCTCCGATGTCGGTCCGGGCAAGCCCGCCGGCCGGCGGCGGGAATCACCGCGTCCCTTCCGTTCCGATGACAATAGGCGTCCTTTCCGCCCCAACCGATGAGCAAGCAGGAAGAATTGGTGGTCGGCGTGATCGGCGGTTCGGGCCTCTATGAGGTCCAGGGCCTCACCGATGTGCGCGAAGTCGAGCTTTCCACTCCGTTTGGAGCGCCGAGCGACAGCTTTGTCACCGGCTTGTTCGGCGGAGTCCGGATGGTCTTCCTGCCTCGTCACGGGCGGGGACACCGGATCCTGCCCTCGGAGCTGAACTTCCGGGCCAATATCTGGGGCCTCAAGCGTCTGGGCGTCACGCGCATCGTCTCCCTATCGGCCGTAGGCTCGATGCGCGAGGACATCCATCCGGGCGAGTTCGTGGTGATCGACCAGTTCTTCGACCGCACGCGCCATCGCGCCGACACCTTCTTCGGGGAAGGCTGCGTGGCGCATGTCATGTTCGCCGATCCGGTCTGCCCGCATGTGCGCGCCCGCCTGCTGGAATCCGGCCGCAGTCTGGGTCTCGTCATGCACGATGGCGGCACCTATCTCAACATGGAAGGTCCGCAGTTCTCGACGCGCGCCGAATCCCGCATCTATCGCCAGTGGGGCGTCGACGTCATCGGCATGACCAATCTGCAGGAGGCCAAGCTCGCCCGTGAGGCGGAGATCTGCTACTCGACGGTGGCGATGGCGACCGATTACGATTGCTGGCACGAGGGCCATGACGACGTCACCGTTGAGGCGGTGATCGCGGTGATGAACAAGAACGTCGGCAACGCCAAACGACTGATCCTCGACGTCGTGCCGCGTCTGTCGGCGGAGCGCACCTGCAGCTGTGCGCGCGCTCTCTCCGGAGCCATCATGACCCAGGCCGCCCGGATTCCCGGCGCCACGCGCGAGAAGCTGGCGCTGCTGATCGACAAGTACATGCCCAAGGAGTGAGACCATGCGGGCGCGCCTTTCGGCCTTGATCCTGATCGCGTTGTGTTCCTGCCGCAGCGGTCCCACGGAAGCGGATGCGCTGCGCTGGCGCGAGAACGAACTGGCGCGCGAACGCACAGAGATCGCCGCCGCGGTGGAGAATCCCATCTGGCAGCATCAGGGACCCCGCGTGGCTCCGGGCGGCACGGGACCGGCGCGTTTCGCGCTGCTGCTGCACGAAGCCTTCGACCAGCCGCGCGCGCTCGAACTGTGCCGCTTCATCGACGGCTGGTGGCGCGAACCGGGTAATGAAGGCTTTGAGGCGGTCATGGACCGCCTCCGCGAGGAACTTGACGGCATGGGCTTCGGCCGGCTGCCCGAATACGAGCTCAGCGAGTATCGCACCGAGATGCGCGAGCCCGCCTGGACGCCGCTCAGCGGATTGCTGGTGCTCTCCAAGGACGGGATAGCCGAGCCTCTGCACGCCTTCGCCAAGCCCGGAGACGTCGATCGTCTGTTGCTGCCCAAGGGCCTGCCCTCCTGCGAGGCCGAGGGACCGGTGGCTCTCACGCTCGAGACGCTGCAGCCGGGTGCCGTGCTGGCCACCGAGGATCCGCTCTCCGGCCGTCTGCTGGCCGAGGCCCAGAGGCGCGGCGCCGTGCTCGTGCTCTCCAGCGCGCTGGCGGAGTACAACCTCGATCCCTCGCCGGCCCGCCGCCACCTCGACGCGATCGCTTACGTCAGTTATCCGCGCGGTGCCACTCTGCCCGCGGCCCAGATTTCACCGCGCACGCGGGCGCGGCTCAAGGACGGCGATCGTGTGCGCTTCACCGCCGAGGTCAGGACCGAGATCAAGGAACTGCGCACGCTCGTCGCCACCATCGTCGGCGGCGTCCAGCCCGACAAGGCCGTCGCCATCGCCGCGCACGTTCAGGAGCCCGGCGCCTGCGACAACGCCAGCGGCGTCGCCACGAGCGTCGAGGGCCTGCGCGCGCTGGTCCAGATGCTCGACGCCGGCCGCATCCGCCGGCCGGCCGGATCACTGTCCTTCGTCTTCGGGCACGAGATGACGATGAGCCGCCTGTACCTCGAACGCAGCGGCCGACGGCTCGTGGCGGCGATCGCCGCCGACATGACCGGCGAATCGCGCGAGCGCACCGGCGCGATCCCGCTGCTGGAGCGTTCTCCGGATCCCGCGCGGATGCGGATGCTCGCGCCGGATGAACCGAGCGGATGGGGCTCGGTGGAGGAGGGCGGTGCGTACGAGTCGTCTCCCAACAGCGGGTTGGCGCTGATCGTGCGCATGGCCCTTTCCGACACTGCGCTGGCGGCTGGCGGTTGGCAGACGCGCGAGCATGCCTTCGAGGGCGGCAGCGACCACCAAGTCTTCCTAGGAGCCGGCATCCCGGCCGTGCTGCTGTGGAACTTTCCCGATTTCGCCTACCACACCAGTCTCGACCGCATGGAGCACGTCGATGCTGCACAGATGCATCGGATGGGGACGGCGCTGCTCAGTGCGGGGCTGGCGCTCGCCGATCCCGCGCCCGGCGATCTCGATCGCTACCTGCGAAGTCTGGCGCTGGAGCAGGAACTGCGCGTCTCCAAGGCCAACGAGGCGGGCGAAGAGGCACTTGCCGAGCGCTGGCGTACATGGCTGCGAGCTTCGCGGCAGTGGCTGCGCACGCTGTGTCTGGGCGAAAAAGCCGGAGAATTGCCGGCCGAAAGCCTCAAGCCGAAGCCGGACGCAAAGTGACGGGCCGCTCGCGCCCGCTCAGGAAGGGCGCGGCGGGAATCGGCCGGCGCACGAGTTCGCCGCCGCAGTTCGAGCAGGTCCAGGCATGCTCCGCGGCACAGGCATCGCAGTAGGTGCACTCGAACGAACAGATGAATGCATTGGGTTCGTCACGACGCAGTGGTCGCTGACAGGACTCGCAGTGGGGGCGCAGTTCGAGCACGGTGAGGATCCTCTTTCTCGCGGAGCTTCATGCTACCTTGCTGCGGTCTTCATGAGGAGGTGACAAGTGCGAGAAGTCGAGACGAAGTGGACGCGGCGAAGTGTGCTCGGAGCTGCGCTGGCGAGCGGCACCGCAGCGGCATGTCATGGACTCGGTGAGAAGCCGTCTGCGACGGACTCCACTCCGACGGCGGCGAAGGGCAAGTCGGTGCTCGTCGGCAGCGCGAACGCGCTGGCTGGCATGCGACTGCACTACGCCAAGCTCGTCGAGGGCGCCGATCCGCTCGACGTCGCCGTCGAAGTCGTCAAGGTCACGGAAGCCGACCCCGACGACACCTCCGTCGGGTTGGGCGGCCTGCCCAATGAGGACGGTGTGGTGCAGTTGGATGCCGCTTGCATGTACGGTCCGCGCCACAAGTCCGGCGGCGTGGCCTGCATCGAGAACATCCTGCATCCCTCGGAGGTGGCCCGCGCCGTGCTCGAACGCACCGACCACGTGCTGCTGGTGGGCCAAGGCGCCTACCGGTTTGCGCGGCAGCATGGCCACCCGCATGCCGAACTGCTGACCGAATCGACCCGGCAGGAGTGGATGAAGTGGAAGGAGACCATGAGCGATCGGGACGATCGCCTGCCGCCGCCTGCCAGATTGCCATACCAAGGCGCTCTGCCGACGCGGCAGGAGCACGACGCTGTGGCGCTGGCACGCCTGCAGGAGCGCGCGCAGCGACAGAAGGAGTGGCGCGAGCGTGTCACCGGCACGATCCACTGCTCGGCGCTGGCGACCAGCGGAGCGATCGCCTGCATCACGACGACCTCGGGGCTGGCCTTCAAGATCCCCGGGCGGGTCGGCGACTCCGCGATCATCGGCGCGGGCCTTTACTGCGACCAGGAGGCTGGCAGCGCCGGGGCCACAGGACGCGGGGAAGCCTGCGTGCTCGCCAACGGCAGCTTTGCCGTGGTCGAGATGCTGCGCCGAGGGATGGCGCCGCTCGATGCTGGCATGGAGATCCTGCGACGGGTCGTCCGTCAGACGCAGCGGCAGGCGCGCTACCAGCCGGAACTGCTCGACGAGCAGGGCTTCCCGGACTTCGGTCTGCAGTTCTACGTGCTCGGCCTCGATGGCAGCGTGGCGGGTGTCTCGCTGCGCAATCCGGGGAAGTACGCCGTCAGCGACGCCGGCGGCGGTCCGCGACTGGCGGAACTTGAGGTGCTGCGTCGTTAGGCCGGCCTGCTAGCCGCCCATGCCGGTCCAGAATTCCTCGGGCGACAGCCAACCATCGCTGTTGCGATCGAGCGTCGCGAAGACCGCACCCAGACGCACGCCCGTTTGGACGGGACGCAGCAGGTCGTGCAATTCGGCCTCGCTGACCTTGCCGTTGCCATCGAGGTCCAGTCGACGGAAGCTGTCGACTGGGCCCACGATCTGATCGGGCAGGCGGATGGCTCCCTCGCGCGCCTCGCGCGGCAGTCGCTTCCCGAACAGCTCGTCGATCGACTTGGCCTTGGGGCGGATGGGTGCGGGCAGATTCGGGTCGAGCAGGTGCGCCAAGTCGTCGATCTCCTCCTTGGCGAGCCGCTTGTCGCTGTCCCGGTCGATCTGCGTCATGACTACCTGCGGATCGAGGTTCCGGCCGTCTTTCGCCACCAGCAGCGTGCGCAGCTCGACCTCGTCGATGGCCTTGTCGCCATCGTCGTCGAAGGTCGCCAGCAGGGTCTCCGACGGCGATTGCGGTTCCGCGGCGGGTTGCGAGAGCGGCTGCGCGATCTGCAGATCCGCCTGACCCGGAGCCGGGAAGATCCCGCCTCGGCCCGTGATGGAAAGGTAGTGCTGGATGAACTCCTCGCGCGAGATGCGGAAGTCCAGATCGCGGTCAAAAGCGGCAAAGGCCGCCTTGTCGAGGCGCATGGTCTTCTCGGCCTCCCCGTAGAGCACCCAGCCGTTGCGGTCGAGATCGGCCTGCTCGAAGTACTTGCCGGCGACCGCTTCCGGAGAATCGGCATCTCCCGCGGGTGCGGATCGGTCGGGCGAAACCGCTGGCGTGGGTGCTGGTGGAGTGGCGGGTGGGGGCGCGGCTGGCCGGCCCGCCGGCCGCTGGGCCGCGACCTCTGCCCCGATCCACGCGCTCCCGATCAGGAGCGGAAAAAAGATCCAGATGCGCATCGTCGTGCTGCACTTATCGGTCAACGAAGGCATCGAGTCACTCTCTTTTCGCGGACTCGGCCCGGGCTCAGCCCGAAACGGCCGCCCGCAGGCACTCCGACACCCGATCCGCATCCGCATTGGACAGGAAAGGATGCACAGGCAGGCAAATCACTTCGCGCGCCAATCGCTCGGCGTTCGGGAATTCGCCGGGTCCATAGCCCCAGGGCTTCGCCGCTTCCTGCAGGTGCACCGGAGAGGGGTAGTGCACTTGCGCGAAAATCGACTGGGCCTTGAGCTTCTCCAGCACCGCATCGCGCGACAGCCCGCCGACGATGCGCACCGTGTACTGATGGTACGCATGCACCGTGTTGGGCCGGCGCGTCAGCGGAATCACCGCTGCATTGCCTTTCAGTGCTGCGTCGTAACGCGCCGCGATCTCGGCGCGCCGTGCATTCCATGCGTTGAGGTGCGGCAGCTTGCAGTTGAGCGCGGCTCCCTGCAGGCCCTGCATGCGGGAATTGGTGCCCAACTCCGCGTGCGTGTAGCGCACCGGCGAGCCGTGCTCGCGGATGCGGCGGGCCTTCTCGACCACCTTGGCGTGGCGCGAGAGCACCATGCCGCCCTCGCCGCAGGCGCCGAGGTTCTTGGTGGGGTAGAAGCTGAAGGCCGCGGCATCACCGAGTTGGCCGCACTGCACGCCATCGCGTGCAGCACCATGGCTCTGCGCGCAATCCTCAACCAGGCTGATGCCGCGCTTGTCGCACAGCGCGCGGAAGCCCTTGATGTCGACCATCTGACCGTAGAGGTGCACCGGCAGGATCGCCGTGGTCTTCGAGTCGCAGGCGGCCGCGGCCTGCTCGAGATCGAGCAGGCCGGTGTCGAGCTCGACATCGGCGAGGCGCGGGGTCGCGCCCATCCAGGCGATGGCGCCCGCGGAGGCAAAGAAGGTGAACGGCGAGGTCACCACATGGTCACCGGGCGCCACGCAGGCTGCGCGCAACGCGACCACCAGGGCATCCGTGCCGTTGGCGACCGCGACACCGCGCTCGCTGACGCCGCAGTAAGCCGCGAAGGCCTTTTCGAAGGCTTCCACCTCGGGCCCGAGGATGTACTGCCCGCTGCGCAAGACGCGCAGCATGGCCTCCTCGAGAACGGGTCCGACGGCCGCGCGCTCGGCGGCGAGGTCGACGGGGGAGATGGACTTGAGTGCGGTCGCGGGCGCGGTGTTCATGGCGCCCGCGATTGTAGCGCGCTCAATCCTTGGGTGCTCGCAGCACCTTGGCAAAGCACCAGGCGGTCAGACCCCAGACGAAGACCAGGGACAGCGTCATGAAGATGGCACCTTGAGTGTTCATGTCTGGCTCAGCCCTTCTGCGCGTCTTCCGGGCCGCGCTCCCCATCGACGTCCATACCCATCGCGCGCCAGCGCTTCGCGCCGATCGCCGTCATCACCACCAGCACCGCGATCACGCCCGCGACCAGCAGCACGCTGTTGCGAGCCACCGCATCCTTGGAGAGTCCTTCGATCCAGCCCGGCAGCGTCAGCCAGCAGAAGCGGCCGATCGTGATCAAGAGATACAGCGGAGCGACGTACTTGATGATGAACCAGACGAAGCCCGGAATCCGCAGGGCGGCGCCTTCATGGGCCTCCGCCTTGCCGCGCTCGATGCCGAAGATCCAGCCGAAGGCGATCACCTGCACGGCGGCCAGCACGACGATCAGGAAGGTACCGACCCAGTCGTCGATCGTGCCCAGCGCCGTCATGCCGCCGGAGTAGTACACGCACCAGCCCGAGCCGATCACGCCCAGGGTGGCCGTGATCCCCAGGGCCGTCTTGCGCGGCACGCCCAGCGCCTCCTCGATGAAGGCCATCGTCGGCTGGTACATCGAGATCGAGCTCGTGATCGCCGCCAGGAACAGCATGAAGAACCACAGGAATCCGAACAGGTTGCCCAGCGGCATATGCGCGAAGACCACGGGCAGCGTCGAGAATCCCAGCCCGAAGGTGCCGCCGCTGACGGCCTCGGCCGTGCCCGCGATGCCGAGGAACACGACGGCGGCGGTCAGCGTGATCATGCCGCCGAAGCCCACTTCGAACAGCTCGTTGGTGGCGGAAGAAGTGAGGCCCGAGAGCACAAGGTCGTCCTTCTTCCGCATGTACGAGGCGTAGTTGATGATCACGCCGAAGCCGACGGAGAGGCTGAAGAAGATCTGGCCGGCAGCCGCGATCCAGGCCTTGGGGTCGGCGAGCTTGCTCCAGTCGGGGTTCCACATGAAGCCCAGTCCGTCTGAGACCGATTGACCCGGGCCGTGCGAGGGCAGCGTCAGCACGCGAACCAAAACGAACAGCGCGCAGACCGCCATGGCGGGCATGGCCCACTTGCAGAAGGTCTCGATGCCGCCGGACAGCCCGCGCCAGACGAGCAACAGGTTGATTGCGAAGACGCCGATGAAGACCCAGACGATTGTGGCGAATCCATCGGCGAACAGCACGCCGTGGCCGCTCTTTCCGATGGTGGTTGCGAAGAACTCCTTGGAAGCCAGCGTCTGGGCCGCAGTGTCGGTTGCGACATCGATGCCCAGCGCCGGAGCGCCCGTGAACATCGCCTTGGCGTACTCGATGGCGTAGGAAATACACCACGCCTCGATGAAGACATAGTAGAAGGACACGCACAGCGGGATCAGCACGCCGATGATGCCCAGATAGCGGAACACCGGTCCCTTGCCGATGACACCCATGATCGCGGGTGCTGAGTGGAAGCCCTTGCGCCCGCCGTAGCGCCCCATGGTCCACTCGGCCCAGCCGATCGGGATGCCCAGGATCAACAGCGCGACAAAGTAGGGAATCATGAACGCCCCGCCACCGTTGTCCGCCGCCTGGCCGGGGAATCGCAGGAAATTGCCCAATCCCACCGCGGATCCCGCGACGGCGAGGATCACGCCGAGGCGGGATCCCCATTCTTGCTTGGCGCTCATGCTAGGGGGGGTACTCCGGAAAGAGGTGCTTGCGTCCGAGTGGGGAGGCTAACGGGCCGGGCTAGGGCACGGCAACGCCATTCTTGCCTTCGTATCGGCGGGCTTCTTCATCGCTGATGCGCGTGATCGTGAAGCCGAGGTAGCCGTACAGGATCGAAACGAGCGGGCAGAGCCAGTTGAGGATCGCCCAGGGCGCGTAGCTCATCGTCGCGACGCCCAGCACCGCCGTCATCTGCGCGCCGCAGGTGTTCCAGGGAATCAGGGCCGAGGTGACCGTGCCGGAGTCTTCGAGGCAGCGCGAGAGGTTCTTGGGGTGCAGGCGACGATCAAGGAAGGCTTGGCGGAACATGCGGCCGGGAACCACGATCGCCATGTACTGGTCGGAGGCCAGCACGTTGATACCGAAGCACATGAAGATCGTCGCGGCGATCAGCGAGCCCGTGCCCTTGGCGAGGCGCAGGATGGCATTGGCGATCGCGCCCAGCATGCCCGAGCGCTCCATCACGCCCCCGAAGGACAGCGCGCAGAAGATCAGCGCGATCGTGCCCAGCATGCTCTTCATGCCGCCGCGTCCGTCGAGCAGCGTGGTGATGCTCTCCTCGGCGGCGAGTCGCACGCCGTCGGAGCCCGCGGCGAAGGGGCTCAGGCTGTAGCCGCCGTACAGCGAGGCCACGTGTCCCTGCAGGCTTGCGAGCCAGCCACCCTCCGGTGTGGGCTGGATCAGCACGCCCATCGCCACCGCCACGAAGGAACCGATCACCAGCGCGGGAATCGCCGGGAAGCTCGCGATCACCAGTCCCAGCACCAGTGCCGGCGGAATCAGCAGCAGCGGCGAGAGCACGAAGCGCTCACCCAGCACCTGCTTGACGGCATCCGTGCGGGCCAGCACCTCGGGGCCGGCGTCGTGTCCCTGACCGAGGAACCAGTACACGGCCAGAGCGCCCAGCAGCGCCGGGGTCACGGTCCAGACCATGTGGCGCACATGCTCCATCAGCGTCGCGCCGCTCATCGCGGGCGCCAGATTGGTCGTGTCGGAGAGCGGCGACATCTTGTCGCCGAAGTAGGCCCCGGAGACCACCGCACCGGCGGTCATGCCCGGATCGATGCCCAGCGTGTGGCCCACTCCGATCAGTGCGACACCCACCGTTCCCGCCGTGGTCCACGAACTGCCGCAGGCGAGCGAGACCACGCAGCACACCAGGCAGGCCGTGACCAGGAACGCGCCGGGCGAAATCAGGTCGAGGCCGTACACCAGCAGCAGCGGCACCACGCCGGAGTGCACCCAGGCTCCGATCAGCATGCCGACGGCCAGCAGGATCAGGATCGCGGACATCGACACGTCGATCGTGTGCCGGATGCCCTGCTCCAGATCCTTCCACGGCTGCTTCAGCACCCAGCGTGCGATCAGCGCCGCCACCGAAGCGGCAGCGACCAGCGCGATGTGGTTATCCGCCGAACCGAAGACCTGCACATTGAGCACCAGCAGGCCGACGAGGACGACGACAGGAACGAGGGAGATGAGGAGGCCGGGGGGAGTGCGCGCTGCGCTCATGGAGCAGAGCCTACCAAAGCGGCGCGCAGATCCTTCGCCGTCCAGCGCGGCGTCGTCTCGAGCGCCGTGCGTGCCCGCCGCGCGGCCGCCGCCGGATCCGATCCGGGCTCCAACTGCAGCACGGCAATGTTTTCTGGAGCCGGAATCGGGCCCGCGGCGCTCGCGACCAGCACCAAGGGGGCCTGGAAATCGCGCGCAAAGCGCTGGATGCCCTGCGCACAGGCATGCGCATCGCCCGCATCATCGAGGACATGCCATTCGATGCGCCGGCCCCGCGCGAGGCTGTCCTCCAGATCCCGCTGCAACACGCCCAGCGCGCGCAGTCCGAACTCCGCTCGCGGGCCGCTCAGCGTGCCCACGAAGCCGACCGGGAACGGACCGCGCTCCTCGCGGGTGTCGAGCGGCACGAAGATCGGCGTCGGCCGATCGCAGCCGAGCAGCAAGGACCCCAGCAGCAGGGCGAAAGCGGTTCTCATCCAAAGCTCCGACCCGCGGAGCGCGCGGGCTGGCCGATTCCAGCGGCGATCGAGCCGAGGAACAAGAAGCTTCCGGAAATGGTGCCGCCTGCGCGCACCTCACCCAGCCCATTGCGCTCCAATTCCCAGGGGCTGACGAAGACGGTCAGCGGGAATTCAGGCGCGTCCAACTCGAGGGCCCGGATCTCGAGCCCGGTGATCGGATTGGCAAAGCGCGTGAGACCGCGCACGCGCAGCGAAAGATCCGCGCAGCCGCCGGGATCGTTCTCGCCGGAGAGCGGCCGGATCCACGACTCATGAATGGCTGAGGCTCTCGCTTCGAGCGCGGAGACATCCAGCGCGAAGCCGGCGGCCTGCACGGCCAAAACGTGGCCGTAGTCGATCACGGCCGGTAGCTTGCGCGCATCGACCAGATTGATGCACAGTCGGTAGGCCCCCTTGCGCAGCTTGCGCTCGGCGGGCTCGGACGGCGGAGCGACCCAGGCCTGCAGCAGCACATCGAAAGGCGAATCAGGCAGCGCCCGCAGGTCGTCCACGCTGACGCGCAGGCGCCGCGCGGGCTGGAAGTGCGGCAGCAGATTCCACGGTCGCTGCTCGTCCGTGCGATCCATGCGCAACTCCAAACCCGCGCCCAGCGGCAGGCGACGGTGGAAGCGCGCATCGCCGCGCCACGGCGCGGGCTCGCCCTCGGCCAGCACTCGCTCGACCAGATGCTCCAGGGGGTAATCCGGAGGAAACCCGATGCACTCCAGCAGGAAATCCACGTCGCACGCCAGTTTCGCCTTCCGCCGCGCTCGCGTCCACAGGCTGGCGGGCCTGATACCATGGCGCGCTCTCATGCGTCCCCACATCGCCGCCCTGCTGAGCCTTGTGCTCGTCGCCTGTCAGACGACCTCCCAACCGCAAGCCGACCGGCCGCCGGCCTCCGCCCCCGAAACGGGCGCCCGGGCACTCGATCTGGAGCACTACTCGCTTCAGATCGCGCTTCATCCCGAGCAACGCTCGATCGAGGCCCGGGTGCGCCTGCGCATGGTGGCCCGAGCTGAAGGTGTCGAGCGCGTGGACCTCGATCTGGTCGATCTCGAGGTGCGCGCCGTGCGCGGATCCGCACTGGTCCCGGGGCGCTTTGTTCAGAATGCCGCGGGCGTGCAGGTTCCGCTCGCGCGCCCGCTCTTTGCTGGCGAGGCGCTGGAACTCGAACTGGAGTACGGTGGCCAGCCGACCCGCGGCCTGTACTTCGCTCGCCAACGCGACGGCCGGCCGACACAGGTCTGGACTCAGGGCGAGTGCATCGAGGTGGAAGGCTGGCTGCCGACCTTTCATGATCCCGCGGACCGCGCCAGCGGAGAGATCCGCGTCGACATGCCGGCTGCCTGGCAGGCGCTGGCCGCCGGCGTGCGGCTGGAGCGCCGCGTCAGCGGCGAGCGCGCCTTCGAACACTGGCGCATGGATCTGCCGCACCCGGCCTATCTGGTCACGCTGGCCGCCGGCGAGTTCGTCGAGGTGCGCGACGAGTGGAATGGACTGCCGCTGCAGTATCTGGTCGCTCCCGACCAGCAAGATCTGGTGGCTGCGAGCTACGAGCGCACGCCGGAAATCCTGCAGTTCTTCTCGCGCGTGACGGGGCGACGCTATCCCTGGCCAAAATACGCGCAGGTCAGCGTCGACAACTTCCATTTCGGCGGGATGGAGAACATCTCGGCCTCGACGATGAGCGATCTGGCGCTGGTCGACGAGCGGGCGGCCCGCGATGGCGACATGGACGGACTGGTGGCGCACGAGGCCGCACACCAGTGGTTCGGTGATCTGGTCACCTGCGAGGACTGGTCACAGGCGTGGCTCAACGAGGGCTTCGCGACCTACTTCACAGCGCTGTTCACGGCGGACAGCGAAGGCGATCAGGCCTTCCAGCTCCAACTCGACGACATGAACTCCAGCATGGTCGAGCGTTCCCGAACGCACCCTCCGCGCGCGATGGTCTGGCAGGCACAGGCCGACCCGATCGAGCTGTTTCTGACGGGCCACATCTACGCGGGAGCCGCGCTGCGTCTGCATCTGTTGCGCGCCAGCATCGGCGATCCGGCCTTCTTCCGCGGAGTGCATCTGTACCTTTCGCGTCATCAGCACGGCAGCGTGCGCACCAGCGATCTGCTGGATGCGATGCAGGAGGCTTGCGGCAAGGATCTGGCAGCCTTCTTCACCCAGTGGTTCGAGACTCCGGGCAAGCCGCGCATCGAAGTGCGCTGGAAGCACGACCCCGCGACCCAGAAGCTGCTGGTCAGCATCGACCAGACGCAAGCGCTCGAGGGCGGCGTTCCGGCCTGCTTCCGCATCGACACGGAACTTGAACTCGCCGACGAAGCGGGCGTCCGGCGCATTCCCGTGACGCTCGATACGCGCAAGGAGCTGCTGGAGCTCGACGCCGAGAAGGCACCGCGCTGGGTGCGCTTCGACCCGCGCGGCTTCGTGCCCAAGGAATTAATCGAGGATTGGAGCCCCGAGGCGCTGTCGGTGCTGGCACGCTCCGCGCGCGAGGCGCCCGCGCGCCGCAAGGCCCTGCTCCAGCTGGCGAAGGCTCAGGCGGCCGAGTCCCAGAATCTGTTCCTCGAGCAACTCGGGCGCGAGGAAGTCGCGTCCCTGCGCGCGATCGCCGCGAGAGCTCTCGACCCGGCGCTCCCTGCAGCGCGCGAAGCGCTGCTGCGCGCGGCGCGCTCCGACGAGGGCGCGGCCGTCCGCGCCGCCGCGCTGGGGGCGCTGAGCCGGCTCTCCCGCGACGAAGCGGTGCACGGCCTCGCTCTGGAAGTCCTGGCCGATCCTTACAGCTACGGAGTGCTGGAGGCCGCCGCCCGGCTGCTCGCGGCACAGGATCCGGCCGAGGCGGGCCGCCGCCTCGAAGCGCTCGCGGCACAAACCGATGCGACAGGCCGAAGCAGAGCGGCGCTCGTGCCGGCCTGGCACAGCCTCGGGGAACTCGACCGACTGCGCCGGCTGGCGCAGGATGCCTCGCAGCCCGTGCGCCTGCGCGAAGCCTGCGTGCGCGCCTTGTCCGAGGATCGGGCGCTGGCGCGCAGCCTGATCGCGGACTCCGCCTTCCGCGTGCGGCGTGCCGCTCTGGACGCGCTCGACGCCCGTGACGCGGATCTTCTCAAGGCCCGTCTGCGGGTGCCGATCATGCCGGAAGTGATCGCAGTGGAAGCGGCCCTCCAACGCAAGCCGAAAGGCAGCTGAAACATGGCCTGGATTCGCACGATCGCGCTCCACGAAGCGGAAGGAGACCTGCGCCGCTCCTACGAGGAGGCGCTCCTGCGCGCGGGGCGCGTCTACGGGATCGTGCAGGCGATGAGCCTCGCCCCGCGCGTGCTCGACGCCGCGATGGGGCTTTACCAGCGCATCATGTTCGCTCCGGGCGGGCTCACGCGCGTGCAACGCGAACTGCTGGCGGTGGTCGTCAGCCGCACCAACGCCTGCCACTACTGAACGCAGGCCCACCTCTGGGACCTCCGTGACGAGGTCCGCAAACAACTCGAGGGGCTGGGGGATAGCTGGTGGCACCGCGTGGCGCTCGACTGGCGCACGGCGGGGCTTTCCGCTGCGGACAAGGTCTTGTGCCTTTACGCGGAGAAGTTGACGCGCACCCCCGGCGAAATGCGAGAATCGGATCTCGGCGAACTGCGGGCTCAGGGCTTTTCCGATTCCGGGATCCACGATGCCGTGCAGGTGATCGCCTTCTTCAACTACATCAACCGCATCGCCGACGCGATCCACGTGGATCTTGAGCCGGAGATGAGTCCTTACCCGCACCAGCCATGAATCAGACTGGCATCCCCCGCATCGGCGATTCCGCCCCCGACTTCACGCAGGCGAGCACCCACGGCAACCTGACGCTCTCCACTTGGGCCGAGCAAAAGTGGGTGCTCCTGTTCAGCCACCCGGCGGACTTCACCCCCGTGTGCTCGACGGAGCTGACCGAGCTCGCGCGGCGCGCCGCGGAGTTCGAGAAGCTCAACACCCGACTCATTGGACTTTCGATCGACTCGATCCACAGTCACCTTGCCTGGCGCGAGAACCTGCGCGACAAGCTGGGCGTCGAGATTCCCTATCCGATCCTCGCCGACCTCGACATGAAGGTCGCGACGCTCTACGGCATGCTCCACCCCGGCGCTTCCGCCACCGCGACTGTGCGCGCCGTGTTCATCATCGATCCCAACCGGGTGATCCGCGCGCTGGTCTACTATCCGATGAACGTGGGACGCAACGTGGATGAACTGCTGCGCCTGATCACGGCGCTGCAGACCGGAGATGCCCACAAGTGCGCGCTGCCGGTCAACTGGAAGCCCGGTGACAAGGTGATCGTCCCCGCCCCGAAAACCGTTCAGGAAGTCGAGGAGCGCAAGCAGAATCCGAGCTACGAGAAGATCGACTTCTACCTCAACAAGAAGACGCTCTAACCGTCCTGCCGCAGCGTGATCCACGCGTCCGCGGCCAGCGGGCCGTGCGTGCTCTGCCGGCCATCCGGCCAGCGCACGCGCAGGCTGCGCACCTGCTGCAGAGGTCCGAGGCCGAAATGCAGCTCGGGCGCGTTGGATCCGAGATAGCCTTCGCCCGCGCGCATCGTGCGGATCTGGGAGCCTTGCTCGGTCACCAGTTCCACTTCGGCGCCGATGGCATGGCGATTGGGACCCTTGGCCTCCAACCGCACTCCCAGCCAGTGATGGTTCCCGCGTGCCACGCGGTTTTCGAGCAGCCGCGCGGGGCCGTTGTTGGCGGTCACCAGCAGGTCGAGATCTCCATCGCGATCCAGATCGCAGGCGAGCAGGCAGCGGTTGGCATGGGAGGCGGCGAGGGCGCCGCTCTCGCGCACCTGGGTGAAGCGTCCCGAACCGTCGTTCTCGAACCAGTGACAGGGCTGGCCCACGCAGATGCCCGTCGACTCGTAATCGGGGCTGGTGTAGCCGTTGGCGTAGACCAGATCGAGATCCGCGTCGAGATCGAGGTCCGCGAATTGCGCCCCCCAGCCCGTGACTCCCACCGAGGCCTGCGCCAGACCGGCCTGCACCGCGACATCGCGGAAGGCGGAGATGCGGCTCTTGGGGCTCGTGTGCTTCAGGTTGTTGAGGTACAACGCGTTGGATTCGAGCTGCCAGTTGGTGACGAACAGATCCTCGTCGAGATCACCGTCGACATCGCCGGCCGCCAGACCCATCGACCCGCGCGGATCGTCCAGTCCCGTGCCCAGCGAGATGTCCTTGAAGCCCGTGCCCTCGTTGCGCCAGAAGCGGTTGGGGGAGACGTCGTTGGCAAGATACAGATCGCTCCTTCCATCGCGATCGAAGTCCCACCAGATCGCCTGCATGCCGCGACCTGTTTCGTCGGTCAGCCTGAGCTCCTCGGTGCGGTCGACGAAGACCAACTCGCCGCGCTTTCCGGCGTGGATCAGTCGGTTTTCGAGGTACAGCTTGCGCTCGCCGGGAAAGGCGAAGGGCAGCATCGCCATCGGATCTTCGCGCTGGTAGCGCTCGAACTCCTCCGCCGGCGGCATCTTGCTCTCGTCGTAAAGCAGATATGCCGTGATGTACAGATCGAGATCCCCATCGCCATCCGCATCCGCGGCGCTGGCCGCCGTCCACCAGCGTTCGACGCCGTGCTGCGGCAGTACGGCACTGATGTCGCGAAAACGGGCCTTGCCATCGTTCTCGAACAGGCGGCAGGTACCGTAGTTGGCGAGCAGCAGATCGAGATCTCCATCCCCGTCGAAGTCCGCGGCGAGCGGGCCCATGCCCGCCCCCTCCGCGGCCAGTCCGGCCTGCTCGGCGATTTCCGCGAAGCGCAGGCCTCCGAGGTTGCGGTACAGCTGGGCGCGCGGGCGCGTGCTGCCCGCCCGGCCCCCCCCGGCCGGCAGGAAGATGTCCGCCAGCCCATCGCCATCCAGATCTGCAATCGCAGCACCCGGGCCCATGGTGGGGCGGATGTCAAGCTGCAGATCAGGGCCTTCCAGATGCAGGCTCTCGATGCCCGCTGCGCTCGTGATATCGGCGAAGGGGCCGGCGGGCGCGGCCTGTGCCGCCGGCTTCGCGGCACCGCCCACACGCACCACCAGCGTGCGCGTCTGTCCTTCCGAGAGCTGCAACATCGGCTGCACCCGCCAGCGCGCATCGCCGAGCGGCTCGGCGCTCAGTGGGGAGCTGCGCACGGACTGCGCGCTCACCAGAGCGATCTGATCGACGTGTGCCTCCGCGACCCGAATCCAGGCCTCGGATACGGCGGGCGCGTAAAGCCGCGCATCGTCCAGCGTGCGGACCAGCACCTGCTTCTGCCGCTGACGGTTTTCCAGAAACACATCCAGCGGCCCGGAGGCTGTCTGACCGTCCAGGCGGGCCAGCAGCGGGATGCGGTCGATCTCGCGGCCTGCCGTGGTGATGCGGGGAGGCAACTCCTGCTCCGCAATCTCAAACAGCCCCTGTTCGACGCGGACGATCTCCGTGCGCGCGGAGTGCACGCACTCGCCGACTTCGAGCACCTGTGCGCCCGGCCATAGCTCGAAGGAGACGCCTTTGCGCTCCACTTCGGCTCGGGGCTGCCGCTCCCACAGCGTCGAGGTCGGCAGAACGAGCGTCTTCTCGCCGAAGCTGGTGCCCAGCGCCGCGAGCGCAGCCAACAGCATGGAAATCAGAACTTGAGATCGCGGATCTCGTCGATCGCGAAGTCGATCGAGACTTCCTGATCGATGTTGATCACGCGGCCCGTGCCCTTGAAGTGATTGAAGATCAGCGCGCCGTGGACGATCCGCCCGTCGCGGAAGTGCAGCGTGACCTTGTCCGCGGTGCGAGCAGACATGAGCATGTCGTAGATCTTGCCGGGGAGCAGTTCGCGGTTCTTCTTGCTGGTTGTGCTCATCGCGGAATCTTCAGCTGTGGGTCGTGATGGGGAACTTGAGAAGCTCGTCCAGATGAGGGACAAGCAGTTTGGACCAGGTCTCGATGTTGGCGCCGGACTGCACGAGGGAGCGGAGCTCGCTGACGCTGACCATGCGGCCCTCGAGCTGCTCCTTTTCGCGCACTTCCACGCTGCCCTTGACGCGCATCACGTGGACAATGCCCAGATGCACGGCGCCGACGCTGTTGCTGTCGTCGTTGATCAGGCCCACGGTCTCGAGCGTGTAGCTGCCGTGGACCGTCAGCTCTTCTTCGATCTCGCGCACGGCTCCCGCCGGCAGCGGATTGCGCAGGCTGCCCGTCCGCAGCGCGATCTCCATGTCGATCGGGTTGATGTGCCCGCCGATGCCGATCGAGTGCTTGTCGTGCAGCCGCGCCTCGCCACCGCCCTTGGTACGGCGCGTCAGCAAGATGCGATCGCCGCAGCAGACCAGGGTGTAGGGGATCAGCTGCTTTTGGGAGGGGCTGCGTTCGGCCCAGCTGCGCTCCACAAAGAAACCTTCACGCACCAGGGTGCTCTCGAAGGCCCCGGCCGACAGGCAGCTCGCCTCGGGCCCGGGCCCGTCCTGGAAGCGCATCAGTCCATGGGGGTAGAAATCGGGAAACAGCGCAGTCCGGGGCACGACGAAGACGAATTCCATTGTCGCGGGTTCGGGCGGCCCAAGGCGGGGTCGGGCGCGGCCTTTTGAGGTGAGGATTGTACGCGAAAGCTGCAAAATCGTCAATTCTTTGGAGCTCAGATGAGTCCGACCCACTACCCGTTGGGGTAGGAGAGCCCTGAGGCCCCGCCCGCCATCGGCCGGGCAAAAAGGACAGGAGAGGCCTTGTAAGCCGGATTCTGTGCCCTCCCAAGCGGGCGGGCAGCGGCCATTTCTCTGGGACCGCAGTCGCCTGCGGCCTCGAACGACCTACCCGGACGGCGCGACGCGGGTCGTCGCCATGGGCCGTCCCTATTTGGTCTTTCTCCGGGTGGGGTTTGCCCTGCCGGTGGCGTCACCGTCACCGCGGTGCGCTCTTACCGCACCGTTTCACCCTTGCCGGTCTGCCTTGCGGCCGGCCGGCGGTTTGTTTTCTGTGGCACTTTCCCTGGCCTCGCGGCCGGTTGCTGTTGGCAACCACCCTGACCCGTGGAGTCCGGACTTTCCTCCCGCCCGTTGCCGGACGAGCGGCCGCCCCGGCCTCTCCTGTCGGGCCGGATCCTAGCACACCGGGTTGGGCGCTTGTCGCCCGGGGCTGCCGGTGACTAGGCTCAGCGCGCATGAGCGGCAGCGAGCCCTTTGTCACCTACCTCGAGTTGCGTGAGTCCAATGCCGAAGGCGAGCAGGGGGCCGGTCTCTCGCATTCCTCGGCCGGTCTGGTGCTGCTGCACGTGCTCGAGCTGGCCGCAGCCGGTGAGCCGCGCGGTGCCGTGACCTGCGTGCACGATGCTGGCGAGCACGGCGGGCGGGCGCTGGGGCTGGCGAGCGAGCTGGCGGCCGCAGGCTGGGCCGTGGCACTCCCCGATCTGCGCGGACACGGGCGCTCGGAAGGGCTCCAAGGCCATTCGAACGGCCTGAAGGAGGTCCTGCGCGATCTCAAGGACGTTCAGGACCACCTCGCCTATCGCCAGCCGCAAGCCCCCAAGGTGCTGCTGGGCAGCGGACTGGGCGCCTTGTACGCGCTCGCGTACGCCTGCGAGCAGGGTGACAACATCGCCGGCCTGATCCTGCTGGCACCCCTGACGGCGCCGCGCTTTGACCTGCCCGAGAAGCCCGGCGGCCTGATGAAGCTGTTCCGCAAGCAGACGCCCGACATGACCGGCCGGATCGGCTATCTCGGCGAGCAGTTGAGCGCGCTGGCGGGGGAGCGCGAGGCGCGAGCCAAGGACGAACTGGTGCACGATTCGATCAGCTTGCGGGCGGCCGCGGAGGCTGTCCGGGCCGCGGGCGAGTACCTGCCGCGCCTCGGCGCACTCTCCATCCCCGTGCTGGTTCTGTGCGGCGACAGCGACCCCTGGTGCGATGCCGCCACGCTGCGCCGAGCCGAAAAGGAATTCGATCTGGTGCCCGGGGGACGCCATGACCTGCTGCACGACACGCGCGCCGCCGAGGTTCGCGCGCGCATCCACAGCTGGCTGGAAGGCCGCTTCCCGCGCTAGCGCAGAAACTTGCGGTCCTCGGAGCGGCCGTCGAGCAGGCCCGGCTCGCTGATTCCGCTGCGCGTCAGCCCGTACAGCGTCAGCGCCCAGCGCGCCGACTGCGCGTAGTCCGGATCGCGGAAATCCTGGAAGTCGAGCG
The DNA here is from genome assembly GCA_044359355.1 of Planctomycetota bacterium. Classification (GTDB taxonomy): domain Bacteria; phylum Planctomycetota; class UBA1135; order UBA1135; genus SYGM01. The sequence goes on along the minus strand of JBIKMH010000008.1, from coordinate 10,890 downwards.
TGGCGAGCGTGAACTTGCGCACGCCGATCCACTCGACTTCGCGCACCAACTGGCCCGCGTGCTCGGTGCCGTACTGATCGCCGAGCTCCAGACCCTGGGCCTTTTCCAGTTGGGCCTCGATCTCGCGCGCGCAGGCGGCGGAGATCCGGTGTTCGATGCGCTCCTCGCCGGCCGCGCGATCCACAAAGAGCGTGTAGCTGCGATCCTGACAGAGCTCCATGCGCCAGGCGAACTCGCCGCGGCGCTTGCCGGCACGAACTCGCAACCAAGGCTTGCGCTGCGATTCGCACAGCGCCCTCACGCGCTGCTTCAGGGCGGCGAGGCCGATGCGCCGCGCGCGGCCATCCGAGCCGGTTTCGAGCTCGGCCAGCGGGCCATCCTCCGGCTCGAAGCGCAGGGCCGGCGTGCGGAGCTCATCGCCTTCGACGGCGCAGAAAACACTCCCGAGTCCCACCGCGCGCCACAGCACCCAATCGGTCTGCTCGAGATACTGCTGCTGCAGCGGATCGGTGCTGTCGCCGCGGCTCAGGAACACGAGCACGGAGGCTCCGGGCGCCTCGAGGTTCAGCGAGTACCCGGCGTAGTCGGGCTCCGCGAGCATCCAGATCGGATGCTGAGGAAGAGCGCCTTTCCAGACCTCGCCGAATTCCAGCCGCGCGAGCCGCGCGCCTTTCTTCGAGCGGGACACCGCCACCCGCGCTCCCATCCCGGTCTCGACCGCAAAGCTCTTCAGCTCCGCCACCGTGGCGATGCCGGCGAGATCCGCGGAGCGCACGGCATCGCGGAGCGTCAGATCCGCGGAGCGCACGGCATCGCGCAGCGTCAAATCCGCGGAGCGCACGGCATCGCGCAGCGTCAAATCCGCGGAGCGCACGGCATCGCGCAGCGTCAGACCCGCGGAGGGCATCCAGCCCGCAAGCAGCAAAGCCAACATGGCCTGATTGTCTCAGGTGGGCTCAGGACCGCGCAAGTGATCGCGCAGCAGAACAACGGCGCTGGTGCTGTCGCGCAGCGCTCGGGCGCGCTCGCCGCGCAGTCCGCTTTCCCGCAGGATCTCCTCGGCTTCCTTGGTGGAAAGGCGCTCGTCCACCAGTTGCCAAGGCAGCCTTGGAAACCTCGCGGCGAGCCGCGCCGCGAACGCGCGCACCTCGGCGGCGCGCGGCCCCTCGCTGCCGTCCATGTTGCGAGGCAGGCCGATCAGGACCAGACCCACATCCCGCTCGTCGAGCACTCTTTCAATCGCGTTGAGCAACTCGGGCGAATCACCCGGTCCTTGAAAGGGAGCGAGTGCGTTGAGGCTGATGCCCAGACCGTCCGCGTAGGCGAGCCCCGTGCGCTTGGTGCCATGATCGATGGCGAGCGTGCCGCCGCGCCGCGTGGAGCCCATCATCAGATGTGGCGCGGATCGCGCCGTTCGAGTTCCGCGACCAGCCAGCGCACGTCCTGTGCGCGCTCGCGCGGGATCACCAGCGTGACCTTGCCCGAGTGCACCACGACCAGATCCCGCACGCCCAGCAGCGCGATGATCTCGCCCTTCGGCCCATAGGCGATGCAGTGGGAGGAGTCCTGGGCCACGAGTTCGGCGCCGCCCGCGACCACGTGAGCGTGCGCGTCGGCCGGATGCACATCGGGCAGCGCTGTCCAGGAGCCCACGTCGCTCCATTCGAATTCGATCGGGACGACGCGCACCGAGCGCGCCTTTTCCATCACCGCCACATCGATCGCCACTGCCGGAAGACCCGGCCACACGCGCGTCAGCGTGGCGTTGTCGCCCGCTCGCACGATCTCCTCGATGCCGCTCAGCGTGCTGGCGGCATGCTCGCGCAGCGCCGCGAGAATGCTCGGCGTGCTCCACACGAAGATGCCTGCATTCCACAGGAAGCGGCCGGAATGCAGGAACTGCTCGGCGCGCTCGCGATCGGGCTTCTCCACGAAGCGCGTCACGCCGCAGATCTGCGCTCCGGGGCGCGTGTGCAGGAGTTCTCCGCGCTCGATGTAGCCGTAGCCGGTGGACGCGAAGCTTGGCTGGACGCCCAGCGTCAGCAAGGCGCCGCTGTCCGCGGCCTCCTCGGCCGCAGCGGCCAGCGTCTTGCGAAATCCGGCAGCGGGCCGGATCACATGGTCGCTGGGCAGCACGACCTGCACGGAGTGCGGCGCGCGGCGCGCGATCTCGACGGCAGCCCAGGCCACGCACGGCGTCGTGTTCCGGCCCACCGGCTCGCATAGCACGTTCTCCGGCGGCAGCTTGCGCAGATGCTTGGCGACCAGCGGCGCGTGCACCGCACCCGTGACCACCAGAATGCGCTCCATGGGCACGAGCCCCTTGAGCCGATCGACGGTGTCGCGGATCATGGCCTTGGAGCCGCTGATCGGCAGGAATTGCTTGGGCAGGTTTCGTCGGGAAGCGGGCCAGAAGCGGGTTCCCGATCCGCCGGCCATCACCACTGCATAAAGCTCGTATGTACTCATCGGACTGCGCGAGTGTACTCCGACTAGAAGCGCGGCGGCAGGGGTGAGAGACCCGGCAGCGGCAGAGCCCGCGCTCGCTGGCTGCCTCCGAACAGGCTGGTGACCGGATTCTTCAGCTTGACGAAAGGCCGGGCCATGTCACCACGGATCTCCACCGACATCAGCTGATTCTGAATCGAGTAAAACAGCCGCGTGAAGGGCCCCAGCCGGTCGATCAGCGCGTAGCGCAGCTCCAGATCGAACTTGAGCGCGCCGTCGAAGTCCAGCGATCCGCGGCTGCCCACCAGCTGCAGGATCGGGCTTTCCACGGCCATCTGGGTCAGCACGATGCGCCCGTCGGCGATGCGCAGGCGCGCCCGCACGTTCTCGAAGACCACCGTGCTGTCCAGACCCAGCTGCGAGAACAACGCGCGGAACACCGGGATCGACCAGAGCTTGGAGTCGCGCACGCGCAGCGATCCGCTGCCCTCCAGCCCCAGAAGCTGCTCGGTGTTGCCTGCCAGCCGCAGCTCGGCGTTCACGCGACCCTTGGTGGCGAACTCCGAATCGAACAGGCCTCGCAGGAGACCACCCACGTCGACATCCAGCAGGCTGATGCCTAGCTGGAAGTCGTAGGGCGGCGCGAGCGTGATGGCGAAGCTGCTGCCGCTGACATGCTGAGCACCGCCGATCGGCAGGAGGCGCCCGCCCTCCAGGCTGGCGTCGAGATCGTCGATCGAGAGCAGGGGTTCGATGTACGAGAGCCGGAAGGAGGCGGGTCCGAGCACGCGTCCGGCGATGTCCCCGTAAAGATCCTCGACTCGGGCGCTGACGCGCAGCCGCTCGTCCTCGAGCACCATCTGCTCGATCCGGGCACGCGCGGAGCCGATGCGCAGCGGCAGCCCCAGCACCATCGTCGTTTCACTCGGCGACACGTCGCCCGAGAACTCCACCCGCGGCGCGCGCCCCTGGAATCCGCGGATGCGCAGCCGGGCGTCGTCGATCTGGACTCGGCCGTTCAACGCGAGCTCACCGAACAGCGCGTCCAGCGTGCTCGCGCCGACCAGACCGGCGAGATGCGGCGCATCGAGAGGCAGCTCCTCGGCCCGCAGGCGCAGGTTGAGCTCCCAGCCTTCCGGATCACGAAACAGCTCCAGACTAGTGAGATCCAGACGGCTTCCAGCCAGACTGGCCTCGAGATCGCTGCCGCTGAGTCGCTCCGAGTCGTACTCGACGCGACCGCGCAAGCCGTCGAGCGAGAGCTTGTCGGTGACCTCCAGGGAGTTGCCTCGCAGCTGCACGCGGGCGCGCGAGGAGTTCGCGGCCGAGGGAGAAAACTCCGCGTCGAGGTCGAGTCGGCCGGTGAGCTCTACACCAGCCAGATCCGTGGTGCCCAGCCGCCGCCGCAGTTCGCTCTGCAGCTCGGGCGCCGAGGGATCGATGCCTGCCGCCACCAGCTGGAGCACTCCGGACCATTCGCCCCACAGCGCGAGGGGCGTGTCACGGTTCCACGCGGCGATCAGCGGCGCCGCGCGGATGCGCGGCGTGCCGGCGGCGGAGAGGTCCAGCAGCACGCGGCCAGCCTGCCATTCGAACTGCAGCGGCAGCTCTCGCGGGCGCACCCAGACTTCGCGCGGGCGCACGGCAAGCGTGGCCGCCGGCTGCGCCGGCTTTCCCGCGCGGGTGCGCTCGTAGGCGAGGTCGAGCGTGCCTTGGGCACCGGTCTCCGCCAGCGCCGTCTCGACTTCAGGCAGCCGCGCCGCGATCGCGAGCACATCCGGACCGTTGAGGGCGAGCGAACCGACATCGACGCGTATCCAGGCGCACTCGTCCCCGGAACCCTGTTTCGAGCGTGGATCGGTGCGCAGGCGCGCCTGAACGCGCAGCGAGCGCGCGCTCTCCAACTGCCCCTCCCCTTCGAAGGCTGTCGCCACGGCGCCCTTGCCGTCCGATCGCACCCGCAGCCGACCGTCGAGGCCGCTGACCGGCAGGGGCAGGTCTTCCCAGCGGGCCTTGAGCTTGCGCAGCCCGGCATCGAGGTCCACGGCTGCGTAGGGCATGTCGACCGTGCGCGTCAGCCGGAAACGCGCTTCCAATTCCCCCTCGCGCGGATCGAAGGGCTGCCAGGTGGTCGCGGCCTCCACGCTCGGCTCCAGTCCACGCAAGGCCGCGTAGATCGGCTCGCCCAGCGCCAGCGCCGAGCTCTGGATCGATAAATCGAGTTCCGAGGCGCCATAACCCGGCAGGAAGGGCGGGGCATCGATGGCATGCGAGTGAATCAGTCCATCGCAGCGCACCACGCCTGCCGGCGTGCGCGTGACGAGATCGATCAGCCCGGTGCGCAGGGGGCGCAGCGATCCGGGTTCGCGCGCAAACACGACAGCGCCGCGCACTTCATCGGCGGGCAGAGGGAAACCCTCGCCGCGCCGATCGGCGTCTGGCCAGCCGAGGTACGTGATGCCCAGCTCGCCCTGCGGATCGAGCTCGACGGCCATGCGCAGCGCCGAGCGGGCTTCCCAAGCCAGCCTCCATTCCCAGCCGGCGTACAGGCTGGCGCGTCCGCGCGGGGCGAAGCCGCGCCAGATCTCGCGCAAGTGCTCGTCGCCGCCCGCCAGATCGACCAGGCGCTCATCCAGCGCGAGGTCGCGCACGCTGGCGTGGCCGCGCAGTACGCCCGCCTGCAGCTCTGCCAGCGCCAGCAGCCGAGCGCCTTCCCAGTCACCCTTGATCTCTGCGCGGCCGTTCCACGCATCGAGCGTGAGCGCCTCGCTCCAGCCGGCGGCATCGAGGGAGAGGTCGAGATCGGCATCGAAGGGCTGCAGGCGCTGCGTGCCTCCGGCGAGGACTGCGTCCGCATCCTTCACCCGCGCGCGGATGCGCCCCTTCGCTCGGGAGTCGACGATCAGCTGGCCTTCGATGTCGAGCGTGCCTTTGGGCTGCCAGGGGCGCAGTTCCCGCAGCAGTCGGCCCTCGGGCAGGTAGGACAGCGAAAGCGCCACAGCCGCGCCATGCCATTCGACCTCCGTGCGCCGGTTGCGCGCGTCGTGGCTGCCGCGGACCACGATTTCGCTCGGTCGCGTTCCATCCGGGGAAAAGCGCGGCCGCAGGCGACCGATCCAGCTCCAGACGCCCTTGGAATCCAGCCGTCCTTCGACGTCCAGCCGGCCCAGCGGCAGCGTGCCCCAGCGATCCGAGCGCAGCGAGAGGCCGAGGTTCTCGATCCGCAGATCGAGTTCCATGGGGGCCTTGCCCTCGCTGCTTCCGCCCAACTCGGCCGGCTCGGAGGAGAGCTCCGGCAACTCGCTGCCGAGCTGCGCCGTGCCGCCCAGCCCATGCAGGCTGCGGATCGAGATGCCGCTCTCGAAGTCGAGCCTCAAGTCGATTTCGAGTCGATCGATGGTGATGAGCTGGGTCTGCTCGCCGAGCTGCAATCCGGAGATCACGATGCGCGCGGGGAACAGCCGCACTCCGGCATGCTCGATGCGGACCGGCAGCTTTCCCACCGATCGGCTCACCTCCGTCTGCGCGATCGAGGTCAGCAGGCCGCTCGCCTCCGCGCCGAACAGCAGCGCCAGGAGGCCGAAGGCGATCCACCCGCTCAGCAGCGTGAGGCGCCAGACCGCCACGGCGATGGTGCGCAAGAAGGCGAACATGGGGCTCAGATCGCCGTCGGGGGATGCCGGGTTTCCAGCACCGCGCCCTGCTGCCGCTGGGCCGCGCGGAGCAGCGGCGCGCGCTGGGAGGGGATCGTGAGGTTCTCGCCGCCCAGATACAGCCGCTGGACCCGTCGTCCGAATGAGCAGGTGATCTCGTAGGGGATCGTGTTGGCCTGCCGGGCGACGTCCTCGACGCTGATGCTCTCCGCTCCGTCAGCGCCGATCACGGTGACGCAGTCGCCGACGCTCGCACCGGGCACGTGACCGACATCGATGGTGACATAGTCCATCGACACGCGGCCCACGATCGGCGCGCGCAGGCCGCGCACCAGCACCTCGCCGACGTTGCCGAGCGCCCAGGGCAGTCCGTCGTGATAGCCGATGGGCAGCGTCGCGATCCGCGTCGCGCGCGGCGCGCGCCAGGTGGAAGAGTAACCGATCGGAGTGCCCTGCGGCACGTCCTTGAGGAACACGATCTGCGTGCGCAGCGAAAGCACCGGAAGCAGGCGGTCGGCGCCGGCGAGATCGCCGGGCAGGATGCCGTAGGCGCTGATGCCCGGCCGAACGGTGTCGTACAGGGGCTTCAATCCGGTGAAGATCGAGGCCGAATTCGCCATGTGTATCCAGCCGCAAAGGTGCCCTTCGGCGCGCGCCTGGCGTAGCACGCCCTCGAACAGGCGCGCCTGCTCCCGCGTGCTCGCCGAAAGCGCGCCATCCGAGGCGCTGACATGCGTCATCACGCCCGCCAGCTCCAGATTGGGAGAGCTCTGGATCAGGCGCAGCAGTTCCAGCGCACGCGCGGGCGGCACGCCCAGCCGTCCCATGCCAGTATCGACGTTGAGGTGCACCTTGGCGCGCAGCCCCATCGAACGCGCCAGATTCTGGATCATCCCGGCGCGATCGGTGGAATGCAGCACGATGTGCACGGCGTGCCGCAGGCAATCGGCGGCTTCGCTGTCGATGATCGTGCCCAGCACCAGGATCGGAACTCGGATGCCGCTCTCGCGCAGCTCCAGCGCTTCCGCGCCGGTGCCGACGCCGAGCGCATCGATGCCGCAGCGCAAGGCGTGGTTGGCGATGGCCTTGGCGCCGTGGCCGTAGGCGTCCGCCTTGACGACGAGGATCACGCGCACACCCGCTCCGCAACTCAGCCGGATCTCGCGCAGGTTGTGCTCCAGCGCGTCGAGATCGATCTCGGCCTTGACTCGGTAGGCGTCCACTCCTGCGGCGAAGGTAGGGGGTCCGAAGTCTGATTTCCAGAGGGGCTCGCGCGCTAGCGCCGTCGCTCGGTTGCGGCGAAGGGGCGCAGATACAGCGGCTCCAGCGTCGAGGGTTCTGACGCAGGCGTGTGGGCCGCCCGCAGCCTGGACAGGGCACCCAGCGCGCCGGCCCGCGGCCGCGCATCCCCGCCGAAGACGCGCTCGCAGCCCGCGGCGCGCGCCTGCGCTTCGGCCGGACTCAGCACGCACAAGGGCTCCAGCACACGGAGCGCCTGTGCCTCCCGCAGGTAGCGGGCGTGGTACCAGCCGCCCGCGCGCGCATCGAAGGAGACGCAGGCCGTCTCCCCCGGCCGCAGCTCGGCGAAGCACAGCGCCTCGAAGGAGCACAGACCGCGCAACTCGGCCCCATGCGCCAGCGCCAAGCCCCGGGCGCAGGCCAGCCCCACGCGCAGTCCGGTGTAGCTGCCCGGACCCAGACCGACGTGGATCACCCGGATGGCCTCAGGCCTCGCTCCCAGAGCGCGCATGCGCGCATCGAGCAGCACCAGAAGATCGGAAGCGTGCGCCTGCGACGCATCCAGCGTGTCCTCGATCCATTCGCCGTCGACCAGCAGCGCCAGCGAGGCCTGACGGACGGAGCTTTCGATCGCGAGCTCGAGCATCGCTCAGGCTCCGATGGCGCTCTTCAGTTCGTCGGCGATGCTCTGGGCCTGCTGGCGGATCAAGGCCTCCTCCGGGCCCTCGACCATCACCCGCGCGAGCGCTTCGGTGCCCGAGTAGCGCAGCAGCACGCGCCCGTCTTCGCCGAGTGCCTCTTCGACGGCCCGTACCGCGGCACCCACGCGGGGCAGGGTCGAGAGCGGCGGTTTTTCGCGCACGCGCACGTTGACCAGGATTTGCGGGAAGGCGCGGAAGTGTCCGGCCAGTCCGGAGAGCGGTGCCCGATTCGCGAGCATCACGCGCAGCACCGCCAGTGCCGTGTACAAACCGTCGCCGATGTAGTGGTTGTCCGGTCCGAAGACGATGTGGCCTGACTGCTCTCCACCGAGGCGCAGTCCCTCGCGGCGCAGCGCTTCGACGACGCGCCGGTCTCCGACATCGCAAGCGACGATGCGCACGCCCAGATCGCGCAGCGCGCGCGACAGGCCCTTGTTGCTCATCACGGTGGCGACAATTGCGCCGCCGCTCAGCTGTCCAAGCCTCGCCCACTCGCGGGCGAGGACGGTCAGGATGCCATCGCCGTCGACCAGTGCGCCGTGCTCGTCGATCAGCATGCAGCGGTCTCCGTCGCCGTCCAGCGCGATGCCCAAGCTGGCCTGCTCGGCGACGACGCGCGCGGAGAGCGCTGCCGTGTGCGTCGCGCCGCAGTCGCGGTTGATGTTGAGCCCGTTGGGGGAGCAGGCGTGCAGCACCACTTCGGCGCCCAGCGAGCGCAGCACGAGCGGCGCGATGGTGCTGCCTCCGCCATTGGCGGCGTCGATCACGAGCTTGAAGCCGCGCAGATCGAGTCCCTTGCCGACGGACTCGACCAGATGCGCTGCGTAACGCTCAGCCAGCTCGGGATCGAGCGCGACGGCGGGCGCCTCCAGGTCCGAGCTTGGCGCGGCGTGCAGTTCGGCCTCGATGGCCCCTTCCAGCGCGTCGCTCAGCTTGTCGCCGGCGGAGCTGAACAGCTTGATGCCATTGTCCTCGGCCGGATTGTGCGAAGCGCTGATCATCGCGCCCAGTTCCGCGCCCTCGCGACGCGTCAGCCAGGCCAGCCCCGGAGTCGTGATCAAGCCGGTGCTGATGACCGAGTAGCCGCGCGCCGCCAGCCCTGCCGCCAGCGCGCGCTCGAGCTCCGGTCCCGAGCGCCGCCCGTCGTGGCCGATCAGGGCCCTGCGCCCCGGAAGAAGCCGGCCCACCGCCAGCCCCAGCGCACTCACCGCCGGCGCCGCAAGCCAGCCCTCGCCCGCCCGACCGCGGATGCCATCCGTTCCGAAAATCCTCGCGTTCCCCACGCGTCCATCGTGCAAGTCCGCTGCTGCGGAAACAAGAGCGTCGCCGGTGCTCTCGCCCGAGGCTATCCTCGGCGCCCACATGGACTTCTCGTTGGTCAGCGCCAACCTGCTCAACCCGCCGATCCTGTTCTTCTTCCTCGGCCTGTTGGCGCACTTCGTGCGTTCCGATCTGGAGATCCCGCAGCCGCTGCCGAAGTTTTTCTCGCTCTACCTCCTGATGTCGATCGGCTTCAAGGGCGGCGTGGAGCTCCGCGAAAGCGGATTGACCCTCGAGGTCGTGCTGACGATGGGGGCTGCGATCGGGATGGCGATGGTGGTGCCGCTGTGGACCTTTGCCGTGCTGCGCCGGCGCCTCGACGTCGCCAACTCCGCCGCGGTCGCCGCCACCTACGGGTCGATCTCAGCCGTGACTTTCATCGCCGCCAGCGCCTTTCTGGACCAGCTGGCGCTGCCCTTCAGCGGCCACATGGTCGCCGCCATGGCGCTGATGGAATCGCCGGCGATCGTGATCGGGATCCTGCTCGCCCGCCGGAACGGTTCGGGCCGTTCGGAAGCCTTCGACTGGGGCCACCTGCTGCGCGACTCCTTCGCCAACGGATCCGTGCTCGTGCTGTGCGGCGCCCTGCTGATCGGGGTCTTGAGCGGCGCCCCGGGCATGCGGGACCTCGCACCCTTCACGACCGACATCTTCCGCGGCATGCTGTGCCTGTTCCTGCTCGACATGGGGCTGGTCAGCGGCCGTCGCCTCGTGGCGATCCGCAAGCTGGGCCTGTATCCCCTGGCTTTCTCCGTGCTCGTGCCGCTGGTCAACGCGGGGCTGGGCATTCTGCTCGCGCTCGCACTGGGTCTCTCGAAGGGCGATGCGCTGCTGTTCACGGTCCTGTGCGCGAGCGCGAGCTACATCGCCGTGCCGGCTGCGCTGCGCCTGTCGATTCCGGATGCCAACCCCGGGATCTATGTCACCATGGCGTTGGCTCTGACCTTCCCGTTCAACCTGCTGATCGGCATGCCGCTGTATCTGTCGGTGATCGAACGACTCTGGAGCTGAAGCTTCCATGCAACACGTCAAACGCATCGAGATCGTGGTCGACAGTCCTGAGATTCCCGAGCTGCTACAAGTGCTGCGCGCCCACGGCATCCGCGGCTACACGCTGTTCACGCACCTGCGCGGAGGCGGCGATCGGGGCGAGCGCTTCAACGACGAGCCGGGTGGCGGCAACGGCAATTCCTGCCTGCTGACGGCCGCCGAGCCCTCCGCCGTGCCCGCGCTGGTGGAGGCGATCCAGCCGATCTTGCGGCGGCGTGGAGGCATGTGTCTGATCTCCGACGCGCATTGGGTGCTCCACTGAGATACTGCTCCCGTTCCGGGGACCTCGACTCCGGATTGCAACATCCTATGCCTTCAAAAAAAACGTCCTTTCCAGGCGATCGCTTCGGCCATGCTGAGGCGTCTTTGCACAAGCCCCAGCTTGCTGGCGGCGCTGGGGCGGTGGTCGCGGTTGGTGCGCGGCCGGATGTAGTTCTTGTAGCCGAGGTAGATCCAGAAGTGATCTTGTTTGCGCTCGA
>JBIKMH010000038.1:0-34719 GCA_044359355.1 Planctomycetota bacterium | reverse complement strand
AAAGCGTCCGCTCGCCGGCAAGGTGGCGCGCAGCGTGACCGTGCCGACTCCCAGCGTCGTGACGCGCCCTGGATCGGTCGGGCTCGCAAAGACCGCGATCGCCGGATCGGAGCTTGTCCATTCGACAGTGCCGGTGACCTCGCGGGTCGTGGCATCACCCAGCACCTCGGTCGCCTGCAGTTGCGTCGAGGTGCCCTTCGCCAAGGTCGGCGCCGGCGGGCTCAGCTCGAGCGTCGAGCTCTCTGGATCGACAGGAAACTCCCAGTGGCACGCAAGTACCAATAGGAGCGCCAGGATCGGCACCCTTTTCATGAGGGAAGGCATGACTCTGCTGGGGTATCGGCTCAACAGCTACTCCAGCTTGAAACGCCACGCCGTAGAGCCCTGTGCTGGCCTGTCTGGGTAGCTTGGAAAAATCTTTCCCTTCGCCGGGTTGGCAAGGGGCTCAGTGCGCGACGCTGGGCGAACTGACCTGCAGGCGATCGGTGGAGGCGAGCACGATCACTGGGCCGCGCTCGCCCTGTGTCAACAGACCCGAGACATAGAAGAAGTTCTGCTGCCCTTCCTTCTGGAGCGCATCGAGCGTGGCTTCGAGCTGGGGGCCGCGCAGGGCCTTGGGTACGACGACCCGCAAAGCGCGCTGCTTGTCGCTGGTGCGTAGCAGCAGGGTGAGATCTCCGTTCTGTTCCTCGAAGCGCTTGTCGATCTCGCCGAAGATCTGCAGCGGCTGATCCGCACCTGCCTTGCGCAGGGCTTCGATGGCATCGGCTTTGGCGGCATCGGCAAGGCGCGTGCCGCCTTCGGCAAGGCGGGCCTCGAAGTTGCGGATCGCCTGAGCGCGAGCTTCCCACCACGGCAGGAGAGCCGCGTAGTCGCGCTTGACCGTCGGCGCCGCAGGGTCCTTGGGCTGGTTGGTGGCGGGATTCCAGATGCCGAGCTTCTCGGCCCGCGCCGCCTTCTGCGCCTGGACGAAGGCTTCGTGCGCGGAGCGGCTGTTGCCGTACTTGTTGAAATAGGGGCTCTTGCCCTCGCGCACGAGCTGGAGGTTGTAGTCGCTGCCATCGGGCAGGATCACGTGACACAGCGTGCGCCCGTAGATGTCGATCTCCTCCTTGCCGCCGGGGAAGTGCAGCCCGATCCGGGGCTTGGCTCCGTCCTTGCCCAGCGCGGCGAAGAACTGCTCGGCCCACAGCGCGGACTCCTCGCCGAAGACGGTTTCGGGCTTGCCGGGCATGGGGGTCTGACCGGGATGGAAGCGCTCTTCGGTGTCCACGCACAACAGGCGCAGCTTGAGCAGCTTGCCCTCGCGCATCACATGGATGGTATCCGCATCGACCACCCGGGCGATCTCGCACCACTGAGCGACCTCAAGCTTCGGGGCGGTCCGGGTCTCGGCCTGCGCCGCCGGTGCGGCAGCCTGAGGGGGAACGGCGAGGGCCGGGCCGGTGCAGGCCGCGAGGCCCATCCAGACGAAGAGCAGGCGGGGGAGCATGGACGTGCGCATGAGGACCGATAGGATACCCGCACATGAGCGAGAAAACTCCGGCACAGGAGCCCGCCCCGGCGGGAGGGGACAAGCAGCCGGGTGGCCGGATGCTTCGGGGCACCAGCGTGTCGCCGGGCTTGGTGCTCGGCCGCGTCCACATCAAGGACTATGAACTGACCCACGCGCCGCGCCAGCGCGTACCGCTCGATCAGGTCGAGTTCGAGCTCAACCGCTTCCACAAGTCGCTGTTCGAATCCAAGCGCCAGTTGGAGGACCTCAAGACGCGCCTTGCAGGGCGGGTGGGGAACGAGGATGTGCGCATCCTCGACACCCACAGTGCCCTGCTCAAGGACGGCGTGTTCCTCTCGGATGTGGAGAACCTGATCATCAACGAGCAGATGGCGCTCGAAGCCGCGATCGTCAAGGTGATCGCCGATTTCGACCGCATCTTCCGCCTGGTGCAGAGCGAGACCTTGCGCGAGCGCGCCGTCGATTTGCGCGATGTGGGCATCCGCGTGCTGCGCAACCTCGAGCAGGCCTCCAACGTCATGGAGGCGTCCGGTGGCGCTCGTGCGGCCCGCGAAGCGCCTCCGAACGATGCCGACTACGTGCTCGTCGCCCGCGAGCTCTCGATCGTCGACATGTTCAACCTCGCCAACGAGCACGTGCTGGGCATCATCACCGAGGCGGGCAGCCTCACCAGCCACGCGGCGATCCTTGCGCGCTCGATGCGCATCCCGACGCTGACCGCGGTCAACGGCCTGCTGGGCCAGATCAACGAGGGCGATTTCGTGATTCTGGACGCGACCGAAGGCAGTGTGCGCGTCGACCCCGATGAACTGGTGCGCGCACAGTACCTGGCGTCGGGTGTCGCGCTGCGCCGCGATGCGCCCGCGCCGGATGCCGCGCTGCGCAATCTGCGCGAGGGCGCGAAGACGCGCGACGGGCAGATCGTGCAGCTCTCCGCGAGTTGCGGCAACCTGCCCGAAGTCGATCAGGCGCGCGAACTGGGTCTCGGCGGCGTGGGGCTTTACCGCACCGAGCTTCTGTACCTCGTGGAGCGTGAGCAGCCTTCGCTCGAGGCGCTCAGCGCGCACTACTCCAGCGTGCTGGAACAGGCCGGCGGCGAGCCCGTGACCTTCCGCCTGCTGCACGCCGACTCCAGCCTGGAGGTCCCTTATCTGCACGAATCGCGCGAGCTCAATCCGGGGCTTGGCCTCGCGGGCGTGCGCATCTTGTTCAAGCGCGAGAGCGTGCTGCGACGGCAATTGCAGGCGATCCTGCGGGCCGCGCCCCAATCAGCCTCCCGCGTTCGCATCGCCGTGCCCTTCGTCACCGATTGCGCGGACTTGCGGCGCGTCAAGGAGATCCTTTTCGAGGAGCGCTACAGCCTGCGCAAGGCCAATCAACCCTTCCGCGACGTGATTGAGCTCGGTGCCGTGATCGAAACTCCGGTTGCGGCGCTGGGCGCCCGCGATCTGATGCGTGAGGCCGATTTCCTCGTCCTGAGCCTCGATTCGTTGCTGCAGTATCTCGTGGCGGCGGATCGTGACAACCACGAGCTGCGCAGCGCCTTCGAGCCCGTGCATCCCTTCGCCTTGCGCCTGATCCAGCAGCTCGCCGAGATCGCGGAGGAATCGGCGCGCCCCCTGTGGGTCTTCGGCGTCACCGCGCTGAGCCCCGTCAACCTGCCCTTGCTGCTCGGCGCGGGACTGCGCCATTTCTGTGTCGCACCCGTCGGCGCGCAGGATTTTCTCCGGACTCTCGGGCGCGTCGATCTGCGCGCCGCCAAGCGCAATGCCACGCTGGCTGCGCGGGCTTCGTGTCAGGCCGATCTGCACACGCTCGTCGACACCTACCGGCACGGGCTCGTGCGCGACTGAGACTTTCGCGCGAGTCAGGCCTCGCGCACGATGCGCGGCGGCCCGAGCACGGGCTCGACCACGCGCTCGGTCGCGGAACCGTTCGCGCGGCGCAGCGCCTGCGCCATCGCGGCGGCAGCCGCCGGCATGCGCGCCTTGGCGCCGATCGCGATCAGCGTCGAGCCGCTGCCGCTGATGGTCGCTGTCGCCGCGCCCGCCTCGCGGGCCGCCTCGAGCGCCTCGCTGCCGCCGGGGATCAGTGGCAGGCGGTGGACGACGTGCAAGCGATCGGCGCTGCCCTCGCGCAGGCAGTCCTCATCGCCGTGCTGCAGGCCCCACAACAGCAGCGCGAGCCGACGCGGGTTCTCGACCGCGTCGCGAAAGGGCACGCTGGCGGGCAACACGCCGCGCGCGGTCGCGGTGGGCACACGCACCTCGCTCCAGGCCAGCGCAAAGCCCCACTCCGGCGCCAGCGGCAGAGACAGTGCGCGCAATCGGCCGCCTGACAGCGGGACGGCCAGCGTCAATCCGCCGAGCAGCGCCGCCGTCGTATTGTCGGGATGACCCTCGCATTCCAATCCCCATTCCAATTGATGCGCGATCGGCCAATCCACGGACGATTGCAGAACTGCCAATCGAATGCCTGCCGCAATGGCGGCTCCGCTGGAGCCCAGTCCGCGTGCCAGGGGGATGGCGCTGCTCGCCGACAGCTCCCAGCCCGTCGGCGCAAGCCCCATGCGCTGGCAGGCACCGGCGTAGGCGCGCCAGATGAGGTTCTCCGGGCCCTCCGGCCACTCTCGTGCGGTCCCGCTGCGCTCCAGCCAGTGCAGGCCGGGGCTCGGGAGCGTGCGCTCCACGCGCAGCTCCAACCACAACGAGAGCGCCAAGCCCAGACAGTCAAAGCCGGGCCCCAGATTGGAGGTGGAGGCCGGGACGCACAGGCGCAAGGGGACTTGTGGATTCATGGTGGGCAAGCTGCCGGGCGGGATTGTGAGCCGCGCCGCGGTGCAGGGCCAGCGAGATCTGTTGGTGCCAAGAATGGGAAGAGTCCACAATTCAACCACAAGCCCCACGGATCCTGCTTGTAGCTCCTCATAGCACCAGATAGGGTAGCCATCATACCCGCACGGAAGTGCTGCGGTCGGTACGAAGGCGGACGCGATTCCAAGAGGTTGGGGAGGTGGCCCAACCCGCGCCCACTACGCCGCGCGCTTCCGGCGAAGGGACGGTCTGAGGGTCAGCAGGGTCTTGCGGGGCGCTGCGGGCCGCAGGGGGCCGAACTGGAGCGGCTGGGTGGGCTGACGCAGGGGGTGGAGGGGACCACCGTCCCCGCCAATGTGGCAGCCCACCATCAGCCCTGTCGGGTCAGGGGGGACTTTTCCATGATGATCGACGAAAAGGATCGTTTCTACTCGCGTCTGGCATCCATTCCGGGCATTCGCCCGATGCCTTCTCCGCCGGTCAGCGATTGGATCCTCCTGCAGGTGGATCATCCGCAGGAACTCGCTCGGCGAGTCAACCGCAAACTCAATCAGGGCGCTCCGGGCGCACCGGGCGTGGTGACGATTCCGCGCCAGCACCCCGGCGCCGTGCGCATTCCGGTCTGCGAGCCGCGCAAGAACGAGCAGCTGCTGCGCACGCTCAAGGAAGCGATCTCGGCGCGCTAGAACGGCACGCTTGCCGAAGAAGTTCAAGCCAGCGAACGCACGTGGGTCCTAGCAGGTTAGCTTGGGCCCATGCTGTTTTTCCTGAACCTGTGGTTGTTGTCTCCGGGCGAAAACCGCCTGCCGACGCTGAAGCCAGAAATCACCGCCGCGGAACTCGAGCACCATGTGCGCACACTCGCCAGCGACGAGTGGCGCGGGCGCTTCACTGGCACGCCGGAGGCGCTCGAGGCCGGTCGCTACCTCGCAGCGGTGCTCGAGAAAAGCGGGGCGCGGCCGCTGCATCAGGGCCAGAGCTTCCTTCAGCCGGTCCCCATCCGGCGCCAGATGCTCATCGGCGAGCCGCGCGCCCTCGCCGCGGGCAAGCCGCTGCGCGTGGGTCAGGACTGGCGCCATGCACGCGTCTCGATCCCGACCGGTCGCTATCCGATCCTGATCGCGAAGTCGGCCGCCGACCTGCCGGCGAGCGGCCTGGAGTCCAAGGCCGTGCTGCTCGACACCAGCGAGCGCAAGACGGCGCGCGAGTGGCTGGCGGCATCCGGCCACCGCAACGGCGAGGGCATCGGGGTGCTGATCACGCTCGATCCGCGGCTGTTTCCCATGAAGCGTCCGGCGATCGCGCTCTCCGAGGAGTGCGCGGCCCGCGTGCGCAGCGGCGAATGGAAGGAGCTGGAATTGGAGCTGCGCTACGAACCTCGCGACCTGGAGGCCGCCAACGTCGTGGCGCGCATTCCCGCAAGCGAGCCGGACGGAACCGCGATCGTGCTGAGCGCTCACTACGACCACTTGCAGGAGCACGAACACGGCGAAGAAGGGGCGGACACGATCTACAACGGCGCGGATGACGATGCTTCGGGCTGCGCGGTCGTGCTGGAGCTGGCCGGTCAATTCGCGGCCTCGCCGCCGAAGAAGCGCGATCTGATCGTGCTGCTGGCGACGGGCGAGGAGATCGGCCTGATCGGCACCAACCATTACCTGGACAACCCTCCCGTGCCGCTGGAGCGCACGCTGATCAACATCAACTTCGAGATGCTCGGCCGCCCCGATGAACTTGCCGGCGGATCGGGCCGGCTGTGGCTTACCGGCTGGGGCGAGACCAGCCTGGGGCCGCAGTGGTCGCTGCTGGGCATTCCGCTGGTGGCCGACCCGCGGCCGGATCAGAACTTCTACCGCCGCTCGGACAACTACGCCTTCGTGGAGCGCGGCGTGATGGGCCAGACGCTGTCAAGCTACAACATGCACCAGGACTACCACACGGTCGACGATGAAGCCGACCGCATTGACTACGTCCACCTCCACGAGGCTGCGCTCGCGAGCCATGCGGGTCTGCGCGCGCTGTTCGACGGCGAGGTGACGCCCGCGTGGACCAAGCCGCCGGAAAAGAGCCGGCCGCCCGGGAAGGGCAAGCCTGCGCCCGAGCCCACGCCCGCGCCCAAGCGTTCCGGGGGGCGCTGATGCCGCGCCAGCCGGCACTCACCGCGCGCAACGCCGACAAGCACGAGCTGTACCAGATCGCGGTGCAGGATCCGCTCGTGGATCTGGGTTTCATGACGCGCGTCTACTCCCGCCGCTTCGGCCATGCCCCGCGGCTGTTTCGCGAGGATTTCTGCGGCACGGCGCTGTTGAGCGCGAGCTGGGTCAAGGGATCGGGCGAGCGCCGCGCCGAGGGTTTCGATCTCAACGCCGACGTGCTGCGCTGGGGGCGCGAGCACAACCTCGCACCGCTGGGGGCGCGTGCCGAGCGCGTCAGCCTGCGCCGGGCGGACGTGCGCTCGCCCGGCTCCTTCCGGCCTGAAATCCGCAGCGCGACCAACTTTTCCTACTCTGTGTTCCGCACCCGCGCGGAACTCGTGCAGTACTTCACCGCGGCGCGCAAGAGTCTGGCGCGCGACGGACTATTCGTGATCGACGCTTACGGGGGCAGCGAGGCGACTGCCGAGCTCAGCGAGCGGCGCAGCATCGGCCGCGGCGTGACCTATGTCTGGGACCAGGCGTTGTATCTGCCCGGCAGCGGCGAATACCACTGCCATATCCACTTCCGCTTCCGCGACGGATCGCGACTCCAGCGGGCGTTCACGTATATCTGGCGCTACTGGTCGATTCCCGAACTGCTCGACGCGCTGCACGATGCGGGTTTCGGGCGCGTGGAAGCCTACTTCGAGCAATCGGCCAAGGACGGCTCGGGCAACGGCGTCTTCCGGCTCGATCCCGAGGGCCGGACCTCGCGCGACTGCGCGGGTCTGATCGCGTATCTCGTCGCCAGCGGCGACTAGCGCCCGGCGGGCAGTCCGAGCTTCTCGCGCCCGGCCTGCTCGTCGAGCGCGCGCACGACCTCACCGCCGACGAGTTCGAGTTCGAAAGGCGTCTGCAGCATCACCTGCAGGTTCTCCGGATAGGCGAGCTCCGCGACATGCGCGCCCTCGGGCAGCACATCGACGGCCCGGCCATCCTTGAGGTCATCGCGGATCTGCACCAGCGTGATGGGCTGTTCGCCCTTGTCGAGGCCGCGCAGCGCGCGCAGGTGCTCGGCGCAGTGCGAGCAGCCTTGGCGCCAGAAAATCAGGACGCCGTCAGTCGGCAGCTGGTCCGCGCCCAGCCAAGTGGTCAACTCCGGGATGTCGAACAAGCTCTTGCCCACCCACTTCTCCGGCTCCAGCACGACCCAGCGCGGCAGCTCGCGCGCCGCCGTCGCGCCAGCCCCGGCGGGTGTCACCGGTGCGGGCGCCAGCTGGCCTCGCAGGTAGAGCGCGGGCCCGATCAGGCCCAGTGCCGCTGCCAGCACGGAGACCGGCAGGCTCGCCCCGCGCGAGACCAGCATGCGCCAAGGCTGGGAGGCGAGCAGCGCCAGCAGCAGTGCCGTGTCGATGCCCATCATCAGCCAGGGCGAGACCTGGATCTCTCCGCCGAAGCAACCGCAGGATTCCTCGCCGGCGGCGATCTGGGTGCTCAGGATGAAGTCGAAGAACACGAACAGACCGGCCAGCACCCACCAGATCTGCCGCGGCCTCAAGAAGGCCAGCGCCACGATCGCCAGCTCGATCCCGATCACCAGCATGTAGGTGTGGTCGAGGCTGAACGGCGTCTGTTCGCGGATGAAGGCGGGCAGGAAGGCGGGTGTGCCGATGAACAGCTTGGCGAGCGCCCCGGTCGCGAGCCAGAGCGCCGCGAGGCGCACGCTCCACAAGGCGAAGGGATGGTCTTGAGCGGGGGCCTGGGACATGGGTGGGGGTTACGGGTCTGTGAAGCCGTGTGTGAGACTAGAGTAGGAATCCGGCCTGCGAACGCAACCGTCCGGCCATGGGAGGCGTAGTCTTGCATCATGCTGCTACTCCTCGCCACCGCGTTGCTCTGCACAGAGTCCCAGCCCACCGCGGTGGAATGGGAACGCGCGCGCTCCGCCCCGCGCTCCTACGCCTCGGATTTCTTCGTGTTCATCGGAGAATGCGAAGGCCGCCGGGCCGTGTTCGCCGCCGATTTCAACCGGGGGAAGAAGGACTCCAAGGCCCAGAACGAGCAGTGGTTCGTGCTCCACATCGAAAAGCAGGGCTGGGCCGAACTCGCCGGCGGGGGCGAGTACAAAGTCAAGGGCGCCGAGCCGCTCGCGCTGAGAGATTCCGCGCAGTACAGCTTCAGCGGGGACGACGCGCAGGGTTGGACGCTCAAGGGCAGCGCCCAGCACCCCGGCCTTAGCACGCAGGCTCTGCAGGCACGTTCCGCCCAGCGCAACGAGAAGGGCGTGTTCCTGCGCAGCAGCGGGCCCGCCGCGCTGACCTGGAAGGATCGCACCTATGTGGGAGCCGCGCTGCGCGAGTTCACGCTGCTGCCGGGCATGAACCTGATCAGCGATCCGGATGCTGGCCTGTTCGGCGACGGCTGGAACGGGCTCTACGCGCTGCGCGGGCGCGGTGACAAGGCCGAGCTCGTCGTGTTTCACCAGACCGGCGGCGAACTGAAGTCGCTGCTCAACCCCTGCACGGGATTCGTCGCCACGAGTCCGACGCTGGAACTCGCCAAGGCCAACTTCCGCGCCGATGCGTGGGAACAGGCGGCGGGCTTCTTCCGCTGGCCCGGACGCTGGCGTGTCGATCCGCTGCCGAATTCCGGCCGCATCGAGGTCAAGCTCGAAGAGCGCGACACGCTGATCAGCTGGGTCGTGGGCGGCGCGTGCGTGGCGATCGCTCGAGGCGAGATGCAGCTTGCCGATCAGAAGCTCGAGCTGTACGGCCTGGCGCAGGTCGTTCGCTGATCCATTCCGCGAGCGACGTCCACAAGCGCTCGTTTCGCCCCCAGACCGGATCGTAGAGCGTGACATGGGCGCGCAGGCCGAGTTCGAGCCACGCCCGACGGGGCACCGCATCGCGGAACAGCTGCAGTTCCTGCTCCTGCGTGCCCGCTCGTCCGATCACGCGCGCGCCGCGCCCATCGCGCGAGAGAGCCACCGAGCGGATTCCCGCGATGCACAGGCCGCTGGATGGCAGCGTCGCCAGGGCCTCGGCATCAAGGAAGCCCGCCACGAAGGCGCGTTGCTGGTAGCCCTGGCGGGCGATGGCCGTGCCCGGCTGCGAGGCCGTGGTCAGAAAGCCCGCGCGGCACAGGCCTGCGAGCAGCGCCGCGAGAGGCTGGCTCTCCGCATCGAGTCCCGGCGCGCCCCAGCCCGGAAAGCTCGTGAGCCGGCCTTCCGCGAAGCGCGCCGCGCACTCGCACAGATCCACGTAGTCGCGTGCTCGGCGCCACATGTGCCATACGCTAGCATCCCGCCGGTCCTTCGATGACCACCCACGCCAAGGCCCGTTTCCACTTGCTGTGCGCCGCCGCGCTGTTTTCGACCGGCGGCGTGGCGATCAAGGCCTGCGAATTCCGCGGCTTCGAGCTCGCCGGACTGCGCTCGCTGATCGCGCTGTTCGCTTTTCTGGCGATGGCGCCGGCCGCGCGGGTCTGGCCCAGTCCGCGTGCTTGGCTGGTGGGGGTGATCTATGCGGCGACGCTTTCGACCTTCGTGGTCGCCAACAAGCTGACCACCTCCGCCAACGCCATTTTTCTGCAGGCGACCGCGCCGCTGTATGTTCTGATGCTGGCGCCCTTCCTGCTGCAGGAGCGCTGGAAGCTGCGCGATCTGTGGTTTTTCGTGGCGATGGCTGCCGGGCTGGTGTGCTTTTTCTTCGATGAGGCGGCCCCGTCCGCGACAGCGCCCGATCCTGCTTTGGGCAACCGCATCGGGCTGATCTCCGGCGTCGGTTGGGGGCTCTCGATGATGGGCTTTCGCTGGCTGGCGAAGGCGGGCAATGGGGATCAGCCCCTGCAGGCCGTGGTGGCCGGCAACGCGATCGCGGCCGCTGCCTGCCTTGGGATCGCGTTCGGCAGCGGACCGACGACGATCCTCGAGGCCGGCGCCGGCAGCTGGGCCTGGCTGGTCTACATCGGCGTGTTCCAGATCGCGCTGGCGTACCTGCTGGTGACCCGGGCCGTGCGCGAACTCAATGCGTTGGAGGTGACGCTATTGCTGCTATTGGAACCGGTGCTCAATCCCGTCTGGTCGCTGCTGGTGCACGGAGAAATTCCCGGTCATCTGGCGCTGCTGGGGGCGGGAATCCTGCTGGCGGCCACGTTGCTCCGCGCCCGGCGCGGGTAGCATGAGCCCATGGCCCCCTCGCGTTCCCTGACCGACCGATTCCTGCAGGTGATCGAGCGCAGCGGCAATGCCCTGCCGCATCCCGCGACGCTGTTCCTGATCCTTGCCCTGCTGGTGATTCTGGGCTCGGAGCTGGCGGTGCAAGCCGGCGTCCACGCCGTGCATCCCAAGACCGGCGCGGAACTCGTGCCCTTGAGCCTGCTCTCGGTGGAGGGCCTGCATCTGATCCTGACGAAGACCGTCACCAACTTCACCGGCTTCGCGCCGCTGGGAACGGTGCTGGTGGCCTTGCTCGGGATCGGAATCGCCGAATCCAGCGGCCTGATCGGCGCAGCGCTGCGCCTTGTGGTGCTTTCGGCCGCTCGCCGCTGGCTGGCTGGCGTGGTGATCTTCGCGGGCGTGATGTCGAATGTCGCCAGCGAGCTGGGCTACGTGCTGCTCGTGCCGCTGGCGGGTTCGATCTTCGCCGCCGCCGGTCGCCACCCGTTGGCCGGCATGGCGGCCGCCTTTGCGGGCGTTTCGGGCGGCTACAGCGCCAACCTGCTGCTCGGTACCGTGGATCCGCTGCTGGCGGGCATCAGCCAGGAGGCGGCGCGCATCGTCGATCCGGCCGCGCTCGTCAACCCGGCCTGCAACTACTATTTCATGGCGGCTTCGACCTTCGTGATCGCCGCCACGGGCTGGTGGCTCACGGAGAAGGTCGTCGAGCCGCGTCTGGGGCCGTGGAAAGGCGGCAGCGATCAGCAGGCGTCCGACCTGCTGAAACCGATGACCCGCGCGGAAAAGCGCGGTCTGCTGGCGGCTATCGCCGTGTTCGCGCTGTTCGCCGCGCTGATCCTGTGGGGCACCCTGCCCCAAGGCGGCTTCCTGCGCGATCCCAAGACGGACAGTGTGCTGCACTCGCCGTTCATGTCGGGCATCGTCACGTTGATCTTCCTCTCCGGCGCGCTCGCCGGTGTGGCCTACGGAGTCGTCACGCGCTCGATCACCAGCGATGCGGCGGCCATGAAGGGCATGGCGAAGTCGATGGAGAGCCTGGCGGGCTATCTCGTGCTGGTCTTCTTCGCCGCGCAGTTCGTGGCCTACTTTCAGTGGACCAACCTAGGGCTGATCCTCGCGGTCAAGGGAGCCGAGGCGCTCCAGGCCTCCGGCCTGAGCGGCTCGCCTGTGCTGATCGCGTTCATTGTTCTGACGGCGATCGTCAATCTGGTCATGGGCAGCGCGTCGGCCAAGTGGGCGCTGATGGCGCCGGTCTTCGTGCCCATGCTGATGCTCGCGGGCGTCGACCCGGCCACCACCCAGTGCGCCTTCCGCATCGGCGATTCTTGCACCAACGTGGTTTCCCCGATGATGAGCTACTTTGCGCTGATCATCGCCTTCTTCCAGCGCTACGACCCCAAGGCCGGGTTGGGAACGCTGGTCGCGACCATGTTCCCGTACTCGCTCGCGTTCCTCGTGGTGTGGTCGTTGATGTTCTGGGTCTGGCTCGAAGCGGGACTGCCGCTGGGTCCCTGAGCATGGCGGAAGCCTCGTACCCTGAGTGCGACACGCTGATCGTCGGCGCGGGTCTGTGCGGGCTCGTCGCGGGCGGAGCGCTTCAGCGCGCCAGACAGCGCGTCCTGCTGCTCGACAAGGGCCGCGGCGTCGGTGGTCGCATGGCGACGCGACGGCTGGCGGACGGGGCAGTTGCGGACCATGGTGCCCAATTCTTCACCACCCGGGATCCGCGCTTCGCCGCGCTCGCCGAGGATTGGCGCGCACAGGGCCTGATCCGCGAGTGGACGCGCGGTTTTTCCGAGCCCTTCGATGGCCATCCGCGCTGGTGCGGAGTGGTCTCCATGAACGCGATCGCCAAGCAACTCGCTCGAGGATTGGATTGCCGCACGCAGAGCGAGGTGCGGAGCGTGGAACCGCAATCCGGTGCCTGGCGCGTGACGCTGGCTGCGGGGGAAGTGCTGCGCGCGCGCGCGGTGCTCTTGAGCGCGCCGCTGCCCCAGAGCCGCGCCCTGCTGGTTCCACCGTGGTCAGACCGCGTGCCGGCCATCGAGTACGAGCGCTGCATCGCCGTGATGGCGCGGCTCGCCCGGCCTTCGCGCGTGCCGGAGCCCGGTGCGCTGCAGTTGGAGAGCGGGGAACTCTCCTTCGTGGCCGACAACCAGCGCAAGGGCATCAGCGCCGTGCCCTGCCTCACGCTGCACGGCAGCGCGGAGTTCTCCCTGCGGCATTGGGATCTGGAGCGGCGCGCCGCGGGCCATGCGCTGCTGCGCGCAGCTTCGGCCTGGATCGAGGGCGCGATCCTCGATTTTGAAGTGCATGGATGGCGTTACGCCAAGCCAGAGAGCGTGCATCCCGAGCGCTGCGTCGTGCTGTCGAGCGACCCGCGGCTGGTTCTGGGTGGAGACGCGTTTGCCGGACCGCGCGTCGAGGGAGCGGTGCTGTCGGGTCTGGCGGCTGCGGAGGCCTTGGCATGAGCATGGAGGAGCGGGATTGCCTGGTGGTGGGTGCCGGTCTCGCGGGTTTGAGCTGTGCCGATGCGCTGGCGCGCCTCGGCCGGCGCGTGTTGCTCCTGGAGGCCTCCGGGCGCATCGGCGGGCGCGTGTGGACCGAGCGCAGCGGCGGCTTCCAGTTCGATGCCGGTTTCCAGGTGCTGCTGACGGCGTATCCGGAGGCTCGCCGGCAGCTCGACTACGCGGCCCTGCGGCTGAGAGCTTTTGAGCCGGGCGCGTTGGTGCGCTGGCAGGGGCGCTTCGAGCGCGTTGCCGATCCGCTGCGCCGGCCGCAGGCTTTGTTGGCGACGCTGCTCAGCCGCTGCGGCACCTTGGGTGACAAACTGCGCGTGGCGCGCCTGCGCCTTCGCCCGCAGCGTCTGGCGGCCTACCCCGACTGGATGAGCACGCGGGAAGCTCTGCGCGCGGAGGGCTTCGGTCCCAAGATCACCGAGCGCTTCTTCCGGCCCTTCCTGGGCGGCGTGTTCCTCGAGAACGAGCTCTCGACCAGCGTGCGTCGCTTCGAGTCGGTCTTCACGAACTTCGCCCGCGGTGACACGGCGTTGCCCGAGCGTGGCATCGGAGCGATCCCCGAACAGATCGCGGCGCGGCTGCCGCAAGCTGTCCTGCGCTGCAACAGCCCGGTGCTTGCCCTGAGCTCCGGCGAGCTGGTGCTGGAGGGCGGTCAGCGCCTCAGGGCCAGATCGATCGTGCTCGCGGCCGGTCCGCTCGGCAATGCGCGGCTCCTCGGACAGCCCCCGCCCCCGATGCGCTCGACGGCCTGCCTCTACTTCCGCGCTTCGCGCGCCCCGCATGGCGAACCGATCCTCGTGCTCAACGGCGATGGCAGCGGACCGATCCAGACGCTGGTGACGCTCTCGCAAGTGGCGCGCGCCTACGCTCCGCCCGGTGACGAGTTGATCTCGATCAGCGTGGTGAACCCCGAGGATCTGGCGGCCGGCGATCTGGAGTGGCGCGTGCGCCGGCAATTGATCGAGTGGTACGGGATCGGGGCGGCCAACTGGCAGCACTTGCGCACGGTGCACGTGCCCGAGGCGCTCCCTGCCGCCCGCGAATCGGCCTCGGCGCCGAGCGGGGTGCTCCTGGCGGGGGACCAGTACGGCTGGGCCAGCCTCGATGCGGCTTTGGAAAGTGGGCGAAGGGCTGCTGAGCAGGTACTGGCGGCGCGCTAGCATGGGAGCATGCCGCTCAAAGACCTCGACATCACCGCGACGCAACTGCTGCTCTCCCGGATCATGGAATTCGAACTGGCCGGCGTCGTGCGCTACACGCACTACTCGCTGATGGTCACCGGACCCAATCGCATTCCGATCGTAGCTTTCCTGAAGGCGCAGGCTTCCGAATCGTTGCTGCATGCCCAGCAGGCGGGTGAGCTGCTCACGGGGCTCGGCGGGCACCCCACGCTCCAGATCGCCGAGATCGACGAGACGCATCGCCACGCGGTGCGCGACATTCTGGAGGAGAGCGCGGCTCACGAGGCCCGCGCTCTGACTCTGTACAAGGAACTGCTCCACGCCGTCGAGGATTCCAGCGTGTATCTCGAGGAATTCGCGCGCACGCAGATCGCAGCCGAGGAAATGCACTCGCTGGAGCTGCGCAAGATGCTGCGCGACATCGGCGTCGAGGACACGGGGCATCCTTTCCGGATGCAGCGATCCAAGCCGACACCCACTCGCAAAGCCAAGACTCAGCGCGGCCGCAAGTAGCCTGCTTCGCGCAGGAAATCCGCGATCGCAGCGCCGCAATCGGCGCTGAGCCGCAGCAGATCCTCGCGCTGGCGGCCGAACTCCAGCTGAACGGCATCGATGCCCTGCTCGCGCATGCCTCCGTAGTGCACGACGATGTAGCCGCCATTGAAGAGCGTCTCCCGGGCGGGTGAACCGTCGGCATTGGGCCGCGGCACGACGTCGTAGCCGCGCGCCCGCAGCCGCTCGCCGAGGGAGGGCGCTCCGTGGAGCCACTCCGCACCCTTGCGCTGCTCCAACCGTCGCAGGGTCTGGCCGTCACGGGTGCCGCGGGCGATGACGGCGGGTTCCTTGGCCTGGCCGTGGATGTCGATCAGCAATGCCTCCCCGAAGCGCTCGCGGCACTCGGACACGGCCTGTTCCAGAGCCGCGTGGTACGCACGCCAGTGGACGGCCGAACACTCCAACTCAAACGCCTCCTCGGCGGGACGATTGGCGTCCGCGTCCTTGCGCGAGAATTGCGCGATCACGACGTAGGGTTTGCCACCCAGCCGATCGGTCAGCTGCTGGGAGAGCAGCAGCGCCAGTTCGGCCGTGTCCTCATCCCGCACGCTCTCCCCCGCGCTGCGCTGCTTCCCCCCCGGCACGCGCACACGCCCGCCGTGCGGAGCGCTCAGGATCAGCGGCAGATCGCCGCGCCAGGCGGTCACCAGTTCCCCAGGACTCACCAATTCCGGCGCGCGCGAAGGCAGCGGGAGAAGGAGCAGCAGGGCGACGAGGAGCGCAGGGCGCAGCATCGCACCATCCTAGCGGCGCGGACCCCAAGCAGTGGAGTACACTTCCCTGCGCCGATGCTTCTACTGCCACTGCTCCTCAGTCCACTTCTGCAGGACCTGCCCGCGACTCGCGTCGAATCGCGAGTGCCTTCCTGACCGGTCTGACCCGGCGAGGGGCGCTCCGTCCGTGCGGCGGGGCAGGAGAGCGGCTACTTCGTGCTCGGCGCACGCGTGATTCCCGGCCTTCCCGCTGATCGCGCTCGCATCCGGACGACGCTGAGTTACCAATTCACACCCCGCATCTCCGCGGGTATCGAGTACAACCCGCTGGCAGAGGACCTTCAGCCGCTTGCCAACTGGAGGCTGTGGGACGAAACCGAGGAGCGGCCCGGCGCGATCCTCGGCATTTCCAGCGCGCGCATCGGCTCGAGCCGCGGCAGCTCATACAACCTGAGCTTCGTCAAGAGCCTGGAACCGTGGACGGATCTGCCTGTGGCACCCTACGCGGGCCTTTCTTTCGATGATGTCGAGCAGGAGTGGAGCATCATCGGGGGCTTGTCCGTCGCGTGGAGCGAGCAGTGGCACTCCCTGCATCTGTGGGACGGAAAGAACTTCCACACGGTGGTGGATCGCACGATCGGCGATCACTCCGTCGGGCTGGTGATCGCGCAGCAGGATGAGGATTGGTATGCGGGCTTGAGCTGGTCGTGGTCCTTCCCTGGACCCGGCGGACCCTAGAGCGCGTGATACTGCTCCCCTTGCGGGGACATGGCCCAGGATTGAAATACCCTAGGTTTCAAGCCTGAAACGACCCTTCCACGCGATCGCCTCGGCCATCCCCAGGCGCCGGGGCACCAGGCCTAGCTTGCTCGCGGCGCTCGGCCGCCTGTCCCGGTTGGTCCGCGGCCGGATGTAGTTCCGGTTGCCGGCGTAGATCCAATAGTGCTCCTGCTTGCGCTCGAGGAGCTTGCTGCAACCCCAGTTGCGCCGCACCAACCGCGAGATGTTGTCGCGCATCATCGCGAACAGGTGGTTGATCGCAAACAGCGGGTTCTGGGTGTTGCAGGCGAGCTTGCTCGAGATCTGCACATGCGCGACCTTTTCACCAAGCGTCTGGTGGATGATCGAGGGGCAGCTGGTCTTGAGATCGCTCACCAGCACCAGCAAGTCCCTGGGATCTCGGTGCCGGGCGAGTACTTCCATGCAGCGCGTGACGACGGCGCGCGACTGGCTGACGCGCGCGGGATCGCCGCGCCGCTTGTCCCGAGAGGGCAGCGTGCCGGCCTGACCGTGGACGATGAAGCCGGTGCGCGCTTCCACGAGGACCGCCATGGTCACCGGCTTCTCGATGCGGTTCTGCTCGTAGGTTTCGAGCTCGTCGAAGACGAGGTGGCCGCTCTTGCCGAGTGGCTTGCGGTTGTCGGCGAGCACGCGCTCGTGGGCTAGCCGGAAGTGTTGGCCGAACAGCGGCACCCGGCGCGCGACCGTCTTGGGGTTGCAGCCGAGATTGCGAGCGATCTGTCGCTGGGTGACCTTCGAGACCAGCTGCTCGAGGATCACGACGTTGAGCCCGGGCTTGTGGTGGCGGTAGTCGTTGCGGAAGGTCTGCGAGGAGAAGCGCCGGCCGCAGGTGAGGCATTCAAAGCGCGGGATCGGCTCGCCGTCGCACAGCCGCTTGTAGTAGCCGCGGCGGCGGTAGAGGAAGGGGCCAGGGGGGCAGGCGGGATAGGGGCATTCCGGCGGGGTGAACTTCAGCATCGGGTTCTCCAATGCCGGGCAAGCAGGCGCCCGGCACTGGAGAGGACGGTGCGGACTCCCCCCGATCGCGGGGAAATACCGCTTCCCTGATTCGATTCTGTCCCCGCCTGGGGAACAGTATTCGAGGGTACCCTGGCCCGCCGATTCCCGGACAGGGCTACACTCCCGTCCAACCCCCAACCGATCCCTCCGACACTATGGACGCCCTGAAGCACTTCATCGACGTCTTCCTGCACCTCGACCAGCACCTCAACCAATGGGCACTCGATCTGGGCCCTTGGCTGTATGCGCTGCTCTTCGCGATCATCTTCTGCGAAACGGCGCTCGTGGTGACGCCTTTCCTCCCTGGTGACTCGCTGCTGTTCGCGGTGGGGGCGCTGTCCGCCACTCAGGGCTCGCCGATCGAGGTGCACTCGATCGTGATCCTGCTGATCATCGCCGCGATCACCGGCGATGCCGTCAACTACTCCATCGGCAAATACATGGGGCCCAAGGTGTTTCGGTGGGAGCGATCGCGGCTGTTCAATCCCGAGCACCTCGTCAAGACGCAGAAGTTCTACGAGAAGTATGGCGGCAAGACGATCATTCTCGCGCGCTTCGTTCCGATCGTGCGCACCTTCGCGCCCTTCGTCGCGGGCGTCGGCACGATGAGCTATCCGCGCTTTGCGGCCTTCAATGTGATCGGCGGCGTGATCTGGGTAGCGGGTTTCGTGTACCTCGGCCATGCCTTTGGCAACCTGCCCGTGGTGAAGAAGAATTTCCAGTACGTCATCCTCGGCATCATCATCCTTTCAGTGATGCCGATCGTGATCGAGTTCTGGCGCGCTCGGCGCAACCGTGCGAGCGCCGGCTGAAAAGTGCCGCGGCCGCCCCTGCGCGAAGCAGGACCGGCCGCGGTCGGATGATTCAGGCCTGACTGCGGGTCAGCTCTTGATCCGCATGGCGTAGAAGGAGCGGTAGACGAAGAAATTCGCCACCAGGAAGCAACCCAGCGCCGCCCAGCCGAGGATTGGCTGGCCCGCGAGCGAGAGCGCGAGTTCGACGGCCAGCAGGCCGAAGAGCGTGGTGAACTTGATCACGGGGTTGAGTGCCACGGAACTGGTGTCCTTGAACGGATCGCCGACCGTGTCGCCGACAACCGTCGCCGCGTGCAGTGGCGTGTTCTTGGCCTTGAGATTGACCTCGACGACCTTCTTGGCGTTGTCCCAGGCGCCGCCCGCGTTGGCCATGAACAAGGCCTGGAACAGGCCGAACAGGGCAATCGCGATCAGGTAGCCAATGAAGAAGTAGGGATCGTAGAACGCGAAGGCGAGTGCGAAGAAGAACACCGCTAGGAAGATGTTCCACATGCCCTTCTGCGCGTACTCGGTGCAGATCGCGACGACCTTCTTGGAGTCCTCGATCGAGGCCTTGCCGGACCCGTTGTCCAGCTTGATGTTCTTCTTGATGAACTCCACCGCACGGTAGGCGCCCGTGGCCACGGCCTGCGTGGAGGCACCGCAGAACCAGTAGATCACCGCACCGCCGAGGATCAGTCCCAGGAGGAAGTTGGGGTTCAGCAGGGAGAGGTCGGCGTAGAACGCCTCGGTCGAGGCCGAGGTGCCCTTGAGCGCCATGATGGTCGCAAAAATCATCGTGGTCGCTCCGACCACCGCTGTGCCGATCAGCACAGGCTTGGCCGTGGCCTTGAAGGTGTTGCCCGCGCCGTCATTCTCCTCGAGATAGTGCTTGGCCTTCTCGAAGTCGGGGGTGAAGCCATACTCCTTCTGGATGGCGTTCTTGACGTCCTTGACCTCCTCGATCAGGGACAGCTCGTAGACCGACTGGGCATTGTCCGTCACCGGGCCGTAGGAGTCGACCGCGATTGTCACCGGACCCATGCCCAGGAAGCCGAAGGCTACCAGGCCAAAGGCGAAGATCGCCTCGAACTGCATGATCGCACCCAGGCCAGGTGCGAAATACACGGCAGCGCCCATCAGGATCGCGAGGACGACGCCCATCCAGTAAGCGCTGAAGTTGCCCGCGGTAAGGCCAGCCAGCACGTTGAGGCTGGCGCCGCCTTCCTTGGATGCTTCGACGCACTCGAGCACGTGGCCCGACTTGGGCGAGGTGAAGACCTTGATCAACTCGGGGATGATCGCGCCGGCAAGCGTACCGCAGGTGATGATCGTCGAGAGCTTCCACCACAGGGTGCCATCGCCGAGGTCGGGGATCAGCAGGTAGGAGGCCGCATAGGTCACCGCGATCGACACGAACGAGGTCAGCCAGACGAGGAAGGTCAGCGGGGCCTCGAAGTCAAAGTGCGTGGCGTTGCCGTACCGGGCCTTGGAGATTGCTTCGTTGATCCAATACGAGACGGCCGAAGCCACGATCATCAGCACGCGCATCGCGAACAGCCAGACGATCAGCTGGACCTGCGAGGCGGGATCCGCCACGGCCAGCAGGATGAAGCTGATCAGCGCCACGCCGGTGACGCCGTAGGTCTCGAAACCATCCGCCGTGGGGCCGACCGAGTCGCCGGCGTTGTCGCCGGTGCAGTCCGCGATCACGCCCGGGTTGCGCGCGTCGTCTTCCTTGATGTTGAAGACGATCTTCATCAGGTCCGAGCCGATGTCGGCAATCTTGGTGAAGATGCCGCCCGCGATGCGCAGAGCCGAGGCACCCAGCGACTCGCCGATGGCGAAGCCGAGGAAGCACTTGTAGGCCACGTCGTTGGGGATGAACAGCAGCACCACCAGCATCAGCAGAAGCTCGACGCTGATCAGCAGCATCCCGATCGACATGCCCGCCTTGAGCGGGATCTGGTAGACGGGGTAAGGCTTGCCTCCCAGCGCGGCGAAGGCCGTGCGGGAGTTGGCGAAGGTGTTGACCCGGATGCCGAAGGCCGCCACGGCCACCGAGCCTGCGATGCCGATCAGGCTGAACACGAGGATCAGCAGGATCTCGCTCGCCGGCTTGTGCAGGATGAGGCCGAAGTAAGCCACGATCACCGCGCCGATGAACAGCTCGAGGATGACGATGAACTTGACTTGCGTGAACAGGTAGGTCTTGCAGGTCTCGTAGATCAGTTCCGAGACCTCGCGCATCGCCGTGTGGACGGGCAGGTTCTTGAGCTGGGCGAAAGCGACCAGGCCGAAAACGATGCCCAGCAGGCAGATGAAGATGCCTCCCAGCAGCAGTTCGTGGCCGTTGAGGCTTCCGTTGAGGAAGGAAGCCGAGGCCAGATCGGGCATGGGGAGGTCGAATTCGCTCTTGTGGGCACCTTGGGCCGCGGCCGGCGCAGCGGCGCCTTGGGCGAAGGCCAGAATCGTCGAAAGCATCGTGGCGGATTCTCCGTCAGAGGGGGGGGCCCCCGCGGGAGCATCCCACAGGGGTTTGGAAGCCCCATGTTGTACCGTGGGTGCGGCTCCATTCCAAGCTCTTCCCTGTGCCGGGTCTCCGCTGGGCAGGACCCCGCCGGGGCACGCTCGTAGTAGGAAGTCGCAAAATGAAAGGGCGGGCCCCAAGGACCCGCCCTGCTGACCGGAGAGGCTGAGGCTCGCCGGGCTTTCCGGCCTACTGGCGCTTGTTGGAGCGCAGTTCCTTGAAGCGCAGCTTCTGGATCTTGATCTCGCTGTCTTCGTAGATCTCGACCCCGATGGCGCCGAAGCGCTGCTTGGTCCAGTTGACGTCTTCGTCCGGGAGTCCGGTGATGTCGGTGTCCGGCATCTCGACCTTGTAGTGCGAGCCGATCACCGACACGATCACGCGGTAGCTCTGGCCCGGCTTGAAGGGCACATCGTTGCCGCGCGTGTAGACATCGAACTGCGGCACCGTGTTGTCGGCCCGCGAGTACAGACGCTGGTAGAAGCGGAAGTTGCCGCGGACGGGCACGAACTCGATCTCGACGACGAAGTCGCGCAGCTGCTCCCGGTCGCCGATCGAGATGATGCCGTTCTTGCCGCTGCCGGCCTTGGGGCCGACCGCCTGCAGTTCGCCACCGATGATCTGGAAACCATCGACGCCGGGCTTCTGCCAGTTCTTCTCTTGCTCGCCCGAGAGGCCGTCCTTCCAAGGCTCCTTCTCGATCGCCTCGGGCGTGAAGATGGCCTTGGCGATTCCGTCGGAGTCGGCAATCACCTGCTTGAAGAGCGCCTCGTAGGTATTCTTGCGTTCCGGATTCTTGCCGCGGGCCGCGGTGTTGAGCGCGGTGTTGATTTCGATCTCGGCCAGGGTCAGCAGCGAGAGCGCTTCGCGGGACTGTCCCTTGCCCTTGGCATCGGAGATCAGCTTGTCGAAGTAGGCCCGATCGAGCTTGTCGCGGGCCTGCTCTCCGCGTGTCTTGTACTCATCGCCCATCAGCGAGGATTTCTCGATCAGATCCTGCGCGGTGCGGCGCGCGGTCTTGATCTGCTCGATCGAAAGCGCGGCAGGACTGTTGGCCTGCCCTTCGAGCGCATTCATGCGGTCGGTGAGTTCGCCGCGTTCCTTGGCCTGATCCAGCGTGTTCTGAGCGCGGCGCAGGATCTCGCGCACCAAACCCTCGACGCGGGTGTTGTCCCAGTCCGCCTTGGTGTTCTCGGCCTTCTCGAGAATCCACTTGGCATCGCCCTCCTTGAGGGGATCGCGCCCTTCCTTGAGCGTCGCAAGCGCGGTGTCGATCTGCTTCTCGCGCGCGATCGCCGCTTCCTTGCGCTCCTTGGTGGTGCTGATCGAGTTCCACAGGAAGAAGCCGGCGACAAGGCAGATCACCCCGCAGGCCATCCACACATAGTTGAGGATCTTGTTTTCCTTCTCCTTGAGGATGTTGGTCGTGCGCTTCACATCCGCGGAGATTTCCTTCTTCGCCGGCCGCGACTTCGCGCTCGAGGCGCTCGCCTTGGGCGCGGTGGCGGCCGCTCGCCCCGACGATGCCGGCTTGGCGGCGGGAGCGGCGCTCGCGGAAGCCGGGGCTGCGCTCTTCGGGGCCGGAGCAGCGGTCGCAGGCTTGGCTTGAGCGGCCTGCGCCTTGGCGGGCTCCTGTCTGGGAGCTGCGGATGCGGGAGTCTCGGCATCGCCGGCCTGCGCGCGGCGCTGGGCCATGAGTTTCTCCTTCATCGACAGCGGGCGCTCGCCCGCGTTGGAGGGATCCTTCTGTTCAGACATGGGAGGCAGGGGGGGTCGGGGGGGATGGCGGGCGCGATCGGGGACTGGTCAGGGCCGCATGGCCGCCGACCGGACGGGTCATCGTAGACCGCGTTTTGGTGTACAAGATTAGCAGACGAGCGAGCAGAAGTGCGAGTCCCACGACCACGACCAGCGTCACGATCGGGTTTTCCATGAAGCCGAGCTTGTCCGCCGGCGCCTCGGCGGGCTTCAGCGTGCGGGCGATCAGGTAAGGAATCTCCTGCGTCTTGCCCTCGCGGTCCTCGTAGCGCACGGTGCGGTAGAAGATCCCCTCGATGTCCCAGGCGTCGTAGAAGATGCGCGGGTTGGGGACCTCCTCCTCGGCGCAGATCAGGTCGAAAACCACCGGCTCGGTCTTGTCCGGCTCCATCAGAAAGCCGCGCCATACGTCGCGCACGCCCAGCACGGGCTGTCCCAGCTTGACGGCCGAGAAACCGGCGAAAACGCCCCGGTAGCGGCAGAACTCGCCGCGCCAGCCATCCGGGTCGAAGGTCGCGCCGTCCCAGTCGAGCCAGCGCCGGGATTTCTCGTGGACCTCAGCTGGCGGATACTCGCGGACAAAGCGCAGCAGATTGGAATAGCCGCTGCTCTCGCGGAAGTCTTCGCCGTTGTTGGCGTCGGCCAAGGCTCCCTGAAACATCGTCATGCGGCGCTGCTCGCGCAGCGTCGCATCGGTGGGCACCGGCGTTCCCATCGCCGCCAGCTGGGCGGCCTCCGTGGCTTCCTTCTCGGCGCGCGAGGCGCGCTCCCACTGCAGGAAGATCACAAAGGCCCCGACGCCCAGCAGAATCAGCATCAGAAAACCCGTGCGCCGGAACTCCGGCGTGCCGAACGCGGAGACCGGCTCGGGCCTCTGGAACAGTCGTCGTCGGGCTTCTTCCAGCTTCTTGGGGGAGGGATCGCGCATGAGGTGGCTCGCGGCAGGGGATCTAGTCGGGATTCGCGCCCCACACTACCGAAAATGGCCGCTGGGCGGACCTACCCAGCCGGGAGCAGGTGGACAGGGGAAAAGGGCGCGGGCCGGGAGTTTCCCGGCCCGCGCGCTGTGAAGCTGATCCCGCGCCCGGCAGGATGCGCCCTGGCGAGACTACTTCTTGTCCGCCACGCCAAGGGCAAACTCGAGGTTCTTGACCTCGAGGCGCTTGCCCATGTTCACGACCGTCATGACTTCCTTCCAAGGGACTCCCGGTGCGCCGTCGATGATCAGCGGGATGTCGGGCTTGTTCTTCGCCACGAAGTCGTCGTGCGCTTCCTTGATCAGCGCTTCCAGTTCGGCGTCATCCTTGACCTTCTTGTGCAGGTACTGACGCGTCACCGTCTTGGTGTCTTCGTTCCACATCAAGGCCACGCGCATTTCCTGCAGCGGACCCGGATCCGGGTTGCCGCCGGTGCCCTTGTCGCGCGGGAGCCACGAGTCGAACTTGCCCTCGGTCTCGCGGAACTTGAACGAGCACATGAAGAACACGCACAGACAGAAGATGATGTCCACCATCGGAACCACGTTGATGGGGAGTGGGTTGTCTTCGTCGCCGCCGCCGCCAGCCATATCAGTTTCCTCGTTGAGTTTGGAGTGTGGGTGGGAAGGGGAGATCAGGTGCCGGGGATCGGCTTGTTGGCCGCCACGGAGACCTTGTAGATCCCCGCACCCCCCGCGTACTCGAACACCTTGTTGATGTTGCCGTAGGGCGCGTTCTGGTCCGCCCGGATCAGAAGGAAGTAGTTCGAAAGGCGCTTGCCGGCCTTCTCGTCAGCGACATCCTCCAGGTAGTCCTGGCCGATGATGATCAACTGCTTCTTCAGTTCCTCGCGCGGATAGTCCACGCCCATGATCGCCCAGCGCCAGTGCGCCTCTTCGCGGCAGACACCTCCGTTGTCGTTGATGGCGCACACGCCACCCTCGGCTCCGTGGTAGATGTTGCAGACGATCCAGCGCTTGGTCTTGTCCTCTTCCTTGGGAGGCTCCGGGACGGCGCTCGCCTTGGGGATGCTGATTTCGATGCTTTCCCGCTGGCTCATGTCGGCGCCGAGCATGAAGAACAGGAGCAACAGGAACATGATGTCGATCATCGGCACCACGTTCGGAGAGATGTCCTCCTTCAGCTTCGGCTTGGCCTTCTTCTTGTGCATAGTGGCTTCTCGTCAGGTTCCAGCGGGAAGGCCAGCGATCAGTGCTTCTGCTTCTCCGCGAGCGTGCGGAGCAATTCCACCGACTGCAGGTTCATCTGCAGGGTCATTTTGGTCACGAAGTTCTTGTAGATGAAGAACGCCGTGAGGAACACGATGCCGATGAACAGGCCCAGCGTGGTGTTGACGAGCGACTCGTACACACCGGACGCGAGGTCCTTGGGCGTGGGGGCCTTCATCTGCTCGATCTTCTGGAAGGAGGCGATCATGCCCGTCACGGTGCCCAGCAGACCGAGCAGAGGTCCAATGTTTCCGATCAGCGACAGGTAGGAGATCTTCGCCATCAGCTTGAAGGACTCCTCTTCGGCAGCGAGCGCCAGGTTGCCGAGCGCTTCGTCGTAGCCGGCCTCGCGCATGATCAGGCCCGCCTTCACGCAGTTGGAGATGTAGCCACCTTCCTGCTCGCACATGTCGATGGCCTCATCGTAGGA
This sequence comes from Planctomycetota bacterium, assembly GCA_044359355.1. Lineage (GTDB taxonomy): Bacteria > Planctomycetota > UBA1135 > UBA1135 > SYGM01. Next base: position 9,592 of record JBIKMH010000038.1, on the reverse strand, counting down.
GCCTTCGGCGATCAGGGCCTCGAGGTCTTGAACCAGCGCGGTGGGGGCCAGCTTCTCGCGGCGGATGTTGACGATGTGCTCGATGACGAGCGCGCTGCCCGAAACCGAGCAGAGCACCATCAACCAGCCGACGATACCGGTGTGCTGGAACAGCTCCCAGTACGACTGGGTCTTGGCAGGCGGCGCGTCCTGAGCGAACGCGACCGAGGAGCACAGGACCAAGGCCACCATGGCCAAGGACAGGGACTTCGTGAGGGACGGCTTCATCTCTTCTTGAATTTGCTAAGGGGGGGGATGGATAAGGGACAGCTTGGAGAGCAGGTCGAGCCCGGGCGGCTCGTCACTTTCCAAGATAGGGGGAGTTGGGGAATTCCTTCTGCAGCTGCGCGCGACGCTCGTCGCGGCTACGAGCATACCGCGCCTTGATCTCCTTGTTGCCTTCGACTTGGCTCAAGAGGTCAAAACACTCGGCGGAACCCGCCAAGGCGCGCTCGTATTCGCTCGTCGACTCACCGGGCACCGGACCGTACTGGACGAACCCGCGTAGGTACATGTACAGCGCGTCCGTCAGGATGCCCGCATCCTTCTTGGCGCGCCCCTCGGCCTTGGCGAGGTCGGCGAGGCCGTTCCAGGCTCCCGCCAGCACGGCATTGGGCGCATCTTCGCCGGTGATCTTGCGGAACAGGCTTTCCGCCTCGGCGGTCTTGCCTTGCGCGATCTGGCAGCGGCCCTGACCCAGACGGGCCTGAGCCGAGGCCAGCGCGGTGACGCCGCTGGTGGCCGCGGCCGCGTTGTAGGCCGAGAAGGCTTCCGACCACTTCTTCTGCTGCTCGAGCACGCGGCCGCGCAGCACGGCCGTCACGGCCGAGAAGTTGGACTCGACGCCGGCCGCCACCGCGCCGCTGTTGAGCTCCTCCAGCGCCTTCTTGGCGCCTTCGAGGTCGCCCTTGGCGCCGAAGGCGGACACGAAGCTCTCGCCGATCTCCGGCAGGTAGCGGCTTTTCGGGAATTCCTTCAGCAAGGCCCGGTAAGCCGCGATCGAGTCATCGTACTTGCCCGTTCGCAGCAGGATCGTGCCCATCTGGAACTGGACGTTCTGCTTGACAAGGCTGCGCAGCTTGGCGTCGGGCTTGAGCAGGTCCTGCATTTCGCCGAGCGCCTCCTCGAGCTTGCCTTGGTTGACCAGATCGCGAGCGGCCTCGAAGGCTTCGCCGTTCTGGTAGCTGACGCTGGCGATCTCGCTCCAGGCGATCGTCTTGGTGTTGCCCTTCTCGGGATCGAGCACCAGACCGCCGTATTCCTCGCTCTTGATGCGGCCGGTCTCCTCCGCGCCGTTCTTGAGCTTGACGATGTCGGTCTTCTGCTGGGCTTGCGCCGCCACCACGAGGGCGGCGGAGATGGCCGCCGTGCTGGCAGCCTTCCAGAGGATCTTCGTGAGTTGCATGGGATCGAAATGAATGGGGGTGTTCTGGGGAGATCGGATCAACCGCTCAGCGCGGGCCGGCCTTGGTTTCCACGTTCTTCTTGAGCTCGACAAAGGCGCTCACGAGGTTGGTCTTGCCGCCGAGCACGTTGGTGGCGCGCTCCGCGTCCTTGAGCGCGCTCAAGGCGTTGCGGTAGTCGCCCTTGTCGTACAGCGTCTTGACGAGGTAGTAGCGCGAGTACCACCACAGATCGCTGTCTACCGGCACTGCCTTGTCGAGATCGCGGAAGATCTGCTCGGCGCGCAGGAAACGCTCCGCATCGTTGTCCGCCAGCGCCGTTTCCTCTTCGCAGACGGCTTCCTCGATCTTGGCGAGGATCACGTCGGAGGTGATGCCGCGCAGCAGCTTGCCGCTGGCCGAGTCGAACAGCGAGCCCTGCGTGTCGAAATAGGTCTCGTAGGCGGCCGCGGCCGCTTTCCAGCGTCCGAGGAAGCCCTGCATGCGCGCCAGCGTCAGCTGCGCCTCGGTGGAAGGTGACACGCGCAAGCCAGCCTGGTACAGCTCAGAGGCGAGCTCCCACAGCTTGGTCTCCTTGAGCTTCTTCGTGTCCCAGCCGATGAACGAGATCTGGTTCTCGGGCACGTTGTTGAACAACAGGCCGAGCACGTAGAGGCGCTTGGCGATCGATTCGACGTCCGAGAGCCGCAGGTTTTCGCTCTTCAGGATCGCGCGGCCGCTCATCGCGTAGTAGTCCGCGGCGCGCTGCCAAACCTTGAGGGCATCGGCCTGCTTCTTGCCGTCGGAGAGTTCCTGGCCCCGGCGGTCGAGTTCGCGCGCGACGAGGCCCGCCGCCGGACCGATCGCCTTGGAGGTCGGATCCTTCTTGGCGAGCGCGTCGAGCAGCTTGATCGCGTCGTCGAGCTTGTCCATCGACTGGTACGCGCGGATGCGCAGGCCCCAGATCTGGGCCAGCTTCTCGCCGTCGTTGGCAAAGCGCGTCTCCGAACCTTCCAGCAGCCCGAGCACATCCGCGGGCTTGGCGTTGTTGAGATACAGGTCGGAGAGCAGGATGCGCGAGCGATAGCTGCCCGACTCCATGCGCGTCTGCTTCTCGAGGTTGACCGTCTCGGTGCTGGCCTTGTCGAAGTCCGCCACACACTTCTTGAGGAAGTCCTCGGCCTGCGTGAAGAAGGGCTTGGCGTCGGTGGCCTTGCCGTCCTTGACGAGTTTGCGAGCGTGGCTGTAGTAGGCCGAGCCCTTCTTGAACTGACCGTCGAGATAGGCCGGGCTGGTCGGCTGAACCTTGGCGTACTGCTCGACGGCTTCGAGGAACTTGCCCTCGTTGACCAGCTGGTCACCCTCGACGAGCAAAGCAAAGGCCGCGCGCTCGTGGTTGGCGTAGCGGGTCGTCAGCGTCTTGCGGCGTTCTTCCACGCGCGTCCTGAAGCTCGGTTTGCGCTCCGCGCTGGCGAGCTGCACGTACTGCTGTAGCGCCTGATAGACGGCCTCGGGCGCCTTCTCGGCGGAGGGGTACTTGTCCGCGCAGGCGTCGAAGGCCACGGCCGCTTCGTGGTTCCAGCCGCGCTGCACGTACAGCGAACCGATCAGGAGCCAGGCGTCGACCGCGTTGTTGGTGCCGTCCTTTTCGTCCCGGGCCGCGGCGATCGCCTGGCGCGCCACCTGGATGGCGCGCTCGGCCTGGCCGCGACCGGCGAGCGATCCGGCGATCTTGAGTAGCGGAGCGGAGCCGAAGCCGCCGCCCGTGCCCGCGCGCAGGATGCGGTCGCGGATGTCCTGGCCTGCGCCGCCCCAGGGGCCCACGGGATCGAGCTCGATCAGGCGGGCGGCGGTCTCGTCCGCGCCCTTGGTGTCGCCCGAGGCCAACTGCGCATTGCCCATGGCCGCGAGCACGGCCAGCCCGCTCTGCGACTGCTCGGCGTCGAGCACGGTCTTGAAGAAGTCCTTGCCGGCCTCCACGGCGGCCCGCGCGTCGCCGCCCTCGGCCAGCATGTTGACCTTCTGCAGCACGGCCTTCGAGATGATGTCGGCGCTGCCGCCATCGACGAGGTAGACGCCGTTCTTGTCCTGCTCGAAGCCTTCGCGCAGGGCGATCGCGTCCCGGAGCGCGCTCAGCGCGTCGTCCTTTTGACCGAGATCCTTGTAGGCGAGGCCGATGAAGATCAGGCCCTCGTAGTTGAACAGGCGGTCGCCGTAGTCAAGGCCGAACTCCTGGAACAGTTCGATGGCCTTCTCGAGCTTGTCCTTGCGGGCCCATTCGCCCTCGGGGTAAAGCAGCGAATGGAAGTACAGCGTCTTCGGCAGGCTGAACAGCGCGGCGATGTAGCTGCCCTCGAAGGCGGGATCGTCCCGCTTCTCCTTGAGCGTTTCGATGCGCTTTTCGATGCTGGCCTGCGCGTTGTCGAAGATCTTTTTACCCTCGGCCTGCAGCTGCGCGACGAGGTTGGGATCCTTCTCCCTGTTGATGCAGGCGAGCACCGCGCCGCCCAGCATGCTGTAGGCGTCGGCCAGCGTGGTGGCCGTGTCCTCCGCCGCGCGCGAGCCGGAGAACTGGTTGATCAGGTCCTCTTTCTCGGTGAGGATCTGCTCCAGCGCATCCTTCTTCTTGAACGGATCGTTCTCCCGCATCGCCACTTCCGTGCGCACGGCGAGGCGCAGCGCCTTGACGTTGGCCTCCTCCTTGGTGGAGACCTTGCCGCTCTTCTCGATCAAGGCCAGCAGGCGCTCGGAAAGATCGGTGTAGCCGCGTTCGAACAACAGTCGCGCGTATTCGGCGTCATCCTTGCCGAGCACACCAGGGCTCTGGGCCAGAGCGGAGGCCGGAAAGGAGACCAACAGGGGCAGGATCAACCAGCGGAATTTCATCGGGCCTGTGGATGGGGGGGCCAGGTGTCGGGGGGAGAGTGCCGGGTGCGGGGATGGCTGCGGACCTCCGCGAGCGAGGCTCACGGAGGTCCGTCCGAGCACGTGCTCAGTTGCGCTTCGAGCCGCCGAAGGCGTTCTCGTAGCGGTAGTAGACCTCGAGGGTCAGGACGTTGATCGCCGTGGTGTAGACCGCGCCGCCGGTGTAGGCCCAGCGGTCCATCTGCATCCAGCCGCCGCGGTTGCAGGACTTCTCGGAGGTGTCCTGCAGGCCGACCACGCAGTCGACCATCGCCTTGTTCCACGGGCCCCAGTACTTGCCCGACTTGCGCGGGCTATCCGGGCCGTCGAACTGGTTGAGGGCCAGCGAGGCGTAGTACCAGTAGTAGTAGTCGATCTTGCGGCGATCCTTGTCGATTACCGGCAGGTCCTTGATGATGCGGGCTGAAGCCTGCTCCAGGAACGGGTCATTGGGATCGTGCTGCACGAAGATGCGCGTGCACATGCCCAGCGCCGATATCGCGGCCGGGTGGTAGTCGAACTTGTCGTCGCCGCGACCCTGAACCGTGAGGCCGGCGTTCTTGGGGTCGTTGTAGCCGACGAGACCGTCGTTGACCGTGACCCACTTGCAGAAGTTCATGGCGCCGTCCATCGAGGTCTGGTCGACGTTGAGGCCCGAGAGCTTGGCGGACTTGAGGGCCATCACGACCCAGCCGGTCACCGAGATGTCGGAGTCGAACAGCTCCTTCTTGCCGGCCTCATCCATCGAGCCGCCAGGATACTTCTCTTCGATCGCCATGCGCGAGTCGTAGCGCCAGCCCCACAGGCCCGCGCCGGCGGGATTGGGGCGCTGCGATTTGACGAGGAAGTCGACGGCCTTCTGGGCGGGCTTCTTCCAGTAGCCGTTGTTGGTGAGACCGTAGGCTTCGGTCAGTGCCAGAGCCGCCAGTGCCTCGTTGTACATGAACGCGCGGTCCTTGCTGAAGTAGCCCGCCTCGTTCTGGCGCTCCATCAGCCACTTGAGGCCGTTCTTGACGACCTCGCCGACCTTGTGGCGCTTGCCGCGCACGGTATCGACGATGTCCTGCTTGGATTCGTGGCTGTAACCCGCGCCAAGGAAGCACAACAGGGCCATCGCCGTGAGGCCTTCGTTGTAATGGTCGAGGTAGGCCTCCTTGGGATCGTAGCAGGGCTTGTCGGCGTCGCAGTGATTCTTGAGCGTGTTGATGCCCCAGGAGCCGTCCGGGTTCTGGTGGCGCAGCAACCAGCGCAAGCCCTCGAGCACGGCCTTCTCCGTGCCCTGCGTCGCGCCGCCACCGCGGCCGAATTTGCCCCCGCCGAGCTTGCGGCCGCCGAAGGCCGAGGGACGCGTGCCATGGTGTCCGGTGGTGCCCACGCCGATCGCCGTGCCGCCCGGCGAACCGGCCGTCAGGTTGTCGACCGAGTTGGGGTCGCCGCGGTCCAGCGTCAGGTCTTCCGGCTGGGAGGTGTCGGTCGGGATGAACTGGTCTTCCTCGAACGTGACCACCTCGGCCTCCTCGTTCTTGGGGATCGCCTTGCGATCGAGCATCTCCGGGGGCAGCTGCACCTCCTCGGGCGGGATTTCCTTGGGCTTCGAGACGGTCACCGTCGTCGGGAGCTCCTCCTGCTTGACCTCTTCCGTCGCCAGCTGCCACACCGCCAGCACCGAGAGGGCGATGACGTGCACCATGACCGCGATGAACACCCAGGGGGAGTTGCGGATGAATTTCTTCAGCGAATCGGCGGGGTTGATCGCCATAAGCTCCAAGTCTCCTTTGTGCGGGGCTCTCCCGGCTCGCCACATCCGGACGGTCGTCCGGAGGTGGGCAGAAGAGGCCGTTTTTCCCTCCAGGGGCCGCGCGCGGACTACCCGAGAGGGGCGAGGATGTTACCTGATTTCAACACAGGCACAACCGCTTGTGGCCAATTCGGCGACGGGCCCATGGCGGCCCTTGCTTGGGTGGTTCATGGGCGTGGGTTGTGTGTTGTCCGTGAACGGCCCCGCCTAGACACGGGACACTGCGCCCGCATCGTGGACTTGAGCCGACCGAAAGCCCTGTTGGCCAAGGACTTGGCCCCGCACAGCCTCTCGGGCCCCGGAATCGCCTGAAAGTGTTGACAGATAATAACTTAGGTCTTGAAGAGTCCCCGGAAGGGGAGCCGTCTCAAGCGTGTTTCTGCGCGCCAGCCAGATGGACTGTCACGGCCCAGGGGATGCTGAGCAGCGCCCACAAAAGTCCCAGCAGCGGCCCGCCGGGATGTCCCTGTACCCAGCCCAGCGCCAGCAGCACCGGGGCGTTGGCTGCGGTGGTGACCACGGTCATCGGCACGGCCCACCACAGCGGAGAGCTTTGCAGCAGGATCCGACGCAGCGCTTCGCCGACCAGCGCGGCGAGCAGCGGCAGCGTCGTCTGCGGCAGGGCGGCGGGCAGAAACAGGGCGGACAGCAGATTCAGCACCAGCAACAGACCGACGGCGGCTCGCGCCTCGAGAGCCAGCGCGGTGGCGAGCCAGGCGGCTGCGCCCAGGGCCCAGGCGCTCGCCAGATCCAACCGTGTCAGCGCCAGCGCCGCGCCCGCGGAGACGGCGAGCACGAGCCATCCGCCGAGCCAGGCACGGAGGCTGCGGCCGAGCATCAGGATCCCAAACAGCGTCAGGGCCAGCGTCATCGGCCACCGGGCCCGCGAAGGGAAGACCACCAGCGTGCTGCCGAACAGGCTGGTGTGGGGTGCGCGCGCCCGCGGCTCCCAGTTGCCGAAGTCCTGACCGGCGGAATGCTGTTGCCAGTATTCGAGCAGCGCCCGCGCGCTGGAGTGAAGGTGCGCCACGCTCTCGGGCGACAGGTGCTCCGCGTCGTCGCGCGCCGTGTGGTAGTGCTCCAGCCCGCGGATGAAAGCGAGATTGTAGCCGTGCCAGCCCGGAGCGCCCTTGAACACGGAGAGATCCGTGTCGTTGGGCATGCGCTCGTAGATCTCGGCTGCGAGCGAAAACGCCGCCGGAAAATCCAGCGCGCCACGCGCCGCATCGATCAACTGCTGTTGGTTGCCGATCGTTTCGAACAGCAGCACCGGCCCGCTGGTGCCGCGCGCCTCCATGTTGATCAGGATGCCGCCCGACTGAGCCCAGGGGTGCGTGGCGAGGAAGGCCTTGGCTCCCAGCAACCCGGCCTCCTCACCGTCTGTGGCGAGGAAAATCGTCGTGCGCAGCGGCGTCTTCGGAAGGCGCGCGCTGCGAGCGGCGAGTTCAAGCAGCACGCTCATGCCTGCGCCATCGTCGGCGGCTCCCGGTCCCGCTGCCACCGAGTCCCAGTGCGCCATCAGGACCACGGGCGGCAGATCGCTGCTGCCGAGGCGGCGTGCGACGAAATTGCGCAAGCCATCGGGAGTGCTTTGGTGGGCGCTTTCGAGCTCAAAGCTCGCGAACAGCCGCTCGAGAGCGTCTCCCAGTCGCTTATGGGCCGGGCTGCCGAGCGCGTGGGGTTCGGCGCTGCCGGGCAGCGAGCGCCAGCGATCGAGCGCGGCCTCGGCCGCGGCCCGATCGCCGCGCGGTTCGAACAGCGCCGCCGCCAGTGCCACCAGCCCCGCGAAGGCCAGCGCTGCAAGACCCAGGCGCGCCGCCGGCCGCATGCGACTAGTTTGCCCGCCGCAACTGGGCCTGCAAGGCCTGATTCTCCTCGAAGATCACGGCGAACAGCGCTCGTCGGCGCGCATCCAGCCGCGCCTCCTCGTGGAACAGGATGCGCATCGGCTGGTCGGACGACTGGGCCTCCAACTCCGCTCGCAAGGCGGCCAGTTCCTCATCCTTGGCGCGCAGTTCCGCGATCAGCTTGTCCAGCCGGCGCTGCAGCCGTTCGACGTGCTCCGGCGTTGCGCCGGGGGTCGGGGCGGGGGTGTTCGGCCGGGTGGGCTCGCCCGGGCGGACCCGCTCCTCGGTGCGGGTCTCTCCGCGCAGGGGCAGCCTCCAGTTGGGTTGCTGGCGCTCCCAGCGGCGTTGCCACCAATCGTAGAGCTCGCTGTGGGCTAGACCCGTGAGGCCCTGATGGCTGGCGACCGCGGCGCCCTCGCGCGCTACCTCCATCAGCGTCTGTAGGAACAGCGGACGATCCTGCGTCAGGGCCAATCCCACGTGGAAATTTCGGCCTTCGGCGCGCGCGGCCTCGCACCAGGCTCTGGCGAGCGCCAGGGCCTCCTCGGGCCGTGCACGCGGCAGGTACACCAGCCGGGCGGAGCCGAGGCGACGCTCGCAGTGCTCCGGCTCGCAGATCAGGCGGCTGGGATCGCCCTCGATCCACAGCAGGCAACCGCGCGCACCTTCGGCTTCCGCCGCCAGATAGCGCTGAAAGAGGGGGTCGAGCGGATCGAGCATGGAACGAGCACCTGCTTTGAATTCTACCCCACCCCCGAGCGTGCAGTCCCAAGCCTGCTCGCGTATCCTGTTGGGCCTCCTTTTCGAGCCTCCGACAACCCCCCACCCCCCCTCCTCACTGCCCATGCTGCTCTCGGCGATGGAACTGCGCAAAGGCGTCCTGGTCAACTACCAGGGCCGCATCAATACGGTCATCTTCTGGAACCTGTGGAAGTCTGACCGCCGCAGCCGCGTCCAGCTGAAGGTCCGGGATCTCCTCAACGGGCGCATCAGCGAGATCACGGCACAGGGTGACGACAAGTACGAGATCCTCGAGTCCGAATCGATCGATCTGTCGCACTCCTACCGCGACGGCAACGACGAGGTCTTCTATACGGCCGAGGGCGAGGAGCATCGCTGCCCGGCGGCCGCGGTCGAGGACACCTTGCGTTGGAAGGCCGACAGCTACAAGGGGCTGCTCGTCGACGGGAAGCTGGTCACGGTCGCGCCGCCGCAGTCGGTGGTGGCTGTCGTGACGGAGACGACTCCGCCGATCAAGGGAGTGCTGAACGGGCTGAAGGATGCGGTGTTGGACAACGGCCTGACGGTGAAGGTCGGGATGGTGATCAACATCGGGGACAAGGTGCGGATCGATACGGAGACGATGGAGTACAAGGAGCGGGTCAACAAGTAGATGAACTGCTCCAGACCGCTGGACGTTTTTTAGAGAGCAATTCTGCCGCGCAGGGTCAGCACCTCTTTGACCGTCAATCGCCGCGGGAGGATGCCGAGCGCGGAAGCGGATGACTCCTTCAGGCAGTCGCGCGTGATCTCGCGTACATAGTTGCGGTAGACGACGTAGATCCACAGGTGGTCAACGAGCCGCTCCCGCCTCTTCGAATGCGCCCAGTTGGGCCGCACGA
>JBIKMH010000037.1:0-35072 GCA_044359355.1 Planctomycetota bacterium | reverse complement strand
TCGGGGCACGCTGCGCCCGTCGACCTTGCGCGTGTAGGCGCCGCGGAACTGATAACGAAAGGGCTCGGTGCGGTCGCACTCAGGGTAGGGACACTCGGTGGGAATGAACTGGCTCATCGGCTCCTCGATGCCGCGGCCCCATGCCCCGGCAATCAGGAGGACGGCTCCTGCGGCTCTGGATCGCGGAAAAACCGGTTTCCGGGTGCCAGTCCGACCAGCGGTCTGGAGCAGTTCATTCCGCTAGTTGCGGACGGCCTCGCTCCCATTCCGCGACTTCAGCCTCTCCTCCGCCGTCACCTCCGCGACTCCCGCCAATGCCAGCACCGACTCAATCGTCCGCACCCGCTCCTGCATCGAAAGCGACTCGACCGGGATGTATGGAACAGAGAACATCTCCAGCAGCAATTTCACCATTCCATCGATGCGCACCACCTCTTCCCACTCCAAACCAGCGCGCACTCCATCCGCGACCACCAACTCCCGGTGAGGGCGCAGGTACAAAACCAGTCCGCTGCGCACGGACTCCATGTAGCGCGCCAGCCGCGGATCGGTCGCGATCTTGCCCAGGATCGTCGAGTGGTGACCGGCGTAGGCCAGGTTGCAGAACGCGCGGTCCGAGACAAACGAGCCCTGCTGCTGGCTCTCCGCCTCGAGTTGACGCTCGAAGACCTGCTCCTGGTAGTGATTGACCAGAGCGATGTCCGAACGCAAGGAGTCCAGCCGCGCTTCCATCTCCGCCAGCACTCCGCGCGCCACTTCCGAGATCATTGGAATGCCGTAGCGGTCGCGGATGTGGCGAGCGAGGGTGGTCTTGCCGGTCGCATGGGCTCCGACGAGGTAGATACGCAGGGGGGACTTCATACCCCGGATAAGCTAGGGGCTGTTGCTCGGATTGCCACAGGCCACAAGGGATTGTGGATAACTGGGGCTTGTCGCCTGCCTTTCCGGGTTGGAGGATGACGGCATGGTGCCCGAGGCGCGGATTCGCAAGAAAAGCAAACTGCTATGGATCGGTCTGGCATTCGTGCTGCTGCTCGCACTGCTGGTGGCCTTCCTGCCCAGCCTCGCGGGTGGTCTGGTCGCCAGCCGGGTCGAGGCCGGTTTTGCGGAGCGCTTCGAGGGTCGGCTCCAACTGGGCTCGATCCACCTCGCCTGGCGCGAGCGTCAGCGCGTCGAAAGCGCGCAGCTCTTCGCTCCGGATGGGCAGCTGGTCGCGCAGCTCTCGCTGGAACTGCCCTCGATCCTCGAACTGGCCCGCAGCGGCGGCACGCGGCTGGGCCTCTTCACCGCCCAGCTCGATGCTCGTCTGGTCGCCGATGAGCAGGGTTCCACCAATCTGCAACGCGCGCTCGCGCCGCGTGCCCTTCCAGCCGCGCCAGAGGAACCGGCAAGCGGGGGCGAGCCCTTGGATCCCGCGCAGCTCGAATTCGAGTTCGTCTTGCAGGCTCCGCGCCTGGCGTGGTCGGACGCGACCACGCGCGCAGCCGGAGCCGATTTCGAGATCTCGGATCTGTGGCTGCGCATCCGGGCGGAGCGGGGCAAGGCTCTCGATCTGGAACTGCGCGGAGCCATCGGTGGCTCGGGCGTGCTGCAGGGACGTGCGCAGATCGAGGGTCTCAGCACCGACCTTCGTCGGCCGTTTGCGCGCGCCACGGCGCTGTTCGATGTGCAAGGTCTAGCTTGCGGACTGGTCGACGGCCTCGCGCAAACCAACGGCGAGCTGACCGCACTGATCGGTGCTTCGGCGGATCTCTCGCTGGCGCTGGATGTCACGGGCCTGGAGAGCGGCAGCGCCAAGCTCGGGCTCGCCGGCCAGCGCGCCCAGCTGCAACTGGCTTTGAGCCTGCAGGATCGAATTCTGCGTTTGGAAGGGGAACGCGGCGCGGAACTCAACATGGGCCTTCCGCTCGCGCATCTGAAGCGCGAACTGGCCCCTTACCTGCCACCTGGCTGCGCGATCGACTCCACGGAAACCGACCTGCGGGTGACCGTGCGCCTTCCGAAGTTCGAAACGCGGCTCGATCTGCCCGCTCAATCCAGCGCTGCGGATTGGTCGCGCTTCGCCGCACAGGTACAGGCGCAGCTACAGGTGGCGATCCCGGGCCCGTTGAGCTTCGTCGCGCCAGCGTTGTCACAGGCCAATCTCCGTCCAATTGCCCGCGATCTGATGCTGCGTGGGAGCCTCTCCCCGGGCAAACCGACGGAGCTGGGCCTCTCGATGCTGCTTGACACCGGTTCGGCGGGCACGCTGAAGTTCAACGCTGCACTGCCCGAGCTGTTCGATGCGCTCGCTCAGGGGCGCGAGCCCACAGCCGATCTGCGCCTCGAGGTCACCGACCTCTCCAACGCTTTTCTCGAAGCGCTGGCCGGACAGGGCGAGTTCCTGACTTCGGGCATCGGCCAGGCGCTCGACATTGACGTCAGCGCCCGATCCGCCAGCAAATCCGGCGCCGATCTCGCCGTCTCCGTGCGTTCGGCACGTTTCGATCTGCAGACGCGTGGCCGCTGGACGCCCGAGCGCTTCACGGCCGCAGGCGAGGACGGGGTGGATCTCCTGTTCAACCCGGAGCCTCAGTGGTGGTCGCGCCTTGCGCCTCTGGAAATCGCGGGTCATCCGCTCGAGTTTCTGTCGGGTCGACTGAGGATCAAGCTCCGCAGCCTCGAAGTTCCGCTGGATTTCGCCGACGTGCGGGCGCTCGAGTCCGGGCTCTCCGCGTCGTTGCAGGCAGATTTGCCGGGCATCGCTCTGCGCGGCAAGGATGCGGCTATGGGTCTGCACGCGCCCAAGCTCCATCTCTCGGTCGCACGCGGCGGCACCGTCGCCATGAAGCTCGAATCGAAGCTCGCGGCGGCCGGACCCTCGCGGGTGGATCTGCTGGCGGAGCTGAAGGGCTGGAGCGGACTTCTCGACGGCAGGATCCCCTCGTGGAATGCGGACTTCGCGCTGGATGAACTCGATCTCGCCGCTGTGCAGTCGTTCACAGGCCTGGATCTGGCGCTCGTGCAGCGACTGGGCGAGCGAGCCGATCTGCGCGTGCGTGCCGATCAGCTCGACGAGCAGGGCGGCAAGCTGTTCGTGAGCGCGCAGAGCCCCAAGTGGAAGCTCGATCTGGAGGCCAGCGGTGCAGACCGCCGTTTCCAGCTGCAGGCCGGTCTCGAAGGACTGCTCACGCAGTCCGATCTGGAGGCCGAATGCGCGCGTTTCGCTCCATCCGATCTGCAGCTGTCCCTGCTCGATCCGACGCCCTTCGCGCTGCGAATCGAATCGGCACAGGTGCGCTTGCCCGAGCGCGAACACATGGCCGAACCCAAGGCGTGGATGGATCAGCTCGCCGTGCGCGCGCAACTCGCCATGCCCGCGATCCGGCTGGCAGCCCCCGCGCTGGAATCGCTCGGACTGGAGCCCTCCATCCGCCTCCATCAGGCTGCCTTGGTACTCAGCCAGGGAAACGCCGATCTCCAGCTCGATTGCGAGATCAGGGAAGGTGGCGGCAAGTACGCCGCGCTCGCAGGCACGCAGTTCGCGCTGCGCGCGCGAGCCGACGGCTGGCTCGAGCAGCAGCGCTTCGACCTCGATCTCAGCTCGGAACGCATGCGCCTGGCGCTGCGCGGAACACACCGCGATCGCCGCATCGAACTGCCGGGCGAAGGTCTGTCGCTGAAATGGAGCCCGGATCCTGCCCGGGCCCGCGAGGAACTGCAGGCGCTGCTTCCCGAATCGCTGGCTGTGGAGTTCCTGCAACCGGATAACAGCAGCATGTCCGTTGAGGCCCGCGATTTCGCGGCCCGAATGCCGGCGGAAGGGGAGACTTGGTGGATGGGGCTAGGAGGCGAGCTGCTGGCGGAGCTCCCGGGACTCGTCGTGCGGCTGGGAGGCGAAACCGCCGTGCCTTTCGTGCTCGCCAGCGCCCGGCTCAGCACCCGTCTCGACGGACAGATGCGCTTCGATGCGCGCCTCAAGCCGGATGGCAGCGGTTCGCTGGTCGTGGAGGCCTCGCCAAGGGCACCGCTGGAGACCGCGCTGCGCGATCTGGGTCCTTTTCAGCTTTCGATTGCCGGCTCCGCAATTCCTCTCGGGGCGCTCGACGCTCTGGTCACGCCCGCAGGTCTGCTGACCGAGATGCTGGGCAGTGAAGTCGAGCTCAAGCTCGAGAGTCCAAGCTGGTCGCTGGCGAGTTCCGAGGTCAAGGGGTGGGTGCGTTCGCCGAGCTTCGCGGTGGAGCTGGAGGGCGTGGTCGGCAAGGAGGGCCTGCGCGTGACACGCCAGAGTGGAGTCACGGCCAGCTTCGGGCTGGGCCCGCTCAGCTCCGAGCGCTTCCTCGGAGGTGTGCTGCCGATGCTCTGTGCCGTGCAGAAACCCTCGGAGGCGAAGCCCGCCCGGCTGGCCGTGAACAAGCTCGAGTTTCCGCTAGGAGACGATCTTTCCAAGCTGGACGCCGATCTCACGCTGGAACTGGGCGAGATTCAGTACGCGTGGCTTCCCGGACTCGCCGAGGCGCTCGGCTCGGGCGCTACGGCCGAGCGCACGCGGCTGGCCTCCTTCCCGATCCGCATCCAGCAGGGTGTCGTGCGCTACGAGCAACTGCCGCTGAAGCTGGCCGGCAGGGAAATCATGTTCAACGGCAGTTACCAGCTGGTCGACCAGAAGATGGCCCTGAGCTTCTCGGTTCCGCTGGAGATCCTCGGCAAGAAGGTCAGCAAGGAGCTGGAAAAGGCGCGCGATTTTCTCGACCCCAAGCTGGTCGTTCCATTGGAGATCCGCGGCACGCCGAGTTCTCCCAAGCTCTCTCTGGGAAAGGGCTTTCTCGAGAGCGTCGTCAAGAAAGCGCTCGAGAAACAGCTTCAGAAGGGGCTCGAGAGCCTCTTCAGCGACGAGGAGAAGAAACCCAAAAAGCCCTGAGTCCTCGGGCTAGTCGATCAAGGGCGCGACCTTGCGGCCGAGCTTCTCGGAGACGACCAGGCTGATGCGGGCGAACAACTCGACGCCTTCCTTGTCATCGATCCAGGCCTCACGCCCGGTGTCGTAGTTGAAGTGCCATGCTCGCGCACCCGCGGCGAACCACATCTGATGCGCCGCGGTCTGACGGTTCAGCACAAAGCGCCTTCCATCGGAGAAAACCAGCGTCACGACACCGTCCATCGTGGCGTAGTCGAGCTCATCGGGGTCGAAGGACTCGAGCCAGTCAGCGACCCGATCGAGGCACTCCCCGGCGCGTTTTTGGAACTCCTGCGTCTCCATGTGGACGCAGAGTCTAGCGTGCGGAGCGGCTGGAGTCAGCGCGCCGAAGACGGGCGTGCAGGGGCCAGCGCGACCCGCACACGCTCGCACAGGGTCGCGAGCGGAAAGGGCTTGATCAGGCAGTCCGTAGCGCCGGTGGAGATGGCCCGCAGGGTATCCGTCTCTTGCGCCCGGGCGGTCACCAGAATTACCGGGATCTCGCGGGTCGAGGGCTCCCCGCGCAGCCGCTCGAGCACCTCCAGCCCGTCCATGCCCGGGAGCATCCAATCGAGGACGATCAGGTCGGGTCGACAGCCGCGGGCAATGGCGAGGCCGACATTGCCGTCGACGGCGGTCTCGACGGCGAAACCATCACCGAGGAGCGTGCGCTCCATGAGGAACAGGAGATCGATCTCGTCCTCGATGATCAGGACGCATTGTTTCGGCGGAACGTTCACGACCACCTTCTCGGCCATCACCGTCAAGTGACAGCCGAAACAGCGTCAAGAGTGGGTCAAGCTCACTCCAGTCCCATGTTCGCGACACCGTCCTCGTCGAAGCCGAGCAGGTGTCCGATCTCGTGGTACAGCGTGACCCGGATCTCTTCGCGCAGTTCCTCGGTCGTGTGTGCCGCGCGTTCGATGTTGCGCTGGAAGAGGAAGATGCGGGGGGTGAGTTCCGCGGTCTCGTTGTCCGCGCTTTCGAGGCGCGAAGCACCGAGGAACAACCCAAAAAGATCCGGCGGAGTCGCGGCCGGATTGGCCGGTTCCATCATCCAGGGGGAGGGCACCGGATCGATCAGAATCTCGCAGCCCTCGAGCGCATCCTGAAACTGGCGCGGCAGGGCCTGCACGGCGCGCAGCACTTCGGCCTCGAATTCCTCGGGGCTCAGTCGCGCAACCGGTCTCTTGCTGGGGTCCAGTTCGATGGCCCGCGCCATGTGCCGATCCGCAGCCTCGAAGTCGCCCTCGAGATCATGCACCAGCGAGAGCCGTTCGTATGCTCCCGCCGAGGGCTCCAGGGCCACGAGCTTCTCCAGATCAGTACGCGCATCCGCGAAACGCCACTCGCCGAGGCTGAGCAGCGCACGCGCCCAGAGATAGTCGGGGTGCTGCTCAAGATCCTCGAAATCCGCGGCCTGCCGCAGCACGGCCCTGGCCTTGCGCAACTCGCCCAGTTCCATGCGCGCCAGCGCCTCGGGGATCCAGCGGTCGGGCCAGTCCTCGTCGAGCTGCAGCAGGCACGCCAGCGCCCCCGTGGGGTCGCCGGCATCGAGCTTGTCCCACGCTTCCTCCAGTAGCGCTTCCTCCGGGCCTGCGGACTCCTGCTGATCGGACCACTGATCCTGCCAGGCGGCCTCCGCCGGTGAGTGTTCTTCCTCGTCCTGCATGACCTAGCATTGTCCGCTACGAGCGCCTCCAATCCAAGCAAGAAAAGGAGCCGGTCCCTCCGGTTGCATGCGGGCTCGGCGCGTCTACGCTACTGCCCCCTGCTGCCAATGCCGTTCCTCCTCCTTGCCGGCGACAACTCCTACGAGCTGCTGCGACTGCTGATCGCGATCGGCGTGCTGCTGCTCGCCGCGCGGTTGTTCGGAGAGATCGTGCGTCGCTTCGGACAGCCCGCCGTGCTGGGCGAGTTGCTGGCCGGCATCGCGCTGGGACCGGCGCTGCTCGGGCGACTGGCTCCGGAGGCAGGAGAGTTCCTGTTTCCGAAGGAAGGCCCGGCAGCTGCATCACTGGA
This sequence comes from Planctomycetota bacterium, assembly GCA_044359355.1. GTDB lineage: Bacteria > Planctomycetota > UBA1135 > UBA1135 > SYGM01. The sequence goes on along the minus strand of JBIKMH010000037.1, from coordinate 28,114 downwards.
AGGCATCCGCTTCGTCGGCATCGTGCTGTTCCTGATGGTCGCGGGCATGGAGGTGGAGCTCGGCACGATCTGGAAGCGGGGACGGGCGGCCACCTTTGTCGGTATTGCCGGAATTCTCGCTCCCTTCGCGATCGGCGGATTCGCCAGTTGGGCCAGTCCCGAGTCCTTTGGCTACGACGGGCGAACCAACACCACCCTATTCGTGCTCTTCGTCGCCACGGCGCTGTCGATTTCCGCTCTGCCGGTGATCGCGCGCACGCTGATGGACCTCTATCTCTACCGTACTGACTTCGGAATGATCGTGATTGCCGCGGCCGTCTTCAACGATCTCCTGGGTTGGATCGTCTTCGCGATTCTTCTGGGAATTCTGGCCGAAGGAGGCGTTGGATACGCATGGGTGGGTGTCGTGGCGGGAACCCTGGCCCTGACGGTGGCGCTGCTGACCCTGGGCCGCATCGGGCTGCATCGCGTCTTGCCCTGGGTGCAGGCGCACACCGCATGGCCCAGCGGTGTTCTCGTGCTGGCATTTCTCGTCGCGCTCGCCGGCGCCGCCGCCGCACAGTGGATCGGCGTGCACGCCGTCTTCGGAGCCTTTCTCGGGGGCGTGGCGCTCGGCAATTCCTCGCACCTTCACGAGCGCACTCGTTCCACGATCACGGATTTCGTCAACTCCTTCTTTGCGCCACTGTTCTTCGCCAGCATCGGCCTGTCCGTGGATTTCGTGGCGAGCTTCGATCTTCTGATCGTCAGTGTCGTGCTGGTCACCGCATTTGCCGGCAAGGTGTTGGGATGCTACGCAGGGGCGCGAGTTTCCGGAATGAGCAGCGGTGAGTCTTGGGCTGTCGGGTATGCCCTCAACGCCCGCGGCATGATGGAGATCGTGCTCGGACTGACCGCTCTCAAGGCCGGGCTGATCGGCGAGCAGTTGTTCGTCGCGTTGGTTGTGATGGCCATCCTCACCTCGATCGTCGCCGGTCCGATGATCCAGCGCGCGCTCGGCCGCAAGCGGCCGAGGCGTTTCCTGAGCTATCTGACGGCCCGCACGGTTGCCATTCCGCTGCTTCATCGGGATCGCCGCGAAGTGATCGAGGAGCTTTCGCGTTGCGTGGCCAAAGCCGCAAGGTTGGAGCCGGGCGTGATCGCCTCGGCTGTGTGGAGTCGGGAAGAACAGGCTTCCACCGCAGTGGGTCGTGGCATTGCGGTGCCGCACGCTCGATTGGACGGTCTTCAGGAACCCGTCATCGCGCTGGGCCTGGCGCCCGAAGGACTCGATTTTCCAGCCCCCGATGTCGAGCCCGTTCGGATCGTGATGCTGATCCTCACGCCCCGCCAGGATGCCGGCGCTCAGCTCGAGATTCTCTCGGACGTCAGCAAGACGCTGCGGGCCGAAGAGGTGCGCGAGAAGTTGCTCGCCTCGCACGGCTACACCGAAGTCGTCGCCGCACTCCGCGCCGCCGGCGTCGACTAACCCTGTTTCTGCCGCTTCTTGCTCGCAGCCCAACTGCAGATCGGGCACTTCGTCAGGTCGTGGCGCAGGGCCGGACAGTGTTCGCGGCCGAAATAGATGATCTGCAGGTGCAGCTTGTTCCAGGCAGATTCGGGGAACAGCGCCTTGAGATCGCGCTCGGTCTGCTCGACGCTCGATCCGTCGGAAAGTCCCCAGCGCTCGGCGAGCCGGTGGATGTGCGTGTCGACCGGGAAGGCCGGATGACCGAAGGCCTGCGTCATCACGACGCTGGCGGTCTTGTGCCCCACGCCCGGCAGGGCCTCCAGCTCCTCGAAGCTCCGCGGGACCTTGCCGCCGTGCTTCTCCATCAGAATCTTCGAGAGCGCAGCGATATTCTTCGCCTTCGCCGGCGCGAGGCCGCAGGTGCGGATCTCGGCGAGAATCTCCTCCACGCTGAGCTTCGCCATCGCGGCCGGCGTCCGCGCTCTGGCGAATAGTCCGGGAGTGACCTTGTTGACACGCGCATCGGTGGTCTGCGCGGAGAGCAGCACCGCGATCAGCAGCGTGAACGGATCGGAGTGATCCAGCGGGATCGGCGGGTCGGGGTAGAGCTGCGCCAGTTGCTCACCGATGCGATCGGCCTTCTCCTGACGCTTCATGACTGGAGCAGGATAGCCGAGCGAGCTAGCCTGTGCTGCATGGACGCCTCGATCGAGAAGTTCCTGGAAGGCCGGGTGTTTGCCGTGGCGGGAGCCTCCAGCGACCGCTCCAAGTACGGCAACAAGGTGCTGCGCTGCTACCTGCAGCATGGCCTGAAGGCTTACGGCATCCATCCGCGCGAGCAGCAGGTGGAAGGTGCCGCCTGCTTCGCGAAGCTGGTGGACCTGCCTGAGAGCGTGCACGGACTCAGCATCATCACGCCGCCGCCGGTGACCGAGAAACTGGTGGAGGAGGCGGCGCAGGCCGGAATCCGTCATCTCTGGATGCAGCCGGGCGCGGAAAGTCCCGCCGCGATCGCGCGCGCGAGAGCGCTGGGACTCGAGGTGATCGCGGGCGGGCCCTGCCTGCTCGTGGTGCTCGGCTACCGCGAATGATCGCGCGGCGGGCTCAGGCGGGCTCCACCTCGAGCAGCGGCTGGCCCGACTTCACGTCGCCGCCGTCGGCGATGAGGTAGCGCACCACGCGCGCCCGCGCGGGCAGTGCGTCCTTGGCGCGGTAGCTGACATGCGTGAAGGTTTTCATCACTTCGATCAACCCGATCGGCTGGCCATCCTGCACGGCGGACCCTGCCTCCACGAAGGCCGCTTCCTTGGGCGAGGCCCGGTGGTAGAAGCGGCCGGACTGCGGCGAGCGCAACACCAGCCCGCCGGCCCCGACGCTCATCGCTTCCGCTGCTGGACCTTGCCCGTCAGTGCCCGCCCGCAGCGGTTCGAGCACCGCCAGGCAGTCGCCGTAGGCAACCGGAGCGCGCACGCGCTCGAGCGCCTCGCTGGCGATCCGACCCTGTACGCCGTCGGGCACCAGCACGCGCCGTTCGCGGCCGAGCACGATCAGCGTGCCCAGCTCGCTGCCCGCCACCAGCGCCTCACCGCGGGCCCGAGTGCCCGCAAAGAGCCCGACTTCGGGAGCGCACAGAAGCACCCGCTCGCCTTCATGCCGAACCACGGCCGGAATCGTCCCGCTCATGGCTTCAGCTCCTCGCCTGGGTCAGGGCCGCCAGATCGTGCAGCGACCAGATCCGCGGGTTCTTGATGCGTCGATGTCCGCTTGCCTGGTACGAGCACTGCGCGAAGCACTCGAGCCACCCGCGCAACTCGTCCAGAGCCACGATCTCGTCGGTGTCCATCTGGCTGGCAGCTTTGTACGGATCCATGTCGCCCTCGATGCGGGCCTCGGTGTCGCGCATGCCCTGCTCGATTTTCGCGCGCTCGACCGGATCCTTGCTTGCGATCTCGAAGTTGTCGTCGAGCTTCGTATTGTAGGTGGCAATCGCCAGCGTGCGGCCCTCCATCACCGACTGACGCGCCATCACCGTCGAGAGTTGCACGACTGGTTCGTAGGGCAGGCCCGCCATGGCGTAGTAGCCCGCCCCCGACGCCTTGCGCAGCAGCACGGTGAACATCGGAGTCGAGTTGGTGCTGTTGGTGTAGATCAGGCTCGAACCGTAGCCCAGCAGGCCCAGTCGCTCGGCCTCGACGCCGATGTCGAAGCCCGAGATGTCCTGCAGCCACACGATCGGGATGCCATCGTCGTTGCAGGCGCGCGAGAAGGCCGCCGTCTTGGCAATACCCTCCTTGTACAGGATGCCGAGCGGCTTCTGCTGGCCGCGGTGTTCCGGATCATCCATCAAGCCCTGCCGATTGACCACGAAGCCCATGTACAGGCCGTTGACCCGGCCGACGCCGACCAGCATCTCGCGTCCGCGCTCGGGCAGCACCTCCCAGAACAGGCTGTTGTCCACGAGGCGTGCCACGATCTCGTCCGCGCTGTAGCCCATGCGGTGGTCGGTGGGGAACAGACCCGCGAGCTCGGTGCTCGCGAAGTGAGGTTCGGCCGACTCGACGCCCTGGCGGTAAAAGTCTTCCGCGCTGCCGGCGAGCTTTGCGATCTCGGCGCGGATCATGCGCAGCGCCGTTTCATCATCCGGCACGCGCACATCCGCGCAGCCGGACTGGCCTACGTGCACTTCGGGGCCGCCGATGTCGAGACTCGAGAGCTTCTGGCTCTTGGCGCCCTGAATCAGCGCCGCGCCCGCGATCACCATGTACGCGCTCTCGGTCATGAAGACGCGGTCGGAGATGATCGGCATGTAGCCGCCGCCGGCGATGCAGTCGCCGAACACACCCGCGATCTGCGGCACCCCGTGGGCGGAAAGCAGGCTGTTCTGTTTGAAGATGTGGCCAGCGCCCGTGCGGCCGGGGAAGGAAAGCGACTGCTCGGGCAGATACAGCCCGGAGCAATCCACGAGATACACGACCGGCAGGCGCAGCCGCAGCGCCATCTCCTGCGCGCGTTCGATCTTCTCCGGCGTGCGCGGCCACCACGCACCGGAAGCGACAGTGTTGTCGTTCGCGATCACCATCGTCCAGCGGTTCTCGATGCGGACGAAGGCGGTGATCACGCCGGCCGCAGGCGATTCCTGCTTGCCGAACAAGCGCCCATGGTTGACGAAGCTGCCGACTTCGCGCACGGGAGTTCCCGCATCCTTGAGCTGCGCGATGCGCTCGCGCGTCGTGAGCTTGTGCTTCTGGTGGACGCGCGCGATGTACTCATCCCCCCAGCCGGCGGCGATCTTCGCGCGGCGCGCGTGGAGTTCGCGCTCGCGCTCCAGAAGCGCCGTGCGGTACTTGGAGAACAGGCTCGCGTCGAGGAACGCATCACGGGGGGAGCCGATTGCAGTGAGGGGGACCTTGGCCATGAGGCGGACAGCATAGGGCCTGGCACAGGATCAGGGTACGCTCCGGATGTGGAGGCCTTGACAGGCCCCGTGCAGAAGGTATGGTGGCACGGCACGACTGATGCTCGCCGCTGTCAGACGTGCCTTCCCGCTCACTCGCCCCGTCGGTACTTCCCCATGAAGAAGTTGCTCGCCGCTCTCGCAGTCGCCAACATTCTGCTTGCCGTTTTTCTCTGGTATCCGCGTGGATCCCCTTCACCCGCTGAGGTGGAAGACCCGCAACCCGTCTCCAACACCCCTGCCGCGCCGACTGTGCCGATGGAACTCCATTCGGATCCGTTCCTGGCCGTGACTTCAACGGAGCAGCCGGCGTCGACGGAAGAATCTACGGCACCCGCGGCCTCGACACGCGATTGGACGCGCACACAGGTGATTCAGTACTACAAACAGGAGTTTCAGAAGAAGCTCCCGACCAACGATCTCGAATACCAGTATCACTACGCGCAGGCTCTGATGATGTTCAGCCTGTTGGAGACGCTGACACTTCAGGGACGCGCGATTCCCTACCCGGAGGGTGTTGCGCCCATGGTGAACGTCACCGATCCGAACGAGCGGGTCGCTTACCACAACTATCGTATCCTCCGCTTTCAAGCCGATGAGTTCCCGGAATGGGATGGGTACTGGAAGGCTCTGGACCGCTACCGCAATGAAGGACTCACTCGCGGAATGACCGAAGAGATGATTCGCAGCGGCAAGCGCTCACCCAGGCCGGTGAATTTGGCCGACTATCGGATTCCGGAAGAGGTCGCGAATGAATTGCTGCGCCGTGCGGACGAGGTGATCGTGCAACTGGAGGGACGCTGATGGAATCATCACCTTCGGCACGACAAGTGATCATGCTGGGCGCACTCCTGCTGACCCTGTGCGTACTGCTCTCCATCGCGCTGTCACGGAAAGCACCCGAACCGGCCACCGGTTTCTCCGGTTCGCCGCCGCCGGTTGCGGAATCGGTACAGACCCTGGCACTGGAGGCTGATGCTGTCCGCACGAGCGCGCCTGGGGTCGAACCACGGCCCACGGCGCCTACAGAGAATCGTTGGGTCAGAAGCGAGGCAGACCGTCCTGAGGTGATGCTGATGAAATTCTCCCATGCGGAGTTTCTGAAATCGCTGCAGACTCGGGATCCGCAGAAACAGCACGATGCAGGAATCCGGCTCGCCCATCTGTCGATCATGCACATTCTCGATAGCCAGGGTCGTGGAGTCGTGCTCCCCGAGGGCGAGAAGATTCCCTTCCCCACGTTCACGGACGAGGAAGCGCACTTCCTCTGCGGCAACGGGTCCTACAAGTTCCCGAAGACCGAATTCCCAGAGTACATCGAGATCCTCGAGCGCTACCTCCGCTGGGACCAGCGCTATGAGGGACTTGTCCCGCGTGACGCGAAGCGGCCACTGCCCGTCGATCCGCAGCCCTTTCTGGTCGACGACAACCTGCGCGATGGACTGCTTGCGCTGAGCGAGCGGGCCATGGACATCCTGCTGAAACCCTAGTCGGGCCTGCTCGTGCTGCCCGGCGGGTGAACCATTCTTTCCATTTCGAAACCCGATCATGAAGAAGCTCGCCATGACCATCCTGTTTTTCCGAACGAACCCTCTGCTGGTGGGCGCTCTGCTCCTCAGCTCCGCCGTTGCCCTGCCATCCCCCGTCCGCGCCGAGGATCCGGAGCCCTACTGCCCAAAGACATGTGAAGCCTACGGGCAAATGCTGTCGAGCGGCGGCGTTCCACCCGGTGTCTATTTCGCGCTGATCACCGTGAATCCGCCTTCCAACGGTGCGGGCGATCTTGAGTGCATGACCTGCCCGAACAACCCCTGCCGCTGGGGCATCAGCAGCTTTGGGTTCACGGATCCCTCGGGACAACTGGAGCTGTGGGTTTGGCGTCCGCAAGGCGGCCCGGTCAACCTCGGCTCGGTGGTGCCGGGCCGTTCCGGCCGACTGGTGGCCAACTGCAACGCCAACCCGGACTTCCTCGATTGCGCGGTCATGTCAAACGGTGTCGAGATCGCGTGCAAGACCGCGATCCTTGACTGCATCTGCCCGAATTGAGCCTTTGGGCCGAGGCTTGATTTACGCCGGGTTGGCGCGTGCTTCCTAGCGCACGCTCCACCCCGGAAGGCTCGCCGTGTCGTACTCACCGGCCCTGAACTCGCGGCTCGCGAGCACCGCTAGGTGCACGGGGATCGTTGTCGAGACCCCGCGGACCACCGCTCCGCGCAGCACCTGCTCCATCCCTTGAATCGCCGCCATGCGGTTGGGTGCATGAACCACGACCTTGGCGATCAGCGAATCGTAGTACGGAGAGATCTCGTCGCCGGAGCGCATGTGCGTCTCGATCCGCACCGTCGCGCCGGGGATTGCGTCCGGAAACTCGAAGGCCTCGAGCACGCCGGGCGAGGGCTTGAAGTCCTGGGCAGGATCCTCCGCGTTGATGCGGCACTCGATGGCATGGCCCCGGGGGTGAATCTCTTCCTGTCGCAGGGCAAGCGGCTGGTTGGCTGCGACGCGCAGCTGCTGCTCGACCAGATCGAGGCCCGTGGTCATCTCCGTCACGGGGTGCTCGACCTGCAGGCGCGTATTCATCTCCATGAAGTAGATCTGGCCGCTGGCGCTGCGCAGGAACTCGATCGTGCCAGCGTTGGCGTAGCGCAGGGCCGCGACTGCGCGGGCGCTCATCATCCCGAGTTGCTCGCGCTGCGAAGGCGCAAGCACGGGGCTGGGCGTCTCTTCGATCAGCTTCTGGTGCTTGCGCTGGACCGAGCACTCGCGCTCGTAGAGGTGCAGTGCGTTGCCGAAAGCATCGCCGAGTACTTGCACCTCGATGTGACGGCCGCCGCTCAGGTACTTCTCGAGGTAGAGCTTGCCGTTGCCGAAGGCCGCCGTGGCTTCGTTGGTGGCGGATGCCCAAGCCGATTCGAGTTCAGAGGGATCGCGCACCAGGCGCATGCCGCGACCGCCGCCCCCCGCATCGGCTTTCAGGATCACGGGGTAGCCGACTTCCTCAGCGCAGCGGCCCGTTTGCTCCATGTCCTCGAGCAACCCGACCGAGCCTGGAATCACCGGTAGCCCGGCGGCGCGCATGGCTTCCTTGGCGGGGGACTTGAGACCCATCGTGCGCATGATGCGCGCGGAGGGGCCGACGAAGCGGATGCCATGCTGTTCCACGAGTGCCGCGAAGCGCGGATTCTCGGAGAGAAAGCCCCAGCCCGGGTGCAGCGCCGTAGCGCCGGTCTGCAGTGCCGCCTGCACGATGCTGTCGGCGCGCAGGTAGCTCTCGCGCGGAGTGGAGCCGCCCAGGTTGACACGCTCGTCGAAGTTCTCGAGCCAGGCTGCGCCCGTATCAGCCTGCGAGTGGACGCCTACGGTCGCAATCCCCAAGCGGCGGGCGGTGCGCGCCACGCGCACCGCCACTTCGCCACGGTTGGCAATCAGCAGCTTTTGGAACATGCGGGCATGAGCCTAGCAGTCGCTGGCACCGCGCACCACGCACGAGCATGATGGGGCGCATGTGGCTCTCCTTGTTGTGCCTTGCGGTGCTGCAGGCCGGAACGAACGAACGCCTGGAAGCTCCGCTGCGCCTCGTGGAGACCGACCGGCTCAGCGGCGAGTCGATCCGAGCGCTCTCGCGCGCGCTGCAGCCCGGTGACGGCCCCTGGCTGATGGCCCGCAGCGCCACGCTGACACCCAGCGCGGAGTTGGGACTGGTGCAGGCGCTGGGAGCCGAGGAACGGCATTTGGGGCTGTGCGCGGAGCTCGCCGCTCTGCCCAGAGGCCGCGCGCAAGCGCTCGGCGAGTCCGCGCTGGCCTCACAGATCGCCGAGTTCGTGCCCTCGACGGTCGAGCGCAGCGACGAGCCGGAGGAATGGGTCGCCGAACTCGCTGAGCAGGGACGATGGGCTTGGCTGGAAGCGCCTGCCGATCTCTGGGAGGGACTGCGCGAGTTGCTGCCCCTCGCCGTCGATCCTGGACTGGAATGCGGCGCGCTACCGGGCCGTGCGGAGTGGGCCGGAGAACTCGGCGATCTGCTGCTCGAGGCCAGCTCGCGCTCCGAGTCGCTCGTGGTCGGGACAGGTCATGCGTGGGGGGCCTCGCATGCCCGCTGGCTGGCCTTGCTCCCACGCGCGGCCGCGGGTCGGGTGAAACCGCAGGATCTGCTGCGGCGCTGGCTGCAGGAGGCGCGCTCCGACGATGCCCGGCTGCGCGAACGAGCCCTGCGCGCGCTGAGCGCCACGCGCTGGCCCGCGGCACTGTTGCTCGTCGAACAACGCGCCATGGGCGGCGATCGCGCGGCGCGCGAAGTCGCGTTGGAACTGGCCGCACGCGGCGCGGTCTTGCGCCTGTGCTTCGCACCCGCTTTCCTGGGCGAAGTGTGGCAGGAACTGTGCAGCACCCCGGATGCGGCCCGCGCGGAGTTGCTCGCGCGCGCCTTGAGCGGCATCGGTCCCCTCGATGCGGAGGGTGCGCCCAGCCTCGGGTTCGTGTTCGATGCGCCGATCTCCGCCTCTGCGCGGACGCAGGCGCTGACGCTGATGATCCTGAGCGAATGGGACAGCACCAGCCCCAAGGCGCTCGAGTGGGTCAACCGACTCGCAGCCGAGGCTCGCGATCCCGGGCTACGACTGCTGGCATGGCGGGTGGGCGTCGGCGCGGGCGCGGCACCCCCTTCGGCCGATGCGCTGGAGCCGGTCTTCGCCTGGGCCGACCATCGCGACCATCGCGAACGGCGCGAGCGGGTGGAAGCCGTGCTGGCGAGCCTGCCGCCGCGCTGGTCGAGAAACGCCGATTGCCTGCATTTTCCGAAGACGGCCCTGCGGGCAGGCGAACGCAGTGCCCTGGCCCGGGCTGTGCTGACAAGGCTGCCGGAACTGCCGGAGAAGCTGCGCCTGCTGAACGCGCTGGAGCGAGCGGATCGGGATGCGCTGATCGATGCCCTGCTCTTGGATTCCAGCCTCCCGGAGGCTCAGCGCGAGCCCTTGCGCGCGCTGCTCGAAGATCGGGAGGCGCCCGCCAACGCGTGGCCGAGCCCTACGATCCGTCTCGATTCCGCTTGGCGCTGAGGGTTCCCCGAGCTTTGGGCTTGGGGGGTGCAATTGCGGTGGCCGAAAAGGATACTGAGGCCGCGCCCAGGAAAGATTTTCCGGGCCGCCAAGCATGTCGATCTTCTCCCGCAACAAGCCGCTGACCGGACCACTGCAACCCGCCGACCCCGAGGAGGCGCGTCGCATCCCCATTCGTCGCGAGGAGATCGCGCTCGCCATCGCTCCGCGCAGTCCGATCGCCGAACAGTTCCGCTCGCTGCGCAACTCGATCGCGGCGCTCAACCCCGAAGGCGCCCCGCGCTCGATCGTGATGGCGAGTGCAGTGCGCGGCGAAGGCAAAAGCGTGGCGACGCTCAACCTCGCGCTGGCGCTGGGGGAGGTGCCGGGAACGCGGGTGCTGGTGATCGACGCGGATCTGCACGCTCCCTCGCTCGAGGAGTACTTGGGGCTGCCGCGCCGCCAGGGTCTGACGGAACTGCTTCAAGGCCGTCTGGGCGCCGATCGCGCCGTGCGCCAGACCAGTGCGCCGAGCCTGTCGCTGCTTTCCGCCGGCGAATTGCCCGGCAACCCCAGCGAGTTGCTCGGTTCCGATCGCATGAAGACGCTGCTCTCGACCTTCAAGCAGCGGTTCTCCTACATCCTGATCGACACTCCTGAAGCGATGACGATCAGCGACGGCCCCCTGCTGGGCGCGATCGCCGACGGCGTGATCCTCGTGGTGCGCCTTGGATCGACCCCGCGACACTTCGTCGAACAGACCTACAACACGCTGGAGACCATGGGCGAGAATGTGCTGGGCACGTGTCTCACCGGGGCTCACAAGGGCGTTTCGTCGAGCGACTACGCCGAACGCTAGTCGCCGAACAGCATTCGCTGGATCGCTCGGCCGAGTCTCGCGGGTTTGGGTTGCTCCAGAGCGAGGCCAGCCTTGGCGGCTTTCAGCAGCGCGCGCAGATTTCGCCGCTCCCACTCCAGCACGCGCGCATGATCGGGGTGCGAGCGCTCGCGCTGGCGGAACTCCGCGCTGTGGTGCACCCAGCGGCCGTTCCTGCCGCTATGCGGCGGCAGAACCACATGCAGCAGTTCGTGGAACAGGATGAATTTCACGAAGAACTCCGGAACGGCGCTGGAATCGAGCACGGGATGGATGCGCACCAGCGGACCATCGGGATCGCAGGAGCCCAATCGCAGGGAGCGACGCGTGGCGCTGCGGGCGAAGCGACCCCAGGTGAGCGGCGGCAGGCAGGCGAGTTCGTCGCCGAAATGCTGCCTGCGGACGTTCTCCGCCAGCAGTGCCAGATCGTGCGCTCTCCCGCGCGTCACGCAGGCGGACGGCGGTCGGGGTGCCGCGGGGTGGTTCTGCAGCGCCTCCCGGATGAAGGCATCGAGTGCGTGCGTGGCCTGTCGGGCGCGTGCGCCGGATCGCACCCAGGCTGCGACGGCCTCGCGCAGTTCCTGCGTGCCCTCACCGAAGAACGGATGCAAAGCCACGCGCAGGCGAGGACGCTGTACGTGCGTGCGCATGCGCAGCATCCGCAGTTGCAGGGGCCGTCGCCGCGAGCGGGTGGCGACGACCTCGACGTCGGCGTCCAGCGCCTGCTCGAGGTGCGCCTCCCAAGCGCGATGTTCGGGCCTTTTCGCCACGGGCTGAGTCTCGCTCCCGCCGCCGGGGCGCGCAACCAACGGAAAAGCCCGGGGTGTGACACCCCGGGCTTTCCGTTTCTCTCTCACTCAGTCGGAAAGACCTACGGGCTCACTGCTGGATCGTGAGATCCATCTTGGTTTCCTGGCCCTCGGCCACCACGATCTGGCGCTCGGAGTCGCGCGCAATCTGCAGTTCCTCGAGCGGGTTGGCCTCGCTGGAGTTGCTGCGGTTGGCGCGGATGTAAAAGCGCCCGACCGGGATGCTGCGCAGGGTGTAGCGCCCATCCAGAGCCGTCTTGGCCGAGTACTGGCCCGGAAGCATCTGGGCATCGGCGGGGGACAGGGTCACCATCGCGCCGGGCACCCCCTTGCCGCTGCCGTCGAGCACCATGCCGGTGACGCTGCCGCCGCGCGGCATGACCAGATCGCCAATGCGGGACTCGTTGCCGTCCTGCACCGAGACGTTGAGCTTGTTGGTGCGGGTGTAGCCGATGGCCTCCACGATCACTTGGTAGGTATCGGGAGAAAGGTTCGGCAGCGTGAAGGTGCCATCCGAGCCTGCGCGCACCTCGACCTGCGTCACGTGCGAGGGCAGCATGTCCTCGATCGTGGCGAAGAAGGCGTCGTCGGCCCAATCGTTGGGGCGCGTCATCAGGCGCGCCTTGGCGATCGGTTGTCCGTCGGGATCGACCACGCGGCCGGTGATCGAACCGCCGCGCGTCAGTCGGATCGAGACGCCCTTGACGTCCTTGCCCTGCGTCACGACGAAGTTCGTCGAGCGCGAGGGGGCGTAGCCATTGGCCCAGGCCTCGACCACGTACTCGCCCTGCTGCACGCCCGGCAACTCGAACTGGCCGTCGGAAACCTTGCTGAAGGACTGCTTGATCGTGCCCGGGTAGGTCGGCGTGTTCGGATCGCTGTAGTGGCGCACCTGAGCGGTGAAATCGGTCACCGGCATGCCCGTCGCCGCATCGACGACCTGTCCGAACAGCGAGGCCTCCCGCATGCCCTCCAGAACGGTGTCGGAGGTGTTCGTGGGAACGCGATTCTTGGGCGAGAACCGGTAGCCGCGCATGCTGGCGACGATGTTGTACTCGCCGGGGGCCAGGCTCTCGAAGCTGAATTCGCCGCGCTCGTTCGTGATGACATCATCGCGCGCCGTCTGCATGGTGTTGTTGACGCCGATGGCGATCACCTTGGCGCCGACCAGCGGCGTGTTGCCCGGCCCGATCACGCGGCCCGCAAGCATCTGCGCCACGCGCAGCAGTACATCCACGTTCTGCGGCTCGTCCTTCTCGAAGGCGATGCCGTGGATCACCTTGCGGCCGTAGCCCGTGGCGGAAACGGTCAGGGTGCGTCCGCCGCGCGCCACGTTGTTGAACACGTAGAAGCCGTCGGCATTGCTCTGTGCTTCCATGCGGTCGGGAGCCGCGAACTGCGAGGCCTGGTAGAGCATGCCTTCGAGCACCAGCGTCGCCGCGGGCACGGCATTGCCCTGCTCGTCCTTGACGTAGCCCTGCAGGCGTGCCCCCGCGCGCATCACGATCGGCGGTTCGTCGACCACGCCATCCTGATCCACAGGCACCGTGTCCTGCTCGGCGCGCGCATACTCGGGGTGCACGGCGACGAGCGTGTACTTGCGACGCGGCTGAATGCCGACGAAGCTCGTGCGGCCTTCCTTGTCCGTGCGCTGCGGACCGACCTGGAAGGGCGCGCGGGTGTCATCCGCGAAGAACAGATCGTTGGACGAGACCGTGGTCAGCGTCACCTCGACATCGCGCAGCGGCTTGCCCTCGGGGCTCAGCACCTGCACGCGCAGCTCGTTGGAATAGACGTAGGCGGTGGGATCGGTGACGACGCGCGAGGCCTCAGTCTGTTGCTCGATGCCCGAGCTGCGGCCCGCGTTCTCCATGGCGCGCTCGACGGGCGCCTTGGGCTGATCCTGCGACGGAGTCTCGCGCACGACACTCGGCACCTCGTCGACGGGGGCGGGGGGAGTCTTGTCGAGCGAGAACAGGCTGAAGAACAGGGCCGCCAGAGCCGCGACGATCAGCAACAGAACAACGATCGGTTTCATGGGCGCAGAGGAGAGTGGAGACCTGAGGAACGCTTGAGGGTTGTGGACGGGCCAGCCCCTGAATTTCTTCCCTGGAACCCTTGTCGGGCGAAAAACCCGGACACTTGTGTCCCGAAGTCGGGTCTGCGTCGGCCTTCTCAGGCCTTGGAAGAGGGGGCGGAGCCGGGGGGGGACGGCGGGGCCGATGGGGCTGAAGTCGGCACCGAATCCGACTCGCCCTCATCCGCCCGGCTCGGCCACCAGGTTTCCGCCATGGTCTGCGAGCCCACGAAGTAGGCAAAAATCCACAGCTCCGTGTCGACCCGCCGGTAGACCTCCAACCGGGTCTTGCGGCCGAGGAAGCCGGGGATCAGGCGGGCCATTTCGCCCGTCTTGGGGGCTAGCATGCGCCAGCCCTTGCCGAAGCCCGGTAGCGGCAGCAGGCGGAAGGGTTTGTTGCCCGTGGAAAATGCAATTTCCCTGCGGAAGAAGCGCGATCGTAGCGAAGACCCGAGCCACTCGCGCCCTTCGGTCCACAGGGAGAACTGCCCGCGCAGGATGCCCGGATCGCGGCGCAGGCTCAGCACCTCACCCTTTTCCGGCTGGTAGACGCCGCTGACGACCATGCCCCAGCCGTTGCGGCGCATGATCAGGACGCCCAGCTTGCCCTCGGGTCCGGTGATCTCGTGCCTGGTGTTCCACAGGCCCGATTTTCGGATCGTGTAGGTTGCAAGAAGTTCCGCCATGGCTGCTTATCCTATCGGACCGGGATCCGGAGAGCTTGCGGGGCAAGCACGGATCTAGGGGTACAGCGCCGAGAGCGGTCCCGGCAATGGCTGCCCGTTGTTCTGGCAGGGATCGCAGTGGTTGGCGGAGCGGAACGGCTCCCGAGCGCAGGAACTGCACTCATGGAGCTTCTGCAGGGCCGCCAGAACCTTGGCTTGCTGGGCTTCGAGCACCCGCTGGCGTTCGGAGAGCATGCGGCTGTGCTCTTCGAGCGCACGCCGCACGCGGCTCAGGAACTGCGGGCGCGACTCGTGCTCCTGACGGGTCTGGATCAGATCCCGGATCGTCTCGAGTTGCAGGCCCAATTCCTGCAGATCGCGGATCATCTGCACCCGATGAACCTCCGCTTCCCGGTAGTAACGGAAGCCACCCGCGCTGCGCGAGGCCGGACTCAGCAACCCCAACTCTTCGTAGTAGCGGAGCGTGCGCAGGTTGGTGCCAGCGAGGCGCGCGAACTCGCCGATCTTGAGCAGGGAGGGTTCAGGCATGGTGGACCGAGAAGAATTCTACCCTGTACGGAAGCTGGAGTCCTGCGGCACCGTGCGTAGATACACTCGGGCCCAGCGGCCGGGGGGGGGGGCAGAAAAGCCCGCCGCCCAAGCTATAGAGTGGTCGCCCCCAAGTCGCCCCCCCGCCACCCAGAGGAACCCAGACACCATGTTCGCGATGTTCATGTTCGACCCCCTGTACTGGCTGATGGTCGGTCCGACCATCCTGCTGGCCCTGTGGGCCTCGTTCAAAGTCCAGTCCACTTTCCGGGAGTACCAGCAGTTCGGCGTTCGTTCGGGGATGAACGGCGCCGAGGCGGCCCGGGCGGTAGCCAATGCCGGCGGAGCCCGCGATGTGACCATCGAGGAGACCGACGGCTTCCTCTCAGACCACTACGACCCGACCAGCAAGACGCTGCGCCTGTCGCCGGATGTCTACCACGGCCGCTCGATCGCCGCGATTGCGGTGGCGGCGCACGAAGCGGGGCACGCCATCCAGCACGCCAAGGCCTACACCTGGCTGACCTTCCGCTCGCAGATGGTTCCGATGGTCAAGATCGGCTCGATGCTGTGGATCTGGGTGTTTCTCGCCGGAATGTTGATCAGCTCGATGCCCTGGCTGCAGACCGTCGGCATCATCCTGTTCTCGGCCACGGTGGTGTTCCAACTCGTGACGCTGCCGGTCGAGTTCGACGCCTCCAACCGCGCCAAGGCCGTGCTGGCCCACACGGGCATCGTCAGCACGCAGGAAGAAGCGCAAGGCGTCAGCAAGGTGCTCGGTGCCGCGGCCATGACCTATGTCGCCGGCGCCCTGACCGCCATCATGACGCTCCTGCATCTGATCATCCGCTCGCGCTCCAGCAACGAGTGAGCGCGCCGGCGTCGCGGATCCTGGCGGGCGGCCTGTGCAGGGCCGCCCGCAGTCATTAGGCTCGGGCCCCATGGACATGCTGCGCCTCGACCTGCGTGCGGTTCCCGAACCGGCGCCCGCCAGCGCGCTGCAACTGCAGGCCGCGCTGGCACGGCTGCAGCAGCGCGCGGACAAGGACCAGCGCTGGCTGGACACTGACGTGCTGGCGGCGCAGCACGAGGCGATTCTCGAGTTCGCCGAGAGCATGCGCGGCCGCGTCCACACGCTGGTCACCTTGAGCGTCGGCGCGAGCGCGCTGCCCGTGCTGGCTCTGCGCACCGCGCTCAATTCGCCGTTCCACAACCTGACCATGCCGGGCGGGCTGCCCCGGCTGATCGTGCTGGACAACATCGATCCGGATCTGATCGGCGAGTTCCTCGACTGCGTCGACCCCAGCGAGTGTCTCTTCCAGGTGGTCTCGCGTTCGGGTGAATCCGAAGCGACTTTGGCACTGCTGAGCATCCTGCGCGGCGAGCTCGCGCGGCGGCTGGGGGGCGAAGGTCACAAGGAGCGCGTGGTGATCACCACCAACGCGCATTCCGGCGCGCTGCACGAGATCGCCCAGCGCGAGGGCTACACGCGTTTTGACATCCCCGACGGCGTGCACGGCCGCCATGCGGCGCTCTCGCCGGTGGGCCTGCTGCCCGCGGCCTTGTTGGGCATCGATACGCACGGCCTGCTGGCAGGCGCGCGCGACATGGCCCAGCTCGCGCAGCATGCCGCCTGGATCGACAACCCCGCGCTGGCCTGGGCCGCGGCGCACTCGACGCTGGCGCTGACCGGCCACGAAACCGTCGTGCACGCCTCGTTCTCGCATCGGCTGCGCGATCTGGGCGCCTATGCCACCCAGTTGTTCCACGAGACCGGCCTGCCCGCGGTGCATGCGGCCGGCGTGCTCGAGCGCCACAGCCAGCTCGAACCGCTGATCGCCTCGCACCGCGCCCCGTGGTTCAGCATCGTCAGCGTCAACGCGCAAGACCATCAGGTCGCGCTGCCCGGTTCGCTCTCCCTGAATCAGCTGCACGGTGAGCACTGTGCGGATGCAGTTTCCACGCTCGTCGCCGCCGAAGTGCCATTCGTGCGCGTGCAGCTGCCGCGGGTCAGCGCCCATGCGCTCGGTCAGTACTTCCAGTTCCAGCAGACGGCGGCCGCCCTGAGCGCGGATCTCGCTGCGAAATGAGCGCAAACCGGCGCACGGATCGGGGCCTGAAAAGGCGAGTCCGCGCCGTGCTCCCGCCGGATCAGGCGCGCGGAGCTTTCCGCCTCGCCGCTCAACCCGGCGTTCGCAAGCCGCTGGCGCGCCCGCTACCGTGAAGCCTGCATGCAGCCGGAATCCCATCAGCGTCGCGAGTTGTTCCTGCTGGCTTCGCTGGCGCTGTTCACCGGCTTCTTCGTCGCGGCCAACTTCCTCGGCAACAAGCTGTTCGAGTTCACGCTGTTCGGGCTCAAGCCCAGCCAGCTGGGACTGCCCGGCGAGACCTTCGTCGCCACCGCAGGCATCATCGCCTTCCCGCTGACCTTCATCCTCACCGACGTCGTCAACGAGTACTTCGGCAAGCGGGTGGTGCGCACGTTCACGTTCCTCGCCATCGCGGTCAATCTGATCCTGCAGCCGATCGTAATCGGCGCGGCCGCGGCCCCGACGATCAGCTTCACGCCCGGGGTCGACTCGAGCACGGCACACAAGGCCTTCGAACTCGCCTACGGCAGCGCCTGGACGATCACCGTGGGCAGCCTCTTCGCCTTCGCCATCGCGCAGTTCGTCGACGTGGGCGTGTTCACCTGGCTGCGTCACCGCACCGGCGGCCGGATGATCTGGCTGCGCGCGCAGGGCAGCACCGTGATCAGCCAGCTGATCGACACGCTGGTTGTGATCTACCTCGCCTTCTATGTGCTGCCTGCGCTCGCGGGCGAGCCGCACATGAGCGCCGCGGAAGCCGGCCGCATCGCGACGACGAACTACATCTACAAGTTCGCGTTGGCGGTGCTGATGACGCCGGTCCTGTACTTCTCGCGCGGGTTGGTGATCGCGTGGCTCGGCAGCGCGGCGGCGAGCGAACTCGCCACGCAGGCGCACCCCGAGGACCCGCGCTGAGAGCGACTCAGGCGCCGGCCAGACGCTGTTCCCGAAAACTGATCAGTCGCTGGCTGGCCTCGTCCCACAGCGCGAGGCGGGCCGAGCGCAGGCTCTTGCGCAGCGTCAGCACAGGCACCGAGCCGAAGATGGCCAACTGCCGGTGGCAATCCTCCAGCCGGTAGTTGGGCACGCGCGGATTGAGGTGGTGCACATGGTGGAAGCCGATGTTGCCCGTGAACCACTGCAGCACCCGCGGCAGCCGGTAGTACGAGCAGCCCGCCAGGGCGGCCTGCGTGTAGTCCCACTCCGTATTGCGGCGCCAGTACGCATCCTCGTACTGGTGCTGCACATAGAACAGCCACAGTCCCGCGGCACCGGACACGGCTGTGGCCATGCCTTGCAGCACGAGGTAGGGCAGCCAGCCGAAGGCCCAGATCATCGCCGCGGCCACGAGCACGATGCCCAGATTGGTCCACCACACCGCCCTGCGATCCTCGGCCGGGCAGTTGCCCGTGGCGAAGCGCTGGTAGAACAGGAACACTGGCAGCGGCGCGAGGCCGAACAGCACGATCGGGTTGCGGCTCAGGCGGTAGAGCCAGCGCTGGCGGGGTGTCGCCTGCCGGTACTCGCGCACCGTCATGATCCAGATGTCGCCCACCCCGCGCCGGTCGAGGTCGCCCGAGGAGCGGTGGTGCCGCTCATGCTCGCCGCTCCAGTGCCGGTAGGGCGTGAAGGTCAGCACGCCGGAGACATAGCCGAGCAGCGCATTCAGCCGGCGCGAACTCGAAAAGGAGCCGTGTCCGCAGTCGTGGAAGATGATGAACACGCGGATCAGCAGGCCGCCGGCGATCACCGCCAGTGGCAGCGCCAGCCACCAGGCCACACTCCAGGCGTAGATCATCAGGGCCCAGATCGCGAGATAGGCTCCGTGCGAGGTCAGCACCTGCCACAGGGCCTTTCTATTGTCGGGTTTCTGGAAGGGAGCCAGCAGTCGGCTCCACTCGGCAGGCGTGGGCAGGTTCGCGGTTGCTCTCATCAGGGGGTCAGGGAGACGGACGCCCCGAGTGGGCGGATTCTAGCCCAGAGCGAGGTCCCAGTTCACCCAACAAGCGGCCGATGTTGGCGTGCCGGCTGGCTCATCAGACTCCAGCCGATCTGCTTGTACAAAAGCCTTGCACCCACATTCCCGTCCCACTCGCTGCTTTCAGGCCCCGGCGAGACCTCGTTGAGATCGAAGCCCACGATCTGGCGTCCGGAGCGCACCAGGCCCTCCAGCAGGCCGACCGCCTGGGCGAAATCCAAGCCTCCGGGAACGGGCGTGCCGGTGTGGGGGCACAGGGTCGGCTCCAGGCCGTCGATGTCCCAGGACAGATAGACTTGCTGGGGGAGCTCGCGGATGATCGCCTCGACCTGCTGGTTCCAGGTGGCGCCCGCATGGCGTTCCCGCGCCAGCTGCGCGTCGAAGAAGGTGCGGATTCGGCCCTTGGAGTCTTGGATGTACTGGTATTCGCCCTCGCCGAAGTCGCGAATGCCGACCTGCACCAACCGGCCGACCTCCGGCACGCCCTGCATCACGTTGAACATGATTGAGGCGTGCGACCAGGTGAAGCCCTCGTAGGCATCGCGCAGATCGGCGTGTGCATCGAGATGCAGGATGCCAAGCCCGGGGTAGCGCTCCGCGTGTGCCTGAATGCAGCCGAAGGGCGTGGAGTGGTCCCCGCCCACCAGTCCGACCAGCTTGCCTTGCCCCAGCCAGTGCCGCGTCTGGTGGTAGACCCACTGGTTCATTCGCTGGCACAGGGCTTCGATGCGCGAGAGCGCCCGCGCATCCGTCTGCGTGCCGCCGGAGGCGATGATCGGCGCGGCGAGGCGCTTGGCTTCGTCATTCCAGGCGCGCACTTCCTCGGGCTCGGGCAGCATCGCGATGCCCTGCTCGTAGGGGCGGCCGGTGTCGAGATCGAACAGATCGACCTGCTTGGAAGCCTCGAAGATCGCCCGCGGGCCGTCCGCCGTGCCGCCTCCGTAACTGGTCGTGGCCTCGAAGGGCACGGGCAGCAGCACGACGCGCGCCCGTTCGGGCGGGGTGCTGAGACCGAAGATGCCCGAGTCGGGCCGCGCCGCGGAATCAGGATCGAACTTCGTCATGGATCAGCGGGCGCCGCAGCGGTTTTCGAGCGTGTTGACACTCCGGATGCCCAGCTTCTCGCGCGTGCCCAGCAGCTTGGCGACGGCCTGCGGGTCGAGCGGCTTGACCGTGCCGACGCAGTTCGCGAGCCAGAGGATCTTCGCCGTGTGCTCCAGCATGTCGAGCTTCTTGAAGGCGTCCAGCAGGTTGCTACCCAGCGTCACCGAGCCGTGGTTTTGCATCACGACGGTGTCGGAGCAGCGCACGATGCCGCGGATCGATTCGGGCAGCTCGTCCGTTCCGGGGGTGGCGAAGGGTGCCGTCGGGATGCCCCCGATCGTCACGATGATCTCCGGGATCAAGGGGATCTGCATGTCGATGCCCGCCAGCGTCAGCGCCACGGCGTGCGGCGGGTGGCAGTGCAGCACGGCCCGGATGTCCGGCCGCTCCTTGTAGGAGACAAGGTGGATGCCTGTTTCCGTCGAGGCGCGCGGTCCGTTGTCGACCACCTTGCCCGACATGTCGACATGGGCGATGTTCTCCGGCGACAGAAAGCCCTTCATCGCGCCAGCGGGCGTGATCAGCACGCTCCCGTCCTGCAGGCGCGCCGAAATGTTGCCGTCCGCGCCGACGATGAAGCCCTTCTGGTAGCACAGCTTGCCGATCTCGGCGATGGCGGTGCGCAGGCGCGTTTCCTCGTCCGACCAGCCGCGGTTTCGGGCGAGTTCCTCGATGCTGCTCACCGCGGCGACTCCTGTGCGTGGTCGTAGGTGTACCGGCCGTCGCGCTCGACATAGTCGACGACGCCGACGACGATCGTCTTGACGGCACCTTTGGACTCGCCCAGCAGCTGACGGCCGCTGTTGCCCTCGTCGATCACCAGCACGCGATCCCCGACGCCGGCCTGCGCGCGGTCGATGCCGATGCGCGTTCTGCCGGTAGGCTTGCCTTCGGGGGTTACCGGCCGCAGCAGCAGCAGCTTGCGGCCGTCCAGCACCGGGATCTGAACGGGCGAGACGATCGTGCCGACGACTTCCGCGAGGAACATCAGCGCGCTCCCTCGGGGATCTCGGCCAGGTCGCGGCTGCCCGACTGCGCCTGCTCCACGAAGCCGATGATGGCGGCGTCGACCGGCACGAAGCTCTCGGGGCAGGCCAGTGCGGCCTCGCGTCCATCGACGAAGTGCACCAGATCGCCCGGCCCGGTGGAGAGCACGGCGGTCGCCACGAGGCTGTCGCCCATCGGAGCACCGTGCTCGTCGAGTGGCTGGATCAGCTGCAGGGGCACGCCCTCGAGGCCCGCGTAGCGCTGCGTCGCGACGAGACGGCCGATCACGCGCGCGAGGTACACGCTAGCTCTCCCACTTTTCGTAGACGTTGTTGCCGCCCAGATCCCAGGAATCGACCACGGCCATGATCACGGCGTCGCAGGGCTTGCCGTCGGTGATCGAGGTCTGGCGCGCGCTCGAGCCCGAGGCGTACAGCACCATGTCCTCGTGGCCGGCGCCGACGGCGTCGACGGCGACCACGTACTGGTCCTTGGGCTTGTTGTTCTGGTCGTGCACCTGAACCAGCAGGAACTTCTGGTTCATCATCTTCTCGTCCTTGCGCGTGGCGACCACGCTGCCCACGACCTTGCCGATCAACATGTGCGGTGTGCTTCCTGCTGCGGGGTGCTCTAGAGGGAGTAGCTCAGGCTGGCGCGGGGCAGGGCCTCCTCCAGGAAGCGTCGGCGCAGCTCGCGCTGCACATAGCCGCTCATCACTTCCCAGGTTGGCGCCGGCCGCCGCGGTCCGAGCCAGAGTAGCACAGCGCCGTTGCTCACGGAAATCGGCCCGACGAGGCCCTCGCCGCGCAGCTGCTCGGGCGTCGGGCTCGCCGCCAGACGCTTTTGCACCAGCTCGCGAAGTTCATTCGGCAGCCGCGGGCTGGCGGCCGTCACGAAGCCCAGAGCGCCCCGCTCCTGGCGGGAACTCTCATCCTCCGACAGCTCCTGAGCCTTGCTCTGGAACTGCTCGGGGCTGCGCAACTCGGGCGCCAGCTGGGCCAGCCGCGCGCTCGCCTGCTCGATCGTGCGCGGGTTGAGCGGGTTGGTGAAGCGCGCGCCCGTGAGGAAGATCATCGACAGCTCGATGGCTTCGCCGTACGCGTCGTCGTACAGCTTGCGCTCGTCCGCGTAGGCGCGCCGCAGCGCCTCGGCGTTGTAGGCCTTGTCGATCCACAGCTTGGACAGCGCCGAGACGCGCACGCCCGGATCGAGCGGCAGCGAGGCCACGCTCAAGCCCTGCGCCGCGAGCAGGCGCTCGAAGGGCACGCCCTTGTTCTTGGGATCAGCCTGAGCCTCGCGGCGGCGGCGCTCGATCTCCTTTTGTATGTACTCCTCGATGCGCGCCGGAGCCGCGTCGGGCAGGCGCTCCAGTACCTTGCGTTCGAGCAGCGTCTGATAGGCCGCATTCTGGATCGCGCTCGGCTCGAGCCGCCGCCGCAGGATCCGCACGTAGTCCGTCAGGCTGATTTCCACGCCGCGCGCGCGCGCCACGGGCTGTCGATCCCAGGGCGGGGGCAATTCGGCGGCCTCGCGCGTGACGAGTTCCTCCTGCACCCACAGCTTGGGCTGATCGGGCTGAAGCTCGGCGCCATCCCGCAGTCCGAGCGCGCGCCGCGTCAGCAGCTCCTGGAGCATGCCCGTGCGCAGGTAGTAACGGAACTCCTCCTCCGTGAGCCGCGCCTCGCGGATCTGCTCCGCGAGCCCGCCCGTCCGGCCCGACTTGGCCCATTGGGCCTCGAGTTCGCGGATCCGCCCGTCGACCGCGCTCTCGGAGATCTCCAGGCCCTGGTCTTTGGCCGCGGCTTCGACCACGCGCGTCTCGAGCAGGTGGCGCAGGCACGCGCGGCCCTCCTGCGACATGGCATGGCGCAGGAGCAGCACCCCATCGAGTTCCTTCCAGCACAGTTCGATGCCGCCACCGCGCGCGACCACGGCGGAGTCCTCGAAGGAGGACTCCGCGCCGCGGGCGAAGCGCGCCAGACCGAGCAGGCAGCCTAGGAGCAGGAGCAGCGTCAGCCGGTTTCGCATGCGCAGAAGATATCGGGCCCGGGCGGGGCAGCGCAAAGCGCCGCCCCGCCCGAGCCCCGGACTCGGACACGAGCTCGTCGGAGAAAGCCCGCGTCGGATCAGAAGGGCAGGTCGTCGGGATCCGGCGGCTCGGGCTTGCGACGCGGCTTGCGACGCGGCTGGCGCTGCTTGGGCGTATCGCGCTGGGCTTGCGGCGGCTGGGCGGACGGCGGCTGGGCTTGCGGCGGCTGGGCGGACGGCGGCTGGGCTTGCGGCGGCTGGGCTTGGGAGCTGTTGGGCGCGGGCGACGGGACGCTTTTCGGCGGATTCACTGCCGCCGGAGGCGGGCGCGGCACCAGCGTGCCCGGGGCGAGGAACAGGCGGCGGTACTCGTCGCGGCGCAGCATGTCGATCCATACGTGGGAGCCCTGCGGGCGGCGCGGAGCGCTGCGCATCGCAGGCTTCTGCCCCTCGCGCAGCAACTGCGCGCACTCTGGATTGCGCCAGGCCGGGAGGAACCAGGCCTGGAAGGGATTGGTGCTTGGCAGGAACACCGTCGCCGCCTGACCCCGGTCGAAGTGGCGCGGCGGCCGCGCGATCTCCTCAGGGTGGAACAGCCGCCGCGGCACGCAGTTCATGTGGCGCTGCAGGTAACGCCACGCTTCGGGATGCTCGAGCAGCTCCGGCTGGGAGACCGACTGCGACAAGGCGCTCATCACGCCGGCCTTCTGCGAGGCGTACTCCGCGTCGATCGACTCCAGCCCGGGCTGGAAGATCTTGGTGTTGAAGCCCGCCAGCACGCTCTCGTGGGCTTCCCCGTAGAGATGGCGGATCTGTCCCAGGCTCTGCACCGCTGCCAGAATCGAGACGCGCGGCCCGCGCAGCGTGTTGACCGAGCTCTCGAAGCCGGGGATGCGACCGACCGCGCTGGCGAACTCGTCGATCACCAGCGAAACCGGGCGCGGCAGGTGCGTGTCGGGCCGCTCGCTCGCCTCCCTCATCAGCATCTGCAGCAGGCTGGTGAACAGCAGGTTGACCAGCGGCCGCAGGCGCTCGAGATCGGCCTCGCGCATCTGGATCACCAGAATCGTCGGCTGCTCCACGAGGTGGCGCAGGCACAGCTCGTCCCGACCCGTGATGGCGCGCACGGTGCGGTCGCGCCACACCGTCATGCGCATCTGCGCGTCCGCCAGCACGGTTTCGGCATTGTGCGAGCCGCTGGCGAGGAAGTGCGTGAAGGCGCTCAGCCCCTGCGTGTGGCGGAAACTGTGGGCGAAGGCGTTGAGGTCAGCCCGCGGCCCTTGCAGCAGCTCGAACACATGGCCCAGCGAGGCCACGCTTCCCAGGCCCTCCGCCAGCCCCTCGCACAGGCCGCTGATCAGCTCGATCGAGCGGTTGAGGAAGAACACGGAGTCGTTGCTCTGGCGGCGCAGCTCGCTGGCCCAGCACAGGGTCGAGGCCAGCTCGTGCGTCCGGCTGGAGAGATCGCTGCCAGTCTGCTCGCGCAGCTGCTGCAGCTGCGCGAGCGGATTCCAGCCGATCGAGACGGCCGCGTCGGTCAGATTGAGCACCTGAACGCGCGTGCCCGGCCGCAGCCTGGCGGCGGCGGCCTGCACGAAGGGCAGGATCTCGCCCTTGGGATCGAGCACCACGAGACTGCGCTCGCGGTCGCCGATGTCGGAGTGCAGGAAGGGCAGGATGAAGTTCTGGGTCTTGCCGCCGCCGGGCTGCGAGACGATCAGGATGTGGCGATTGCGTTCCGGCTCCGGCAGGAACATGGTGCGGCTCCACCGCACCTCCAGCCCGCGGCGGCCCTCGACGATCGGGGACACGTAGGGCAGGCGCGTGCTGTGGGGCTGTGGCGTCGCATGGTCGAACCAGTACTCGATCTCGCGGCGGTCGGCGATGCGGGCCGCTCCGTGAGTGCTGGCGGGGTCGCGGCGCGGCCGCTGGGGCAGCGCACGGGGGTCATGGAGAAATTTCGGGCACGAAAGCCCATCAAAAGCGTCAGGAATGAGCATGGGAGGGGGTGCAGGGCATTCCAGCGGGGGTGGTCGCCGGGGGGGGATCGCGGGGCAGTCGCGTTTCACCGGAGTCAGGGAACTGCCCGGTGAAGCGTGGTCGGAGTCGAAACAAACCACCCGCTTGCTTCGAACTCCACGCGGCTTGCCATCCGGAACCGCACCGCCAGCGGTCATGCCGCTCGCGTGCTGGATCTACCTCTTTCCTCGCCGGTCGCGCCGGCGGGGTCCCTCGAGTTTGACCGCGCTGTGGGCGGGATTGTAACGCGGCGCCGCGAACGCGTGAAGAGGGTGCGCCCTAAAAAATGCTCAAATACAGCTGCGAAGCTAATTTATAGCTTGTGCATTCCTGCGTAGTGCACGGCTCTCAGGCTTCGGGAACGAAGCACAGCTCGTCGCGCTCGACGCGCACGCGCCACAACAGATCCTGCGGGGCTTCGGCGGCGATCAGCACTTCCGCGAGCCGGCTTTCTACCTCGCGTGTGATCACGCGACGCACCTCGCGCGCTCCCGAAGCCGGCGACCAGCCGCGCTCCGCGACCCAGCGCGCCACGGCCGGCGTGAAGGCAACGCGCAGTCCGCGCTGGCGCGCGCGCGCGGCGAGCCCGGTCAATTGCACCTGTGCAATGCTGCGTGCCACATCGCGGTCCAACTCAGAAAAGACGATCGTTTCGTCGATCCGGCCGAGCAGCTCCGGCGCAAACTGCCGTTCCAGCGCCTCGGTCGCGATCGAACGCAGCGCGGCCATTCCCAGCTGTTCCTGGTGCACGAAGCCCAGCTGTCTCTGCGCGGAGACCATCTCCTGCGCGCCGGCATTGCTCGTGAACAGGATCAGCGTGCGCTCAAAGCTGACGCGGCGGCCCTTGTTGTCGGTCAACACCCCGTCCTCGAGAATCGAGAGCAGCAGGCTGTGCATCCGCGGGTGGGCTTTCTCGATCTCGTCGAATAGCACCACGCTCTCTGGCTGTTTCAGCACCATTTCCGTCAATTGCCCGCCATCTTCGTGTCCGACGTAGCCGGGCGGCGCGCCGATCAGCTTCGAATACTCATGCGCCAATCCGTATTCGGCGCAGTCGATCTTCACCAAGCCGTTGTGGTCGTTGCGGCCGTACACCAAAGCCGCCAGTGTCTTGGCCAATTCCGATTTCCCGGTGCCCGTGCGCCCGAGGAATAGGAAGGCGCCCAGCGGCCGACCCGCGACGCCGAGCCCCGCCGCCGCCTTGCGCACCGCGCGGGCGACGTGCTCGATCGCGTGCGTCTGGCCGAGGATGCTGCGGCCGAGTCGCTCCTCGAGGCCCACGGCGCGCTGTTTCATCTGGCTGCAGAACTGTTCGTGGCTCTGCGTTCGGGGGGCTTCGCCACGGACGGCGCGCCCTTCGAGCTTGCTTTTGGAATTCGTTTCCGCCCCCAGTCGCACGGTGTGGATATCGAGGGTCGGGTTGACCTCGATGCACAACTGATAGAGGAGCTCCTCCGCAAGCAGCGGATCATCCGGCAGCATGGCCTTCAGCTTTTTGCCGAAATCTCCGCGCCATTCGGGCATGCAGGCCTGCACCACCAGCCGGCGGTACTGGGCCCGGTTGAGCCCCGGCTCGACCTCGATCTCCAGCCCCCCGCCCTCCAGCGTCAGGATCTGGACGAAGCTGTCCGCGGGCTCGAAGTAGCGGTAGACGCTGCGCTTGTGGGAGGTATTCACGGTGGCAGTCCAGTTGTCGGAACCCTCGGGGGGGGACTGAAGTCCCTTCCCGCTCCGATCTGCTCTGCCTTCCGGCCACTCCGCGGCTAGGATCTCCTGCGCCCGATGAAGTCCCATCCCGACGTCGAGTTTCTGGCCCTGCTGGTGCACCGCGGGCATCTGCCCGCCCCTCAGGCCCAAGCCCTGCTCTCGCGACTGCAGCAGGGCGAAGTTCTGGATGAACTCCTGCGCTCCAGCGCCGGCTTCAGCCCCGAGCGGGTGGCGCGCCTGCGTCGCACCCGCGGCGGCGAGCAGCCCGAGATTCCCGGCTATGAAATTCTGGCGGCCCTGGGCCAAGGCGGCACGGCCGACGTCTTTCGCGCCCGCGAGAAGAAATCGGGGCGCCTGCTCGCGCTCAAGGTGCTCAAGCCGACGGCCGCCGCCCAGCCTGCCACGCTGAAGGCCTTCCTGGCCGAGGCGCGCCTGCTGAAGGAACTCGAACACCCCGGCCTCGTGCGCGGCGAGGGCGCCGCCAAGTACGCGCCTTCTGGAGAGCCAGAGGTCTTTTTTGCGCGGATGGAATGCATCGAGGGCAAGACGCTGCTCGAGTGGCTCGACGGCGGGCAGGTCTTCGAGGAGGAGGTCGCCCTGGCGATCATCCTCAGCGTCGCCGAGACGCTCGCGTACCTGGCGTCCCGGCAACTGGTGCACCGCGACATCAAGCCCGGCAACGTCATGCTGACCCTCGAAGGCAAGGTCAAGCTGATCGATCTGGGCTTCGCCGCCAGCCAGGGCCAGCGGACCAACAGTGCGGACACCGCCAGCGGCACGGTCGGCTACCTCTCGCCGGAACAGGCGCGCGGGGCGGCTGAGGCCGATCTGCGCTCGGACATCTATTCGCTGGGCGTGACGCTGTTCCACCTCGTGGTCGGCCGCCTGCCTTTCGAGAGCTCGGACGATGCCGAGGTGCTGCGCATGCAGGTGATGCAGGCGCTGAGCGCGCCCGAGCTCAAGCGGCGCGGATTCTCCCCGCACCTGTCGTACTTCATCGAGAAGATGATGTCCAAGGAGGCGGAGCTGCGCTACCAGAGTTGGGAGGAACTGATCGAGGACATCAGCGCGCAGCTGCGCGGCCGGGATCAACTCGATCTCGATCGGGAACCGCAGACGCCCCAGTCGCGCAAGTCGCCCAACGCCCGTCCGCGGCGCAGGTTCTAGGACGCCCGGAAGCCCAGCCCGGAAGCCCAGCCCGGAAGCCCAGCCCGGAAGCCCAGCCCGGAAGCCCAGCCCGGAAGCCCAGCCCGGAAGCCCAGCCCGGAAGCCCAGCCCGGAAGCCCA